>DCIG01000055.1:0-3633 GCA_002315855.1 Lentisphaeria bacterium UBA1732 | reverse complement strand
GCGAAACTCCATAATCTGGCGAGGCAGAATAAGTGGAACTACAACTATCTGCTGCTCCGTTACGCCAATGAGCGTTTCCTTTATCGACTGAGTATTTCGCCGTATTCAGATAAATTCGTATTGAAAGGAAGTTCTCTTTTCTTCATTTGAAATAATCACATCTCAAGACTGTTCGGTTCCAGTAGAAAGTCCAATACCCCCATGGTAATAATCCCGCTTTCATCACGGCGTACCTTGATGTTGTCCCGGACAAGGATGATTTTCTTGAAAGAGTCATTAAACCGCGTGAAAGGACGTTTTTCCTGCAACTCCTTGTCCGGTTCATTCATGGCAAAAGCCGATTGAATATAATAGCGTTTGCTTCCGGAATTGGCGACAAAATCAACCTCCAATTGCTTGTGCGCCAGTTTCCCGTCCGGCTGTTTTTCCCGGATATCCACTACGCCGACATCAACGGAGAAACCGCGATACCGCAGTTCATTGTAGATGATGTTCTCCATGATGTGGTTTTCTTCCTGCTGGCGAAAATCCAAACGGGCATTGCGCAAACCGACATCCTCAAAATAGTATTTGAACGGGGTATCAATATAATCTTTGCCTTTGATGTCGTAACGGACTGATTTATTGACCAGAAAAGCATTTTCCAAGTACTGGCAATACCGGGCAATGGTGCTTTCCGGAAATTTTTTTCCGCGTTTGGAACGGAAGGTTTTGGACAGTTTCAGCGGATTGGTCAGCGATCCGGTTGCCGATGCAAGAATATCCAGCAGAACGCCCATTTCCGTCACGTGCCGGATCCTGTTACGCTCCTTGATATCCTTGATGTAGGTCATCTCAAACAGATTTTTAAGATACTCGATTTTCTGGTCATCGCTTTTCACAGATAGAATGTGGGGCAGTCCGCCGTAGGTCAAATACTCCTGCCATGCTTCATCCCGGGACCCCTGAAATGCAGAATAATATTCGGAGAACGAAAGGGGATGAATACGCACCTCATTGCCGCGTCCCCGAAATTCCGTTACCACGTCGGAGGAGAGAAATTTGGAGTTGCTGCCGGTAACGTACACATCCGCATTGCGGTAGTGGAGCAATTCGTTCAGAACGGAGACAAAATCTTTCAGCATCTGCACCTCATCAAGGAGGATGTAATACATGCCGTCCGCATTCATTTTTTCGGAGAGATACGACAGCAGAACATCCGGATCACGATATCTTGCATTGCTGCGCGCATCCAACTCCAGCCCGATGATGTGGTCGGGACGAACTCCGGATTCAAGAAGGTCCTGGCGGAAGAGTTCAAAGAGCAGGTACGATTTTCCGCTTCGGCGCAATCCGGTAATGATTTTTATCATCCCATCGTGCATACGATCTTTCAATCTCTGAAGGTAAACTGGTCTTTCAATATTCATAGCACCACCTGTAAATGAAGAATTTTTGGTTAAAATACCACTTTTTCTCTACTTAATATAGTTGGCGCAAGCATTTTTTCAAGCATCGAATGAAGAATTTTCGGTAGAATTACCATTTTTTCTCTATTTTAAGGCATAGTGAAGCATACAAAATGAAAATCCGGAATGCGTCCGAGCGTGGGAGAATACGAGTCGTACCGAGCGCCGTACCTTTCATGCGATTGGAGACGGTCCCTTTGTGGCTGACGGAGAAAAGTTCGACCTCCACAAGGAGATGGTGTCCAAGCTGTCGCCGCTCTGATCCGGCACAATTCCACAAATCACCGAATGAAATGGCAACAAACAACTGATGTATGAATAAACCTGACCAGAAATGGCCTGTGTTGGGGGATAAAAATCGTTGAACAAGCAGGGGAAGAACTCTTGTTTTTCGGGGATTTTTTTCTCGCAAAAATCTTGAATCCGTGATAAATGAGGTCGCTCAGATACTGACGGCATTTGTTGCAATGCACCGCGTTGTTCATTTGGACTGTTGAGAAGCTGACACGGGGACGTGTCGAAGTAATGCATAAATCATACAGCAGCGACCATCCAGCGCGCAGGAAATGAATTTATTGTCATCGGGATCTCGGCAGACCTCCACTTTGCTCTTGGTAGAGATCAGTCTTGAAATAAGATTTTCTTACTTTTAATATACTCTGCGAAAAACCAGAAGCCCAGGATGCTTTGTAAGATTTTCTTGTTTTTTATGAGTCCTCCCGAAAATGCTCATTTTTGTCGAAAAACGGGGGGCGTCGAAGTCATACATGATCCCCTGCAAAAAAGGCGAATAGTCACTTCTTGTGTTTTTCCCAGATCAATTTCCCGACGGATGCGATTTTTTTGCGGAGAGATTGAGGATAGAGTACCTCGATCTTTCCGCTTTCGCCTAAAACCCAGCGAATGACATCGTGCTCGAAGGAGGGTTTCAAGGTCACGATCAACGAACCGTCGCCTTGTTGCTCGATCTTGAACTTTTTGCTTTTTTGGTGTTCGTATAGATAAAAGGCGACGGATGCATCGCACTTCAGTTGTACTGCGTCGATTTTGGGATACTCAAAAAGGCCGTTGGTTTGCGTGCTTGCAATCAGTTTTTTATCGGTATCGAAAGTATCTCCGCCAAAGGAAGGCTCCAAGATACGCTGGATCGCGTAACATTTGACCTCTTTGCTGCGGGATTCATACCCTTTGGTGTACCATATCCCGTTGTGAAAGGCGATGATGTGCGGTTCAAAAAGCCGCTTCGAAACCGAACCATCCGGTTTGTGGTATTGGAAAGCAAGCGTTTGATGGAGCCGCCAACCGTCGAAAACTTTTTTGAAAACGAGCGGATCGACCGTCGCCTTGATCCCCGTGGCGCAGAGGAGCGATTCAATCATCGTCTGGTCGAAAAAGGAGGAGGATTGCTCCGTCAACATCTTTCCCACGGCGGAATCGACCTTCTGCTTGACCGGTTCCGGCAAGATGTCGGACGACAGCTTCGTGCCGAGGAGCGCCATACTCAAAATATTGTCGTCGAGAATCGGGGCGGTGAAACGCCAATTCCGGTCTCTCAGGAAATATCCGCGTCGGGCGGCATCATATTCGATCGGGGCATGATAATCGTTTTGCAATGTTTCGATGTCACGCATAATAGTGCGCGTACTGCAGGCGCACGAAATATTTTCATCAATGTCGGCTTCGCGCAGAAGTTTTGCGAAATTGCTGGCGTTGGGGTAGTTGTTTCTCCTCATTTCCGCGACGAATTTCATCAATCGCAGCGCTTGCCGGCTTTGGATGCTCATTTTCGTTCTCCTGTGACAATGAGGGGGGGCAACTTTTTGGCATACCTAATATAGGATAAGAGGAAGCGCAATGCAAATTTTTCCCCGCAAAAAATTTTTTGAAAAATTTTGCTTCCTCGCCCCGGTATGACATCCGGTGGCAGGGGTGAGCATCTACATTATGACCGAAACAGCGAGAAAATAGGGAAATCCACTCCCCCCATGAAGTCGGGGAAAAAGGAAAATATCCCGGCGGTTGCCGCGGGGACTTGCGAATATCGGAATTTTTTTTTGATCTGATGACAGAAAAATCGAAAAATTGCGAATATTAAGAAGGAGACGATCTTTAAAGGAGTGCGGGCAAGAGGGGGGGAGCGGGGATTGAAACGAGTGATCTTTTTTTGCAAATTTCAGGGTTTTTT
>DCIG01000033.1 GCA_002315855.1 Lentisphaeria bacterium UBA1732 | reverse complement strand
AGCAAGCAAGCAAGCAAAGCGTAACTGCGCTCTGTGAAAAATGCGGGGGCGGTATGCCTTTTTTACTTGGTATGTGGAAAGGCGGGTGATGTTTGGAAAGATGTGCTTCATAGCAAGAAAGCCGCGTATCGGATTTACCGTCAAACTCGCCGACATACCGATAGAGGTTCATGCGCTGTATCGGCAGACAAAAACATTTTGTCGGGATTATCTTTCGGGCGAGCCTCCTGCACTATCCGTTTCAATCAGCAGAGCGGATATACGAAAAGAACGGGAACTCAGCATAAATCAAGCGAAAAAAGAGGGACGAAAACAAACACGCTTTTCCTCCCATTATCTCGAAACGCTGGCACTGTGCCGCAAGGTCACAGCAGAGCTTCTGGCTCACGATGTGATACTTGTTCACGGAGCTGTGATGGCGGTGGACGGACGGGCATATCTCTTTACGGCGAAGTCCGGCACGGGAAAGACAACCCATTGCCGACTGTGGCAGAAAAACGTCCCAAACTGCCATATTCTCAACGGAGACAAACCGCTTTTATTGTTTAAAAACGGGAAAATCTATGCCTGCGGCAGTCCATGGCGAGGAAAAGAAAACTATGGCATAAACGAAATGCTGCCGCTGGAAGCCGTTTGCATTCTGGAACGGGACAAAACGAATCATATTGAGGAGATTGCGCTGAAGGACTGCTTTGAAACCCTCGTCAATCAGACCCACATTCCCGACGGAAACGGGAGCTTTGCAAAAGCAGTCGGCATGGTAAAGCAATTCTCGGCCGTAAAGCTTTACCGTCTCGGCTGTAATATGGATGATGAAGCCGCAAGGGCGGCATATCACACAGTGGTTAAAAAAAAAGAAATGAGGTAGATTGATCATGAAAACCAAGAAACTGAAAACACTGGAAGAAGCCGAACTGAATGTTGTGTTATTTGATAATGACAATGTTGTTGCGACGAGTGGGTGTCCTACCGCAGGTGGTTGTGCCCCCGTCGAATGCGACAGCGACTGCACATGCGTTAACGGTTTCTGCTACGATGATGGTGCATGCCTCACCGCAGGCACCAAGGTCACCATGGCAGACGGCTCTGTGAAAAACATTGAGGACATCTGCGAGGGTGATGTTGTTCTGACCTTTGACCATGAGGCAGGGTGCTTTGTCGGCAACCCTGTGCTGTATGCGTATCAGGGCGAAGCACCGAAATGCGCATTTACCCTCCGGTTTGATAACGGTGCAACACTCTCTATTGTCGGCGAGCACGACCTGTTTGAACAGGAAAGCCGTAAGTATGTGACGCTCACCGAAGAAAACGCCGAGCAGTTTATCGGAAAGCATTTTTACAGTGCCGATGAGCATGGCTATGTGGAGCTCGTCAGCGTCACCCACGAAACGGAAGCTGCCGATTACTATGAAATCTATACCGCAAAGACCCTCAACATGGTTGCCAACGGTATGCTGAATGTGGCGGACGATGTAGATTATCTGCTGAACCTCTACGAGTTTGATGAGAACCTCAAGGCAGATGACAAGGTACTGGCAGAGGATATTGCAGCTTACGGTCTGTTTGATATTCCTAAGGATTCCGGCTTTACCAAGCAGGAATCTGCCGATTGGAGACAGTCCTATCTGAACATCGCCGTGGGTAAGGGTCTGACATCTTGGGATGAGCTTTGGAACCAGCACTCCAAGTATCTGAACGCAAAAGGCAAAAAAGGTAACAGTAAATGCGCATAATCAAAAAGGCAAACGATAAAATTACGAAGCTGTGGGGCGAAGGTAGAATTCTGCCCACAGCCTATCGTTTATTAACCTATACTATCCCTGCGGAAACGGAGGACGGAATCCTCCTCCAAAACGCCATGACGGGTGAACTGATACGGCTTGACAGAGAGGAAGCGGACAAGGTTTCCTCTCTGCCCTGTGATTATGCCCCGTGGATGGATGACCTCATCCGAAAGCATTTTCTGGTGAAAGTCGATGTGGACGACAAAAAGAGCGTGGATACCCTACGGCGGGCACTGAAAATTTCGGAATCCTCAAAGAACATCACAGATTACACCATTCTCCCAACCACATATTGCAACGCCCGTTGCTTTTACTGCTATGAGACAGGGCGGACGCAGGAAACCATGACGGACGAAACGGCGGATAAGCTTGTGGACTTCATGGAGGCGCACCGGGGCGGAAAGCCCCTGCGCATCGGCTGGTTCGGCGGAGAGCCTCTTGTGGGTGTCCGGCAGATTGACCGTATTTCCAACGCCCTGATGGAGCGAAATGTAACATTTTCCGCATCCATGATTTCCAACGGCTATCTCTTTGACGAAGCAACCGTAAAACGCGCCAAAGAGAACTGGAAGCTGAAAAACATCCAGATCACCCTCGACGGCACGGAAACGGTCTACAACCAGACAAAGGCGTATGTGACCCCCTGCGAGAGTCCCTTCAAAAAGGTACTGGACAACATCGGGCTTCTCTTGCAAAATGAGATTCAGGTCAGCATCCGGCTGAATCTCGGTCTGCACAATGCCGACGATCTCGAAATGCTGGTAAAAGAGCTTGCCATGCGGTTTGAGGACAAAAGCCATCTGGGTGCCTATGCGTGTCTGCTTTTTGATGGCTGCGGCATGGAACCGGTTCACTTCCGGGCGGATGAGCTTGCCCTTCTGAATGAAAAAAAGGCGTCGTTGGAGAACCTCATCCGCAGCTTTGCATCTGATCCGGTTTCCGGAAAGCTGCCAAGACTTATTGCCCATCGCTGTATGGCTGACAATACATTCTCCGTGACGGTGCTCCCCTCCGGCAAGCTGGGAAAGTGCGAGCATTACACGGATTCCCACTATGTGGGCGATCTGGAATCGGGCGTCACGGACGGACAGGAGCTGAAATGCTTTGCCGAGCCGATAACCTTCCCGGTATGCGCCGAATGTCCGTTGTATCCCTCCTGCATCAAGTTGAACCTGTGCGAGACGGATCGGTTCTGCTCACAGGAGCTTTCGCAGGCAGACATCCGGGACACACAGCGTGCTATGCGGGATCATTACGCTCTCTTTCTGCGAAAAACCCCCGCACAAGAGAAAGAAAACGACGAAAATCCAAACTGTTGACGGAGATAGAATATGAAACTGAAATATGAAATGGAAATGATGGAGATAGACGGCAGCCCCATGGCGGTGCCCGTGGACGACGGTGACGAGTTCCGTGGCGTGTTGCACATGAACGAAACCACCGCCGATATTCTTGAAATTCTCAAAAATGACGTGACCGAGGATGAAATTGTTGCGGCAATGAAGGAGCTATACGACGCAGACGAGGCGCAAATCTGCCATAATGTAGAAAAGGTGCTGGGCATTCTGTGCCAATACGGGCTCCTTGCTTAACAAGACACGCTATGACCGAAAAACAACAGGAGGAAGAACCGTGAAAGAGGTTCCATCGAGTTTGGAAACAAAAACCGACAGCAAAAAATCCGCCCGCACGAAGACCCGACCTCTTAAAAAGGTCTTTTTGCGCTATGCCATGATTCTCGCCTGTGAGATTGTCTTTTCACTTCTTTCCTATTTGCTGGTTCATTTGAGGCGGGGATACGGTTTCGCTTTTGCGGTGCATATTGGTTCCCTTCTGGGCTTTGGGGTACTCATGTATCGGATGGCACGGAAAATCCGACACCGTACACACTTAATGCGGCACTATTACCTCTATAATCTCACCGCATTGTTTCTCTTTCTGCTCACGGCGGCACTGACATATATATTCAATCGCGGTTCTATTCTTTTTCCAGATCAATCGGTGTATTTCTCTTATTTCCGCCTGTCCTATATCATCGGTATGCTGGATGACGGGACGATTCATGTGGAGGAATGCGCACTTTCCATCAGCGTGTTTTTCGCCGTCACTTTTGCCGTGTTCCTGCTGGAACCGCTCTGGTCCAAACTGCGGCATAAATTGCAATGCCGCCGTCACAAACGCCGTGCCGCATCAAAATTCGGTAAATAAGTATGTGGATATTATTTTCTCTTCTCTGCATGGTCGTACTGACAGCGGCAGATATTGTCGGTAAAAAGGCCGTCGAATCGGATGCGCTTGCTCCCTTAAAGCTCCGCATTTCGGTTATGACGGTCTCATCTGTTTTAGGCCTTTTGATGTATTTTCTCGGTCTGGGAGAAAGCGGGCTTGCGCCGTGGATGCTTCTTTTTGAACATCCGATGATTATTGTTGCCGTCATTTGCATAGTATTGTCCGAGTTTTTGTATGTGTTCAGTCTGCACTATGTCGGAATGGCGATCATGGAGGCCATCAGTAGTCTGGAAGGCATAGTGATTTCCTTGGGGCTGGTTGTTATCAACTTGATTTTCGGAAAGCTCAATGCAGTTCAGGATATGCTGATTCCCGCAAGACTTATCCTGATATGCCTTATTATTCTGTTTGCGGTTTTTCTGCCGAATATCAATACAATGGCAAATAGGAAAAAGGGCATATTGGCAGAAACCGCCAAAGAAAAACGCCGCACTGTCATCGGTGTTATGATCGTTTTGCTGGCGGTTGTACTTGGATGCGGAGATTCTCTCATAGGCGATACGCTCCTTGATTCCGGGGTAATCGGAGCAGTCGATATGACAATGACGGTGTATTTTTGTATGTTGGTTCCTCTGCCGTTTTTCTGCTTTGCTCTTCATAGAAAAAGCAAAACAGAAAAGCTTCCCTTCCGAATAGTAAACCGTTATTCCATATTGTATTCCATTCTTTTTGTCACACAAATCTTTATGGGAATACTTGCCGTATCCTTTGATGCCGTGCGCTCTGAAATTATGTATCTGGCGTATCCCGTAATGGCAATTCTCGGTGCAAGAATCGTTTTAAAAGAAAAATATTCCGCAAGGCAGAGTGTATGTATTTGGATGATTACCATTTCGGCAATTTTGTTTTGTGTGATTGACAACATATTATGATAATTACAGAAACAAAAACCTTTGAAGAAGTCCTCGATGAAACGGGAAGCCTGCTGTACAAAAATGTCGGTATCAGTATGCTCCCCCTTATTCGTGAAGGACGGGATTTTATCTATATCAAAAATCGCCCGAAAGAGCGACTGAAAAAGTATGATGTGGCACTGTTCCGCAGGCCGAATGTGAAGGGTCGCGGAGAATATGTGCTTCACCGTGTCTTAAAGGTCAATCCAAACGGCACCTACTGGATTGTGGGGGACAACTGCATCGGCGGTGAAACCGTCAGGGAGGAAAACATCCTCGGTGTACTGTCGGCCGTCAGGCGCAAAGGAAAAACGGTCAGCGTCACGGATTTCGGGTATCGGCTGTACGTGTATCTGTGGTGTGCTACGTACCCCCTGCGCTTTTTTGTGCTGAAATATTACCGTCTACCGAGACGCATTGCCGGAAAAATCCTGCGAAAGCTGCATTTGAGAAAATGAACATGAAATATACCGGAATCAATCGGCTTTTCCACAGTGATTCTGTGCAGAAGCTCTTCGATAAAATCACAGACGGAACCTTTTCAGAGTTTTTTGATGACTGGAAATGGATTCTTGCCTATTCCAAACGCTATAAGTGGTTTGTACTGCTGTACACCTTCCTCGGACTGTTTGCGTCTACCATGAATGTTGCATCGTCTTATGTCAGTGCCATGACCATCAATATCATCACCGGCGGTCAGAAGGACAAGCTGGTGCTTCTTTTGTGTCTGATGTTTGGAACGCAGCTTGTCTATATCGGCTTCAATGCCATCCGAAATCGGTTGCAGACGAATATCTCAATCTATGTGCATAACGACATTCAGGCCGAGATTTTCGATCGCATTGTGGACGTCCGCTGGGACGAGCTGAACAAATACAAGCACGGTGATCTGCTCAACCGTTTCAATGACGATGTGAAATCGGTCAGCGAAAAAGCCATTTCCTGGATTCCCGACATTCTGATCAGTGTTTACACCTTCGTCATGACCTTTGCGGTGCTGTATCGCATGGATCCCATTATGGCGTGGATCGGCCTTTGCTCCGCACCGATCCTGTTTTTCATGTCCCGGTACATTATGAAGCGGCAGAAGGAATACCGACAGAGGGTACTGGAACTCAACAGCGAAATGATGAGCTTTGAAACCGAGACTTTCTACAATATGGATACTGTCAAGGCATTCAGCGTGTGGGATGTTCTTTCCGGACGGCCGCGTGATTGGCAGACACAGTAAAAAAGCATAACAAGGAATATAATCTCTTTCAGATAAAAACGAACTCCGCGCTTTCACTGCTCAATATGTTTGTAACCATGGGTTCGTTCTGCTACTGCCTGTACCGGCTTTGGAGCGGGAATATTCTCTTCGGAGACATGACCTTCTTCTTAAATCAGCGCAGTGCGCTCACTTGGCGCTTTGATTCCTTGGTAAAAACCGTTCCCGCCATGCTCAGTGCCGCAATCTCAACCCATCGCATGGCTCGGCAAGCATCGTCTTTGTGTCCACACGACATTGCCTTCGCAAGCAACGCATTTGGCATGCCAAATACTGCCGCTTGCTCGGCACTTGTTAGGGCAGTCTCGCCTGCCGGCTCGGTCAGTGCTTCTGCCTTCGGCAGAGGTCTCCACAGGAGACCCGCACCCCTAAAACCCCGAAAGGAAAAATCTGATGAAAAACAAAATCTTATTGAAGTACACCGAAAACGGAATATTGGATTATTTGGTTGATAAGAACAAGGATTATGCAGAGTCTATATCCGATGAAGAGAAATCAGATTTTTGCAAAGAAATTGCCCAAAGAATCGAACCGCTTTGGAAAGATATTTACGATTATGAAAACGGCGGATTCTTCAAGCGAATGTGGGTAGGGATTAAGTCAATCTTCCGCAATCGCAGAGGCGAATATACCGACATACCGCAAGACGTGATTGAATCTCTTGCCGCGACATTCCTGCCGGACATTCGTGTTTTCTTTGAATCCGAAGAAGGCAAAAAGGAGTTTGCCGAATGGAAAGAAAAGCAAAAGTTGAAAGAAGCACTTAACGATAACAACAATCACATGTATGTAATCGAAGACAAATAACAGCAAAGGCGAGGAGCAAACTACTCCTCGCCTTTTACTTTACTGATAAACATACTCGCTGAGAATAAACTCTTCTGAGCGTTTGCGGATATTGTTCATTCGGCGAATCCATTCTATTTGATCTGTTGCTTTGAGTTCTTCCGTGACGTTCTCGACCTCTGCGGTGCGTTTTACGAGCTTTTCAAAGCTATCTTGGGTATCGGTATCAAACTGTTCCAAATACGCCTGCAGGGTGCCTTTCATCCGCATTACATTGATGACCATTCTTTTATTGCGGTAGAGGTAGTCATAATGCAACCTGCTCCATTTTCCGAGATTTGCCGTTTCTTTTGTGTTTGTCATTTTCTTTGACCTCCGTCTTTTTGATTTTTGTGTTAAAGTTCGGATAATCAAAGTAAAAAGAAAATCCGAACGTTTCACCTATTGGTAAAAGGTTCGGATTATTCTTGTTTGGTGCGGGTGACAGGACTTGAACCTGCACATCGGTGACACTAGCTCCTAAGGCTAGCGCGTCTGCCAATTCCGCCACACCCGCGAACAATGGTATTTTACAGTATATTTATTAAAATGTCAAGGAATTTCAATTAAATATTTTAATTTTGTAACTAATATAGAATTAAACTGAAAATAACAAAGGTTATTTATACACTCTTACATTAAAAACATTTCCGCATTTCGGACAGGTAGTTGTATGCTTTCCCTTTCTTCTGGGTAATCTCAACACGGCTTTACACTTGGGGCATTTTTTATAAATATGTGTTGTGTCGGCTTTTTGCTGTCTAAAGGCATTATATTTTTGTGTAACGGTAAATAATTTTTTTGTTACAAAATCATTTTCTTTTATTCTTGCATCAATATTTCTTGACAAACACCTGAATAGCGCATAGGCTACAATACCGTAAACGATTAACTGTATTACCCAAAATCTGAAAAATGTATTAATTATTGCTAATACGGCGCTGAAAAAGAATAATACATAAAAGGTTTTATCTACGCCGTATCTTCCCTGCATAAACTGCATTAATCTATATCTGAAATTCATATAAATCACCTCGTCTATACTTATAGTATATCTCCGATGAATTTAAAATTGTTAATAAAAAGTAAAAAATCCCGACTCCGTAAAGAATCGGGATAAAATTCTGAAATGATAAGAAATTATGGCTCTATAATAAATGTTGGGG
>DCIG01000067.1 GCA_002315855.1 Lentisphaeria bacterium UBA1732 | reverse complement strand
CCTGCGGACGCTGACCGCCCTGACCGCCGCCAAAGCCGCCCATACCACCGGCAGGCATTCCACCGGCAGGCATTCCGCCGCCAAAGCCGCCCATACCACCGGCAGGCATTCCACCGGCAGGCATTCCGCCGCCGAAGCCGCCCATACCACCGGCAGGCATACCGCCGCCGAAGCCGCCCATTCCGCCGGCAGGTGCTGCTGCAACAGTCGATGCCGCTGCGGCAGAGCCTTTGACTTTGAACACGAAATAGAGGTAATCGAAGACGCCGTCAACAGCCTTGTCCAGCTTGAAAGTGAATTCCTTCCATTCGCCGTTGGTGTTGGGGAGTGCAACTGTGGCAAGCAAATCGCCGTCAACTGCGCCCTTGCGGATTTCGATAGAGGTATTGTCATCCTTGGCACTGTACTTGAGAGTACCGCCGTTGGGCTTCTTGGAGAAGTCAACGCCGGAAACACGAATCCAGCTGTTGTTCTGCATACTGGCAAGAACAGTTTCTTTATTGGGACCGAGCGTGCTCTTCAGAGCAGGCATCTGTTCGCGCTGTTTTTCTTCATCCGTGAGGATTTTGCCGGACTTGTTCATCGTGACGAAACGGCTCTTCTGCATCGGGTCGAAGTTCTTGAGCTGCTTCGGACCGTGTTCAGTTTCCACGACTTTCTTGATCGTGCCGTCTTCGTTGTAGAACATTTCATCCAGGTTCACGCTGCGGGAATCGCTCTTGTTGGAGAGATTGCTGGCGATAGCGAGCTTGCGGTCATGATATGCGATATACCAGTGACCTTTGTATTCGACGATGGATGCGTGGTTGTTGTTGCCGAGGTTCTGCTTCGGGTTGTCGAGGATGATACCCTTGTATTCAAACGGACCGGTCGGAGAATCGCCGACCATGTAGTCGATACGGGCAGAACTGCCGCTGAAGTTCGTGCTGTAGGAGAAGTAGTATTTGCCTTTGTACTTGTGCATGAAAGAGGCTTCAAAGAAGCGGGGCACATTGTGGTGGATGGCTTCCGGGAACAGGCTGATCATGTCCTTGTTGAGTTCGAGGATACGGGCCTGATTTTCACCGTTGCCGCCGTAGTACACGAATGCACGTCCATCGGTATCAACGAAACCTGCGGGGTCGAACAGCCAGGCGGAACGATAGTTGGAAACGTTGCCGGCGATAAGGGTCTTTCCCAGCGGATCTTTGTAGGGGCCTTCCGGCTTGTCAGCGACAGCCACGCCAATGGAGGAACCGCCATCGGGGAAGTAAAGATAGATTTTGCCATCGCGGATTGCAGTACCGGGAGCATAGCAGTGACCAGCCCAAGGAGCATCGGATGTTTCCTGACCATACGGGCCCTGACGGCGTCCGACGGAGAAGACGAAGCCGTGGTCGGTCCAGTTCTGCAGGTCATCGGTGGAGACCAGTTCGTAGTCGAAGAGGTCGTAGCCACGCTGATTGGCAATGTCATGGCTGCAAATGATGTAGATGCGGTCGTTGAACACAAAAGCGTTCGGGTCGGCCGTGTACACGTGGCTGATAACGGGCTGATCGGCTTTCACGATGCCGATGGTGCACGCGAGCGTGCAAAGAGCCGTCAACAGCACTTTCGGAGTTTTGTGGGACATAGTTCGGTTCCTTACATTTTGTTTACCGGACATCTTTCGGGAAAATCCGGCAGATACTTGATATTCGTATCGAATATGAGGGGGGAAAAGCGGATATCCGCTTCAATTTTTAATACTATACTATAGATATTTTCTTTTTCAAGTCTGAAATCCGGTCAAATCAGCTTTTTTTTGAAAAAAAACAGGTATTTTCAGTAAAATTTTTCCCAAACGCAAACGGAATCAGACAAAATGAGTCTCAAGCAAAGATAAATGAGCTGATTTCAAAAGTTACTGCCAAAAAGACTGAAAAAGAATCTTTGCATCGTTGTCGGGAGCCGTTTGAGGCGGCCACGGGGAAAGCAACCGCCGAAAACGCTCTTCCGGCAAATGCCGAAGATACGTTCAAAGCTCCCGGCAGGACTTTTGAAATCAGCTCTGTGATTTCTCACCGTTTTTCGACGGGATCGGGGACGTAGGGACGCGCCGGATTCTCCACAAGCTGAAGAGAGTTCAGCTCCAAATCGCTGCAAAGGTCAAGGAGGAGAACCAGTTTGCGGTGTTTTGCGCTGGGATCGCACTTGATCATGATGGTCGAATCGGCATCGCCTTTCGCGATGTTGGTCAGGTGAGTGCGGAGTTTATCCAGCGGAATCGGGACAGAACCGTTCAGCACATAATACGCCCGGACTTCCGAAAGAATCTTCGCCTGCTCATTGGGGTCGGAAGTGGCGGCGAGACGAGCATCAATCTCGTCAAAATTGTCGCGCTCGTACTTGTTGACCTCCACGGTAATGGGGATGGCGGGGAGTTCGTTGTTACTGGGGTCGGGGGCGGGAAGCTGGACATTCATCTGCACGTCTTCGACGATGGGTTTCTGCGTGAGGATGAAGAAAATCAGGAGCAGGAACACCACGTCAATCATACTGGAGAGGGGAAAAGAAGCATCGGGCGGCGGCGCAACAGTCGTTTTTTCTCTTTTAGCCATAAGTGAACCTCAATCTTCCTTTCGTCCGGTCAGGCTGACCTTGTAAAGACCGGTCGCCTTGACAGCTTCGAGAGCCTTGCTGATATGATAGTGCTGAGCGTTGTGGTCGCCGCGAATGACGATGGGTATGGACATGGGGTCATCGGCGGTGCGTTTGATATCCTCCAGCATCTGCGTAATCTGAGCGGGGGAAACGAGGCGTGCGCCCATGGTAATGGTGCCATCCTGACGGACGTTAATCGTAACGGTGCGGGGGTCCTGCTTGGTAACAGGGCGGCCATGAGGGGCTTCGGAGAGGATAATCGCCTGGTCCTCGGCCTCCTTATCGAGGGTTGCCGTCACGATAAAGAAGATGATTAACAGAAAGACTATGTCAATCATGCTCGAAATCGGGACTTCAGCGGCCTCGGTATTCGCAATACGTTGTTTGAGTTTGGACATAATGGGTCTCCTGTCCCGATGCGTTATCGAGTTTCGACCTCAGCGTTCTTCAAAGTTTTGATGAGTTCGTAGGTCATGCTCTCCATGGAGAGGATGATTTTGGCGGCATTGTTCTTGATGAACGTGAACGCCAGAATGGCAGGGACGGCAATGAACAGACCGACAGCCGTGGTGTACAAGGCACTGGAAATATTCTGAGCAAGTGCGGCAGACTGTGCGGCGCCTTTGGCAGAACCGAGGTTGCCGAACGCAGACACCATACCGGTAACCGTACCCATCAGACCGAACATCGGGGCGAGCTGACCGCAGAGGTTCAGGTAATTCACGCGCTGCATCAGCTTTTCGGTTTCGATTCCGGCGGCAGAGGAAACGGAGTCAAGAATCACATCATAGCCCTCCTGAATGTTGTTGAAGCCGGCCATCAGGATATTGGAAAGAGGACAGGGCGTGGCTTCGCAGGCTTCCATGGCGGCGGTCAAGTCGCCTTCATTGAGCGCATTGCGGACGGCTTCTTCGAGTTCCATCGGCATGATTTTCGTAACCTTGATGGACATGCAGGAGTCAATGATCAGAGCGACCGTGGCAAGAGAGGTCAGGAAGATAAACAGCCACACAATCATATCCATGACGGTGCCGCCGAAGATAACCGACAGGAGACTGACGCCGCCGGATGAGGCTTCCGTTTCCGCAGCGGCTTCGGCGGACTGAGCATAGGCGAAACCGGGGATGGTCAGCAGAAGACCTGCAAGAGTGATCATGGAAGCCGAAAGAAAATGTTTACTGGACAAGTGTTTCATGGTGTATTCCTTATGAAAAAAATTATGAATGAACGGGATTGAGGATTATTTCGGGAGCTGGGCCGTGTAGGTGCTTTTCGGATAGTTCTTCTTCAGCAGGTCGGCAAAAACTTTGGAGCGGGCATCGCTGAGGTTGACAAGAGTCTGATAAGCACGGAATGCAGCTTCGGCGGCACGAGCCGCAGAGGGATAAATCAAACATGCCTGAGCATAGGAATTGAAAGCATCGCGGCGGTCATTGACCGAGCCGGTGTCTTCCGAACGAGCTGTCAGGAGGTCGCCGCGGGCAATCAGGGCACCGACAGCGGCATCGCCATCCGCATAGAGGAGCTTCTTCAGGATGGTCATGGCATTGTCATAGGCTTTCTGCTTGATGTAGAATTTGGAGAGAAGTTCGTATGCGGCACTCAAATCGGCGGCGTTGTAAGGGGATTCCTCTTTGTAACTGAGCAGAGTTTCGAGGGTGGAAACGGCATCGGCTTCCTTGTTCAAAGCGGAAAGGCACTCCGCCTGCTTTGTTTTGCAGTAAGGTTCCCATCCCAGAGAGCCGTATTCTTTCAGGGCATCGGCGAATTTGGCATTGGCCTCCGCATATTTTTTATCGTTCAGCAAAGCATCCGCCTTGTCGATGTCATCGGGTTTTGGAATCCACGCCCATTTGACACGGTTCTTGCGGACGGTCAGGCGGGGGGAATCAGCCTTGGCGGACTCCGCATAACGGTAGTCGCCGCTCTGGGTACGTTCCAAAATAGCAGTGTTCAACATCGTACCATCGGTAAGCATCATTGCCGGCTTTTTGGAGGACGCAGACTGAGCGTCCGCCGCGAACTGCACGGAAAGCAGACAAAGAGCAGAAAGTGTAAAGGTCAGGATTTTTTTCATGATTCGAGCCTCGATATATGATTCAAAAAGTTATTGAGCTTGAGAAGCGGGAAGGGAATCCAAATCTTTCAGGAATTTACCTTCGGGCCATAATTTCCGATAGAGAGCCGAGGCGGAATCGCGTTCGGCATTTTTGCCAAGGAGTGCAGAGGTGTAAGCATAGCGGTAAACCGCCTGTTCGAGATACTGCATTTCCTCAGGGGAAGCGTCTTTTTTCGGAGCACCGGCTTCTTCGCCGCCATCCGCCGAAAGAGCAACGATACTGAAACAGGCGTCCGCTTTGTTGACAGCATTGTCTTTCAGATAGGATTCGCCGCAAAGAACCTGCGCCTTATTGTAGGTGGCAAAATCGTTCAACTGGCTGGCACGGGTGGAAATTTTGGCAAGTTCCCGCCGTCCATCATCATTTTTGCCCTGTTTGAAATAGGTTTCGGCCATGGCGAAATGAACCTCGAAGAAGTAAGGAGTTTTCGCATCAATCAGCTCGATACGCTCCAAATAGGTAATGCTTTTGGCATAGTCGCCGCACCCGGCGGCGGCAATTCCGGCTCCGATGAGGATTTTCTGTTCGATACGGGCAAGGACTTTCGCCTGCTGCGCCTTGTCGCGCGTCAACTCGGCGGCACGATCGGCAGAGAACCAGTCAAGGAGATTGGGGTCCGTAATCTTCTGCAAGAGCTGTTCGCCGACTTTCAGGGCGATGGCACAGGCGGATTTTGCCTGAGACGGATCGGAACAAGACGGGAGATTATCGGTCAGCCAGCGCAAGGAGGAAATCGAAAGATTTCTGGCTTCCGCACTGTTGACGATGGATTCAAAGAGAGAAACCGCCGCGCCCTGACTGCCGTTCTGGTAAAGGTTGCGGGCGAGGTAGAATTTTGCATTTTTGGCTTCTGCGGCATCCGGATACTGAGCGACCAGGTCGGTCAGGGTCTTCCGGGCATCTTCCTGTTTGCCCTGCTCCACCTGAATCACGCCAATCCGCATCAGGAATGCAGGAGTCAAAGAGTCTTTCGGGTATTTCTTCACATAATTGCGAAATTCGGCAATCGCCTTATCCTGATCGCCCGCGCCGTCATAAAGCCACGGGAGGAGAGCGGCGGCACGTTTCACCGTTTTCTCAAAGACGGGGTCTTTCGCGGCCTCTTTGTAGCGTCCTGCCTGCTGTTCCTTATCAAATTCCCTGAGGTTTGCGACGGCATCCAGATAGATTTTTTTCGATTCCGCGAGGAGGGCATCCGCTTTCGCCGCGCCGTCCGCTTCACCGGATTCGCGCATATTTTCCGCTCTGTCTTTCAGCTTGGCTCCCTGACGGGAAAGCATTTCCGAGATATTTTCACGGGCGACCGCAATCACGGCAGGATTGTCGACACCGACTTCCATATATTTGCGAAGCATAGCCACAGAGTCTTCAAACTTATCAACCAGAGTATAGCAGTCAGCGGAACGCAAATAGGCTTCTGCAATGAATGCGCCATTGCTGCCGAAATTTTTGAAAATCAGGCCATAGGCATTCAGGGCATTCTCAATGGCGTCATCGTATTCGAGGCGCAAACGGGCGCGAACAGTCTGGTCCGAAGAAGAATTCAGCTTCTCTGCAACACGGGCAATGGTATTGAAGCGTTCCCGAGCGACACGGAGAGCGACATTTGCAGACATGGGATTCAGCAGGTCAACATTCAGGAAATTGCGGTAAAGCTCCATGGCATCGGAACGCATTTGAGCGGCTTTCACCTCGTCTTTTTCCTTGCCTGCCTGATCCCAGGCCAAATGCCCGGCATTCATCAGAGCCGTGCTGACGAAATCGTCCTGCTCCAGAGAGGTCGCCATGTAGCTTCCGAAAATCGAAGCCCGGAGCGTATCTCCGAGATAGGCATAGGAAAGGACAATTTTATTCAGCAATTCACTCATGCCGGCAGGTCCGCCGTGATGCGAGGAAAGGACGGGGAGAAGTTCTTCCAGCACGAGGTCATACTGCTTGCTGATGAAGTTCTGTTCCGCCCAGGCGGAAACGAGATGTTTGTTTTCCGGGGCTTTCGGGACGGGGACCTGAGCAAATTCTTTCTGATAGGATGCTTTTTTCGTGGGATTCAGATCGCTGAGACGGGAAGTAACGAGCTTGAAGTCTTCGTAAGCGTCCAGAATTTCCGGATAACCGGGGTAGTATTTGACGAGCTTGCCGAAGTACTTGAACGCACGTGTATAATAGGTCTGCGCCTGCTGTTTCTTCTCACTGCTTTTGGAGCGATCTGCATAAGCACTGTCGGCAATCGCTTTGTTCGCCTTGCCGGACCAGTATTTCGCATCGGCGGAGGGAGATTCGCTTTTGCGGTTGATTTCTTCGAGGGCGGCATCGGCAGCATCATACAAATCCGCATACCGGAGAATCTCTTCGGCGGCATCTTCGTACAAGCCCAGCAGATAGAAGCAGCGGGAACACTGAGCAGAAGCATACGCGGTCATAATATTCTGACCGCCCCACTGCATTCCAAGGAAATCCATACAGGCGGCAGTCATGAGCGAATGCCAGTCGTCCTTGCTGACTTTCTTCAGGGATTCGAGGTCATTTTTGTTCAACTGCCTGCGATTTTTCAGGCGAATCATGCGAGCCCGGCGTTCCGCATCCATGCTGTAAATCCTGCGAACGGGGTCCATATCCATGCCGAGCAGATCGCCAATCCGCTTGAGGGTATCTTCCAGCTGCTTGCGGTTATTCTCGACATTGCCGTCCTTGCGGGCAATCTTATCAAGCAAATCCGAAACTTTCGAGGCAAGGGAAGTGATTTCGGAAGATTTGCTTTTATCCGTTTTGGCATTGGCAATCTTATGCTCATAGGCATCCAGAATGCGCTGTTCCGCCTGACGCAGATTGTCCGCCTGACTCATCTGCATCATCGCCTTGTTGAAGCCGGAAGCCCGACGGTCAGCATCGCCGCCCTGCGTCCATTCGAGAAGCTCCTGCGCCTTGGAATCCTTTCCGGTCTGGTAATAGGTATTCAGCAGGGCCGCCAGAGGGCGTTCGTGGAGAGAAGGATCGACCTTGTTCTTCTTGTAGTATTCGTACATCGGCTCCAGATACAGAAGCGCTTTTTCCTTGTCCTGATGCTGGAAATAATAAACGCCCAGCGCACCTGCCCCGTCGTAGTATTCAGGGGAATTTTTCGGAACGGAATCAATGATTTTTTTTGCATCATCGAATTTGTTCTGAGACAGGAGGGTATCCGCCAATTGAACGTTGTAAGTAACGCGGTCCGCGCCATTTTCCGTGATACGGGTGTTCAGGAAACGTTCCGAAAAATCGAAAAATCCCATATCATTCAGCAATTGGGAATACTGAATATCGCGCCGGGCTTCTTCGCCCGCAGAATATGCAAACGGGACGAGGCCGAAGATACCCAAAAAAGCCGCACCGGCACGCAGGATTGCTTTTCGCTGCGAAGGTCGAGGTTCAAGTTGTTTCATCATATTATTTCATGTTTCGATGGCCATGGAGAGGCACGTTGCAGAGTCGTTTTTTCATTCGATTCATTACAAAAGCCATGCGGAGAGCAAGAAAAAACTCTTCGCATTTTCCGGGAGAGTGTTTTTCGGAGGTTACAAATCCAAGCCGCCGCCTCAAACTACTCCTGAAACTGAACGAAGATTCTTCCGTTTTCTCCGTCAAAAGGCTTTTGAAATCAGCTCCAATGCCTAAACAATAATATCATTTTCCAAATTTGTCAAACGCAAATATCCATTTTTCAGAATAAAATCAGGATTTTTCGCATAAAAATTTACAGAAAACAGACAAAGACGCATCACGTGCCCCCATCACAACGACCTGATCGCCTGCGGAAACATGTTCGTGAAGATATGCGGCCAAAGCATCGCGGGAGGGGAAAGAATGGATGAAATCAGGAGCAGAGGAATTGTTCCGGCAGTCCGCCGCAACCTCATCGCTGGTGGGAGTGAACGATGCAGTACCGCCCGCATAATAGACAGGAAGGAAGCAGAGTTCATCACCGGGACGAAGGACATGCGGCCAAGTCTGCACCAATTCCCGACGCATGAAACGCAAGCCGCTGAACCCATGCGGCTGAAACACCGCAAAGACATGATGATTGCCGGCAAGTTCCTGCGCGGCACGAATGCAAGAGCTGACCTTTTCCACATTGTGCGCATAATCGTCAATCACGGCGGCCCCTTCGGGCATCGTACCGATTCTGTCGAAACGCCGTTCCACACCGGCGAAACCGGAAACGGCATCCAAAATTTCGGACTGACGACAGCCGCGTTCCAGCAGAGTAACATAGACGGCAAGCGCATTCAGGGCATTGTGGCGTCCTGGCATGGGAAGACGGATTTCGGGAAGGCCGGCAAAGGAACACCACGCACAGCCATCTGCGACGAGGTAAGAGTCGAGCTTGAAAACGGGACGGGAGGCAAAGGTCGAAGGAGCATCCGAAGACGCGGCGAACAGGACAATACGTTTGTCCGCCGGGAAAGAATCAGGACCTATTTCCTGAAACGCCTCCAAGCCCATGACCACGCAGGAGGAGGCGGAAGAGGCAAACCGACGGAAAACTCCGGCAAGCTCTTCCCGCGAATAGTGGTCCGTGCCGATATTCAGAATCACAGCCGTATCCGGCGTGTAATTCAAGAGACTGCGGTCGCTTTCATCCGCCTCAATGACAAATTCCGCTCCGCTGCCGATGCAGCCATTGCCGACGGCATCGTCACGGCGGAAAAGTTTGACCGCGCCGCCCGTCAAAATACCGGGATCCGCGTGCAAACGATAAAGAGCATCCGCAATCCAGCTGCTGACCGTGGTTTTGCCGCAAGTGCCCGTTACGGCAATCGTGTGGCGTCCGTGCAGCATGGAAATCGCCAGAGCAAGCGCCTGTGAACGATGAAGCCGACGTGCCGATGCAGGAGCATGAACCAAGTCAGCATTGTCAGCTTCAATGGCGGTGGAAAGAACGATGGCATCAGGGATGCGGGCGGCATCCCGATAGACAGAACCATCCTGAGGGAAAAGCGCAATCCCGGCACGGCGAAGTTTCGAGAAAAGAAGTTCGTTTTCAGGATGACCGAGGCTGCGGTCGCTCCCCGTAACCTCGCAGCCAGCTTGACGGAACAGCCGGGCAAGTCCGCTCATGCCGATACCGCCAACTCCGACGAAATGCAATTTACACGGCAAGTGAAGATCCGAAACGGGAAGAATGCTGTCAGGATTCATTGGAAGTCCCTCTGAATGCGGAAAAGAATTTCCGCGAAGTGAAAAAAAGACGCAAAAGCAAGGATGCTTCTGCGCCGGATGTTACATTGCTTAACGCCGTCAAGGGTATTTCAGGAGCTGATTTCAAAAGACTGCGGGGAGCGTTGAACGTCTCTTTCAGAGAAGACCAGTGGTCTCGCCGAGGTTGAACCTGATATTGAAATTCTGGACGGCCTGACCTGAAGCCCCCTTGGTCAAATTGTCGATGCAGGAGAAGAGGAGCAGTTTGCCGGTATGTTCATCGAACGTAAATCCGATTTCGCACATATTGGTCATGGTAACATGCTTGGTGTCCGGCAGTTTGGACGGCGGCAGAATGCGAATGAAACGCTCGGTGCCATAAGCATCGGCGAATGCCTGCGCAACCGCTTCCGTACTGCACTTTTCCGCCGGATTCAAAATGATGGTGGACTGGATACCACGATTTGCGGGAACCAAATGCGGAATAAAATTCATGGACAGGGAGGGGACGCCGGCAGCGACCGCAAGCTCCTGTTCCATCTCCGGCAAATGGCGATGCCCCGCCACACCATAGGCACGAACGCTTTCATTGCATTCGGGGAAGATGTAGGGGAGGTCAACTTTGCGACCTGCGCCGGTAACACCACTCATACTGCACACGACAATGCCATCAGGTTTCGCCAACCCGGCAGCCAAAACGGCAGTCGTCGGGAGAAGAACACTGGTAACATAGCACCCCGGACATGCAATCAAGTCGGCATGACGGATTTGCTCGCGATAGCGTTCCGGCAAGCCATAGACCGCACTTTTCAGGAGTTCGGGTGCAGGATGATCGACTTTGTAATATTTTTTGTACTGCTCAACAGACCGGAGGCGGAAATCCGCACTGATGTCAATCACGACACAGCCAGCCTGCATGAGAGGTTCAGCGAATTCATGGGCAAGGCCATGAGGCAAAGCCAAAAACGCGACATCACAAGAAGCGGCGATTTCCCTGACATCCGGCATGGAAAACTTCAAGCCAGTACCGGAGAGACGCGGGAAAACATCGGCAATATCTTTGCCGGCATTCTGACGCGAGGTGATAACACGAATATCTGCCAGGGGATGACGCGAAAGCAGGCGAAGAAGTTCTTCGCCTGCATAACCGGCCGCCCCGACAATGGCGACACGAATTTTTTCTTGCATAATTGCCGGATCTCCCGAAAACGTAGATCAGCGTTTCGAGAACTGGAAGCGTCTGCGAGCGCCGGGCTGACCAGGTTTCTTACGTTCCTTGACTCTGGAGTCGCGTGTAAGCATACCGGCTTTCTTGAGGGCGGTCTTGAACTGATCTTCGTTGAATTTCGCAAGAGCGCGGGAGAGACCGTGGCGCACTGCGCCGGCCTGACCGGCTTTGCCGCCGCCGACGACGGAGGCATCGATATCAAATTTGCCGACTGCATCAATGAGAGCGAGTGGCTGGAACACGTAGCCGCGGAGGGCTTCGGTGTCGAAATATTCTTCAAACTTTTTGCCGTTGATGATGACGATACCAGTGCCTTCTTCGATACGGACACGGGCACTTGCGCATTTTCTGCGGCCGGTGGTGGCGATTGCTGTCTGCTTATTCATAGCTCATGGTCTCCGTTACTTCACGATTTCCGGTTTCTGTGCGGCGTGCGGATGTTCCGCACCGGCGTAGACTTTCAGCTTGCGATACTGAGCGCGACCGAGGCGACCGTGGGGGATCATGCCCCAGACGGCTTCACGGATGAGGCGGTCAGCATGTTTTTCACGCATCTGAGCGGCGGTTTCGGCACGCTGGCCCTGAAGCCATCCGGTCCAACGCAGATACACTTTTCCGGTTTCTTTACCGCCGGTCAGGACGACCTTGGCAGCGTTAATGACGATTACGTTCACACCGGTATCGACATGAGGAGTAAAGGTGGGCTTGTCTTTGCCGCGCAGGGCATTCACAATCTTGACGGCAAGTCTGCCGAGCGTCTCGCCCTCGGCATCGAACACGACGAATTTACGTTCGATATCGCCAGGTTTGGCCAAATAGGATTTCATAACAGGATAGATCCTTGTTTTGTTGTCATTTCAGTTCAAAATGTGAAAAAGTGGAAGCGCACCGGAACTGCCAGATCCCGGAACTATCCGCGTTCCTAATCGGGTTAAGGAACAGCGAAGTCATATAATATACTGCAAAAGAACAGATTTGTCAAGCGAAAAAGTTATTTTCCGCAAAGGATTTAAGAAAAAATTCAGGCAACGCCCCTTCCGGACGGACTTCGGGTTCGGACTTTTGGAGAAGCATCAAAGGCAAAAGCAAAATGCGAAAGAGGAAGGAATCGGGGGGAGCGAAAGATTTGTCCGCATTAACTTACTCATTGATATAGAATTGTAAATTATTGATGTCCAAAAACAGCATTTTTGCGCCTTTTATGGGGAGTCATTTTTTTCAGGCAAGAGGGAATCGAATATAAAAAGGAGGCAAAATGAATGGGGATACAGATGTTTTTCCGGAGACTTATCAACACCGTGTCAGGAGGTGCATTGTACGCAGGACAATCATTCTTTCGGGATTTCAGACTGAAAAACCACAGTCAGAGGATTCTGACTTTGTTCCCAGGAGCTGATAACCGGAGCGAGGATGAAGTCATCCCAGGCATCATCATGAACGAACAGATAATCACAGAACGGGCAGCGGGAATAATTCTCGACATCAGCAGGAATCAGACGCTCACCGCATTTCGGGCAGGTCAAAAAACGTTTCTTCGGGTCATCCAAAGAGAATGTGGAAAGAGCCATTTGACCGGGAAAAAAAGACTGCATCATATTCAGAAAATACCTTTGAGTTAGAGAGACACCCTATTAATATACTTCAAGTGAGCAATGAAATCAAATCGAAACGAAAGAGGTGAAGAAATATTTTTCTTTTTTCGATAAAAGAGGTTGAAAAAACAATCATAATGAGTTAAAGTAACAGTTACAGAACATTCATTTTCGCAACAAAACATATCAAAACAACCAACTCAAGGATTATTCACAATGCGTCCTTCCGATTTTGCAGCAATTCTCTATTTCGTCGCATACGCAGCAATTGCAGCATTCTTTCCGTTTGCCATGCAGGACGGACACCTCGTCTGGACAGGATTCACGGGGAAAGGGCTGATTCAATTCGGCGCAGTGGTCAACGCGTTTCCGTACATTTCGGGATTTTTCAAGGTGGCACTGCTTGCGACATTCGGGGAAATGATCAAGGTACGCGGACGCACAGGGTCCTGGAAGACGCCGGGATTGTTTCTGAAATTTCTGGTATGGGGGCTGTACGGTATGCTGTTCACGTTCGCTTTTGCGGCATTCGCGAAAGGCGTAGGTGCAATGCTGGGGACTTCGCTGTGGCCGTTCGGGAAAGCCCTGCCCTACCACGAAATGACTTTGGGACAAAAGATTATTTCCGGATTCTCCACATCGCTGTGGCTGAACTTGATTTTCTGCTTCCCGATGATGCTCTCGCATGACTGGTTCAACACGTGCATCAACCGCAAGAAATGGATTGGCGGGGCGGAATATCTGGAAGGGATTGACAAGCATGTGTGGGGCTCGTACATGCTGAAAACAATCGTGGTATTCTGGATTCCGGCTCATACCATTACATTCTGCCTGCCGCCTGACTATCGCGTTCTGATGAGCGCATTCCTCAGTCTTGCGCTGGGGTTCCTGCTCACCATCAAACCGAAAAAGTAAGATACAGGTTCATTTTTGAACTAACAAAAAAATTACATGAGAGCCGAGTTTGATTCCGAACTGCTTTTCGGACAGTTCCAAGCCACTGACGGTTTCATCAAACAGGCACTCTTCCAACCGGAGGCTATCATGCCTCAAATATCTTCATGAAAGGATAAAATCATGAAACGCTATTCACTCATCGCAGCAGTTGCGCTCTCCGTCCTCGTTTTCGCTTCCTGCGAAAAGAAAGAAACCGCCGGAGAAAAGCTGGACAACGCCACCGAAGCGACCTCCAATGGTCTCCAGAAGCTGACGCAAAAGGCATCCGATGCAGCAGAAAAAACCAATGCTTCCATTCAGGACAGCATCAAGAATCTGAACAAGTAATAGGGATTATCACGACAGGCATTTTTCATGTGATGTCGTCAAAAAAAGACCGGTTCCGTAAAAGAATCGGTCTTTTTTATGATGATGGGAAAGAAAAAGGGGAAATGAAAAAAAGTTGGATGTAAGATTCAAAGATTTATGCTTTGGACTGCTTTTCCGCCTCTTTCAAAGATAATCCATAGGATAACGCAGAGACAACAATCACTTTCAAATCAGGCTTAATGTCAGTAACCCGAATTCTTTCAAACCCGAATAAATAACATGAGTTTCCGATCAATGCGTTTGCGAACGAGCTGTTCATCCGCTGGACATTTGCGAAGTTGAGAAGTAAAATGCCACCGGGGTTATCATTCATCCATGGGATAATTGATTCTTTGAGAAAAGCATTGGCTTTACTCCCGTCAGCACAGAAATGTCCGTATTTCTCAAAAAGATTAACCATATAATTCATTGAAACACCTCCGAAAAGATTTTTTCATCATCATTCTTTAATAAATTCAATTTCATCTTTGCATCCTGAAGGATTGAATTATTAAAGATTTTATTTGCAACACTTTCAATGGGGAAAGTGAAGCCGCAAACAGTTCCTTGAATAGAACTGTTAAATTGACAATTTCCTTGAGATGAACATAAAGCATTGCCTGAAAGAATAAAGTAATCCCCACGGGTAATCTTTGCGATTTCAACCAAAAGGGATAATCCGACACCAGCATTTTCACTTGTTCCGACTGTTTTCCAAGCACGTCCTGAAACATTTGGCTCAATTGCTTTCTGAATTGCCCCTAAATCGGTATCACGATAATGAGGTGAATCTTTCAGACTTTCTTTAATTCCGATTCCATTGTCTGCAATCGCCAACCGAATTTTATTTTCTCTGGGATATTTTTGTGCGAAACAAAACCCCTGTCCACGAGAATGTTGAAGAACATTATTAACCAGTTCAGAAACAGCATAACACATGTAATCGTAAACCCCTGTTTGTTCAGGCGAATCCAAAGAAGCCTGATCAGGAGCAACGTTTGAGGCAAACATTTCGGCAAAATCACCTGTTTGGATTGTTGTTTCTTTTATCAGAGTAATTGGGATAAAACGACCTTTACCGGGTTTTCTTTGAAAATGTTCATTAATGGGAATGTTAACCATTTTAAAGAAATCCATTCTCTGCCAATAAATACACTTTTTATAGTTTTTCACCCAAATCTCATTCCCGTGTTTCTGCAGAGTTTTTATCCAAATCAACAGGGAAAGAATAGCAAAAGGAATCATAAAGGGAGATACAGAAAAATCAATACAAAACGATTGATTCATCGAAAAAAGGGTACTAAGGAAAGACGGGACATCTTTCTCTTCGCACATTGAAAGTTTTAAGGTAGTTGAAGGTTTTAAGGTAGTCATTTTGGGCTTTTCCAAAAAACAATTCATAATTTAATAGCGGCATAGCGCATCCCCTATCAATATGAATTGAATGATGTCGTTACTCGATTTCTTTTATTGCAGATAAGTGATCTACAAAAGGACCAGCACTTACTCAAGAGCTAAATTCAAAGCTCCCTGTAAGACTTTTGAAATCAGCTCTCAAGAAAAAGTATTCCTCTTTTTTAATATAACATCATTTTCAAAAGAAGTCAAGGGGAAAAATTCTTCCCATTCCCACAAGAATTCTGTTTTCCACAGAAAAAGACTGAAGTGAAACACTTTATATTTGTTTCTGTCTTTTATGGAGGAGTTACAATCTTTCACATTTTCCGGTCGAGGTTTTTGCCTTTTTCCTCGTGCATGAAGTTCGGGAGATACTGTTTCATGCAGGCGACAATCTCAGCCTTCGTGGTCTCAGGACGGTCAAGAATCACAGAAAGTTCGCTGAAGAAGCGATTGAGTTCCGCAACAGGGCGCGGCTGAACAGAATCAATAATTCCCAAGGCACGGAAACGATTCAAGTCGAGGTGTTCGCCGGGGACGTAAAACTCTTCAAAATCTTTTTCGCCCGTGGTATCGGACTTAAAATAATAAACGGGGTATTCTTCAGAGTCTTCGGGCATTTCAGCGGCAAATCTGCGGGCCTCTTCCTCGCAGGAACAATATTTCGGGGTATGGCCCGAGGCAAGCAGGAAACGGTCTGCAATGGAGCTGAACGTCATCATCTGCTCTTCCCCCAGTTTCGGGAAGAAGATTTCGCGATTGCGCCCCAGCAGACAGGCAAGCATACAGATTTGTCCGGATTCCTCAGGAGAAACGAAATAGCGGCGCACATCGCAGGGAGAAGAAAGCGGCTGATGCTTCATCATGCGTTCGATGAAACCAGCAAGGAGGCTGCCATTGGAAAACGCGACATTGGCGAAACGGGCGGTGCAAACCTTGAATTTGTCCGAAGACGCCATGATCATATCCTCCATGATGCGTTTGCTTGCCCCCATGATATTCACGGGATTCGCCGCCTTGTCCGTGGAAACACAGAAGAAGTGTTCGGGAGGGAACTCAGACAGGAGGTCAAGAAGTCTCCGGGCTTTCAGGACGTTATTTTCCAGCAAAGCCTGAACGCTCCAGCGGTCTTTTTCACTGCGGACATGCTTGTGAGCAGAGAAATTCGCAACGATGTGGAAACCATGGTTCTGCCGGAAGAGCTTCTCGAAAACAGGGTCGGCGAAATTCAGAGGATACGTGCGGTAATCCTCCGGGACGTACATGCCATAGGTGGAACGCAAGTCGCGCGTCAATTCGGTCAAACCGTTTTCGCTGAGGTCAACAACGACCAATTGGGCAGGACGAAACGGCAGAATGGCACGAATAAACGAAGAGCCAATCGTGCCGGCACCGCCAATGACAAGAAGTTTTTTGCCGTTGACAAGCGCATTCAAACGCTCCCGATTCGCTTCGATGTCCGGGAGGAACATGGAAGCAGGACGCCCTGTAATCTGCGAACTGATAAACTGAGAAATATTCAGCATGACGGAGTTCCTTCTGTATCGTCTTCTTCGTCCATTTTCTTCATCCAATCAGGACGGGGCGGCATCCCCTCAAAGAAGCGGAACGGAAGAGTACTTTTCGGATAGAGAATCACCCAGGCAGTCAACAAAACGATTTTGACATCGACCCAAAACCATCGATGACTCAAATACCAGAGTTCCAGCTCGCCTTTGTAGGGGGCAATGTAATCGGTATAAAACTGAACCGGGTCAACACCGGGACGGGACAAATAGCGTTCTTCATCACGGAAGATGAGCGAACCAAGGCCGGTGATTCCGGGGACCGAATCGTAGATGTGTTCCTGCACGTGCTTCGGGAAACGATAAAAATCTGCTTCCACCTGAGGACGAGGACCAATAATGCTCATCGTACCATTGAAAACATTGAAAATCTGGGGGAGTTCGTTGATTTTCGTTTTGCGGAGGAATTTGCCGAAGGGCAGAATACGCGGGTCATTACGGATGGTAATACTACCGTTTTCCATATTCGGGGAATTATACAGCATGGTCGCGAATTTGAAGATATGGAAATACTGATTTTTGTAACCAATCCGCTTCTGGAAAAACCAGATGTAGTGTTCGCCTGTACACAAAAGAATCACCATACAGGGGATGAAAATCCATGCAAGGAGGAGGAATGCAATCGAAGCAATCAGCAAATCAAAAAAACGTTTTTTCGGGGTCATAGGATACCTCCACAGGATAAGCTATTCATATAAAGTCCCCGTCCGATATTGCTGTAATAGTCAGGGATGATGACGGAACTTGGGATATTCACGACACGATCTTCCAGCCATTCGGCATTCGACAAATCGCCACACTGACAATCCGCATACATGTCAAGTCTGTTATTCAAAATCCAAACAGGACGCGTCATGATTTTATGGTCGTTGGTATAGGTGAGAAATTCATCACGTTCGGAACGATTCTTCAAAATGACAGCCATAAGCCAGTAGTTGGAACGGCATTCATCCGGTTCGGAATTAAACTTGATTCCCAAATGAGCAAAGAACTGCGCATATTGATCCGCCAAAGAACGTTTGATTCGGACAAATTTTTCCAGCTGCTCAATCTGCCCGCACCCCAAAGCCGCGGCAAGATTGGTCAGACGATAATTATAGCCCGTAATATCATGGCGATATTCCCAGCGGTGGGGGACTTTCGCCGTAGTGGTAATGTGCTTCGCCAGCTTCGCTTTTTCTTCATTATCAGTCAAAATCATACCGCCGCCGCCCGTGGTAATGATTTTATTGCCATTGAAGCTGATTGCGCCAAACTGTCCAAAACAGCCAGTATGCCTGCCTTTGTAAAAAGATCCCATGCTCTCGGCGGCATCTTCCACCAGCGGAATATTGTACTGCTCAGCAATCTCTGCAATCGCATCAATCCGGCAGGGATGCCCGAACGTGTGCATAGGCACAATTGCCGCGAAACGATGATCTGTCGTCTTGTTGTATGTAAAACCATCCGCTTTTTTCACAGCATTGAGTTTCAGGAAATGCGCCAATTTCTCAGGAGACATCCCCATTGTGTCGCGATCGACATCCACAAACACCGGTCTGGCACCACAATAGCTAATCGCATTGCATGCAGCAACAAATGAGACAGGCTGTGCAAGGACTTCATCCTCACGCTGAACCCCTGCAAGCAATAAAGAAATGTGAAGCGCACCGGTGCCATTGACTGCCGCAACAGCGAAAGGCGAACCAGTGTATTCCGCAACAGCTTTCTCAAATTTGCCGACATATTCACCGACACTGGATACGAAATTGGAATCCATAGCATCCAGCAAATATTTCCGCTCATTCCCGCAAAAACGGGGATCATGCAGAATAATCATTTTTTCAGGCTCTGAAAAAACAGAACGAATAAAAGAAACGATTTGTTCCAGTCGGGTCATTCAAAATCTCCTCACTCAAGCATGATTTCAGGGAAAGAGCAATTTTTCAGCAGAGAAAAAACTCCCGCAAGAGAACCAATGCCATAAGAGCAATGGAACGCCATAAAAAGGAACGGCATGGCAAGAATCTGAAGCGGATCATGCGTTTTCCTGAACGCGAAAAACAAGCCAAGGCAAAGATGGAACACCAGGACTGCAAGCAGAATCCACCAGAAAACAGGGTGAATCAAGCCAAGCAGCAATGCACCAAGGATGCCGCAGACAAACATCAACGGAATCAGGTAACGCATACGGAAAGTGCCATGGTCTTTTTTGAAGACAAGAATATTCCATAAGCCATTTTGAAATCCCTGTTTCAAAAGAGCTTTCACATTGGCACGGGAAATGTACGTGGAATGAATTGCCGGATTCAGATAAAATCTGCCGCCCGCCTGATGAATGCGGTTGTGCATATCATTGTCCTGATTACGCCGCAAAGTTTCGTCAAAAAAGCCGACCTGATAAAAGATACTGCGGCGATAAAGGCCAAAAGCGACCGTATCCACATAGGAAGGCTCCGTGGCATAACGGAATTTGGAATTGCCCACACCAAAGGGCGATGACAGGACATGAGCAATCATCTGAGCACGAGGATTGGAACATTCGGTCCGGATGGTACCGCCAACACATACGGCATCCCCGATGTCCAGCATCGTACAAACGCCGGATGAAATAAAGTCAGGCGAGGCATATCCATGCGCGTCAATCCGAATCACATACTCGCCTTTTGCATTCCTGATGCCGATATTCCAGCCGGGAGCAAGCATGTGCTTCGGATTGGAAAGGAGCGTAACTTTCGGATGAAGATGTCCTGAGGCACGACGCTTCTCAAGGAGATTTTCAATCAGCGACAGAGATTTGTCAGTGGATTCCCCATCAATCAGCAGGATTTCATAACGGTCAGACGGATAATCCTGCTCCAGCAATGACTGCAAACAACGTTCGATGAACTGTTCTTCATTACGAAAAACAATCATCGAAGAAACGAAAGGAAAAGACTTACAATCCGATGATGTCCGGTTTGACATGGGGTGATTATCTTTCTATGGAAAGAGCGAACATTCACTACCAATCAGCCTGTCAAGCCCGATTCAGCTGCGAATGATGTCAGGTTTCACGACAACAATTTTATGTTTCTGCATTTCAGCTTTCATGGCCTCAAACGAATCTTCCTGATAAAGGCCAATAATCGCACCGCCGCTGCCCGTGAATTTTGCAGCTGCGCCGTGCTTCCGTGCGAGATTCACCATGTTGCGGTTTTTGGGGCTGATGGAAGAACTGCAAACCTCGCAGCGCAGGTCAAAATTGCGGTTCAAAAGGTCATGCAGAGGAGCATAATCATGTCTGGAGAGACAATCCCGCACCTGATCCGTCAAATGCGCCCACTCCCGGATGGCATCCAGGACAGCAGGTTTCCCTTCCTCATAGTCCATGTGCAGGCGGCTGTGAAGGATTTCCGAACCTTCTGCGAGGTCAGTACGGAACGCGACAAAAAGCGGAAGATTTTCCGGGATTTCAATGGGTTCATAGATGCCGTAGCCATACCGCTCCATGTGCTCACGGTCAAAGTTCATATAAATCGGAACATGGTAAACCTGAGCGACACGGTCCTGCAAGCCTGCTTTGATACCGAGTTCGTCCTGCTCCACCGAAAGGACAAGATTTGCAAGAATCTCGTTGGGGATTTCCACCTCGTAAAAACGCATGAGGTTGCGCATTGTCGCCGTAATGATGGCGGAGGACCCGGCAAGACCGAGACGGTTCGGGATATTGGTCTGATACTGAAGCGTACAGTTTCTGTCCGCTACATGAATATCATGCGAAACACAATAAGAATAGAAAATCTTGACACAGGCTTTCAGCAGGCGGATTCCGCCATAATAGCCGAACTGCTCAATGCTATCTGCAAGATTCGCCATATCCGTGTACGTATTATAATCCAGAACGGACGGCAAAATCTCGAATTTCGGAGACTCGTACAAGGTTACTTCCGCACAATAATTGCGGAAGACAAACGCAATAGTCTTGCCGAAATAACCATCGGAAGGATTGCCAATCAAAGCGGCACGGGGATATGCTTTTTCGCGATAAATCATAGAGAACTCCTGTTATTTGTTCCGAAAAGACACCGAATCAAACATTCGACTGAACCGCCTTTTCATAGGGAATCTGAACCAAATTGAGTTTTACAAGCTGAATGTTCTTTTCCTTGCAAAACGCCAAAAGTTTTTCATGCGATGCGACACTCACATCATGAACAGTTACAACGATTTTATCAAACTTATGAGTTCGATAAACGGCTTCCAATTCGTTAGTAGAACCAAGGACTTTGAAGCCGTGAAGAGCAAAACCGCGCAGGGATTTATCATCGTCAATGATTCCGATAATGCCTTCCTGATTTTTTTCAGGAAGAACCGAAGAATACAAGTAGTTCACATAAATCCGGCAAAGGATACCGCCGCCATAAACGACGACACGAACAAGCGGAGCAGTATTGTTCTGGAGGGAAACAGCACCGAACCAGAAATTTTCAATATAATGCAGGAGGAAACGTTCCGAAAGAATGAATGACATATTCAAGAGCGTAAAAAGGAGAGCAAAAACGGCATAATTGCGGGTGGAAATCTTACAGCCGGGCATAATTCTATCCCATAAGGCAAACATAATAATCACTGAAATCAAGGAGCCCAACAGAATCATGCAGCCAAGATGGAAATAATTACTCAAGCCGCTTCGCATCCAGCAAATGCGATATGTCTGACTGAGGAGCATGGTAATAAACACAGGGGCCATTGCACAAATAAAAAGTTTGAAACAGAATACAGTCCTGAACATCAGGAATGAAACAATCATCACTGACAAACAAATCATAACGAAATCTGAAAAAGGATGTATCAGATTGTTGTAGTTGTTTTTTTCAAATTTCAAGAAACTGTTTTGAATCACGCGAGCGGAAGTGAAGAGTTCAATCATCGCGAACTGACGAATCACAATCAAAAATGCGACCAGCAGAACAATATAACTGAATCCGGGTTCACTATTGCGGAAAAGGGTCAGAAGGATCGCCGCCACACTGAAAATCGCTTCGAGTATGTAAATAAACAAGGCAGTAAGACGCTGGCTATGTGTTTTACGATAGATGCGGTGATGAAGATGATCCTTGTCCCCATCCATAATACCGGAAGCATCGGGATTCAAGACTTTCCGCATACTGCGACGCCAAATCGCCAAGGCGACATCAAAGAGAGGAACGCCAATAATCAAAAGAGGAATCAGACAGCCACGAAGCGAAACCTGATGAGGAATCAGCAAAAGTCCGGAAATCGCAAACATCAGTCCAAGGAACGTACTGCCGGTATCCCCCATGAAGAGTTTTGCCGGATGGAAATTGTAGCGCAAAAAGCCAAGGCAGGCAGCAACAAGAATCGCCAGAATCACAAGACTGCAAGACGGCTGCCCCAACAGAGCAAAGCAGATGATAAACCCAATGGAAGAAATCACGGAAACACCCGCAGCAAGGCCATCCAGCCCGTCAATCAGATTGTAAGCATTGATGATAATGATCACCCAGACAATCATGCACGGCCAAACGATATAAAACGGAAGATGCCAGTTAAAAAGGGAATATTCTCTGTTCCTCAAAAAGAAGCAAACCAAAAGGGCAACGCCAATCTGGACAATCAGTTTCAGCCAGGATTTCAAGTTCAAACGATCATCAAACAAGCCCAAAATAATAATCGGGATTGCAGGGACAACATACAGAAGAAAGAGGAATTTTTCATCCGGACTGATATAGTCAAACAGGAAAAAAGTCATGCCGCATAAGAAAGCCGCGGCGATGGCAATTCCGCCGCCACGCGGAGTGGCATGTTTATGAATATGACGTCCGCCGGGTTCATCCACATAGCCAAGCAGAGGGAGGACACGAATACAGATTTTCGTTAAAAACAGAGAAACAACCAATGCGATAAGAGGATACGACACAAAACTCCCAAACTGTTTGAAAAAACTGATGAGATAATTCATAAAAATCCTTTTTGTTAAAGCCTTTTTCTTCGCGCTCTTCCACAAATATCAGCATTTTGAAACAAAACGGCGACATTGTGAGAAGCAATCAGACTGCGAACCGCAATCGTCGGAATTATTTCAACCGCAAAAATTCATTTGTTACGGAATCGTACATTTCCCGAGCGTATCGAAATATGTTCCTTCTGATTCGATTTTTCAAAGACGCAAAATAAAAATGAGGCAAGCATATCAAAACGACGCCACATCTTTACCAGAATCCTGCCAAAACGAACAGAACTATTTCAATACGGCAAAGAACAAAAAAATTTTTAATAATAATATACATGAGACAAAAGAAAAGTCAAACAAAAAGAGAAAAACTATTGCAGTAAATTCCAATAACAAGTTCTGAGCGTCCCCTTCCGCAAGAAAAGAACCGTCTTTTTGAAAAAATTGATTATTTTCAGACTTTTCATTTGAAATAAGAAAAATGGCAGGATATTTTAATAAAGAGCTGAAGAGCTAATTTCAAAAAGGGCAACCAATGATGCTCGAACCGAACCTATCGCCGATTGGCTGAATTTTTTCAACAGGGAAGCACAGTCTCATGAAATTTCATTTTGCACATATCCGTAAGACAGCGGCCATTTTCGTGCTGCTTCTTTGCCTCGCACTTTCGATTCAAAACAGTGTTTACGCATCCGGGATCCGGGCGACCTCATCGGGCGCGTCGGCAGCAGAGGATGCCATCGCGCAAACGAAAAAGGATTTATCGACCTCGCGCCAACGCACGGCCAAACGCTGGGAAACCACCTACAAAGTCGATGACTTCGTCAAGCTGGGACTGATTCCGGCAAATACAAACTTCACAGCAGGCGGAGAAATCACGAAGCTGACGCGCAATCAAGACGGAACGCAGACCGTAGAAATGTTTTCAACCGTAACAACAACCCTGCCCAACAAGGCAAAAGCAGATATTCCGGTTTTCATAACGTTCCGAATGTCGAGGTCTGAATCAGAACGACTGAATCTGCGTGTAAACAGCAGAAAGACATTTACCACAGACGGCAACTATGTAATCGCCTATCAAACTCAGGACGGAATCATTATCCGGGCAATGGATAATTCCTTAACGCCGGAACCAGACACCAAGAACAGCAAAAAATAAAGGGGATATGAGGGGGAAAAGCTGTTTTTGAGGAGAAAATAAGGGGAAATACGCCGTCAGAACTGAAATTCCTGCTGGATTTGTTCAGGGGGATGAATTGCTTCCTGAACAGGCGCATAAGAAAGACGATGAATGGGGCAAGGACCATACTTGCGCAACAAGGTTTTATGCAATTCAGTACAATATCCCTTGTGAACCTCGAACCGGTATTCGGGATATTTTTCAGCCATTTCCATCATCAAAATGTCGCGGGTCGTTTTCGCCAGAATGCTGGCAGCGGCAATGCTGGCTGATTTGGCATCGCCTTTCACGATAGACTGTGACGGGAAAGGCAGACCTTTGACCGGATTTCCGTCAACGAGGAGGAAGGCCGGCTTCACAGGCATCGCCTCCACAGCACGCCGCATTGCAAGCCAGGCAGCTTGCAGGATATTGATTTCGTCGATTTCATGAGCGTCCGCCATCCCAATGCCGAAAATCGCAGTGGATTCATTTATGATGCGTTCACGAAGAGCCATCCGGCGTGCATGAGTGAGCTGCTTGGAATCCATCACACCGGCGGGGATTCGTGAAAAATCCGTAAACATAACAGAGGCAGCACACACGGGACCTGCACAGCATCCGCGTCCGGCTTCATCAATTCCGGCAATAAAAGAAAACTCCCCAATCCGTGAAAGTTCATGGATGAGGAGTTCACTGCTGCCGGACAAAAATTCGTCCATAGGAAAGCAATCCGACAAAAGAGAGAATTATTTGCCGAAGAACTTCTGTTCTTTGATACGGGCAGCCTTACCAATTTTGCTGCGGAGATAGAACAGTTTGGCGCGACGGACCTGACCTTTGCGTTCGACTGTAATATTTTCCACGCGGGGACTGTGCAGGGGGAAGATACGTTCAACGCCGTAGCCGTTCTGGAAACGACGGACGGTGAAAGTCTCGCGGATACCAAAGCTCTTGCGGGCAATCACGACACCAGTGAAGTTCTGGATGCGTTCCGTGGTACCTTCAACAATCTTGGTAGAGACCTTGACAGTATCGCCGACTTTGAAATCGGGGACAGACTCTTTGCACTGAGCCTTCTCGATCTTCTGCATGATGTTCATTTGTTTGTTCCTCCAAATATAATGATTTTAGTTGTTAAGCAAATCGGGGCGGATGAGCAGCGTTTTATTCACAGATTCCGCGCGACGCCACTCTTCGATTCTGGCATGATTTCCGGAGAGCAAAACATCCGGGACTTTCAAGCCATGGAATTCAACGGGCTGTGTGTACTGAGGATATTCGAGGAGTCCATGCTCAAAAGACTCATCATCCGAAGACGAATCGTCGCCAAGAGCTCCCGGCAGGAGCCTGACAATCGCATCGGTCATGACCAAGGCTGCGAGATTGCCACTGGTCAGCACATAATCTCCGATCGAAAGTTCCATATCAATCAAAAGGTCCCGGACGCGCTGGTCGACGCCTTCGTAGTGTCCACAGATGAAGATAAGATGCTGTTCGGCAGAAAGGGCATGAGCAGTACATTGAGTAAAGCGTCCGCCGCCCGGACCAGTCAAAATCACCTTCGACCCGTCTTGTTTTAATGAGCACACCGCTTCGTAAAGCGGCTCGATTTTCATGAGCATTCCCGGCCCGCCGCCGAACGGTTTATCGTCGACAGTCTTACGCCGGTCATGGGTAAATTCACGCAAGTCAACCACATTGACTGAAACGATTCCATCCCGGACAGCCCGCCCTAAGATACTGCAATTGAGAGGGGCAGAAAACAAATCCGGAAAAAGAGTAATGATGTCAATGCGGAGTCCCACATCAGGCTCCCACGTGACCTTCTTCCACCTCGTCGTCCAAGACTTCCACGCTCACACGATTTTTCGTGCGACCGGCAGCACCGGAAACGAGCGCCCGAAGCGCCATGATGGTCTTGCCTTTCTTACCGATGAGTTTACCGCGGTCGCTTTGACGGCAAATAATCTGAATCACCTGCGCATCATCAGCACCCGTTTCGGTTTTCACTTTTACTTCATCGGGATAATCAACAAGCATTTTGGAGACATACATTACAAAATCTTCGAGATTCTGCAACGGCACTCCTACGGAACCGGGCTGACCATTCTGAGCGGGTTTCCCGCATGGATTTTCATCCTCGGAGCCGAAAATTTTGCCGAAAAAACCAAAAATAGACACGGCTGATCTCCCGTCATAAACGGACGGAAAGCGGCATTAAGCCTCCTTCGCATCCTTCTTGAAGTTTTTCTTCTTGGTATAAGCGTCAGCAACGCCATACTGTTTGGACTTGCCGTTTTTGGCTCTGTCGTAGATATCCTTGACAGTTTCGCTCATGAGTGCGCCCTGGCCGACCCAGTATTCAACGCGTTCCACATCGATTTTTTCATCGCTGCGGCGGGGATCATAGTATCCCACTTCTTCGAGCATAATACCATCACGCTGCTTGCGAATATCGCAAACGACGACTCTGAAGCTGATCCAATTCTTGGCTCCGGTTCTTTTCAGTCTGATCTTTACCATTAGAGGTTCCTTGTCATAGGTGTTGTATTGGGTTTCACATGCGTCTTTCGACGCTCGCTGTCGGAATAACTGCATTCATAAATAGAGTGTTATCATGAGCACAGGACGTACAAATGCACTGGAAATTCATTTAATATACAACCATTTCGAACATTTTTCAAATGATTTTCCAAAATTTATGAAATTTTATTGATACAGCTCCCCGGAAGTCGTGCCAAACAGCAGGGAAAATCGTTTCTGACGCGAGCACAACGAAAGTTTTTTCGAGGTTGCGGGATAACAGGGCCGGGACCTGAACAACTGTCGCAGCCGGGCAAAAAAAAGCGGAACAAAAGTCCCGCGAAAATCAAAAGGATGGTACGCCCGGAGGGAT
>DCIG01000021.1:6171-38862 GCA_002315855.1 Lentisphaeria bacterium UBA1732 | reverse complement strand
CAAAACTCTGATAGACTTTCCCGTCATTGTCTTTCATCCCGTCGAATGCTTCCTGCGCGGTCTTGTAATTCCTGCGGAACTCCGGCAAATCAGAATCGTCGGGCTTCGCAAAACTCTGATAGACTTTTCCGTCGTTGTCTTTCATCCCGTCGAATGCTTCCTGCGCGATCTTGTAATTCCTGCGGAACTCCGGCAAATCAGAATCATCGGGCTTCGCAAAACTCTGATAGACTTTTCCGTCATTGTCTTTCATCCCGTCGAATGCTTCCTGCGAGGATTCATACGTCTTGCGAAATTCGGGCAAACTTGAATCATCGGAAGTTTTTTCAAGTTTCTTGGATGTTTTGCTGTTCATGGACTTGAAAGCATCCATAGCGGACATCGGTTTCAGCGTCGTGGGCGAAGATGACGCAGCGGAATCCGTTCCGTTTGCAGAGACTGCGGTCGAAACAGACATGAGGATTGCGCACAGTACTGCGCTCATCATAAGACTTTTTTTTCGGTTCATAAGATTACCTGCCGTTCATGAACTTTTGTGCGGAGAATGATTTCAAATCATCTCGCACACTTGCTCCGATTTCAAGTCATTGCAAAAGTCATTGAAATCAGTTCATATTTCTAATCTAAAATAGCATGATGATTTGATATTTTCAAACCCGTTTCCCTGTTTTTCTCTGTTTTTTTCCCGCTTTTTTCCTTATTTTCGCATTTTTTCCTCGTTTTCGCGTTTTTCGGTTGAAAAATGCTTCTTTCTGCTGTATGTTAGTGCATTCGCTTTTTTCAACCTCTTTGAACCATGGATTTTCGAGAAAATGTCTTCCGTTTCCAAACTTTTTTCAACTGCATTCTGCATTTCATTGACTGCCATGCTGATGTCATGCTCCCTGCTGGAACCCAAAATGAATAAACCTTCCAATACCTTTGCTCCGGGGCAGGAACAGCCCATCTATCCGCTTCTGCCGAATGGCGCATCCCAGCAGCAGAAAGACGAACTCATCGCAAAATCCACCGGCATGACCCCGTTTCAGTTCGATGCCGACGGCGTGAAAATTCAGTATCGCGAGGGGGCGTTCAATATGGATGCTCCCGGCAAACCTGCCATCCTCGTTTTCCTGCACGGAGTGGGAGAACGCGGCAACGACAACCGTTCCCAGCTTCGCTACGGCTTCCCGCAGATTGTTTCTTATGTCCGTGCGCATAAGGATTGCAAAGTCATTCTGCTTGCCCCGCAGAGTCCCGCCACGGAAGGATGGGGAAACAATACCCAGCGCGGCGGCGACGGCATTATCAATCCCCTCAGCGTATTCGCCAACCTCCACAAACTCGTCCGTGCGAAAATCAAGGAATACGGGGCCGATACGGACCGCATTTACGTTACCGGGTTCTCCATGGGCGGACACGGCACGGTTGAACTTGCCGGACGTCATCCCGACCTGTTTGCCGCTTGTGTGGCAATCTGCTGCGGCGGCACGCGCGAAGAGGCGGAACGCCTGAAAAATATGCCCATCGCTCTCTATCAGGGCGACTACGATGACACGGTCCGTGCCGAACTTACACGCGACTTCTTCACGTTCCTCCAGGCGGCAGGCAACAAGGAATGCAGCTACCGCGAATACACCCTCATCGGGCATAATGCCTGGGATGTCTGCTACAACGATTATGCCACGCTCGACTGGCTCTTCGCACAGCGGAAAAAATAATCCTCCCGGTCTCCCGCTGTTTCCCTGTACCTCCTCCATCTTTTACGGAACATTCTCCCATGTCGGACAGCTCTATCCCGATTCCGAATCCCGCCCCCGGCACTCCCTCTCCCGCGCCGAAACGCAATCTTGCCGTCGGGCATTTCTACAATGAACCTTTTATCGAGGTTTGCGCCCCGTGGGTGAACCGTATTTCCGAAGTTTTCTTCGCGTGGCCCGGCATTCTCTCCTGCCGCCCTGCCCCGGAGGATTCACCCGCGCTCCGTGCGAAACTCTTCCGCGAATTGCACTGGTGCCGCGACAATGGCATTCTGCTGGATACTCTCTTCAACTGCAACTGCTACGGTGATACCGCCGTCGGCTCACAAATGGCGGATACGGTCATTTCCACGCTGGATGCCATGGGCGGACAGAACCTTTTCCCCGACATTGTTACCACCACTTCGCCTTTTATCGCGGAAATCCTCCGTCAGGAATTTCCGCAGGTGCGCATCCGCGCCTCTGTGAATATGCGCATTCACGGCACCATCGGTTTCGAGGCGGTTACGGACCTCTTTGACGAGTTTTATTTGAGCCGCGAACACCATCGCAGTCTTGACTATGTCCGACGCGTTTCCGAATGGGCGAAGCTCCACGGCAAAAAAATCGGAATGCAGCTGAACAGCGGATGCCTCCGCGAATGCCCTTTCCAGACATTCCATGACAACCTCCACGGACACAACCGCATCAACCAGTCCCGCGAGGGACAGAAATATCATTTCGACATCTTCCGCTGCCGCACGCGTTATGCGGTCCGGCACGCCTACGAAGACTTCCTGCGCGCCACCTGGATTCGCCCGGAGGACTCCCCTCTGTGGGAACCGTACATCGACGTTTTCAAACTCGCCACGCGCCGTGTGAATGCCCCCTCGCAGATTGTGAATGCCTATGCGTCTTACCATTTTGACGGCAATCTGCTGACCTTGATGGACCCGGACCATTCCGCGTCATTCGCCCCGTACATCATCGACAATCAGAGCTTCCCCCCTGATTGGATGCGCGATGTCAGCGGCACTGCGGTCGACTGCGCCTCCAACTGCACCCATTGCGGCAGATGCACCGCCATCCTTGAAAAAGTGATGGTGAAAAAATAATCTCCTCCATCACTTTTTTTTCTTCCCGCTATTCATTTTCCTTTCCCGTGCCTTTCGTTTCAGGGATTCTGCATAATGTTCCAATTCAGGGAAAAGTGTCTCTTCTGAAATACCGATTTTCGACAATTCCTCAAGAATTTCTTCTTTTTTTCCATGCTCGACCTTTACCTCTTCTTTCATAATCAGGCGAGGCATCTTCGGTCTATAATCCAAAAATACGGCAGATAATATTTCAATTATATTTTGCTTGATAGAGTAATCATTCAAATTTTTTTCCAAAAGATAATACCGAGATTGAGCAAAACCACACGAACATAAGTACTTTACACCATAAATATATTTTTCAAATTCGTTTATTTGATTTATTATTTCTTTACGAAACGATTCTTTTTTTTGATAATAAAGTCCATCTAAAGGGAATTGAATAATAGAGTCTTTTATTTTTTTACTGTATTCACAATCGTTCTTATATTTTCTAATTTCTTCTTCATATAACATACAGACTGAATGATGTACGTTAAATACATTCTCCATTTTTTCCCACAAATTACATGATTTAGTTAAGTCACATAAATAAACATCTTGTTCAGACAAAGAATTACTGACAGAAAAAAAATCGCAAATTTTAAGATATTCACTTAAATCGCGTAATTTACATATTGAGCTTTTACCAAGTCCATAAATAAGAAAAGCACCGACTTGCTTTTTGATTCGTTCATTATTCATCCTTGGAATAACACAAAATACATTCATTAACTCTCCAAATGAAATAATACCATTTTCCATTTTTCTTATCACTGTTTGATCAAAATCAGAAATATCTTTTTGAGAGTTTTGAATTATTAATTCAGACTGTCTCCTTGAATAACTTGATTCAGATGTATCTTTTTTACACCATGTATGATAAAATTCACGTAGATATTTTTTAGTATTATCGTTAATAAACGGAAAATAAGAATAAATTGCACATGCTTCACTTCCAACAGTAACAATTTTGGTTTTGCTGATAAAAATAGCCTCGACTTTTCCATCATCTTCCTTAAGGTTTTCTGTATGAGACTGTTGAGAAGCAAAATATAACGCAACAAGCGGATTTCTGGTAATATCAAGCAGCCGCGTTGGAAATCCGTAATGCTGCATTTTCACAAGAGTATCAAATCTTGTCTGATCATCCGAAAATTCCTGAAAACGTTCAGTCTGACATTTTCTGATAAATTCGGTTTCATTTTCCTTGTAAGATTCTTCTCTTAAAACAGAAGGAATATCCTCATAAGTATAGGAACTGACGCCCCTGTAATAAATTTCAAATTGATCCTCAAAAACAAAATCCTCATTTAAGATTTTAAGAATATTCTCCTGAGTATCAACCCATTCAAGAAAATCTTGTAATGATTCTATTTTCCTTGAATCCCATGGCTTGCACAAATCTGATATTTTAGCTTCTATTGAATCAGCGGGAGCATTGTTTTCAGGATTAATCGTCTCAGACATCATACACCTTGCGTCTTTACAGTTTTCAGTGATTCATGGCGAAGAAAATGTCAATGGAAAGAGCAGACACTTTTTTCAGGATGTACTAACATATCACCGAAAAGAATATTTGTCAAATCTTCCCCGGAAGAAACAAACGTTTTTTCGGCAATCGCAGCAAAAATCATCCTGAAATCTCCATTTCCTGCTTGCATTTGCACAGCAAAGATGTATTGTATACATGGAAAACTCAACAAACTCAAATCTCATTGAACAACAACCAAAGGTTCCCACATGAAACTGATTGTCGATGCAAACAGCAATCTCGGTATCATCAACCGTAACATCTACGGACATTTCTCCGAACACCTCGGCCGCTGCATTTATGACGGTCTTTACGTCAAAAAAGGCGTGAAAGTCCCCAACACCGAAGGCGTCCGCAACGATGTCATCCAATACCTCAAGCAGATTCGCATTCCGAACTTGCGCTGGCCGGGCGGCTGCTTCGCCGACTGCTACCACTGGCGCGACGGCATCGGCCCCGTCAAGGACCGTCCCTGCATCGTCAACGACACCTGGGGCGGCGTAACCGAGGACAACTCCTTCGGCACCCACGAATTTCTGCGTTTCTGCGAGCTGATCGGCGCCGAACCTTACATCAACGCCAACATCAGCAGCGGCACCGTTCAGGAAATGTCCCAGTGGTGCGAATACCTGAACGCCGGCGTGGACAGCCCGATGACCCGCCTCCGCAAGGAAAACGGACGCGACAAGCCGTGGAACGTGAAATACTGGGGCTTCGGCAACGAGCCTTGGGGCGACGGACACATGCGCGCCGAATTTTACGCCGACCAGATCAGACGCTATGACACCTACGTCCGCAACTACGGCGACAACAAGCTCACACGCATTGCCGCCGGGGCCTCCTCCGACGACCTGAACTGGACCGAAACCGTCATGGACCGCGCCGGTCAGTTCATCGATGCCTACACCATTCACCACTACACATTCGCGGGCGACTGGACCGTCAAAGGTCCCGCCACCGGATTCACGCAGGAGCAGTACATCGCCACCCTCGAACGCGCCAACATGATGGAATCCATCCTCCGTGGACACAGCGTCGTCATGGACAAGTACGACAAGGACAAACGCATTGCCATCTTCGTGGATGAATGGGGCACCTGGCACGACGTCGAAAAAGGCACCAATCCCGGCTTCCTCTACCAGCAGAACACCATGCGCGATGCCGTGGTCGCCTCCCTCACGTTCGACACCTTCCACCGCCACAACGACCGCGTCCGCATGGCGAATATCGCCCAGCTCGTGAACGTCTTGCAGTCCATGTTCCTGACCCGTGGCAGCAAGCTCATCCTGACCCCGACTTTCTACGTCTTCGACCTCTACAAAGATCATCAGGATGCCGTGCGCAAAGCCAGTTTCTCCGAGACGCTCCCCCTCGAAGGCGCGAAAACCGTGCAGGCGTTCTCCCACACGGCCTCCATGAAGGACGGCAAGCTCCATGTGAGCGTAACCAACCTCGACAACACCAAGCCGGTTCCCGTGGAGCTGGAAATCTGGGGCATGGACCCGAAGAAGGTTTCCGGCGTGGTTCTGGGCGAAGGCAAAGCCGACATCTGCAACACCTTTGAAAAGCCTCAAACCGTGAAGCCGCACGAACTTGCGGTCGCGGTGAAGAACGGCAAACTCGTTTTCGAGCTGCCCCCCTGCTCCGTGGCTACTTTGGAAATCTCCGAAGCCGCCGCTCCCAAAGCAAAGGCCGCTCCCAAAGCAAAGGCCGCTCCCAAAGCAAAGGCAAAAGCCTGATTTGTAAGTTCAACCTCTGTACCGTGGAACACCTCCGCGGTACAGATTTTTTGCTCCCGTCAAAAAAATATCATCATCTTTTTTGCATGATAAGAGGTTCCTGCCTGATTCGGAATCGACTCCCGGTTGATGGAAGCCCCCTGAACAAAACCACTTGTATTTAGCTCCAAAGGACATGTACGATGAAACTGAAACAAATCCTCGCTGCTCTGCTGTTCGCTGCGTCATGCTCTGTTTTCGGCGAATCCATTGCGGAAAAAGACCGCACCTGTTATCTTTTCGCCTACTTCACGGGCAACAGCCCTGCGGAAGAACAGCTCTGCTATGCGGTCAGCACGGACGGACGTAATTTCTTCGCCCTGAACAGCGGCAAGCCAGTCATCGACTCCAAAACAATTTCCGAAAGCGGCGGCATCCGCGATCCCTACATCACACGTGCGGAAGACGGCTCGTTCCTGATGGTTATGACCGATATGAAGTCCTCCCGGGGATGGTCCTCCAATCGTGCCATGATCTTGATGAAATCCAAGGACTTAATCAACTGGTCGCACTCCATCGTCAACATACAGAAGCTCTATCCCGGTCAGGAAAATCTGAAGCATGTCTGGGCTCCTCAGGTGTATTTTGACAAAACCGCCGGTAAGTACCTGATTTACTGGTCCATGTGGTACGATGACGGCGTTCCCGACCGCATTTTCTACGCCTGTGCAAACTCTGATTTCACCGGTCTCGAAAGCGCCCCTCAGGAGTTCTTCCGGGGCTTGGACGGCAAGGAAAGCATTGATGGCGACATCGCGTTCGTGAACGGCAAATTCCATCTCTTCTACGATGGCAAAAAGAAAGCCGTGAGCGATAAACTGGTCGGCGGCGAATGGAAAGCCGACCCCGATTTTTCCCTCACGACGGACTTCAACCTCGAAGGCAGTTCCGTTTACAAGCTCGTCAATTCCGATACCTGGATTTTCATGGCGGACGGTCCGTGGACAAATCAGTTCTTCTTCGCGGAAACCAAAGACATGAATCACTTTACGCCTGTAAACGTGGCCTGCGACTTCAAGCCCCGTCACGGCAGTGTCGTTACAATCACCCGCAGTGAATTGAAAGGGTTGCTTGCAAAATGGGGCAAGCCTGAAAAATTCGAGCTTCCGAAGCAGAAAAACCCCATTCTGGAAGGCTTCTACGCCGATCCGGGCGTGATGTATTCCGAAAAAACGAAAAAATACTACATCTATCCCACTCATGACGGGTTCGCCGGATGGGGCGGCAAGGATTTCCCCGTTTTCTCCTCCGACGACCTGAAGGAATGGAAGTACGAAACCACCATTCTCACGCTTGGCAAAGACGTTCCCTGGGCAAACTTGAATGCCTGGGCTCCCTGCATCATGGAACGCAAACAGCCCGACGGCACCTGCAAATATTACTTCTATTTCTGCGGACGCGAGAAATCCGACACGCCACAGATGGTCAGTGTTGCGGTCGCCGATGACCCCCTCGGACCTTTCAAAGCCGTCTCCCCCGTCCTGAATTTCAAACCCGAAGGCGTGCGCGGCGGTCAGGAGATTGACCCCGATGTGTTCCGCGACCCGAAGAGCGGAAAATACTATCTCTATTGGGGCAACGGCTACATGGCCGGCGCGGAGCTCAGCGATGATATGCTCAGCGTGAAACGCGACACCGTTACCGTGCTCCGTCCCGACCGTTCCTACCGCGAAGGCACTCACGTGTTCTATCGGAATGGCATTTATTACTTCACCTGGTCGGTGGACGATACCGGCAGCAAAAACTACTGTGTGCGCTATGCCATGTCCGATTCGCCGCTGGGCAAGTTCACATTCCCCGAAAACAACCTCGTGATTCGCCGCGATGACAGTCAGGGGATTTTCGGCACGGGGCATCACCAGATGATTTGCAAGCCCGGCACCGATGAATGGTACATCATTTACCACCGTTTCGCCTGGATGAACGGCAAAGTCATGGACGGGCCCGGCTATCATCGTGAAGTCTGCATCGACCGCGTTTACTTCAATGAAGACGGCACGATCAGGCAGGTCGTTCCAACCTTGTAACCTGTTTACCTAATTACAGTTATCTCATTACGAAACAACAATCCCCGGAGTTCCGCGTTGGTGCGTCTTCCGGGGATTGTTGTTTGTTTTTTCAGAGAAAATTCAACTCTTACAGTTTCCGGTTCATCAGCTTCTCAGGAGTGCTTGCGTCCGGATTATTGTTCAGACTGCCGTTCGGCAGGATAACGGGGAAAAGACTTTATGAAACTTACTTTAGCATACATTCAGCACTTTTTCCGGTATGAGAACCGGGATTCATGAACTTTCAGACAAAAGAGCTGATTACAAAAGTCTTGCGGGGAGCTTTGAAATCAGCTCAACAGGATTGAAATAATTGATAATTTGTTGTATATTATGATGGATGAGCTGATTTCAAATGTCCTGCCGGACACAGCGGAATCAGTTCAGTCATCTTGATTTCTTCGGAACGGAAGTTTTCACGAATGTGCGGAAAATTCGCTTTGCACAGTCGGAAACAAGCTCGCATTCCGGAAGATTGAGAGAACCATAAAGCCAATTCACTGAATCTCGCAATGACATATATTCCTTCACACTCCTCCATCGAAAAAAACTCTGAAAAACAGCAGACGGAAAGTCTGGAACGGCATAATATGATGCTGAAAACTCCAATTCCCGTTCTGGTAACGAAACTTGCCATCCCCACTGTGATTTCTCAGTTGATTACGGTCATTTACAATACCGCAGACACGTTTTTTGTGGCAAGAATCCACACCAGTGCCGCCGCTGCGGTGGGCGTGGTGTTCGCCCTCATGTCGATTATTCAGGCGTTCGGTTTTGGGATTTCCATGGGAGCGAACAGCCTGATCAGCCGCCGTCTTGGAGAAAAACGGGATGAAGAAGCTCATATCTGTGCCAGCAGTGCGGTTTTCATGGCGTTTTTGTTCGGCATATTTCTGCTGATCGGCGGTGAATTTTCATTGAAGTCCCTGCTCCGCATGATGGGCGCGACCGATACGATTCTTGTGTATGCTTTGGATTACACGAAATATATCCTGATGGGGGCTCCTCTTATGTGTGCATCGTTCGTGATGCACGGTATCCTGCGCGCAGAGGGGGAAACTCAGTTCGCCATGTGGGGAATCTGTACGGGCGGCATTCTGAATTGTATCCTTGACCCGTTGTTTATCAATACATTCGGGCTTGGCATTTCCGGGGCGGCGATTGCTACGGTACTCAGTCAGGGGATCAGTTTTCTGATTCTGATTTCTTTTTTCCTGCGAGGAAGAAGCATTGTGTATCTCCAATGCAAATGGGTCAGTGCAAACCCGTATCTTTACTGGCTGATCTTTTTTTCAGGTCTGCCCACCGTATGCAGGCAAGGACTTGGCAGTCTTTCCTCGGCTGTCCTGAATGTCCTTGCCGCCGGATATGGCGATGCGGCCGTTGCGGCAATCACCATTGCGAATAAAATCTATATGCTGGTGCGCAATCTGGTGATTGGAGTCGGTCAGGGGATGCAGCCTGTAACCGGATACAATTTCGGCGCAGGTAATATCCCCCGTGTCAGGAAAGCATTTGTTTTTACGTGTGTTCTGGGCTCATCCGTGTGCATTCTCGCCACGGTTCTTATTGCTCCTTTTGCCTCTCAGGTCATCGCTCTCTTCCGCCCCGATGAAGATGTCGTTCAAATCGGCAGAACTGCTTTGCTCTTTGGCTGTGCCGTAATGCCTGTGATGGCATATTCCACCTATGTGAACCAGCTGGGACAGTGTCTTGGATTCCAGTTCGGAGCAACCGTCCTCGCCAGTTGCAGACAGGGGATTTTCTTCTTCCCGGCGGCGTGGCTTCTCCTGCATTTCGCCGGACTGACCGGACTTGCCGCCGTTCAGCCCGTTGCGGATTTGTGTACGTTCCTTGTATCCCTGCCCTATCAGGTTTATTTTTTCCGTACTCACTTGCGCTGTCCCGATGTTTCTGAGGCAGTCGCTGTCAATTAAGGGTATCTCTGTTCCCCGAACAGAGGTGTTCTGAATCAAACGAAAGGTCTTTCCTATGAAAAAAACGCTTCTCCTTGCCGCTGCGTGCATGGCATTCGCCGCAACCGCATGTTCCCACCTCGCAGAAACACAGGATTCTGCCTTGCAGAAAAAACAGAATATGGAAAAAGTCTGTGCTTTTCTGAAAGATGCCGGACATTATTTCATTGCGACCGTTGACGGCGACCAGCCCAGAGTCCGCCCGTTTGGCACCATTCATATTTACGATGGCAGATTATACGTCCAGACGGGAAAGAAAAAGAATGTTTCCAAACAGCTGGGAAAGAATGGCAAGGTCGAGCTTTGCGCCTTGAAAGATGACACATGGATTCGCGTTTCAGGGACGCTGGTCAATGATGACAGTGTGGAAGCCAAGGCTTCTCTTCTGGATGCCTATCCGTCTCTGAAAGACATGTATTCCGCAGAAGATGAAAATACGCAGGTTCTTTACTTCACAAACGGACTTGCCACCATTTACTCCTTCACGGCGGACCCGGTGGAACTCCCGTTCTGATTCATGATGCAGAAAACAAAAAAAAGGGAGCTGATTGTTCAGGCAACCGGACATGAGGACAAGTATATTCTGGGGGACAGGACCGTCATGCTTCCCGATGGATGGGAATTTGTGCCGTCGGGCGATGCCGCGCTGACACGCCGTCTGAAAGCCGCCGTTTCGGAATACTGGATTGTTCGCCGATGTTTCGGACACAGGGAATTTAACGTCGGATTATGTGTCCCGCGCGGTTTCGCCGCTCAAATCAAAGCTGAATTGGAGGCGGAACGCCTTACCCCGGAATATCGGAAAAAGCTCGCGGCAAGCCGCAAACGCAGTGCCGTTCAGCAGGAACTCTACAAGGAAGATTTCGAGGCGGAAGTCTTGAAATTCCTGAATTTTCATCCCCGGTGGAAAACGCTTGCTTCGGAACTCGCCCGAATCATCACGGATTTTACCACTCCGGTCGGAAGCGGTACCGTTGCCCGCACCAAACGCATTCCCGTGGAACAGCGCGCCCGTGCCGCCGTCATTGCCTGGATGCGCCACAATACCACCATGTATGACAACATGCGGATTCCCCTCATCAAAGGCAAACGACGGGAAGTCAGACGCGAACTTGCGCAGGACTCCCTCGAACTGCTGGATTCCTACCGGCGCGGCGAGGATGCCGCCCTCGGCTGTCCTCTGCAAAAGGCACTGCGTGAAATTCAAAACGGTAAATCCTGAAAAAATACAGTCTGCTGTTTGCGGCAAAGAAGAACATTTTTTGTTGAAAAATCACAGAAGAATGGTATATTATTTACAGGATGTTTTTCTTTTTAACCTAATCTTCTGTTTCTTCTTTGGAAAGGAAAGAACACCATGCAGAACTCACTTTTCGACATTCAGGACAAAGTCATCGTCATTACCGGCGCAGCAGGCGTTTTAGCCGGATGCACAACACGCTATATGCTGTCTCAGGGCGCAAAAGTCATTCTCCTCGACCTCCGTCAGGAAACCGTTGACAAGCTCGTCGCGGAATACAAAGAAACCATCTCCCCGAATGTCTCCGGTTATGCCTGCAACGTCCTTGACAAGGCCATGCTCGAAGAAGTCTATGAAAAAATCATGGCGGAATACGGTCGCGTGGACGTGCTGATCAACGGCGCAGGCGGCAATATGCCCGGAGCTACCATCCCCCCCGACAAAACCATCTTCGACCTGGATCTCGACCAGTACGGAAAAGTTCTGGATTTGAACCTGAAAGGCACGCTCTATCCGTCCATCACCTTCGTGAAGGCTATGGCCAGGCAGGGCAGCGGCGCCATCGTCAACTTCTCCAGCATGGCCGCATTCACCACCTTGACCCGCGTGCTCGGCTACAGCAACGCCAAGGGTGCCATCAACAACTTAACTCATTGGCTTGCCTGTGAATTCGGTCGTACTTTCGGCAGCGGAATCCGCGTCAATGCCATCGCTCCGGGCTTCTTCATCGGCAACCAGAACCGTGCTCTGCTCTGCAATCCGGACGGCACCTACACCGACCGCGGCAACGCAGTCATAAATCATACTCCGATGAAGCGTTTCGGCACGGAAGATGAAGTCTGCGGCTGCATTCACTACCTCATTTCCGATGCTTCCAAGTTCGTTACCGGAGCAATCATTCCGGTGGACGGCGGCTTCTCTGCATTCTCCGGTATCTGATTGGCGTAAATCATGCTGATGCAAGAGTCTATGCGCTGGTTCGGGCCTAACGATCCGGTGCATCTCAGCGACCTCAGACAAGCAGGATGTTCCGGTGTCGTTACCTCACTGCACCAAATACCTTACGGGGAAATTTGGTCAGTCGGGGAAATCATGAAGCGCAAAACCATGATCGAGGACGCCGGAATGGTGTGGTGTGCGGTGGAAAGTCTTCCTGTTCATGAAGATATAAAAACCGGAGACGGCAATTACCGTCAGTACATCGACAACTACATCATCTCCCTGCGCAACCTCGCTTCCTGCGGAATCAAGCTCATCACCTACAATTTCATGCCGGTGCTGGACTGGGTGCGCACGAACTTGAACTACACGCTTCCGGATGGGTCTAAATCACTCTTTTTTGAACATCTTCTGTTCGCCGCATTCGATCTTTTCGTATTGAAACGAGCTGATGCGGAACGCGATTATTCAGCGGAAACCATTCAGAAATCAAAGATTTACTTCGATTCTCTGAGCTCCATGCAGAAGACCGTGCTTGAACAGAGCATTGTGGACACTCTCCCCGGATGCAAGGGGCAGACGCTGAACGACGTGAAGTCCAAGCTCGCCCGCTATCACAACATCGACCGGGCGGCCTTGAAAGAGCACCTGAAGCTGTTCCTGAATGAGGTCTGTCCGGCGGCAGATGAGCTCGGATGCCGTCTGGTCATTCACCCTGATGATCCGCCGTTTTCCGTGCTCGGTCTCCCTCGGATTTTCAGCACGGAAGAAGACATCCGCGACCTCATCGCCATGGAGCCGTCCCCCTCAAACGGGATATGCTTCTGTACAGGATCGTTCAGCGGACGCGAAGACAACAATTTGCTTAAGATGTTCAATTTGTGCAAGGATAGAGTTGGATTTATCCATCTTCGCAGCACAGAACATCCCGGCGGCGGTGATTTTTATGAAGCAAACCACCTGCAAGGTGCAGTGAATATGTACGAAATGATCTGCGCGATTGAGGAGGAGCAGATACGCAGAATTGAGCTCGGACGAGCTGACTGGCGGCTGCCCATGCGTCCTGACCACGGACATGTGATGCTGGATGACCTCAAAAAGCCCGAAACGGCGGTTACGCCGGGGTACAGCGCAGTCGGGCGGCTGCGAGCATTGGCTGAGCTCAGAGGAGTTGAATACGGAGTGATGCACGCACTTTATCCCAAGTATCTGAAATACTGTGAATTGCGTTAAGTTTCGAGCCTGCATGTTTTTTTGAGCTTATCTGAGGTCGGAAAGTTTTCTTTTTTCACCTCAAGGTGAGGTGAAAAACAAATGCGCATTTTGAGGTTGATGACCTCATAAAAACAGGCATTTGAGCGTAAAAACGTTCAAGTGCCCGTTTTTTTTGGTGATGAAACTGAATGAGGGAGAAATGAGGTGAAAAAACGCACTTTTTTTTGAGGGGAGAATACGGGAGTTTGGAAGGAGCGAAACAGGTGGCAAAAATGAGGGGGGATGAGGGGGCGAAAATTGAGGGGTGTTGAGGGGGAAACGAGCAGATCAGGGGGGAGCGTTTTTTTTCTGTTTTTTCGGTCATTTTCTTGAAAATGATGTTTTTTTAATGTATATTAATTAATCTAAAAAACAAACCATGAAAACTCGAAAGGAGTAAAAACCATGAGTCTCAACGATTATTCACAGCGCGTGCTGCAGGAATGCGTGATCAACAAGTATCCCTGGGAAAAAGAGTTCATCCAGAGTGTTACCGAAGTCTTCGACTCCCTCACTCCGCTGCTGGACCGCGAAAGCAAGTATGAAAAGAACCGTATTCTGGAACGCATCGTCGTACCGGAACGCACCATTCTTTTCCGCGTTCAGTGGGTTGATGATAAAGGTCAAATCCAGGTCAATGACGGCTATCGTGTGCAGTTCAACAGTGCAATCGGTCCGTACAAAGGCGGTCTCCGTTTCCATCCGAGCGTGAATCTGAGCATTCTCAAGTTCCTCGGTTTTGAGCAGATTTTCAAGAACTCCCTGACCACACTCCCGATGGGCGGCGGCAAGGGCGGTTCCAATTTTGATCCGAAAGGCAAATCCGACCGTGAAGTCATGGCATTCTGCCAGGCTTTCATGCGTGAACTGTACCGCCACATCGGTCCGAGCATCGACGTTCCCGCCGGCGACATCGGAGTCGGCAAGCGCGAAATCGGCTATCTTTTCGGCCAGTACCGCCGCATCCGCGACAGCTACGACAGCGTTCTGACCGGCAAGGCTCTGGAATGGGGCGGAAGCCTGGTCCGTCCGGAAGCCACAGGCTACGGCGATGTGTATTTCGCCTCCGAAATGCTGGCGACCCGCGGCGAATCCTTTGACGGCAAGAAAGTGCTCGTGTCCGGTTCCGGCAACGTGGCACAGCACGCCTGCGAAAAGGCGACCCAGCTGGGCGCAAAAGTTCTGACCCTCTCCGACTCCAACGGCACCATTCTGGACAAAGACGGCATCGACGCTGAAAAGCTGGCATTCGTCAAGGACCTGAAGAACAACCGCCGCGGCCGCATGAAAGAATACGCGGACAAGTTCCCGACCGCCCAGTATTTCGAAGGCGCACGTCCGTGGACTCTCGCCCCCTGCGACATCGCCCTGCCCTGCGCAACTCAGAATGAACTCAACGGCGAAGAAGCCAAAGTGCTGGTCGCCAACGGCTGCATGTGCGTCGGCGAAGGCGCCAACATGCCGTCCACACCGGAAGCAGTCGCCTGCTTCCAGGCAAACAAGCTGCTGTTCAGCCCGGGCAAAGCCTCCAACGCCGGCGGCGTGGCCACCAGCGGTCTGGAAATGAGCCAGAATGCCATGCGTCTGAGCTGGTCTGCCGAAGAAGTCGACCAGAAGCTCCACGGCATCATGAAGAGCATTCACAATGCAGCTTACACCGCAGCCAAGGAATACGGCCCGAAGGGCGATTACGTGGACTATGTCCTCGGCGCCAACATCGCCGGTTTCCGCAAGGTTGCCAATGCCATGGTCGATCAGGGCATCTAATCCTGCGACAAGCAAGCGCAACAGCGTTTACGAACCATCACGGACGGGTCTCTCTTCTGAGGCTCGTCCGATTTTGTTTTCAGGCAAAGGGATTTTTTCAGGGAGGGAAAGAAAACAGAACGCGTCTCCCCCTGAATGGCTTGGTTCCGCTTCCATCGATCCGATTCAAAATCTGATTCATGAACTTTATAAGGCACTTTCATGCCGGCATGAAAGTCCTCATAAACTCCCTTCATCAGAGTTCAAACCAGATCTCCGAAATCCGCCCCAATCGATTCATGAAGACGCTTTCAACGGGGACGAGTCTCCGCTGTCCAACTTTATTCTTTGATTCAAAATGAATTGTGATTTTCCTGTGTCCGAATATAGGGTTTTTGCCCCATTTATGGGGGGACGTTTTTCGGAAAAAGGAGGGTGTAATGTCAAAAAAACAAAAACAAAGAATATCCCGTCAAACAAGAGGAGACTGTCCTGTTATCCGGGATTTGATGCGTTTTCTTTTCCGACTTATTCAGAGGAGGAAGTCGGCGAGAGTGATGGCGGTCATGGCTTCGACGACGGGAATCATGCGAGGGACAAGGCACGGGTCGTGGCGTCCGATAATCTGCAGGTTTGCAGGGGCATCATCGGTGTCAACCGTGGTTTGCGGGAGACTGATGGACGCAGTGGGTTTGACCGCACAGCGAAACACAACAGTATCACCGTTTGAAATTCCGCCAAGGATGCCGCCGGCATGGTTGGTGGCAAAGCGTCCGCCGGGCAAAATGGGGTCGTTATGTTCAGAGCCGCGCATTTCCGCCGCAGCGAACCCGGCACCGAACTCAATGCCTTTCACCCCGCCAATGGAAAGCATGGCATGGGCAAGCATGGCATCCAATTTGTCAAAGACGGGGTCGCCAAGTCCGGGGGGAACGTTCAATGCTTCGCAATAAATCACGCCGCCGACACTATCGCCGGCATGATGCGCCGCAACAATGGCATCACGCATTCTGACGGCGGCCACAGGGTCGGGACAGCGAACATCGTTGGATTCACAAACGGACCAGTCGAAGGTCTGCGCCGAAATACCGGCAATGCGTTCGGCACAAGCACGAACGGTGATGCCGCGCGCGGCAAGAATCTGTTTGGCAATGGAACCAGCGGCGACACGAGCGACCGTCTCACGACCGGAAGTGCGACCGCCGCCGCGGACATCGCGAATGCCGAATTTCTTCTGCCAGGCATAATCAGCATGACCGGGACGAAACATTTTCTGCAAATCGGAATAGTCGCCGCTGCGCTGGTTGGTATTGCGAAAGATAATGGCTACCGGGGTGCCGGTGGTAACGCCATCCAGGACACCGGAAAGGATTTCGGGAGCGTCCGCTTCGCTGCGAGCCGTGGTTACGGCAGACGTGCCGGGACGGCGGCGGGCAAGATCGGCGAGCATGGAATCGAGGTCCAGCTTCATGCCGGACGGGACACCATCCACGACACAGCCGAGAGCTTCGCCATGGGATTCGCCAAAGGTGGTTACACGGAACCGGCTGCCAAAGGTATTCGCACTCATTCGGGTCTGACTCCCACCATCATGGCAATGCGCTGAGCATTCTCCTGAACGGATTCGGTGCCATCGGATTTGAGTTCAAAATCGGCGGCGGCACTGTAATAGCGCAAACGCGGCTGATTCATGCGGATAAAGGTATCGAGAGGAGATTCGGCATTCGCCAGGAACGGGGGAAGCCCCTCGGATTCCATGCGGCGAAACGCGACTTCATCAGGGACGCGCAGCCAGACAACCCGTCCGACTTCGCCAATCATGGCGACATTGAAGAACGGATTCGAGAGGGAGCCGCCGCCCAGCGAAACGATGCAGAGTTCGGGAAGCGTGTCCGACAAATCGCGAAGGAGTTTCGCCTCGCGAATGCGAAATTCGGTTTCGCCGTACTGCTGAAAAAAGGAACGGACCGAAGTACCGATTTCGGACTCCATCATTTCATCCGTATCGAAGAACGGGACCCCGAAAATGCCGGCGAGAGTACGACCGACCGCAGTTTTGCCGGAATGCTTGACACCGCAAAGGAGAATGCGTTTCGTCAGCACACCATAGGCGTGTTCCGCCTGAAAAGCACGACTGATGCTGAAAAGATTCTGATAGAAACGGCGGACACTGCTCTGATAAACGGGAGGAGTTTTCTCCGCCATGCGCGCCAGAATGGCTTCTTCACGGGAGGGGACATTCACGGGAACGCCAGCCGCTTTTTTCGCGGCAATGACATCCTGAACAAGCTCCATGCGATGCAGGAAGAGTTCCAAAAGGCGGTCATCCACGGAATTGATTTCGCGGCGGACCGACTCCAAATCCAAAGGTACGGAGGGATTCATGATTATTTCGAGATATAACGATGAGGCAGAATGCCGCGGAGTTTCACCATAAGCTCGTCAAATGCCTGCGTGGTCAAAGACTGGGCACCATCGCACAAGGCACAGGAAGGATTGTTATGCACCTCGATGAGCAGGCCGTCCGCCCCCACCGCAGCAGAGGCAAGCGCAAGAGACGGAACGAATTTTGAAACGCCGCAAGCATGGCTGGGGTCCATGAACACAGGAAGATGCGAAAGATTTTTCAGAGCAGGAGCGGCGGCAATGTCAAAGGTATTGCGGGTGTAGGTCTCGAAAGTACGCACACCGCGTTCGCAAAGAATGACATTCGGATTTCCGGCCGCCATGATGTATTCGGCACTCATGAGGAGTTCCTGATAGGTGTTGGCGAAACCGCGTTTGAGAAGGATAGGCTTGGAACATTTGCCAAGCTGACGGAGCATCTCAAAATTCTGCATATTGCGAGCGCCGATTTGAATAATATCGACATCGGCGAAAAGATCAATCTGGGACAAATCCATAAGCTCGGTTACAATGGGAAGACCAGTCGCCTGTTTTGCTTTCAGGAGGAGGCGGATTCCCTCGGCACGAAGCCCCTGAAACGCATAAGGAGAAGTGCGGGGTTTGAACGCGCCGCCGCGCAGCATGTCCGCGCCGGAGGCTTTCACGCTCTCCGCGATGCAGATAATCTGCTCTTCACTCTCGACGGAACAGGGACCTGCGATGACCGTGAAACCACCGCCGCCGACCTGCCGCCCCGAAACATTGATGACAGTGTCAAGGGGATGGAATTTGCGGTTGGCATTTTTGAAGGGTTCCTGAATGCGTTTGACATCATCCACGATGTCCCACTGTTTCACGATGTCAATATCAATAGCCGAAGTATCGCCGACAAGCCCGACAATGGTCTGTCTGACGCCTTCGCTGATGTGAAGGGTAACGTTCTGTCTGGTCAGCCATTTTTTCAGGCTGTCAAGTTGAAGCTGATCCGGTTTTTCTTTCAGAATGATAATCATATTACCGCGTCTTTCTCTGAACCGAGCACGATGGGTGCGAAGTCAGATAAATGGGTTAATGGAGTTAATTTCCAAAGGCCGGCGAGGCACTTTGAAATCAGCTCAAAAAAGACACACCTGCCCACAGGGGAAGGTCCGTCCCGTTTTCAAGAAATATATAAAACATAGCACTCATTCACTATTTTTCAAACGATTTCCGAAAAAGGGAAGAAAAAATCCGGCTAAATCAGAGAGAAAAAACGAAGAAAGAGGGAATTTTTTGAAATAAAGCAGTTTTTCAGAAGATTTTACTGGAAAATCACAGTTCTTGCATTAAATTAAAGAGGATGGATTCGCGAACGAAAATCTGCGGCATATTCCCGCCAAAGGAAAGAAGTTTCATGCGAATCAATCAGGTCAGGACATCAACAGAGACCGGATGCGAAACGCGTCCGAACGACTCTTCAACGGAGTTTCACAAGACATGGATGTGATTCATTTTTCAAAAATGAACGGAGCAGGCAACGATTTCGTCGTGCTGGACAAGGCAGAAACAGACGGAATCCTGCCGGCGGAAACTGTACGACGCTTCTGCGACAGGAAACGCGGAGTGGGTGCAGACGGGCTGATCATGCTTGCGAAAACAGAGACCCCCAATCAGGTCGTGATGGATTTTTTCAACTGCGACGGCTCACGCGCCGATATGTGCGGAAACGGATTGCGGTGCGCGGCACTGTATGCAGTACGACACGGACTGGCGAACGCAAACGAAATCACATTTGCAACGGGAAGCGGCGAACTGCATACGGAAATCCAGGGGGAAGAGCTGGTACAGATCGAGCTGCTGCTGAATCAGGAGTTCAAGGCATACGAAAAACTGATTCCGGGAGAGAATGTGTATCACGGAATTGTGGGCGTACCTCATGCCGTCGTGCGGATGGACGGACTCCACAACGCCGATATTGTGCCGCAGGGACGAATGCTCCGGAATCACAAGGCATTCGCGCCAGCGGGGACGAATGTGGATTTTCTGGAGTTTGAACCGACCTTCAAACGAGCAGTGCTGATTCGGACATTCGAGCGGGGTGTGGAAGACGAGACACTGGCCTGCGGGACGGGAGTCGGGTCTTCGGCAGTGGTACTGAACAGCTTCTATCACGCGCCGGAAGAACTGATGTTCCAGACGAAATCAGGGGATATTCTGCGGACAAAAGTAATCAAAAAAGACGGGAAGATACAGAAAGTACTGCTTGCGGGACCGGCAATAGAGGTATTCCGCGGCACAATCATAAGCAAATCGATATTTTAACCAAAAAGGATTCCAAATATGAAAATTCAAGGTCTCTACACAGCCCTCGTAACGCCGTTCAAGAACGGTGAAATCGATTTTGACAAGCTCACGGAAATGGTGGAGTTTCAGATTCGCAACGGAGTGGACGGAATTTCGCCAGTGGGAACAACAGGCGAGTCCCCGACCCTGTCATTTGAAGAACACGAAGATGTCATCTCGCACGTGGTGAATGTCGCCGACGGACGCTGCAAAGTCATGGCAGGCAGCGGTGCGAACTCCACCGAAGAAGCAATTCGCCTGACCAAACACGCAAAAGCCTACGGGGCTGACTATTCGCTTCAGGTCGCGCCGTATTACAATAAGCCGACACAGGAAGGACTGTACCGCCATTTTGCAACCATCGCGGATACCTGCGATCTGCCGCTTGTGCTGTACAACGTGCCGGGCCGTTCGGGGGTGTCCATCGCACCGGAAACAATCGCCCGCCTGTACAAAGGGCATAACATCGCCGGAGTAAAGGAAGCCGCAGGAAGCGTGGAACGCGTGTCGGAAATTCTGGCACTGTGCGACGTGCCTGTACTGAGCGGCGACGATTCTCTGACCGTACCGATGATGTCCGTCGGGGCCGTGGGCGTGGTAAGTGTGGCATCCAACCTGATTCCGAAAGAAATAAAAGAGCTGGTTGATTTCTGTCTGAACGGCGACTTCATTTCAGCACGGGAAAGACATCATCAGCTGTTCAAATTCTTCAAGGCAATGTTCGTGGAAACGAACCCGATTCCGGTGAAAGCGGCAATGGCACTGCGCGGAATGATTGAAGAAGAATACCGTCTGCCGCTGTGTCAGCCATCGGACAAGAACCGCGAATTTCTGCGGAATATTCTGGAAGGAGTTCCGGTCGACTGCTGAGCAGACGCGGGAAACAGCTTCGCAAAAGAAAGATTTCAGGCGGGCAAAAGTCCGCCTGTTTCATAAGCACGGGAAGCAGAAAAAAGCAGAATGAACAGGAAGGTGATTTCAAGGGTCCCGACAATGACTTCCGGAATCAGATCGTGAGTTTATTTTCAGGAAGATACGCCTGAGAGGAATCATGAATCGACATGGGCGGAACGTCATGTCGATAAGAAAGAGTGAAAACATACTTTATTTTTGCATAAAGTGCTTGAAAAACAACAAAACACGCATTATATTAAAGGTATCTTCGTTTCTTGTTTGAGGGAAAATCCGCGAATGCGGGATGTTTGGAACGAATCAGATTCAACGGCAAGCAGACAGGCGGGCCGAAGATGAAGATTGAGAACGACTGCATACGGTCGGAAAATCCACCGGAAACAAGGAACTGAGATATTTTACACATAAGCTCATTTCAAAGGTCCAGCAGACGCTTTGAAATCATCTCCGACATTTGCCAATGGGGCGTTTTCGGCGGCTGTTTTCCAAAAGCCGCCGCAAACCATTCAAGACAACTGAGAGAAGATGCTTTTCAAAACTTTCCGACAAAGACATTTGAAATCAGAATCCTTTTCAATTACAATTCCTTAAAGCAAGGAGACAATACAATGATTACGAAACGCAACCTCATTCTTCTCGGCCCTCCGGGAGCAGGTAAAGGCACACTGTCCGATCCGCTGATGGAACAGGAAAAACTGGTTCATATTTCGACGGGCGAAATTCTGCGCGCCGAAGTGGCCGCGAGCACCGAACTGGGCAAGCTGGCGAAGTCCTATATGGAATCCGGCAAGCTGGTTCCCGATCAGGTCGTAGCCGACATGGTAGCCAAACGTCTGGCCGCCGAAGAATGCCGCAACGGATTCATTCTGGACGGTTTCCCGCGCACCGTGGCACAGGCAGAACTGCTTGAAACGGGCATGAAGAAAATCGGCATGAAGATTGACGCTGTCGTTTTGTTTGAAGCACCGGAAGAACTTCTGCTGAAGCGTCTGACCGCGCGTCTGACCTGCTCGAAGTGCGGCGTGGCATTCAACAAGCTGTTTGCGCCCCCGAAAACAGAAGGGATTTGCGACAAGTGCGGCGGTGCCCTGATTCAGCGTGCAGACGATTCACTGGCGACCGCGCAGAACCGCTTGAAAGTCTACAACGAACAAACAGCACCTCTGATTCGTTATTACGATGACAAAAAGATGCTTTCGCGCATCGACTCCTCGCTTCCGGTTTCGGAAGGTTTCAGTGCCCTTCTGGCTCTTCTGAAATAAATTATGATGCGCCGCAGAGATTTCATTGTTCATACACCGGAAGAAATTGTCCGGATTCGTGCCGCCGCACATGCAGCGGCACTCGCACGCGAAGAGATCGCGTCACTCGCCAAGCCCGGAATGACGACACGCCAGCTCGATGATCTGGCAGGGGCAGTCATTCGCTCCATGGGCGGTATTCCCACCTTTCTGAATTATGCAGGATTTCCCCGCAACATCTGCATTTCCGTAAACGATGTAGTCGTTCACGGGATAGCGAATGACTATGTCATGAAAGAAGGGGATATAGTCAGTATCGATGTAGGAGTTACGCTGAACGGAGGGATTGGCGACACAGCAAAGACGGTAGTCCTGGGAGACAAACGAACGAGCAAGGATATAGAATCGCTGATGACCGGGACGCAAGAAGCCCTGGAGGCAGGAATCCTGGCCGCGAAAGCCGGACGCCATATACACGACATTTCCGAAGCAGTCGCGAAAACGGCCCGCCAGTACAAACTGGGAGTGGTGCGCGATCTTGTGGGACATGGATGCGGGATTCAGCTCCATGAGCCGCCGGAAGTGCCGAACTTCGTTACAAAATCCCCCGGACCGCAACTGGTACCCGGAATGGTTCTTTGCATTGAACCGATGTTCAATCTGGGAACGCACCGGGTCTATGTGGAGCCGGATCAATGGACAGTCCGCACCCAAGACGGACGTCCTTCCGCCCATTTTGAACACATGATTCTCATTGAAGAAAACCAAACGGAGGTTTTAACCCGTGTCTAAAGAACTTGTCAGATTTGAAGGAGTCGTGAAAGAACTTCTTCCAAGCACCACATTCAAGGTAGAATTGCCGAACAAACATGTGGTTCTCGCCCATATCAGCGGAAAGATGCGTCTGCATTTCATACGCATTCTTCCCGGAGATACCGTAACCTTGGAAATGTCGCCTTACGACCTGACGAAAGGAAGAATCGTCTTCCGGCAAAAGTGAGAGACACCTCTATTTCATGTGAAAGAGTTTTTGCAGATGCACACGGATGACCTGGTTTTCATAAGAAAAAGGTCAGATGAAACAGAAGAAGATTTCAGACGATACGCAAATCCGCAGAAACACAGCAAGCATAGAGATACAGAAAACTCTGTTTTGTTATTTCAGAAGTTCATTTCAAAAGTCCTGCGGGAAGGAATGAAAATCTTTCCGGCATTTGTCAAGAGAGGATTTGAGGCGTTTTTTTCAAGCCGCGTCTCGAATTACTCATGACAAACGTGCGAAGATTTTTCAATCTTTGCACCAATGACTTTTGAAATCAGCTCATTAGAAAGACATCATCGAAACAAGTTCTGCTCCGATTCTCCACGGAGCAGGAACCAATCCGTACAATAAGCCATAATTACAACAATTAAGGAACTCATTTCAAAAGCTCTGACGAAAGATTTGAGATTCTCTTCCTAGATTTGCAGGGGGAGTGTTTCCGGCGACGGCGTACCTCGCAACCGCCTGAACTACTCCAGCCTATGAAGGAAGATTCTTTGTTCAAATACGCATCAAAGGCATTTGAAATCAGCTCCAAAGGAAAGGTTAAAAACATGACAAAACGAGACCTTGTGAATAAGGTAGCCGCAGAAACGGGACTAATCCAGAGCGAAGTTGCTACAGTCATCCAAAAGACTTTTGATTTTATCGGAGATGAATTAGCAGCGGGACACGATTTAGAGTTTCGCAATTTCGGAGTATTTGAAATCTGCACGAGAAAAAGCCGTCCCGGCCGGAATCCGAAGCATCCTGAAATTGCAGTCGAGATTCCTGAACGGAAAGTGGTTAAATTCAGACCCGGACGCGAACTGAAAAAGCGCATTCTTGATCTTGACAAGAAAGAGTCCTGATCAAATCTGTCATCGACACAGAAATCATGAGGGATACAGGGTATGAAAGTATCATATTCTGAACTGAATTCAAAAGTTCTGCGGGGAAATTGAACAAACTCTCCGCATTTGTATAACGGGTGTTTTCAGCGGATGCTTTTCTCAGACAGCTTGAACAAAACCCGACAATGAAAGACTTTTGAAATCATTTTATTCCAATGATTTCTGAAACGACAAACCGAAGTCAATCAGCATATTCGGGTGTTTTACAAAAAAGAAGAAAGCCGGGAAATCCCGCCTTTCCGGTTCACCTGAAAAAGAGTTTTTCTCCTGACAGAGTGCTGATTTTGATTTTCAGAGAAAAATCGAGCTAAATTCAAAGATTCTGACAGGAGATTTGAAATCAGCTCCTCTCAAACGGATATTCAACATGCCCAAAATTATACCGCCTCCGGGCGTCAGTGATATTTTCCCAGAAGAAATCACGGCCTGGTATGAACTCGAAGCCGCCGCGCGCAAAGTATTTCCCCTGTATGGATTCGGAGAAATCCGTCCTCCGATTTTTGAATTTACCGAAGTATTCCAGCGCGGACTCGGCGGAGAAACTGAAGTCGTCCAAAAAGAAATGTATACATTTGAGGACCGCGGAGGCCGCAGTCTGACCCTTCGACCTGAAGGGACCGCAGGCGTCATGCGAGCTTTAGCGGGGACCGATGCCGCGAACGGAGTGGAACACCGGGTATTCTATATGGGACCGATGTTTCGCGGGGAACGTCCGGCCGCCGGGCGCAAGCGTCAATTTCATCAAACCGGCGTAGAAAATGTAGGACATGAAGCCAATCCCGGACTGGATGCGGAATGTATCGCCATGCTATGCCATTTTCTGCAGGAAGCTGGAATCACGGGCTACAACCTGCTGCTGAACACCCGCGGCGTCCAGTCAGACCGTCCGGCATCGGAAAAAGTTCTGGCCGAACATTTCCGTGCGCATCTGGATGAAATGTGCGACGACTGCAAGGAACGAATCAACCGCAACATCTGGCGTATTCTGGACTGCAAACAGGAATGCTGCAGAAAAATCATCGAAACAGCACCGGACCCGGCTGAATTTTTCAGTCAGGAATCCAAAGATTATTTTGCGAAGGTCTGTGATTTGCTGGCGAAACAGAATATTCCGTTCACCGTAGACCGCAGACTTGTGCGCGGACTGGACTACTACGTGCATACCGTTTTCGAGCTGACGCATTCGGGTCTGGGCGGACAAAGCGCCATCGCGGGAGGCGGACGCTATGAACTGACTCTGCCGGGGCTTAAAAAACCGCTTCCGGGAGTGGGTTTTGCCGCAGGCATGGAACGTCTGCTGATTGTGCGTGAAGCACTGGGAGTAAAAGCACCGGAAGCCAGACATCCGCAGCTTTTCCTCGCTTCGCTGGGAGAAAAAGCACTGGCATTCAATTCGGAACTGGCGGCAAAACTGCGCAAACAGGGGATTTCAGCCGCATTGGAATATGAAGCGAAAAGCATGAAGTCCCAAATGCGTTCCGCCGACCGGTTGAAAGCGGACTATGTGCTTGTAATCGGCGACAGCGAGCTGGAACAGGGGCGGGCCAATCTGAAATGTATGGCAGACGGAAACGAAACAGCCGTATCATTCGATGAACTGGCAACCGTGCTTGCGAAATAAACGAAGAGATTTCATTCTCTGAATTTAACAATCCTTGCGTTCATGGTATCTCCGGATTCGCAAGGATTTTTTGTAAAAACAAGAGGAAACAGCTTGTTTTTTGCAAGAACGCATGTATATTGAGAATCAATGACTGCAAGAGCTGATTTCAAACGTCCTGCGGGGAGCTTTGAAATTCACGAGACACAGACATCTTTTGGAATCAGCTCATCTGACAGAGCTATCAAGGGTCTCAACCTTGTTTCACCGATTTCCGACACAAACCTTTTTCAAGACCATGTTCAAATTAACCAATCCGAACTACTCCATCAATCTTTCCGCAAGCAGCAATCAAACCTATTCCTATTTGCGGCAAGAGCTGTCACCAAGAGAGATCATCGACGATCATCAGGTGCATTATTGCGGGATGGTCCAAATCGATACCGGGGGATGCGCTTACTACAGGTCGAAATTTCCGTCCATGATTCTGGAACAGCGATTTTCGGAACAAGTGTCCATCGTGGAAGGAAGAGTCGTATTCTCTCCCGAAATGCTGAAAATCATGGACAGCATTGTCTTGCAGAGACTGAACCAGAAACGTGAAATCGAGTGGATGCAGTATGTCGTTCTGCCGTTCAAGGAAAAGACAGGACTGAGAATCATCTATGATACGGATGATATTCTGGTGGAAGAAGATATTCCACAGTATAATTTTTTCCGGAGCATCTTTTCCGACGGGAAAGAGGTAGTTCCGTATTATATGGAACACAGCGATTTGGTTACGGTAACCTGTCAAAAACTGGCAGATTATTACAGTAAGAAATTCAGTATTGATCCGAAGAAATTCAAAGTTCTGCCCAATTGTCCGCCGAAATTTTTGTTCGGACACTTTTCTGAAAACGATGTACTGGTCAAAGCACAAAAGAGAAAAGGACGCAAATTCAGGATTTGCTTCTCGTGTTCGCCATCGCATTTTGACGTCAGGAATCGAAACGGGGGGATGGATGATTTTTCGGAAATCCAAAAATGGATTCTGGGAAACCGACATCGCTATCAATTTATTTTCCACGGCGGGAGCAGTGCCATTTATCAGCAGTACGAGGGAGATTTTGAGTTTGTGAAGTATGGGAATTTTCTGGATTATCCTGAAGTCCGCAGAAATATTCAGGCAGACCTCTATATCCAGCCCATGCAAAAAACGATGTTCAACGAATGCAAATCCCCCATCAAACTTTTTGAATCGTGGGCAGAGGGTGTGCCAATTCTGGTACAGGATTTGGAAAACTATAAAAATACAGACGTCGAGTCGTGTTTCAGCAGTGCGGACGATTTGGAACGGAAAGTCGCGGCAATCGCAGACGCAACGCCGGAAGAATATACGGCAAAAACAGTCAGAAATTACGGTAAACTGGAACAATACTGGCTTGAAAACCATATCGAAAAGTGGATTCCGGTTTTATTTCACCGCCATCATTCTTAATTTCCAAGGAAGCAAAAGATGCCAATCAAAAACATTCCATGCAAACTGTCGTTCGTCATGAGCGCAGTCATCCAAGGGAAAGAAGGACAATTTACGTGGAAAGACGTTAAAGGTGTGCTGGACCTGCACGACAGGAAGATACTTTGTCGCATTTTAGTTACTCCGATTCAAGCAGTTGCGCTAAACTTTTTCTCACAGAACCTAAAGATTTCGGAGATTCTGATTCCGAATGAGAATCGAGTCTATCATGTTGATTTGAATCGTCTTAAATACTGGGTTTCCTTCGGGTCATCGCTGTCCTTTGACGAGGCGAAATGGGATGTCAAGCCTTTGAATCTGGCATTTTCATTCCATGCTTCGACACTGGAAATGAACTGCACGGAAGCACAGCCATCCCCGTGCAATGAGAAATATGTGCTTTGGTTTTCAGGAGTTCGAGCAAGAGCATTTCATGATGAAGTAGAATACGAGGGGCAGAAAATCGAAGTCCAAACAAGGGCGGGCGGCGAGATTCTGCAAATGAGTTCCGATCAGGCATTCTCCGAAGAACTGATTCAAACGGGTGCAATCGCATTTTCGCTGTATCAAAATGCAGAAGTCAAACTGCTGGAACAGATTCACGAGCAAAAAATCATCCTGAACGTCCAGACGGCACCTGATCCGGGGGCAGATTTGCCATTGCCGCCGCAAGTATTCCGAATGCTGTGGGAGTGGCTGGCAAAAAGCGGATATGCGAAAACGAAACGGAATATTTTCAGCTGTTATTTTTCGGGGGCACGTCTGCGCGGGGAATATACGGAACTGAAGCTGACCGAGTTATTTCTGTGCATGAATGCAATCTGCGGAGGCGGCGGAAGATTCGGGCTGAATCTGTCCAGACATTTCCATATCAGCGAGGGCGACGGAATCTGGCTGTCCTACGTGCGAAACAAGCTGGTGCATGAGGGAGCCTCGCTGGATGAGTCGATTCTCGCCGCATACCCGGAATTTGAAGAAAATCAGGTGCCGCGCGGGAAGACACTGCACCGTTATGCAAATCTGACGGAAAAAATGGATGCCAATGAACGATGCAATTTTGTTTATTGTGATGCTGTGAATCTGATTTTCGCATATTTCATGGAAAAAGCGGGATATCCGAATCCATTTCTGAAAGAATTACAGCAAATGGAAGGAGAAAAAACAGAAGAGAGTATTGAGGGGGACGCGAGGGACGAAAGCGGGAAAGAGCTTCCGCCCCTGCCCCTGATGACACCGGATATTCTGAACTGAATTCAGGGTATCTTCAGAAACTCGGAATCGAGAAACTCTTCCACGTTTTCGCGGAGAAGAACGGGAATGAAAATTTTGAAGAAGTGCGGGAGAGGGGTTTTTTCATAAAATTCACAACAAAACAGCGGAATTGACTTGAAAAAAAGTATTTTCCGCTGTATTAGTAATGAGATGCAGTTGCTGAAATGACAGAATCGTCTTTTTGGGCATCTCAATTAATCAGGAATATTGGCTATTCAGGATTAAGCGAGATAACCTTTTGGCAAATGCGTCAAACGGAAGAATATCCAGGAATTAATTTCAAAAGAGTTTTCGCACAGCAAGGGGGAAACGGGGATATTCATATTTCATTTAAGGAGATTATGTTATGTCTGAAATTATCAAAATGAACGATTCCAATTTTGCCGAGTACGCAAATTCGGAACTGATGCTGCTGGATTTCGGAGCGGAATGGTGTGTGCATTGCCACACGATTGCCCCATTCATCGATGAAATCGCAAGTGAAATGAAAGGGAAGCTGGTCGTAGGACAGATTGATGTAGACGAGGCTCCCATGACGGCGGCATATTTCAGAATAAGAAGTTTGCCAACCGTCCTGATTCTGAAGAACGGAAAAGTCGTCAAAACCATCATCGGCGCGAGACCGAAACGCGATTTTGTCAAGGCAATCGAGGAAGCATAAGCCAAGGGGGACGGCTGACTTTTCATCTTGCCTATGAGCGAATTGAAACTTCCAACATTTTTTCCGGTAATCTGCGCATCTTTCAGCGGAGGCGCAGACAGCCTCGTCATGCTTCATGAGCTGCACGATTTGCATGAACGGATGAAAGGAAGTGATGGGGAATTTGAACTGGAAGCGGTTCATTTTGAACACGGACTGAGAGGGAAAGAAAGTCTGGACGATGCGGAGTTTTGCAGTAAGGTCTGTGAAACATGGGGGATTCCGTTTACATGTGTGCCGCTGGATGTGCCGCATCATATCAACGCCGGGGAAGGCGTGGAAGAGGCGGCAAGGCGACTACGGCACAGCTGGTGGCGAGATGTGAAGCGCAACCGGGAAAAACGCAAATTTGCCGTGGCACTGGCACATCATGCCGATGACCGGATTGAAACATTTTTCATGAGATTAATGCGGGGCTCCAATGCAGGCGGGCTGGATGCACTGAAAGAAATACGGGAAATCGAAGGAGTTACATATCTGCGCCCAATGCTGAAAATTTCACGTGCAGAAATTGAAACAACGGCAAAAGGGCTGGAGTTTCCGTACCGGGTGGATTCGACAAACAACAGGAACGACTATACGCGAAACAAACTGAGGAATCTGATTCTGCCGCAATGGTATCAGGTTTTTCCGGCGGCAAAGAAGGGGATTTGCGCCTCGCTGGAGGCGATTGCAGAAGATGCGGAGGCACTGGACCGGTATGCGAATCAATACTATCAGGCACAAGGAGTTAAGCCGTATTGTCTGGATGTAAAGACGCTGAGGGAATTACCAAAGGCGGTGATGCTGCGCGTGATGAGAAGATTCCTGAGTGATGTATCAGATACAGAAGTGCTTCCCGACAAAGATTTTATCAATCGATTGAATGAGGAACTTCAACGGGAAGACAGAGAAAAAGAGCGAATACTTCCTTTTGAGGGAGGTTCATTAAGGATTGCAGAGGGAAAGATTTTTTCAGGGTATGAAGAGGAAACGGCAGAAACGGATGTGATTTGGGATTACACCAGGCAAAAGGTCATCCGCTTCGGGAAAACAGTCCTGCGTGCCGAGTTCATTGACGGGTGTCCTGAAGAATTTGAACAGAATAAAGAGGCGGCATTCTTCGACGCAGATGAAATGCCGGAAAAATTGGTACTGGGAATACGGCGAAACGGCGAAAACGTGGAGATTTTTCCTGACGGAGAGTGCCGACCGCTGAAAAAGATTTTGACGGATGCCAAAAAAAGCGCGTCAGAGCAAAAAAGTTTTCCCATGGTGCGGTGTCCGGAATCCATGAAAATCGTGTGGGTGCCGGGAATACGGCGTTCCGCAATGGCAAAAATCAACGAAACCACGAAACATGTACTGCGTTTATCCGTGGAAAAACTGGTGGATGTAACGGCGGCAGTCATCATACGGCATGACGGGAAGATTCTGCTATGCTCGCGTCCGGCAGGGAAACATTTGGCAGGAGGCTGGGAATTTCCGGGCGGGAAAATCGAGAAAGGGGAAGCCCCCAAACACTGCATCGAACGGGAAATCCGGGAAGAGCTGGGAATGGAAATCCATGCCATGCCGCCGATTTACGCCATGGAACATGACTACGAAACGAAATATGTGCGGGTAACGTTTTTCCCCGCTTATTCGGACGAAACGCCCTGCCCCCAAGAGCATCAAGAATACCAGTGGTTATATCCCGAAGAATTTGAAAAAACGGGGCTTCTGCCGGCGGATCGTCCATTTGCAGAATTTCTTGTAAAAAAAGGCGGAAAGTTTTTTGATTTTCACAATAAATGGCAGGAAAAAAACGTTAAATACAGTGAAAACGTGAATTATATCCAAACAGGCTCTGCAGAATGAGTGACGACAGACATGACTTGGAACTCATTCAGGAGTTTCTGAGCGGATCGACCGCGGCTTTCGATGTTCTTTACGAGAGGTACAGACAAACGCTGTATGCGTATATCAACAACCTGCTGAGGAATAATTATTCGCAGGCCGATGATATATTTCAGCAAACCTGGATACGAGCGATTTCCAAATTATCATCCTACCGGAATCAGGAGAAATTTTCGGCCTGGCTGATGAGGATTGCACATAATCTGGTCATCGATGAGTACCGTGCCTCAACCCGGCGATCAGAAGAGGCGTTCGACAACTCGCTTGAAGATACGCTTCCTGAGCAAAATCCGGAGAAACCATGGCAAAACATGGATCAGGATTCGCTGGCGCAGGCAGTCAGTGCCGCTCTTGAACAACTGTCGCCTGAATTGCGCGAGGTGTTTATCTTACGCAGGAAGCAGGTGCCATTCAAGGAAATTGCGGAGATACAGCAGTGTTCGCTGAACACCTGTCTCGCCCGAATGCAATATGCAGTCAAACAAATGAAAAAACTTTTGAAGGATTGGGACTCTTTACCATCAGACCCGAGGTGATAATATGAACCTGATTTGTGAAAAATTTCTGGAACAGATCGTTTCCGGTGAACTGACACCGGAGGTGTGCGCACATTTGGACGTCTGCGAAGAATGCAAGGCGCTGGCAAATGATGTGCAGTTCTTCATGGAGGCACCGCTTCCGCCCCCGGCCCGCACCGTGCCGCCGACGGCAGTGGATGCGGCAATCCGGACGGCGGCAAGAACGGAAGCCCACGCGGCGGAGTTCAGAATGCGCTTGCGCACGATGATTCGGATTGCCGTACCGGCGGCAGCCGCATTTGCAGTATGCGGACTTCTCTTCCTCCACAACACGGAAAGGAAAAATCCCTATACAGCAGAACTGTCTCTGCCTACACAGGCGACCTTGACAGGCGACTGGACGGGAACAGAAATGGACGGCCGGCTGGCAGAAGTAACATTCGGTTTGGAAAATACGCTGGACAATATGACGCTTTCCGAACAGGATGTGTTATTGGCACAGCTTGAAGCTGATTTTGCGGAATATCTTCAGTAATCACCGGAAAAGAAAATGAAACGCTCCCCAAAAATTCTTTCCATCCTGTTTTGCCTCATGGGCGGCGCATTGCTTGTGCCGGCTCAGGAACAGAAGACTGATTCGACCAACGGAGTACAAGCTGTTCAAGCAAAAAGTACTCAGAAAGAGCAAGAGAAGCAGTCTCCATGGAGTTTTCCCGGCTTCGGGCAGCCGACGACAAAGAAAGATGGTGAAGCATCGAATGATGACTCTCAAAAGAAAAATGAAAGTCATTTCGGGTTCAATCAATTCGGAATATTCGGACGAATCAACGACAATCCATTTGATCTTTTCTCACCCCGCAGCGGCAATCCTTTCGGGGGGAGTCGTTCATTTGGAGAAAGCGTATTCGGACAGTCTTTCGGCGGGATTCCCATGATCGGAGGAAATCCCGGTTTCGGCGGATTCGGGTGGGGAGAATCTGTTTTCGGCGGAAATCCATTTGGAGGATTATTCGGTATGGGACAGCCGGGCGGCGGTTTCGGCGGCATGTTCGGGCAGCCGG
>DCIG01000021.1:0-6110 GCA_002315855.1 Lentisphaeria bacterium UBA1732 | reverse complement strand
GCGGCATGTTCGGGCAGCCGGGCGGTGCTTTCGGCGGAGGTCCGGGTATGGGACAGCCGGGCGGTGCTTTCGGCGGCGGTCCGGGTATGGGTCAGCCGGGCGGTGCTTTCGGCGGCGGTCCGGGTATGGGTCAGCCGGGCGGGGGCTTCGGCGGCGGTCCGGCGGGAAGTATGGGACATTCCCCCAGAACAGAAAAAAAATCAAACCAAATGAGTTTTCTGAAAATGATTCCGGAGGACGAGCGGGAACGTCTGGCAGGATTGTATCAAACCGATCAGGAAAAGTTCCGTTCCGAACTGGAAAAGCTTTTAAAGAATCGCCGTGAGCAGGAATTTGAAAAAGTTCTGGAACTGCGCAAAAAATATCTGGAAACGAAAGACCAAAACGAAAAGACAGCAATCAAAAAGCAGTTGCGCGAGTTGATTTCCATACGGTATTTGACTTCACACCAGTCAGCGGAACGGCAAATTCAGGAAACGGAAGAGCAAATCAAAAAAGCACAGGAACGTCTGAGTATGCTCCGCAATGCCCAGAAAGAACGTGCGCGTTTTGCAGACATCATGATTGACGGAACCGTGAATGATTATTTGAATCCTGACAAGGAACCGGTACGGGATCCGGCTGTGTTTCAGCAGTTTGAGCGCGGCATTGAACGCACGGACGACAGGAATGCACGTTCCAATGAGGGAGAACGCGACAGACGCAACGGTGAACGGCCAATGCCATTCCCAAAATAAATGAGCTGATTCAGGGAAGCTGTTACAGTGATGCCGCAGAGCTGATTTCAAAACACCCGGCAGGATACTTGAAATCAGTTCCACCACGAAAAGGAAGGAAACTCTAAAGCGTTCAAAGGAGTTTCCTTTTTCATATCATAAGGGAATCTTTATTCATTGGACACGCTGTCTTTTCGTTTTTGCGAAGTCCTGTTTTGGCAAAATTTCAAAAAAAACGTCCATTCAAGAATCATGAAATACCATCCCAAAATGCACAGAAGAAAAGCTCAGAGAAGAGAGAAAAGCACATAAGGATTTGATTTGAAAACGGCTTGAACAGCTTGAAAAAAAAGATAACAGGTGTATATTATTTAATAAGGACTCGTTTCAAAAAAAGCCTGTCAGGAGATTTGAAAAAAACTTTCCGTCAACGGATTTTGAAATCAGCTCCCTAAAAAAAAGATTTTCACAATCTTCCGTCAACGGATTTTGAAATCAGCTCTATTATTACATTTCAGGAGAATTGAACATGGCATCCGAAGAACTCGCAAAACGAAGTCTTGCCTATCATGCCGGTCCCGTACCCGGCAAACTCACTATCATTCCTTCCAAACGCTGCGTTACACAGGACGATTTGTCCCTTGCTTATACACCGGGAGTGGCTGTGCCCTGCATGGAAATTCACAATCATCCTGATGCGGTGTGGAGTTACACCGGACGAGGCAATACGGTCGCCGTGGTAAGTGATGGTACAGCTGTACTCGGTCTGGGAAATATCGGACCGGAAGCAGGGATGCCCGTCATGGAGGGGAAAGCTGTTCTGTTCAAGAAATTTGCAGATATTGATGCGGTGCCGCTGTGTCTGGGAAATGTTTTCAACGAACAAGGGAAGACGGATGCCGACAAGCTGATTGCGGCAGTACGTCCACTGGAACCGTCATTCGGCGGAATCAATTTGGAAGATATTGGATCGCCGGCATGTTTCGTGGTGGAACCTGCGCTGAAAAAAGCAATGAATATCCCGGTTTTCCATGATGACCAGCATGGTACAGCAATCATTTCACTGGCAGGGATTCTGAACGCATTGCGTGTGGTCGGGAAAAAAATTGAAGACTGCCGTTTTGTCATGAACGGGGCGGGAGCCGCCGGAATCGCCTGTGCAGAATACTATGTTTCCGCAGGTGCCGACCGTAAAAAATTCCTGCTGTGCGACTCGAAAGGCGTCATCCATGCCGGACGCACCGATTTGACCGAACAAAAGAAACGTTTCGCCAATGAAACGGATGCGCGCACACTCGCAGACGCCATTCGCGGCGCAGATGTATTTGTGGGAGTGTCTGTACCGAAAGCATTAACACCTGAAATGGTTAAGACGATGGCTCCCGGTGCAGTCGTATTCGCGATGGCCAATCCTACCCCCGAAATATTCCCGGATGAAGCTCTGGCGGCAGGTGCCGCTGTAGCAGGGACAGGACGTTCCGATTTCTGCAATCAGGTGAATAACGTTCTCGGATTCCCCGGAATTTTCCGCGGAGCACTGGACACACGCGCGATTGACATTATCGAACCGATGAAACTGGCGGCCTCCCGCGCACTGGCTGATATTGTGGCAGAACCAATGCCCGACTATGTACGCGAAATTCTGACGGATGCTTATCCCAATGAAGCGGCAGCCGGAGTATTCGACGGAGAATGCCCGCTGAAGGCAAGTTTCGTGATTCCGAAGCCGTTTGACCCCAGAGTTGTTCCCAGAGTGGCACGCTGTGTCGCAAAGGCGGCCATGGACAATGGCGTGGCGCGGGTCCAGATTCAGGATTTGGACGCATACGAACGCTCTGTGGCAGAAAGAATCGCAAAAAGCAACCGATAAACGGAGGCAAATATGCAAATCATTCATTCTGTAAAAGAACTTCAACAGTGGGCAAAAGAAGCGCGCAGGAACGGAAAAACCATAGGGTTAGTTCCGACTATGGGCTTTCTGCACGACGGACACATGTCGCTGATTGACACGGCACGTGCAAACGGAGCAAATGCAATCGTGGTCTCGATTTTCGTCAATCCGATTCAGTTCGGTCCGAATGAAGACTTTGACCGCTATCCACGTGATTTCGAGCATGACCGGGCAATGTGCGAAGCAAGAAAAGTGGATGTGATTTTCGCGCCCGCAGTGTCCGATATGTACCCGCAGCCGCTGACTTGCCATGTGGCAGAAACAACCATTTCGCAGAAACTGTGCGGACGCACACGTCCGACACATTTCCAAGGTGTTACGACAGTCGTATCCAAACTTTTCCTTGCCGCCCTCCCCGATTTGGCTGTATTCGGACAGAAAGACGCTCAGCAGGCAGCAATCATTCGCCGCATGGTTCGTGATTTGAATTTCCCGATTACGATTATCACGGCTCCGATTATCCGCGAAGCCGACGGACTGGCAATGAGTTCGCGCAACAAGTACCTGTCAGCGGATGAACATCAGCGTGCTCTTGCGATTTCAAGAAGTCTTTTCGCCGCACAAAAAACGGTGAAAGAAAATCCTGAAATCAAAGCGGCGGAACTGATTGGGGCAATCCGCTCTGCAATCGAAAAAGCGGGCGGAGTGGTCGATTACATCGAATTGACAGATTCCGAAACCATGATTCCGCAAGAAGAAATGGTTCCGGGGGGACATCATACAATTGCCGTTGCCGCGAAATTCGGGGCAACGCGGTTAATTGACAATGTTCAGCTGAACTGAACAAAAACTGTTTGTTTTTGCAGATGCACAAATACTCAGGAATCATTTCTTTCTGCTTTTGTGCATCTGTAAAATTTTTTCATGGCGAGGGGAAAAGACCAACTTTTTAACTTATGAGCTAATTTCAAAAGTCCTGCCGGGAGCTTTGAAAATCTCTTCGGCATTTGCCGGAAGAGCGTTTTCGGCGGTTGCGTTCCAAGCAGCCACCTCAAACTACTCCCGCCAACTGTGCGAAGATTCCAATCAAATCTTTCCGCCAATGACTTTTGAAATCAGCTCTTATAATAAGGAAAGAACCATAAAAATGGCGTTTGATTTCAAGAAAGAATATAAAGATTTTTATGCTCCGAAATCGGTGCCGGCAATCGTGAATGTTCCGGTTATGAACTATATCGCGATTCGGGGAGCAGGCAATCCGAATGAGGCAAACGGAGCATATCAGGATGCAATTGAACAACTCTACGGCGTGGCATATACCATCAAAATGAGCAAGATGGGCGATCATCGAATTGACGGGTATTTTGATTTCGTGGTGCCGCCGCTTGAGGGGCTGTGGTGGCAAGACGGTATTGATGGAATCGATTTGACGCGGAAAAACGATTATCAGTGGATTTCCATGATCCGTATCCCGGAATTTGTTACACAGGAAACCGTGGAATGGGCCATCAATGAAGCCGGGAAAAAGAAAAAAAGAGAATTTTCCGATGTAAAGTTTTGGATGTTTAATGAAGGATTGTGTGTTCAAATCATGCACACAGGCTCCTACGACAGCGAATGCAGCAGCATCGCAATCATGGATGAGTATCTGAACAAAAACGGATATGAGTACGATTTTTCCGACGTGCGCAAACATCATGAGATTTATATGTCAGACTGCCGAAAAGTCGCGGCGGAAAAACTGAAAACCATCATCCGGCATCCGATTCGGAAGAAATAATCAAAAAGCGGGTTGAACGACAAGAAGAAAGAGGATTTCCCGGCTTTATCCCGGGAACTCAAATCAAAAGACCTGCCGTGAGTTTTGAAATCAACGCTTTGTCAAAAACGAAATGAAAGAGTGAGGTGAATCGGTGTACCGGTTATTCTTCTATCAGAAATCACAACGATTTTTTGCAGTGCTAAGCCTGTTTTTCTGTCTGCTTTTTACGGCATCCGCTTTTGAAGCACCGGCACTGACAGGACGCGTGGTCGATGAGGCACATGTTCTGAAATCTGCAGAAAAAAGCAAAATAGACAATGCACTTCAAGAATTTGAAAAGAAAACAGGAGGACAGCTTTTCGCCGCATTTCTGAATGCGTTTGACGATGCAACGATTGAAGAAGCAGGCATCAAGCTGATGGATGAATGGAAACCCGGTCAAAAAGGAAAAGACAACGGAGCCATTTTGCTGATTGTACCGGAAATGCGGCAAATGCGTTTGGAAGTGGGCTACGGATGGGAGGGAGAGATTAACGATGCAAAGGCGGGGGATATTATCCGAATGATGGCGGATTATTTCAAGGGAAATCGCTATTGCGACGGAGTACTGGCGGCAATCGGTCAAATCGAATACGACATAACGGGAAAAATGAGCGACGAATTTCAGGCTATGAGGCAAGAGACCGATTCCCAAAGTAAAAACGGAGAATGGTTCATGCTGATTTTCTTCCTCATATTCATCATTATGTTTATCCGTAATCCGCGGATGATGCTGCACAGTCTGATATTCGGCTCATCCTCCGGGGGCAGAGGAAGCGGAAGCAGAGGAGGCGGATTCAGCGGGGGCGGAGGAGGACGCGGCGGAGGAGGAGGCGCATCAGGACGATGGTAATGAAAAAATGGGAGGGAAAAAGAAATGTTTTTATCAACTTGCTGAACGCATAAAATCAGCAAAATAATTTCAATTTTATCAAGGTCTGAAAAGACTTTAAAACAAAACAAACGAAAGGTTATTCAAAATGAAAAAAGCACTTGTAATTATGGGGGCAGTCCTTGCTGTCATCGTGATTGGCTTCATGTTCGTTATCTCAACCAAAAACGGATTGATTGCACTTGATGAAAAAGTGAATGAACAGTGGAGCCAGATTGATACGCAGCTGCAACGCAGAACCGATTTGATTCCGAATCTGGTCAATACCGTGAAAGGATATGCGGCACACGAAGACAAGATTTTCACGGAGATTGCAAATGCACGCTCTGCCATGCTGGCTGCAAAGAGTCCGGAAGGAAAGGCCGAAGCGGCAGTACAAATGAAAGGTGTTCTGGATCGTCTGCTGGCCGTCGCGGAAAATTATCCGAACTTGAAAGCGGATACAACATTCCGCAGTTTGATGGATGAGCTCGCCGGAACCGAAAACCGAATTGCAGTGGCAAGGACGCGATACAATGAGTCTGTCAAATCGTTCAATCAGGCGATTCGACAATTTCCCGGCTCGCTTTTTGCAGGCGGGCTGGATTTGCAGAAGAAAGAGTATTTCGATCCTCCGGCCGGACATGCGGCAGTGGAAAAAGCTCCGGAAGTGAAATTCTGAGAGAAATGAAACAAGTGATTTCAAACAGCGAAAGGAATTTGGAATCACTTGTTTTAATTTATGGGTGAATGGTGAATTGTAAAGGGAAAAGCTTACTTCGGCTTTCATGGGTAAGCTTTTACTTTTTCAATTAACGCAACGCACATTTC
>DCIG01000074.1:14221-29588 GCA_002315855.1 Lentisphaeria bacterium UBA1732 | reverse complement strand
CTTGCAACACTAAATGCACAGCTCTTCATTTGTAACACAAAACGCTTATAATCGACTTTGTAACACAAAACGCACAACTCAGATTTCCAATGTTGCGTTTACTTTTTCAATTAACTACGATGAAAAAATGCAAATAATTTTTCGTTCCAGCTTGAAAGACTGCATACTTTGTGCTATATTCGCAGTGTGTTTTTATTTATGCAGAGCTGATTTCAAAGTGTCCGGCAGGATTTTTGAAATCAGGGTATCTCTCAAGGGAAACCCTCTCGCTCAACAATCATTTTTCACCATTTTCAGAAAGGTTTCCCATGAAACTCTTCGGCAAATTATTCAAAATGAGTGTTTGCGTGGCAATTGGCGCATCCGCGACCTATGCCGGCGCAGATGACGGCAGTAATCTTTGGCTTAAACCTCTTCCTTCTGTTGTTAAAACTGCTGAACAGACCTCCACCGCCGCGAAAACCGCTGAGATTATTCAGGCTGAACTGAAGAATTTCACGAAAGTGCGTCAAGTGCAAATCGTTCTTGACACTGCGGAAGCGAAAGCGCACGAGAACGACAGCTTTACGATTTCCGGCAACAGTCAGAAGATTACCATTACCGCGAAAAACGAAATCGGTGCTTTGTACGGTGTGTATCATCTGCTCCGCCTTCAGGATACCGGATTCAGCTTCGCCGATACATTCACGATCAAGGAAACCCCTGCCTGCAAATACCGCATGTTGAACCATTGGGACAATATGAACGGTACCATCGAACGCGGCTATGCCGGCAATTCCATTTGGAAGTGGAATGAGCTGCCCGGCACCATTTCTCCCCGCTACGAACAGTATGCCCGTGCAAATGCTTCCATCGGTATCAATTCCGTTGTCCTGAACAACGTCAATGCCGACCGCAGAATGCTTGCCACCGATACGCTGAACAAGGTCAAAGTAATTGCCGGTGTCCTGCGTCCTTATGGTATTCGCGTGTTCCTTTCCGTTAATTTCTCATCTCCTCGCACGGTCGGCGGACTTCGTACTGCCGATCCGCTGGACCCGCAGGTCATTGCCTGGTGGAAGTCCAAGGTCGATGAAATCTACAAGCTGATTCCCGATTTCGGCGGTTTCCTTGTCAAGGCGAACAGCGAAGGTCAGTCCGGTCCCTGCGATTACGGGCGTACCCATGCCGATGGCGCAAATGTGATGGCGGATGCCCTGAAACCTCATGGCGGCGTTGTGATTTGGCGTGCATTCGTCTACGCCCGCAAGGAAGTGGAACGCATCCAGCAGGCTCTCCTCGAATTTAAGGCTTTGGAAGGCAAATTCCATGACAATGTCGTTGTTCAGGCGAAGAATGGTCCGCTGGACTTCCAGCCCTGCGAACCTTTCCATCCGCTCTTCGGTAAAATCGATAATATTCCGCTTGGCATGGAGTTCCAGATTACACAGGAATACCTCGGTCAATCCAACCACATGGCTTATCTTGCTCCGCTTTGGAAAGAAGTGCTGGACAGTGATACCTACCAGTATGGCCCCGGAAGCACCGTCGCAAAGAGAATCAAACAGGCTTCCATGATTGCCGGCGTTGCCAACATCGGCGATGATGTGAACTGGTGCCGTCATCCGTTCGCACAGGCGAACTGGTATGCTTTCGGACGTCTCGCATGGAATCCTGACCTGAAATCCGAAGACATTGCCAAAGAATGGCTGAAGCAGACTTTCTCCTCCGATCCGAAATTCGTTGACCCTGTCGCCGACATGATGATGTCCTCCGTCCCTGCCATCCGCAATTACATGATGCCGCTCGGTCTTCAGCACATTTTCGCCTCCACGCTGGGCAACCACTACGGTCCCGGTCCGTGGCTCTATCAGAGCGTCTACAATGCCGACAAAAACGGTGTCGGTCCTGACCGTACCACCTCCGGTACTGGCGCGGTCAAACAGTACAATGCCCCGCTGGATGAACAATTCAACAAGCTCGATACTTGCCCCGAACGCTATTGGCTTTGGTTCCATCGTATTGCATGGACTGAAAAAGTCCACGGCGTTACTTTCTGGGAATATCTCTGCTCCCGTTTTGAAGAAGGTGCCAGAACTGCCGCCACCTATCCTGAAATTTGGAAGAAAATGCAGAAATACGTTGACAAGGAGCGTTATGAACTCGTCCTCGGTCGTCTCCAGCTTCAGGCACGTGAGGCTGTTTGGTGGAAAGACGCCTGCATCCTGTTCTATCAGAGCTGCAATGGCCTCCCCATCCCCAATGGCATTACGAAGCCGATCTATGACCTGAACAAGCTGAAACGCGTTTCCTTCCCGAATAACGTGCATTTCTGCCCGTCCCCGGACAGCGTCAACCGCGCTCTCGACAACGCCCTGATTAAGTAAAAAACTTTAATCAGGAGTTGTATGTCATAATCAAATGAGGAATTTTGAGATTTTCTTCAAAATATGCTCGATATTCCTTATTTGATTTTTATCATGAATCAAATATTCAAAAGAGTTGATTTCAAATTCCCTTGTACGACTTTTGAAATTAGCTCTGACATCAAGGAAAATCATCAATGAGAATAAGTAAAATCGAAATCGAAAATTTCAGGTGCTTCAAAAAACTTTCTCTTGATTTTTGTATGAACTGCACGGAAGAAACGCCTGATGGAAAGGGTGGAATGACCGTTTTTGTTGCTGCAAATGGGCAGGGAAAAACTGCAATCCTTGATGCTGTCAAATTCCTTTTGGGGATTTTTTTGTCCCGTTTCCCAAAAATAAGTGTCCCGCGGACGAAAGACTCTGATTTCCGTGATGAATGGGAAATTAAACAAACTGGTCTTTGGAAATCAGGCGATGAAGTTAAAAAATTACCTCGAGCTCCTTATATGCGTTTGAAAGCGGAAGCCGAATTCCCTGTTTTGCCTGAAAACAAGAAAGACGGTTGTTCACCTGTCGAATGGGATATCGTTCAGAAACGTGATAAAAGCGAGCAGACCAAAAAGCTGTTGCCGAATATGATAGGTACAAAACAGATTCTTCAACAGGCTGATGAATATATTGATTTCTTTAATCGGGAAGAGTCTGTTCCTCTCCCTGTGATTGCATATTATAACACGGAACGTGCTGTGATTCGAAACAAGCCGGAACGTCGTCGCGGATTTCAAAAAGTATTTCAGCGTTTCGATGCTTACATCGGTGCTTTGGATAATGATCTGAATTACAAAAAAATGATTGAATGGTTTTGCTTTCTCGAAGACAACCAGAGACGAAAGAAAGAAGAACTCAGAGACTGGGATTACCAAAGTATTGAATATAAAACAATTCAGCTTGCAGTCGAAAAGATGCTGCCCGGATTCAGAAATCTTCGGACGACTCTGAATCCATTGGATTTAGTCGTTGACATCGAAGATGAAAATGATTTGTTCAAAACATGCAGAATCGATTCCCAGCTAAGTGATGGCTATAAAATTGTTTTGGTTCTTGTGCTCGATATCGTTTCTCGTATTTTGGAAGCAAACTCTTCTCTCCCGAAAATAACTCCTGAACAACTCCTTGAAACAAAAGGTATTGTCTTGATTGATGAAGTCGACCTCCATTTGCATCCCTCTTGGCAGCAGCGGATTCTGATTGACTTGCAAAGAACTTTCCCCGGTATCCAGTTTATTGTTACCACCCACAGCCCTCAGGTCGTTTCATCTGTGCCGCGAGAATGTGTCAGAATCCTTGACCATGGACAAATTCTTCCGTTTGAAAAACAGACTCAGGGGGTGGAAAGTCAGGAGATTCTTTCCCAAATTTTCGGTACGGATCCTGCACCTCAAAATGATTCCAAAGTGCAAATGTTGAATAATTATGCTGATTTAGCTGTTCAGGGGAAAGCAGAATCTGAAGAAGGGAAAAAAATCTATCGGGATTTGGTTTCGCATTTTGGAGAACAGTATCATCCTTTACAGCGAATTGAAATTCAGCGTAAGTTTATTGCCAAAAGAAAAGGATAAAATATGCACAGATTTCTGCGAGGCAATTCTCCGATTAATTTGACCCGCATTAAGGCTTCCTGTCAAAATTGGGATGATTTTTGCAGACAGGCAAAAGATGAACATGCGGTTTTAGCGGATTCTTTGTATGAACGTCAACAGCATTATTGTGCTTATTGTGAGTCCGTAATCAGCGAGAAATCAAATGGTTTTATCGAGCATCTTGAACGGCGTTCGGATAATCCGGACAGAACATTTGACTGGACAAATATGTTTTTTTCCTGCAAGAGCAACTGCTCTTGCGGAATTTATAAGGATAACTCAAAATTCAAATTTAATCCGTCTGACATCATTGATCCCTCGCGGGAAGAACCTTTAGATTTTTTTCATTACGATATGAATGGAGGAATTCACCCTCGTGACGAAAGTCATAAAACCAAAGCAGAAGAAACAATTCGTATTTTCAATTTGGATAATTCGGCAAAATTAAGAGGCATCAGGACGAATATCGCAAGAACTGTTGATTGCTTTTTAAGGACAGTTCCTGAACCAAACGAGGCGCAAATCGATGAATTTTTGAGTGGTCTTGGTGAATGTGATTGTTTTTCTGTGTATTATGATCTCCTTGGTCGTAAAATTCCATAAACACGCGATTCCTTCCTCTCCCCCTGAAAAACATTTTACCCCTGCTCATGCTTTCACACATGACGCAGGGGCTTTCCCTTTTTTTGTACTTGCTTTCCCGTTTTCTCAGGCTTATTCCGGCACGATGATTTCTTTCGGTCGATCGACCTCAGGAATGGCACGTTCCACGCAGGAATGGAAATTCGTATCGGGGTAGCCGAACAGCATGGCATATCCCGGTTTGTATCCGTCAGGAATCTTCAACGCTTCGACCAATTCCGGCATGAATCGGGCGAAAATCGTCATCAGTCGTCCGAACCATACGGTCCCAAGCCCGTGGGCATTGGCAAGCAGCTCGAAATACGACAGCGCGATTACGCAGTCGTCATGCCCGCAGAATGCCCCGTTGGCATGTGATGCGACAATCAAATGCGGTGCCGTGCGGAACACCGGATCATCGTCATGCTCGAAAAATGCTTCACTCCACGCGAGAGCCTCCGTCAGTAGATTGCTGCCTCCTGCGGTGCGTTTTCGGAACGCGCTGTAAAAATCATACCGGAACTTGTTCATGACCTCGATGTCGTCAATCACGGTGAAATGAAGTTTGCCGAAATTCACTCCCGTGGGCGTATAGCGCATGTCTGTAAGCAGTTCATCCAGCACAGCCCGCTCCACATTCTTTTGCAGATAATGCCGCACGGAACGCCGCCGTTTCACAAGCTCCAGAACGCTTTTATAGTTTGCAGGCGGCACATCTGCCGAAAATGCTTCCTGTTTCAGGTTGTCGATGCTCAGGGCGCCTGCCGGACAAGCCATCATGCAGTGTGCGCAGTGAATGCACCGGGCTTCGCCTCCGTTTGCGACCTGAGGCCGTCCCGTTTCGGGATTTTGTTCCAGCACATGATTCACGCATTCCATGACACAGGCTCCGCAAGCCGTGCATTTCCCCGCATCCACGCAAAGAGAAAGTGAGTCCAAATACATTGTTATCGTCCTTTTTTTGAAATTAGCTCATTTGTTCAGAAAATCGTCTTCTCTGCTGGGAGAGGACAAAAAAGGCAACTTCAAACCTTTTTCTCTGTTTTTGAGGTCGCTGTTTCTTTGCCGGAATACTTTGAAAACATCCGTCAGTCAGCAGCACATTCCCTCAAAACAGCACCTTGACGGTGTTCGTTTGAAATTGCCTTTCGTTCAGAACGCCGGATTATTCTCCGCGTCTCCAGTATACCGTATAATAGCTGTACGGAAGCTGATTGAACGGACGGAGCAGCACGGTTTTGCCGTCGGTCGTTGCGGCGTTGAATGCGCGGTCTTCGCCGGAAACCGCCTTGAAACCTTTCATAATATCATCCGCTTTGGTGCCTTTCAAGGTCGGAACTGCCACTGCGGGTTCACGCTGACGGTCCAGCTGATCTTTCACGTACACTTTGTTTGCATAATCAGGCACTTTGCCCAGATCGCCCGCCAGAAGTGTCGGTCCGTAGAAATACGCCGTCAGTTCGTCATGACCGCCGAAGAGCGGTTCGGCGTGCAGTCCCATGGGAATATTCAGTTCCACGGTGTCGCCCGCTTTCCAGACTCGCTTGACCGACCAGCCTTTTTCGGTGGAGTCGATTTCTTCTTTTTTGCCGTTTACAGCTGTCTGAATCTTGCCGTTCACCCAGCCCGGTGTGCGGAAATGGAGTCTCATTTCTTTTGCAGGAGCCTGTTTCACGGTGAATACGATTTTGCCGTCTTTCGGGTATTCCGTCTTCTGTTCCAGCTCGAATCCTGCTTCTTTCCACTTCAGTACGGACGGGATATATTGTGTTACATAGACCGTGTCGTCGTCATGGAAATAGATGCCGATGTTGTATTTCGTCGGGTTTTCGATACCCGTTCCGAAACAGCACCAGAATGAACGGTCCGGTGTGCTGTACACATGGTAATGACCGGGACGCAGGCACACGAAATACTGGAACATGGCACGTTCGGGGTCCTGCGATCCGATGATTTGGTTGATCATGGCGCGTTCGCGGTAATCGCCGTAAGCCCGGTTTTCCGGTTCCCATTTCTGCAAATGCTCTGCCAGACGAATCATGTTGTGCACGTTGCAGGTTTCGCCGGTGGCGTTGGTCAGGCGGCGGTCGGCTTCTTTCGGATTGAAGAACTGTTCACGGTCGCTGTTGCAGCCCGGTGCGTAGGTATGGTTCTTGGTTACGATGTCGAAGAAATTCACGGCAACGCGTTTCGCAAAATCGTCCCCCGTGATTTCGTAATTCACGGCTTCTGCTACGACTTTCGGAATCTGTGTATTGGCATGTTTGCCGGGCAGATTGTCGCGTCCTGCCGCCAGATCGTCAATCAGCCAGTGATGGCGGAAGCGTTCTGCCAGTGCCTTGTGAGCAGGCAGCTTGGTTTCGGCGTAGAGATGCAGGAAAGTTTCGCCCAGTCCGCCGAATTCCATGCTGAGCATCCGCTGATCCTGTTCCGGGGTCAATCCTTTGGTCAGCCCGTCCACCCAGTTCGCAAACTTGATTAATACGAGTTTCGCCTGTTCATTCCCCGCATAACGCCACGCATCCAGCAGGCCGGCGGCGATTTTGTGCTGTGTGTACCACGGAGCCCACATTTTGTTGATGGTTTCCACATCGCCGTTTTTCAGCACTTCCAGAGAGTTGCGGATTTTGTCGTTCAGGCATCCGATATAACCGGATTCCCCGTATTTCTCCTGACAGCGGGCCATTTCACTCACGATGTAGTCCACGCGTTCTTTGTACTTCGTATCGCCTGTGGAGAGGTATTCCATGGAAAGTGCCGTGAGATAATGTCCCAGCGTATGACCGGAGAGATCGCTGCTTTCCCAGCCGTCGTAGACCGGTGCTTTTACAGGTTCTCCGCAGAACTGATACATGCGTGCCATGAGGCGGTCAGGACTGAGTGTGAGGAGAAAATCTGCGTTGCGTTTCTTGTTGACCAGATAACGGCTGTCGAGCAGCTGTACTTCATTCAGCGGAAATTGTTCTGCTGCGAATGCGACAGAACCGGCCAGAATGGAGGACAGCACCAATAGTTTTTGGGAGATTTTCATATCTGCCTTTCATTTTTTATGTGTTGGATTCAGGGGATCTCCATTCAAATGAGATTCCTTGATTCGCCTGAAGTTTCATGAGTGTATCTTTATCTTCATTGAGAAGAGATACATGTAATATACTCTACAATCTCTCTTTATTCAAGAGCAAAAAACAAAATCACATGGAAATAACATGGCAAAATTTCTTGATTCAGGAAGAGAGCTGTTTTCAAGGCTCCCCGCAGACCTTGTGATTTTTACTTTGGGACCCCCTTAATGTTTTTTTCCTCCTGTTGCGGAAACCATCGCGTTTTCCTTTTTTTCGGGCACCTGGAAGCCTTTTCTTACCTTCCATTCCCGATTTCTCAAAAATCTTCACGCGAAAAATCAAAAAAAAACGTTTTTTCATTTGAAGAATAAAAGAAAGGCTGTATATTAAAATGTTAAACTTTAATTTTTTGCACACAATTTTGTTTTCAACATAACAATGGAGTACACGAACATGTATGCAATTATCGCAACTGGCGGCAAGCAGATCAAAGTCCGGGAACAGGACGTTGTAGCCGTCGAACACATCGCCGGTGAAGCCGGTGCAAAAGTCTGTTTCACCGAAATTCTCGCCAAGGGCGAAGGCGCTGATTTTCAGGTCGGCAGCCCCGTCGTTGAAGGCGCAAAAGTCGAAGCTGAAATCGTGGAACAGTTCCGCGGTCCGAAACTGATTGCGTTCAAGATGAAACGCCGTAAAGGATGCCGCAAACGCAAAGGTCATCGTCAGGAACTGACCAAGGTCAGAATCCTCTCGATTGCGTAATGGAAAGGATATGATTCCAGTATGAAATATGATTCAAACGGAGCTTTGCTGGAGACGGATATACCGGAACTCCCTCGACCGCATCGCGGTAAAGTTAGAGACGTGTATGACCTCGGCGATTCGCTCCTTTTCATCGCAACGGATCGCATCAGTGCCTTTGACTGCGTTATGCCGAACGGCATCCCCGATAAAGGCAAAATTTTGACAGCGATGTCTCTGTTTTGGTTCGACTATATTTCCTGGGCTCAGAATCATCTGATTTGCTCGGAAATACAGGATTACCCGGATTATCTTCAGAAGTACGCTTCGGATTTGAAGGACCGCTCGATGATTGTCCGCAAAGTCCGCCCGCTTCCGCTGGAATGTATTGTCCGCGGCTATCTGACCGGTAGTGCTTGGAAAGAATACAAGAAGAGCGGTACCGTAGGCGGTTACGAAATGCGGGACGATTATCAGCTTTCCGAAAAACTTGACAAAGCTCTGTTCACTCCTTCCACCAAGGCGGAAGAAGGACACGACGAAAACGTTACGTTTGAAGAAGCCTGTGAAATCATCGGCGAGGAAAAGGCGGAATGCCTGTCCGACTTCTCCCTCCGCATTTACAAGGATGCCGCACAGCATGCAGAACGCTGCGGAATCATCCTCGCGGATACCAAGTTTGAATTCGGCGAACTCGAAGATGGCGAAATCATCCTGATTGATGAAGTCCTGACTCCGGATTCAAGCCGTTTCTGGCCCAAATCGGAATACGTGCTTGGCAGTAATCCTCCCAGCTTGGACAAGCAGTATGTCCGTGATTATTTGGAATCTTTGAAGTGGGATAAGACTCCTCCGGCTCCCGCTCTGCCCAATGAAGTGGTGGAAAAAACACGCGAGAAATATCTCGGTGCTCTCCGCGCTCTCAGCGGCAGATCGTTTGCCTGATTCTGTCCGACATCAACTGTAAATGGAACTGCCGAACTCAAAATCGGCGGTTCCTTTTTTCAAGATAACTCGGCTTTTGAGACTTTTGCCAATAAGCTTACTGCCGAATCTCTTTGATTTACGGAAGTGCGTTTCCATGAATCGCCTGCTGTAGTCTCCTGCATGGACAGGATGCTCGCAGATGTCATCGGACAATTCATCGAGTTGCTCTTCTCAAAAAAATGTGTCATTTATTGATAAACAAAACAATCGACTTTCAATCGGGAAAGGAATAGGATGCCATGAATCAGGAAATCGAAGCCGGTTCTGTCGGAATCGTTCAGTTTTCCGATTACGTTTTTGAAGATGAACTGCCGCTGGATTGCGGGCGGTCTTTGAAAAATGTCGTCATTCGCTACGAAACATACGGTACTCTTGCAGAAGATGCCGGCAATGCCATTTTGGTCGAACACGCCCTCACAGGAGATGCTCATTTAGCTGGGAAATACAGCGAAAACGACAAGAAAACAGGCTGGTGGGACGAAATGGTCGGCCCCGGAAAACCGATTGACACAAGCCGTTTCTTTGTTGTTTGTTCCAATATCATCGGCGGATGTTCCGGTTCCACCGGACCGCGCTCCATTGACCCTGACACGGGAAAACGCTACAACATGAAATTCCCCGTCATTACGATTGCCGACATGGTGCGCGCTCAGGAACGCCTGATGCAGCATTTGGGAATCAGTCAGTGGCATTGCGTGATTGGCGGTTCCATGGGCGGAATGCTTGCGCTTCAATGGGGCGTTTCCTATCCCGAAAAGGTGAACGCGATTGCCGCGATTGCAACCACGGCTCGTGTTTCCCCTCAGGGAATTTCCTTTAACTGGATCAGTCGTGAAGCCATCATGAATGACCCGAACTGGGAGAAGGGCGAATACGAAGAACAGCCATCCAGAGGTCTTGCTACCGCTCGTATGCTGGCGCATGTAACCTATCTCAGCGATGAATCCATGAACAATAAATTCGGACGCGGTTTGCAGGCTTCCGATAACTTCGATTTCGCGTTCAAGAAAGACTTCCGCATTGAAAGCTATCTGGAGCATCAGGGCACCAAGTTCGTGGAACGCTTTGACGCCAATTCTTATCTCTACATCACGCGGGCGATTGACTATTTCGGACTGTCGGATGCCACCGATGGAAATCTTGCGGAAGCGTTGAAGCCTGTTCACTGTCCTTTCTTGATTGTATCCTTCTCCAGCGATTGGCTTTTCCCAAGCTATCAGTCGCAGGAGCTTGTGAAAGCTCTCCTGAAAAACGCCAACGATGTAACCTACTGCAATATTCAGTCTTCCTACGGACATGACGCATTCCTGCTGGAAATGGATTCCCTCGGCTCATTGCTTTCCAGTTATTTATCCAACCTGCCGGAGAATGGAGCTGACAATGAATAAGAAACAGGAAATCAGTAATATCCAGCTTCAGCGCTCCGACTTGATTATCATCCGGAAAATGATTCCGGAAAATTCGCGTGTCCTCGACCTGGGGTGCGGGTCCGGTCGTCTCCTTTATGCGCTGAAACAGAGCAAGCATGTCAAAGTGCTTGGTGTGGAACGTGAACAGAGCAAAATTCTGGAATGTGCCGCGCGTGGTATTCCCGTCATTCAGACGAGTCTTGACGGCGGTTTGGCTGATTTCCCGGACCAGACCTTCGACTATGTGATTTTGAGCCGCACTATTCAGTCGGTCATGCGTCCTGACATTTTGCTTCAGGAGATGCTTCGCGTGGGAAAACGCGGCATTGTGTCCTACATGAATTTCGGTCATATCAATGCACGTATTCAGCTTGTTTTCGGAAACTTCCCCGTCAACCGCAATCTTCCGCTCCCATGGTATGACACCCCGACCATTCGCCCCGGTACAATTGACGATTTCAAAAAACTCTGCCATAAACTGGGCATCAGAATCATTCAGGAAATTCCCCTCACCAATGAGGGCGACTTCCTTCCCCGGTTGACATGTTTCTCTTCCAACCTGTTTGCATCCAACAGTATTATGGTTATTTCCAAAGAAAATGAGGTCATTCAATGATTCCTGCTCCTGTTATTTACTGTGTTACTGCCATTGACGCTTCGCCTGTTACCCAGTGCGCTGTCGAGTTTTTCTATGCTTTGGGGTTTGATTTCAGCACATGGAAAGATGAAGAGACCAAGCAGGTCAAATATACCGTCTACTGTCAGGATTTGGCTCACTCCGAAGAAGTTCGGAAACAGCTCATCGACCTCCAGCCGGAATGGCATGAATACGGCGTCGATCTGGTCGAAATCGAACTCGGTCAGATTAAAAAGGAAGACTGGTCGGAATCCTGGAAAATTCATTTCAAGGTCATGCAGATTTCGCCGCGTATTGTTGTGCGTCCCTCGTGGGAGCAGTACACGCCTTCCGCAGGTCAGCATGTTATGGTGCTTGACCCCGGCATGAGCTTTGGTACTGGTCAGCATGCCACCACGAAATCCTGCATTGCCGCCATTGATGAATTTACGGAAAACGCCGAAGCACCTCTGTCATTTCTGGATGCAGGGTGCGGGTCAGGAATCCTTTCCATTGCCGCGCACATGCTGGGCTGCCGTCCTGTCCGCGCATTCGACATCGATGCCGATGTGATTCCGATTGCCCGTGAAAACGCTCAGAAAAATGGCATTCCCGACAGCGAACTCGATTTGGCTGTGTCGTCCCTGCTGGATTATCCTGCCGGCAGACAGTATGACATCGTCGCGGCGAATATCCTGTCTTCCGCCTTGATTGAAGGCAAAAAACACCTCGTCTCTTTGGTCAAACCGCAGAGCATTTTGATTCTGGCCGGTATCCTTGCCACCGAATACCCCAATGTCCGCAGGGAATTTGAAGAACTCGGCTGCAAGGAATTGTCCAACTCCACCGAGCGCGAATGGACGGGCGGCGTATTCCGCGTGCCTTGATTCCCGTTTTTGACCGGACACGTCGCAGGAAAGAATGAACAATGAATGAGCATGACCGGGAAACAGAGATTCAGCTGGGAAATGCGTCGGACGCATTGCCTCCGGGAGATGTTTTGCCGCAGAAAAAAGACGCGGCCTGCTTCTTGATTTCCCGGAAAATCAAGCTGATGCTGTTCCTTGCGGTGCTGATTCCATGCGTATGGTTCTTCCACGCCGGACACATCAATCAGACTGCCCGCTATGATGCGATTCAGGCGTTTTTCGAGAATACAGGCGAAAACGCCCATACTTTCCGCATTGATCGTTATCTCTTTGATCCGGAACGCCGTATGAATACCACCGACTGGTCATTCTACGCCGGACATTATTATTCCAATAAATCTCCGGGAACAACTTGGTTCGGAATTGCTTTGCTTGCTCCCGTGTATCCCGTGGAACGCCTTTTATGTCCCTCCGGGGCAGGAATTTCCCCCTATGCGGAAATCTTCAATGCGTGGTATCTGAACTTCATGATGTCTGTTCTCCCGACGGCTTTTTCCGTGCTGGGAATGCTCAGTATTCTGCTCCGGCTTGGATTCTCTGAAACAAAAGCCGTTTTCGGTGCGCTCCTGACCGTTTTAGGCACTGCGCTGTTTCCGTACAGTATTACGCTTCTGGCACATACCGCCGTTGCGGCGTGTCTGATTTTTTCCTTGGAACGTTACTTGAAAGGCACGCGACGGAGTTTATTCTGGAGCGGGGCATTTTTTGCGGCGGCTGTCCTGCTGGATTATTCCGCAGGGATTCTTCTGCCGATGGTCGTTCCGGTTCTGCTTTGGAAAAAGAAAAAAGAATCATGGCGTTTCTTTGCAGGGGCTGTCCCATTTGCTTGCCTTTATTGCCTTTATAATCAGATGTGTTTCGGTTCGCCGTTTTCATTCGCCGCGCAGTTCATCAATCCGATTTACAAAGGAAACGGCATGGCCGGCATGGTTTCCCCGTGGATTCCTGCGGAACTCCTCATCGGTGTGAAACGCGGCGTTTTGCTGATGATGCCCTTTTTTGTGTTTGCGTTCCCCGGTTTCGCGGCGATGTGGAAACGCGGCGGCTTCCACAGACAGATTGCCTTGCTTTGTGCGGGGACCATACTTCTTCTTCTGGCGATGAATTCCTTTTTCAATGGCTGGCACGGCGGTGCAACCACGGTGGCGCGATACATGATTCCCGCGTTCCCTGCGTGGGCGATTCTGGCTCTCTCCGCACTGTTGAAACGCCCGAAAACTCGCTGGCTTTTCCTTTTGACGGTTCTCATTTCCCTCATGAATATGTTTGCCATAGCCTGCTATACACCCATGACTTCGGAGCCCGACCCGTCCCCGCTGTATTCCACCACTTATGCGCATTTGTTTGACACGCACGCTCCCTCCATTCTGAAAACTCCGCTGGCTCTTCACGCAATTCGGAAGGACCGCGAAGCTCTTGCCCGCGCCTCCACGTTCACGCTGGGCGAACTCCTCGGCATGAACTACGGTGTTTCGCGCATTCTTCTGTTTGTCATCCTGTGCGGCTTCTGCGGCTTTTTCGTGTACTGCTCCCGCGATGCCCTGAAACGCTTCTTCCTCCCCGCCGGATTGAAAATCCCGCATATCAGAACCCTGACTGCACTTGTCATAACGGCAATGATTTTGACCTTGCTTTTCCCCGGTGCCGTGCCGTGGGGTGTCCGCGAAAGCAGTGTGTGTTTTGCTCGGAATCCCTTCGATTCGAATCCCGCTGATCTTCCTTTTGCGGGGCTGTATCTCGGTCAGGGCTTTTTTTCCGTGCTGGCGTTGTTCAGCAAAAATATCCTGATTCTGGCATTCCTGAAAACACTCCTCGTGATGTCTGCGACCGTATTCTGCCTCAAAAAAGCCGCAGAAATACTGAATGTCAACTGGGATATTCCCGTCCTGCTGTTGTTCGCCTCTCCCTATGCAGTCATCTCCATGAAATCCATGGACGCGGCATCTCTGATGCTTCCCGTCGGCGCGGCTTTGCTTCTGCTTTTCAGCAAACCCCCCCCCCCGAAATGGGCCGTTTTCACAATGGTCGCGGCTTCCCTCCTGCTGATTCTTTTTGCTCCCGGCAAGCTCGCCTGTCTGGAAAAACTTCTCTTTGTGATTGGTTACGCCGGTTTTTCGGATACATTCTGCTCTCCCGGTCTTAATCACTCCGATCCCGGAGCCAATATTACATTGATTGTGGCGGCATTTGTTTCCTCCTGCATTGGTTTGACCGCCGTTTCAATTGGTATTTTCAACAGAAAACGCGGCTGGGCTCTTCTTCTGTGCGCCATAGTAACCGCCAAAGTCGGTCTGATGTACTTCGGTTCTGACCGCTCCTGCTGCTTCAGTGCGGCGGGCGGCTTGCCGTTCCTCTGCATCCTTGCCGCGGATGGCGCACGAATGTTCCGCGACCTCCTGAAACGCCTTTTCCCAAAAGATATGTGCAATCAGATTTTGACGGTTCTGCTTGCCGTGTATGTGGTATTCAGTATGCTGGTGTGGGTGATGTTTCTTGGTATGATCCGTCGTGACAGCGGTACGGCGGAACTCGACCGTTTCGGCAGTTCCCTTGGAACTCAGCAGGCTCTTGTATGGGAACTTCGTGATATGCTCATTCGGAAAGGTGTGCCGCAGGATGCCGCCCGTTTCGTCGCGGCGAAACAGGATATTCAGCTCCTGAAAGCGTTTACTGCCCTCTATCGCATGAATGCCGTCTGTGCCCCGTATACGCTTAGTCCTTCGAGCATTGTCCCGCAGGATAAAATGCCCTCGGTGATGCTTTGCCGCGAAGAAAGTTTCCTGAAAACAGGCGAGCTGAAAATCATGCTGTACTATGACAAAAATGCTCCGCAGAAAGGTGCCTTGCCCCCCTCGTCGTCCTCTCCCTCGTTGCGTCCGTCCGGACAGTCTTCCTCTTCCGGCGGACAGCTCCGTCCCGCCAATGGCACGCACACACGTACTCGCCAAAATTCAGGTACATCCTCAAAAAATCCGGTCTCCAATACATCGTCCAAACCGAAAACCGCCGCTTCT
>DCIG01000074.1:0-14167 GCA_002315855.1 Lentisphaeria bacterium UBA1732 | reverse complement strand
CTCAGTCCAAACCGAAAACCGCCGCCTCTGCTCAGTCCAAACCGAAAACCGCCGCCTCCGCTCCGGTTCCTTCACAGGAAGCATCCTCTCAGAATCCTGCACAGGACTGATTCCTCGCTTTCATCGAAAAGCCCCTCTCTTCCTCCTCCGTTCTTTGTTTTCTGCCGGGAAAATGGCACTTTCCTTGCATATCCTCTTTCTTTTTCCGTTTTTGGTGATATAGTTTTAACGGAAAAACAACTTTTTTGAATAATTCTGAAAAAAATGCAGTCAAATGTGATTTTTCAATAAGATTTCACAGTTGATTTCGTCAAATAGTATGAAGAGATTTTCAGAGACGTGTTTTCGCGAGAATGCGCCGGAAAATCTCAAAGGTATTTCTGTTCAGTCGGATTGCTCCCGATGAATGGAGATGCTTACGGTACAAACAGAATCTTACCCGAACAATCAAAATGGAAAACGCAGCAGCGACTTTTGAACAGCTCATCGACAGCAGTCTTCCTGCATTCAGGAAGGCTGCCGTGCGTATCCTTGGCAATCCTGAGGATGCGGATGATGCTGTCCAGCAGGCTTTGCTTACGGCATGGCGCAAACAGAATTTGTTTCATGGCGGGGCGGCGCTTTCCACGTGGGTTATGCGAATCGTCATCAACACCAGCTGCGACATGCTGAGACAGCGCTCGAAACAGAATGCGGCAATCTGCGGCATTCCGGTTGAGGAAATCGAGGATTATGCGCAGAATGAGGATGACAATCCCGATGACAGCACACTGGATCGTTTGGAGCAGATGATTGCGGCTTTGCCTGAATTGTACCGTGAATCCATCGTAGTCGGATTGTTGTCGGGGTATTCTCCCGATGAGGCGGCGGCGATTCTTGGCTGTTCGCGCAACACTCTCTATCAGCGGATTTTTAAGGCGAAACAACTTTTGAAACAAGAGCTGATTTCAAAAAGTCATTGACGGAAAGATTTTTCAAATCTCTCTTCAGAACTTTTGAAATCAATTCACAGGTTTCCTATTGCAGGAGTCACATCATGACGAACAAAAACATTGATTCAGGGCTTGACCGTAAGCTCGACAAACTGGCGGAACGCTGCGAACAGCGCAGTGCGAATGCTGTCTTTCAGACGACAGCCCAAGACTTCAAACAGACCTTTTTCAGAAAAGCCGTCGGGGTGCGTCCTCTTCGCTCTCGCCGTGCATTGGTGTGGAAAATTGCCGCGATGGCGGCCGTGTGCCTGATTTCCCTCCATATCGCCGTCATGTCCATGACGAACCGCGATTCCTCGAAAGAAAATGCCGTTGCGGTCATGAATATCCCGGATATGGCAGTCCTGTCGGACGCACAGGAAGACCTTTACCTTGAAGAAACCGCCATGATGAAGGAGGAAGCCTCTCCATCTGATGCTCCCGTCATGAAAACTACGATTTTGTCTTTGGACAGTGAAAGTTTCCGCGCCCGTCCTGCCGCTCAGAACACGTTGGTCGCAGCAAAAGCCCCGTCTGTTCAGTCGGATCGCTTTGCCAACCTCTCCGAAAGCAAAAAGTCGGTCGTCGCATCTTCCCCGATGGATCTTGCGGCGGGCGGCACCTCCGTCAGCGGTATGTCTGTTGCGCGTCTTGCACAGGTCGGGAATGACAGTATGGATTTGGCGGTCGCACCGCCTGCTGCCGCAGATGCTTCTTCTGCATCGTCCGGCGTTATGGCCTCCAAAGCCGCAGTTATGCCGGAACATCGCATTATTCAGCCGCCGTATCATCCGATTGAATGGCCGCGTCCGCTTCCTCCGATTCGGATTGTCCCTGCTCAGCCGGAAAATCTTCAGCCGGTTCAGGTCGAACGCGGTCTGGCAAATGTGAAAATCGTCGGCGATTTAGCCGTCGCAACCTACGAATTTGTCGTGGCGAATCCGAACAGCCGCGCTCTCGAAGGTCAGTTTGAAATGCCGCTTCCCGAAAGTGCCTCCATCACAGGTGTTGCGCTCGACATCAACAATAATATGGTCGAAGCATCCATCGTGCCGAAGGAACGCGCCCGCGAAGTCTTTGAAATCATTGAACGTCAGGGCGTTGACCCCGCTTTGGTGGAAGCCGTCGGCGGAAATACTTACCGCACCCGTATTTATCCCGTCCCCGCAAAAGGCTCTCGCCGGATTCGTCTCCAGTTTGTTACGAAAGTAATTGACGCGGACGGAATGCCGCCTGTCCTGATTCTCCCGATGCGCTTTGAAAACAAGCTGAAAGAATTTGCTCTCCACATTGAAATCGTGAACAGCAAAACTGCCCCCCGTGTGGAAACTTCTCAGTTCACGAACCTTTCATTCAGCAATTGGCAGAATGTCATTCTGGCGGAACAGACCATCACCGATGCCGCTTTGCCGGAGGATTTGCGGATTGCTTTGGCGAAGACGGACAGTCGGGAATTATATCTGGAAAAACTCGAAAATGACCTGTGGTTCCACCTTTATCAGCCGGCTCCCACCGGAGGCAAACTCGCTGTCGTCGATATTTCCTCGGTCAATCTGATTTGGGATGCGTCCGGCTCCCGCGAAAACAATGACCACCTCACGGAATACGAGCTGCTGAACAAGTGGTTCCAGGGCAAAAACTCGAAAATCAAACTGTATCTGCTGCGCAACACGCTGGAAGAGTCCGGCACGTATCAGAAAGTCGATGACCTCATTGCCGCACTGAAAAAAGTGGACTATGACGGCGCGACCAATCTTTCCGCCATTGCTCCTGTCCTTGCGGAAAAGACACCCTGTGTGCTTTTCGGCGACGGCATTGACAACTATGGCCCCGGCTTTGACAAATCCGCGAAAATCAATGCTCCTCTGGCGGCTGTCTCCGTGTCCTCTACTGCCGAAACTGTGATGCTCCGTTTCCTCACGGCTCAGGCTCCCTCCGGAAAATTCATCAATCTTGCCTCTTCTTTGGACACCGCGGAAACGCTCGACAGTGTTCTGGCCCGGAAACAGTTTGCTGCGCCGGAAGTCAAATGCGATGGTCAGCCCTGTCCTTCCGAAGCCTTCTTCGACAATGGTTTCTGGGAAATCGCCGGAAAAATCCCGCTGTCAGGAAAGAATATCACGATTGTTGGCTCTGATGGAAGAGTCAGCAGCAGTGCCGATGTGAAAGCGGAGAAAGCCACCGAAGGTTCTCTCCTGAAAACCCGGTTCGGTCAGCTCAAACTTCTCCGTCTGCAAAGTTTGCCCGGAACCACGCCGGAAGAGTACCTCGAACTCGCCAATGAATTCAGGATTGTTACTCCTCAGACTTCCATGCTGGTTTTGGATTCTGTGGAACAGTACATCCGCTACCACATCCGACCCCCGGAGTCTCTGCCTGATTTCTGCGCGAAATATGACGATGCCATCGCAGGAGAATCCAAACAGAAACAGAAAAATGCGAAAGATATTGGTGACGTTGCTGCTCGTTATCAGCGGGAAATCATCGACTGGTACGAAGGCAAAGTTAAAGTATCTCAGCCGTCCCGGCGCCCCGGAATCGTGGTCGGTATGGCAAATCGTGTAGCTTCTGCATTTGGCGGCGGTATGGCCGGTATGGGCGGTATGGCAATGGCGGATGACGCCGCCGCACCGATGGAAATGGAGTCTGTGGAAATGAGCAGGTCCATGTCGGCTCTTTCGCGGACGGAAGCTCAGCTCATAAGTCAGGATGAAAATGTCCGGATGGCTCGTTCCGTTTCAACGGCTGCGTCGAAGGATGTCGCCTCGGAAAAATCCAAAGCTGCCGCGTCAGTCACGAATACTGCGACAAAGTCCATTCAGCTGAATCAGTGGAAATCGGATGCTCAGTATCTGAAAGACCTGGAAAAAGATGCCGCCAATGCCCGCAGTGTTTATTTGAAGGCTCGCAGGGAAAATGCCTCGAATGCCGGTTTCTTTGTGGATTGTGCACAATTCTTCTTCGACAAAAATGACAAGGCTTTTGCGGTTCGCGTCCTGTCCAATCTGGCCGAATTGAATCTGGAAAACCGTTTCCTCCTGCGTATCCTCGGATATAAGCTCCGTTACTTCGGTGAATACGCCGAAGCGGAACGCGTCTTCCGCAAAGTCTTGAAGCTGGGCGGCGAAGAAGCTCAGTCCTACCGCGATTTGGCGTTGACACTTCAGGATGAAAAGAAGTGGCAGGAAGCCGCCGATATGCTGTATGTCCTCGTAACCCGCAAGTTCGACAATCGTTTCCCCCAGCTCGATTTGATTGCGGTAACGGAAATCAACGACATCATCGTCAAAGCGAAGCGCGACTCTGTGACCGTGAAAGGCATTGATGAACGCCTGATTCATCCCGTCGAAACCGACCTGCGCATTACACTCGGCTGGGATACCGATATGAGCGACATGGATTTGCACATCATCGACCCGGTTCATGAGGAATGCTTCTACGGACATCGTTACACGGTCAATGGCGGTCGCATTTCCCACGACTTCACCCAGGGGTACGGTCCTGAGGAATTTATGGTGCGCGAGGCTCTCACGGGCGATTATCAGCTCAAAGCCCACTACTACGGACAGCGTGCCCAGACCATGATTGGCCCGGTTACTCTCTATGCCGAAGTTACCACGGATTTCGGTCGCCCGAATGAAAAGCGCGAAACGCTTACTTTCCGCCTTGCCTCCCGTGATGAAATGGTCGACATCGGCTCGATTAAGACCGAGGGCGGCAAAAAGCCCGCCTCCGTGCGTCGTGATTTGCCCCCGAAAAATGACCCCGTCATGCCTCTTGATTTCGCTTCGGAGAGCGCATTGCCCGACATCGGTTCGGTCTATCAGCTCCGTGCCAATGAAACTCTCGAAGATGTCGCCGAACGCTTCTACAATGACCGCTCGAAGGCGGAGGCAATCCGCGAACTCAACTCCGACAAAATACGCGGAACGCGAATCCCTGCCGGTACTCTCCTGACCCTGCCTCCAAGATAATCGGACAGGGGAATCCTTTGACTTTCCTCCTGTGGGATTGTTTGGTATATGCCGTCTCCTGCGAAGAACGGGAGACGGTTTTTTTCTCCTGTGAAAATCCCCTTTCTTCTGCAAACAATGGAGATACCCTGAAAATTTGATACGGAAAATTCTTGAAAAATCATGCGGAATATTTGTAATTGAATGGATGGAAAGTTATATTATCAAAGTTGATTTCAAAAGTCCTGTCGGCATTTTGCATATTCGGCTCTTTGAGGAGTGTGATGTTTGCCTTTTCGTTCCTCTCTGTTGTTCAGATGATGATTCGCAGCATGGAGACCGGAAACAGGATGCTTGCGGGCAATGAGGAGAACATCATGAAAGAACATAGAGTTTTGCATTTGCATCCCCGCTCAAAAAAGTTTTTGACGGCGGTTTTGCTCTTGCTTTGTGCCGTCTTCACGCTGTATGGCGCAGAACGCCTCGTCAGAAGATGCACGGAATGCGGAAAAACAATCCCGTCCAATGTGAATTATCTCACCAATGGCGAAATGTCGTTCTGCAATGAAAATTGTTACAATAAGTATGTGGAAAAGCTGCTTCCCGTTTGCTGTGTGTGCGGTAAACACTTCAAAAACGGCTACACAAGCGATGGCAAAAACTATTGTTCCAAGCAGTGTCTTGAATCGAAGTTCCCCGTCTGTGTCTACTGCAAAAAGCACAAGCCGGATGGTTTCCTGCTGGATGATTTGTTCCTGTGCGCTTCATGCTCGGAACTCCCGAAATGCGACTCCTGCTTCTTCCCTGCCGGGAATCGGTACACGAGGCTGGAAGACGGTCGGAAAATCTGTGCCGAATGCACCAAAATCGGCATTTTTGAGCAGGACAAAGCTGCCTCTGTCATGATGGATATTCGCAATGAACTCCTGAAGGATTTCAGAATGTCAACCGATCACACGATTAAGTTTGACCTCTGTATGCAGAATGACATCGCAACCGAAACGGGCACCGATGGTCAGCGTGAACGCGGTCTTTATGTCTTTACCACCAAAGATACCGGCTTGACTCTTTTCGGCAAGCCGATTAAGCTCGGAAAAGACCAGTTCCGTATTCTGATTTTGACGGGCCTCCCGGAACCCGTGTTCCGCAGTGTCGCTGCCCACGAACTGGCTCACGACTGGATGGGGGCGGAACTCCCGCATATTACGGACCGGAAAGTTCAGGAAGGTTTCGCTGAATTTATTTCCTGGGCCTATTCCTCGAAACGCGATTATAAAAAAGTCGTGTATGTGCTGGAAAATAACCGCGACCCCGTTTACGGTGATGGTTTCCGCGAGGTGCGCGACCTCCTGAAAAATGTCAAACAGGATGCCGCTTCCTGGAAAGCCGCTCTTCTGAAAAAATATCCCGTCCCAAAGAAAAAATAACGGGATTCCGTCCTCCCCGTTACCGTTTTTTTTGAGCCGCAAACCGCAGAGACGCATCTTCCTTTTTTCCTGTGCGTCCTGTCAGTGGATTCTGTTCGCCCGGAATAAAATTTGGGGGAGATTTACCGAAAGATGCCTTTGAGGAATTTGGGACAGCGGCTGCCGGAAATCCGCCGCCGGAAAAGTGCGAAAAATGGACTTTCTGCTGTCAAAAAAAGACATGTTTCCCTGTTAATCAAGGCATCCTTAACTTTTTTCATACTTTTTTTGCGTGTTTCAGTTGCAAAAAAACGTTTTATCTGTATCTTATATAGAATCTTTTTTCAACAGGACATCCAACATGACTGAAAACTGCTCCCCCGACACCGATCTCAAATGCGCGCTTCACCTGATGGGCGAACACGCTCTCGAAGCCTCCCGCAAACTTTCTCTTTCCTCGACAGACGAGCGAAACACCTGGCTCAATCTCATGGCGGACGCGCTGGAACGCGACACCGCTTTGATTTTGGAAGCGAATGAAAAGGACCTGGCGGACGCGAAAGTGAAAGGTCTCGACAAGGCGCGTGTGGAACGCTTGATTCTTACTCCCGACCGGATTAAAGGAATCGCGGATGCGTTGCGTCATGTGGCGACTCTGCCCGACCCTGTGGGGCGCATTCTTTCCAGCATTACCCGCCCGAATGGCTTGCGCATTGACAAAGTTTCGGTCCCGCTGGGGGTAATCGGGATTATCTACGAATCCCGTCCGAATGTAACTGTTGATGCCGCAGGACTTTGCATTAAATCCGGAAACGCCGTGATTCTGCGCGGCGGGGGCGAAGCATATTATTCCAATCAGGCTCTTGCAAATTGCATCCGTACTGCCGGGGAAGCCGGCGGTATGCCCGAAAATTCCGTCCAGCTGGTTCCGTTCAAAGGTCATGAAGCGGTCAGCCTCCTCCTGAAAATGGATGATTGCATCAATGTGATGATTCCGCGTGGCGGCGAACGTCTCATTCGTGCTGTCGTGGAGCAGGCGACCATGCCTGTCATCAAGCATTACAAAGGTGTGTGCCACATTTTTGTTGACCGTGATTGCCGCGATTGGAAGCAGGCTTTGAATATCATCGGCAATGCGAAATGCCAGCGTCCGGGTGTCTGCAACGCTTTGGAGACCATCCTCGTCGACGAAGCTGCTGCCCCTGAATTTGCTCCTGCTCTTGCGGAGTATCTGAACTCAAAAGGCGTGGAAATCCGGGGCGATGAAACATTCCGCAGGTTCGCTGATTCTGCGGCGGTCATTCCTGCTGTGCCGGAAGACTGGTCGAAAGAATATCTCGACCTGATTGTCTCCGTGAAAGTCGTTTCCGGCGTTGACGAGGCGATTCGCCATATCAACCGCTACGGCTCCGGTCACAGCGACTGCATCCTGACGCAGAATGTTTCAACCGCGGAAACGTTCCTGAACGGCGTGGATTCTGCGGCGGTGTACTGGAATGCCTCAACTCGATTCACCGATGGCGGTGAATTTGGCATGGGGGCGGAAATGGGCATCAGCACGGACAAACTTCATGTCCGCGGCCCGATGGGGCTGGAGGAGCTGAATTCCTATAAGTATAAAATTTATGGAGAGGGGCAAATCCGTTCATAATTCCTTTTGCTCTTCCTGAAGCTGTCAGAATAGATCCGCTTCTCACGAAAGAGGCGGGCTTTTTTTATCAATAAGAGCTCATGTCAAAAGTCTTTGGAGCTGACATTCTTTTCAATGTTTCCGGCAGATCTTTTGAAATCAGTTCAATCAATCACTCTTTCTTCAATATGAAATCAACTGCTGCAGTTATTACACTCGGCTGCCGTCTGAATCAGACCGACAGCGCACTGATTACCGACCGTCTCGCACGGATGGGATTTGAAATCGTCCCTCAAAACTCGTCAAGCTCTCTGAACCTGATTGTCATTAACTCCTGCGCTGTTACCGCCACGGCATATCGCAAAAGCCGTCAGATGATGCGCTCTCTCCGCACGGAAAACCCTCAGGCTTACCTCGTTTTTACTGGTTGCTGTGCCGATGTTTACCGCCATGAACTGGAACGCTGCGAAGAAATCGATCTCCTGCTGGTCAATGACGAGAAAAAAGATTTGGATGTCATTCTCCCGAAATATCTTGCAAATCTGAAAACACGGAAAGGTCTGCTTTCCCACTGGACGGATGACGGCGCATTTTTGGAGCAGGCTGTCGGCAGTTTCCCGTTCCGCTCCCGCGCTTTCCTGAAAATTCAGGAAGGCTGTGAAAATTTCTGCTCTTACTGCATTGTTCCGTATGCTCGCGGCAAGGAACGTTCCAGAGACATGGAGGAGATTGCCGCAGAATTTCAGGAACAGATCAGTCGCGGTTTCCACGAAGTCGTCCTGACCGGGGTCAATACCTGTCATTATTCCTGCGGCGGGGTTGGTCTCCCTCAGCTTCTCGACCGCCTGTGCGAAATCCCCGGCGAATACAGAATCCGCCTCAGCTCTACGGAGCCGGATGAGGAACTTCCCGAAATTATTGATGCCATGAGCCGTCATGCGGATAAGATTTGCCCGTTCCTCCATTTGGCTCTTCAAAGTGGTTCGGATACGATTCTGAAATCCATGAACCGCCATTATACTGCATCCCGTTATGCGGAATATGTACAGCTGGCGCGTGAAAAAATTCCCGGCCTCCACCTCGGTACGGATATTATCGTGGGATACCCCGGCGAAACGGATGACCTCTTCGAGGAGTCTCTGGCGTTCATCGAATCCATGAAATTCGCCAATATTCATATCTTCCCGTATTCCCCTCGCAAGGGTACTCCCGCTGCGGAAATGCCCCGTGATTTGTTTCCGTCTGCCGAAGCCGTTTCGGAGCGTCAGGAGCGTTTGAATGCGGTCAAGGAAGACTCTGCAAAGAATTTTGCGCAGTCTCTTGTCGGAACGGAAGGCGATGTCCTCTTTGAAACTCTTTCCGGAGACAACAAGGATATCTGGGGCGGATGGTCCGGCTCTTATGTCAAGGTCCTGATGCGCTCCAATGAGGATTTGTCCAGAAAACTTCTGAATGTGAAATTCCTGCGTTTCCTTCCGAATGGCGCACTCCTTGCCCAGCCGCTTGAATCTCTGTAAAGTTCCCCGTTCAATCCCGAATCGACATTTTTACCCCGGAGTTCGTGTGAAAACGTGTCTCCGGTTTTTTGCATGGAATGACCTGTTTCAGAAATCTTTGCCCCCGAAATCTCTGTTTCTCTGAAACAATGGCAAAATCAGCTTGAAATATTTGCTTTATTGTGCTATCTTTGATAACACTGTTTTTTCGGGAATGATTTCATCGTTTAAAATGTTTCATTCCTTAACCGTTTAATCATGGAGATTTCAGAAATGAAGAAATGCCTTTCTTTTGTTGCCGTCGTTTTGGCGGCTTTTACTCTGACTGGATGCGGTAAGAAAGCGGATTATATCGTCGCCACTGATACTGCCTTCCGTCCCTTTGAATACACCAATGAAAACAACGAATTTGTCGGAATTGACGTGGATATTCTGGCTGCCGTTGCCGCCGACCAGGGCTTTACCTATGAACTCCGTCCGCTGGGGTGGGATGCCGGTGTGCTTGCTGTTCAGGCGGGGCAGGCGGACGCTTTGATTGCCGGGGCCACCATCAAGGAGGAACGCAGAAAAAGCGGCTGGATTTTCTCCGATGGCTATTACGATGCCACTCAGACTTTTGTCGTTGCCAAAAACAGCACGGTTGCCTCTTTTGACGACCTGAAAGGCAAAAAAATCGCAGTCAAGAACGGCACTGCCGGCAAAGATTTCGCTGAATCCCTGAAAGAAAAATACAACCTCAATATCGCCGTCTTTGATGACAGCCCGACCATGTATGAAGATGTCCGCCTTGGCAACAGTGCCGCATGTGTGGAGGATACCCCCATCATGGCCGCCAATATCAAGGCGAATCCTGCTCTTAATCTCCGCATTCCCGCCGGAATGGAAAGCGAAGGCGCTCCCTATGGTTTCGCAATCATGAACAAGTCCAATCAGCCGCTTCTTGATAAGTTCAATGCCGGGCTCAAGAACATCCGGGCGAACGGAACTTATCAGCAGATTCTTGACAAGTATCTGAAGTGATTGTTTTTTTGATAAGCAGAAAGGGGCAGGGTTGTTTCATTTTTTTGAAACCTTGCCCTTTTGTTTTTACGACCTCACCGCTTTTTTACTGATATGATTTCAATTATCCAGACTTACTACAAAATGTTGCTTATGGCGATGGGCAATACATTGCTGTTGACCCTGCTTTCCCTGATCATGGCCATGGTCATCGGTTTGATTTTTGCCTTGTGCAACGTCGGGCATTCTCGCTTTTTTCGGATGATTGGTACGGTCTATGTGGATGCCATTCGCGGCGTTCCCTTGATTGTCCTTGCGTTTTTCATTTATTTCGGTATCCCGCAGGGCATTAAAATGCTCGGTTATGAATTCCGGCTGACTCCTCTTCAGGCCGGCATTGTCGCGCTGGCGATGAACTGCGGCGCATATATGGCGGAAATCTTCCGTGCGGGAATCGAGAGCATTGATCACGGGCAGATGGAAGCTGCACGGAGTCTTGGCATGTCTTATGCTCGTGCCATGTACCGTGTCGTTCTGCCGCAGGCGTTCCGTGTTATGATTCCGTCCATCATCAATCAATTCATCATCACGCTCAAAGATACGTCCATCCTTTCGGTCATCGGTTTCCCCGAACTCACCAATACCGGACGTACCATCACTGGAAATACGTTCCGGAGTCTGGAAACATGGACGATTGTCGGTTTCATGTACCTCGTTGTCATCATCCTGTTGAGCAAAAGTGCCAAGGTACTGGAGAGGAGACTCAAACATGGCAGAAAATAAACCCATCATCCATGTGGAACATATCTCCAAACAGTTTGGAGTCCATACTGTTTTGCGCGACATCAGTTTGGATGTGATGCCCGGCGAAGTCGTGGTCGTAATCGGTCCGTCCGGCAGTGGAAAATCCACTTTCCTGCGTTGCTTGAATCAGCTGGAAAAGGTCAATTCCGGCAGAATCCGTGTCAATGGTTTTGAAATCAGCGACCCGAATACGGACATCAATCAGGCGCGACGTCACATCGGCATGGTTTTCCAGCACTTCAACCTGTTTCAGAATATGACCGTCCTGCGTAACATCACGGTTACTCCTGTTGACCTGAAAATCATGGGAAAAGAGGAAGCCGACGAACTGGCCTTGCGTCTGCTGAATCGGGTCGGCCTCGGCGACCGGGGCAATGCCTATCCCGATCAGCTTTCCGGCGGGCAGAAACAGCGCGTCGCCATTGCTCGCGCGCTTGCCATGGCTCCCATGGTGATGCTTTTTGACGAACCTACCTCCGCCCTCGACCCGGAAATGGTCAATGAGGTGCTGGAAGTCATGAAGGAGCTTTCCAACAGCGGGATTACCATGGTCGTGGTTACGCACGAAATGGGATTTGCCAGAGAGGTCGCCGACCGGGTGATTTTCATGGATGACGGCATTATCCTCGAACAGGGCACGGCGGAAGAAGTCCTCGATCATCCGAAATCTTCCAGAACGCGCGATTTCCTCGGCAAGGTGCTGTAACTTCACCTCCCTCGAAATTTGCTTCCCGCAGAATTTTGCCGGTTTGCTCTCCGTTTTCGTGGACACTGCAAGCCGGCTTTTTTGTGGTCGCAAATCAGAATCCGAGGAAATTCCCGATCCCGTTCAGCACGGCTCCGAGAATCCGCTCGAAAACGGTTTCGTTGGTCTTGTTCTTTCTCGGTGTATTGTTCTGCGTCAGAAACGTCCCTTTCCGTATCCGCAAATCGAACAGCGTGGCGGAATTGCGCAGATAGTGCCAGAATGTTTCGGTGCGGCACAGCGAATATTCCGAGCTCGTCTCGTAGGCCAGTATCAGGTTGTCTTCAATCTTGTTGTCCTGATCGGGTTGCCCCTCTTTGCAGTCGATTCCCCAGCACCCCGTGATGAATACTGTCCCGTTGCCGTACAGAATGATCTGGCGGATTCGTCCTGACAGAATATTGTGAATGTTGAAATTCCATTTCGTCCTGATGTCGACCTCTTCCGTTACCCCGATCAGATAACGGGGCCGGATTACGATCCCACGGTCTCCGGTGAGCTGGATTCTGCTGATGAACATATCGGGGTCGGGCGACGTGATGGCCACGCTTCCGCTTTTCCCCGGCAGTGCGGTCAGTTCCACCAGCTCCACCAGATCGGCGGCGATGGACACAATCGGAAAATGATAATTCCACAGAAATTTTGTGCGCGCTTTGATATTGGTGCGCCGTTTGCCCCAGTTGCCTGCTCGCAGATAGAGTTTCTGCGCCCCCTCCAGCGGATAATCCAGCGACACAACTCCCTCCGCCGGAATCACGATGGATGGCACATACTCATCGGTCCCCGATGCCTTTACAGGGGCGCGCGTCTCGATGAATCGCGCGATTGCATAATAGATGAATACTTTCCACAGGACGGGCACGATGAAAACAAGGAACATGGCATAAAAGAGAAATCTCCGGAAATTTTCCCGGAATGACTGTTTGACGAAATACCACCGGCTCTTTCCCTGTTCATCGATGACCTCTTTCACGATGTCCTTGATTTTCTCCTCGCTCCGCTCAATCCTCTCGACACGCTTGGAAATCAGATCGACCGAATCATTCATGTAATCGTCAGCCCGTTCCATCAGGCTGAACAATTTTTTCGAGTTCGCCGAAATCTTGCGGAAAGTCTCTTCAAAACGGTCAAAATTTTCTTTGGTGTCTTCATAAAAACTGGAAAAATGAATCGGGACGAAATGAAAGCTGAAACTGTCCTTCAGGTTCAGATTCTTCCATTCTTTTTCGTAGTCTTGCTTTTTGACGCGGAGTTCCTCAATCTGCGTGGTTATCCGTTCCCACTCCAAATCAATCTCTTCAACCTTCAGTTTTTGGGAATCCAGCTCCCTTTTCAGTTCTCGCGATGAATCAATCCCCACAAATACCAGTACCAGCAACAGGGAGCTGATGACCCCTGCAAACAACCATGTGAAAAATGCGCGTATCGCTGTCATGTCCTGCTCCGCATGGAAATGAATAATAAAACCCCGTCCCCCTCGTAAAAGAATGTTCCCCCGGCCTCCATAATATAACACGCTCATAACAAAATACAAGGATAGTGCAGAAAGAAAAATGTACTCCGAAAACACTTTTGGATAAATGCAGGAGAGACTTTCAACTCCCCCCGCAGGACATTTGAAATCAGTTCTTCTATCTGTTTTTATCCCTGTCATACCTGTTTTTGTGCATTTTTCTGCACTTTTTTATGAAATTGTCTGAAAAAACGAAAAATTTAATTTTTATACACACTAAAATGTTTTTTTCATACGTTATAAAGTTAAATGCTATTTTCCCAAGTAAGTTTCAAACAAAAATGGGTGATTTTTGTTGTTTGAATGCGGTTTTTTTCCCATTCATGCAGCCGAATCGCCCGAACAACAATTTAACAGGAGATCTCAAATGAACTCAAAGATTTTCACGCTCGTCATGGTCGCATGCAGCGCAGCTGTCCTCACCGCTTGCTCTTGCACAAAGAAAGAAGAAGCCAAACAGGAAACTGTTGCTCCGGCAGATGAAGCTCCCGCAGTGGAACAGCCTGCTGGTATGCCCGGTGGCTTCGGCGGCATGGGCGGCTTCGGCGGTGGCATGGGCGGCTTCGGCGGCGGCATGGGCGGTATGCCCGGCGGCATGATGGGTGGCTTCGGCGGCGGTATGCCGATGGGCGGCGGTGAAGGCGGTATGC
>DCIG01000062.1:43857-45903 GCA_002315855.1 Lentisphaeria bacterium UBA1732 | reverse complement strand
AAAAAATGTGGGATATCTGTGAAAAAAATGTACAATTCTAACATTTTCAGGGTGATCGAAAAGATTTTGGGCGGTTTTTGCGCGGTTTTTGAAAGGGGCTGGCATCGTTCGTTTTTTTTGACCGTCTGACATCATTGTTTTTTTTGACCTCAGAGTGAGCTCAAAAAAAAGGTGAAAAATGATGTGTGAAATAAGGCGGAAATGAGGTCAGAATGAGCAAAACTGACCATAAACAAGCAGAAATGGAGCAAATGGTGCCAAAAAAGCGACCAAAACGGAAGATACGAAATTAAGCTCATTTTGAGGTGAAAAAAGCGAAGTGTGTTTTTGAGCTCAAAGTGAGGTGAAAAAAGCACTCATGAAATTGGTGGTACTTGTGCTCCATGCGATTATGAAATATACCTTTTTTTCTCGTCGTAACCTTAATTGTATGAATGTGTTATGCAGATGTTTGTTCTCGTGATTTGTATGTTTGTGTTTGATAGTGTTTTCTTGCGCTTAAGATTATGATACATAATATGTTACAAACCTGATTTCTCTCGTTTTTTCGATGGTTGTTGAAAAATGCAGTTTTTTGAGCTCAAAGTGAGGTGAAAATATGATGTACTGCGTTAAATCCCGATGGTACCGCCAGTCATTGCTCGGCGCATCCCCCTCCCCAGCGCGGGGAGCAGGGGCGGCTGGCAGTGGGCGGCTGGCGGCTGGCAGTGGGCTGCGGCTCCCGCAAGCAAGGGAGGTATTGTGGCGTTGGGAGGTATTGTGGGGGATGCCTGACATCGAGGACAGGGAACGTTTCTGAGTTCAAGTTACTTCTATGAGCTGAGCTTAAAGGACCATGCCGGGAGCCTTTGAAAAACCTCTTCGCACATTTGCCGGAAGAGCGTTTTCGGCGTTTGTGTTTCAAGCAATCCCCCTTAAACTACTCCCGCCACCTGCACGAAGATGCCATTCAAATCTTCCCGCCAATACCTTTTAAGCCTAGCTTCTTAATATAAATAATTTTAAAAATAACTCAATATCCTAATGAAAACGATATTTAAAATCGAGGATTTTGCAAAATAATCAAATAAAAAAGTAGATTTTTCGGTTACAGAGACTTGAAAATAGAAGTCAATGGATTAAATTAATGTAAAAATATCTCATTCGGAGATTTTTTACAAAAACAATCAAAATTTCTGTCAAAAAAGTATTGATAGAAATTTTTACGAAAGTGATAAGAAAAGCTGGGGAGTTATTGAAAAATGTCAAGACCAAAGAAAAAAACGTTAGCATATATGGCTAAAGCAGAATGTGCTAAAATGAGCTCACAATCCATGCCGATCGTTTCCCCAAACGAAGACATGGCTAAAGCAAAATGTACTAAAGGAAAATGTCCTGAAGTGTGTGTTCAGAACAAGGGACAAATGTTAGAATGGATGGCTGAAGCATATTATGATCTTCTTGTTGGAATAGTACCGTTACTTCAGAAAAATCCGTGCATTGAAGTTGGATTAAAAGAGGGATTGAATAAATTTCTTTCCAACCTTTGTATCAAGTATAGAGGAAAAGATGAAACTGATTTTTATTCTGAAAAAGCAAAAGAAATGCTAGATAAATCTTCTAAACTGAAAAAGCGTCCTAAAGGCCTGGAATATGAACATATGGTTCCTAAAGAACAATACATCCAGAAAGTTTGCCTTGATGCTGCAAAAGAAGGAAAACTTTGTGTAGATGATATCAAGGAGTTACTGACAAAATATTGGAAAATTGCCACGATTACGAAGGAAGAGCATGATGCTCTCTCAAAAGCAGGTTATGCAGGTAAAATGCCAGATGATTGGGATAAAATTGATATTTTCGCGAGATATGATAAGGCTGGTATCAAACTGGATCCTCCCAATTTTGGGAAAAAGAATAAAGAGTAGCGTTTACTTTCAATTAACTGTTTGGAAAAACGATGAGTTTCGGGGGGAGACGGCTTGCAAAAAAGATTTCCTCCGCTATATTAAGATAGGTAAATCAGCTCAACTATTATCAATGGGGGGCGGATGAAACCCGACACTTGCG
>DCIG01000062.1:37265-43772 GCA_002315855.1 Lentisphaeria bacterium UBA1732 | reverse complement strand
TTTTCAATGGTCGGGCGGATGAAACGAATGCTGTCCGAGCAGGGAAACAAGCAGAAAATACAGGAAGAAACAAGCCATGAAATTCATGCTGAAACAATATGATACTGATTTGCTCTCGTTCGATTTGAGGATGGAGGGTTTGGATGGTTTCGTCTGTACAATTCTGGAAAGGAATGTGTCATACGCACATCTGCTCCCCATCGGATTGACGCTGACGGATGCAAGTCTGCTTGCCTGGCTGAAATCCCGTGTAATCCCGAAAAACCGCGAATTCGCGGATCAAATCCTATCGGTGTACGGTCTGCACCATCAGAATATTCTCGGTATCATCAAATTGTGTCTGGGGTTATCTCTCAATGACAGTTACTGGATTGTGCCGGAAGGTTTTGAGGGAACATTCCACGAGTACAATCTCTACGAAAACAACTTTGAAAAAGCCCTGTCTCTCATCGCATATACCGGATACGGAAGTGTGCGGCCCAGTGTGTTTTCATCCTCGCCTGAATTTACGACCAACGGAAATCTCCGCAAAGGCTGGCGCAAAGCGGGAGACAATATCCGCCTGTACAAAGGGGGAAGCAGCGGCGGTGTCAATACCGGAAATGAGCCGTATTCTGAATTTTACGCATCGCAAATAGCCGAGGCAATGGGGCTGAATCATGTTTCCTACGGACTGGCGAAATGGAAAGGGACGATTTGCAGCACGTGTGAACTCTTCACGGACATCGACCATTCATTTGTTCCCGCATGGCGGTGTTTCCCTGATCAAAAACCATCCGAAATCGCGCGGGAACTGAAATCCATGGGGAATGCTTTTTATACGCCGTTCTGTGATATGATGGTCTTTGATGCACTGACTTACAATACAGACCGCCATCTGGGCAATTTCGGGTTAATGGTCGATAACAAGCCAAACAAGCCGTGTGCTTTCGCCCCTCTTTTCGACCACGGGCTTGCACTCTTCCCTGCGGCAATGCCGGATGATTTCGCAAACCTCGAACATTACGCAAAGAGCCGAATTCCGGTCTTCGGCGCATCATTCGATGAGCTTGCCGCCACATTTATCACGGAGCGTCATCGCAAGCAACTGCGCAAACTGATTGATTTCCAATTTGTCCGCGACAAAAATTACAATTTGCCTGCATGTCGATTGAAAGCACTGGAACGATTTTTACAGAAAAGAGTCCGCGCCTTGCTTATGATGGATTCCAAAGAATAATGCTGCCGAACCGACTGTACAGGGATGGGGATTACCTGGAGGCGGTAAGGAGGCGGGCGGCGCGGCGGGCTTCGGAGATGATTTCTTCTTCGCCGGAGACATGGCGTTCGCGCATGAGAATACGACCATCGCAGATGACCGTATCGACGACGGCAGAATCCGCCGCGTAGACGAGGTCGGAAATCAGGTGATAGCCAGGGACGAGACGGGGGTCATCCAAGTTGACAAGCATACAATCGGCGAGTTTGCCGACAGCGATTTCCCCGGCATCAAGGCGGAACGCATCGGCACCCGCACGGGTCGCCATATCCCAGACTTTCGCCGCCGGCATGTCGGCAGGCTGTCCCATCAGGTCTTTTGCCCGAATCGCGGTCGTTTTCATCTCGGTGAACATGGAGGTGGCGTTATTGGAGGACGCGCCATCGGTGCCAAGTGTAATTCTGCAACGATTGAGCAGGGGGGCCGAGTCATACCGGAAATGACCGGAGGCGAGTTTCATATTGGAAACGGTGTTATGGCTAATGACGCTTTGGCGTTCCGCAATGAGCTGAATATCTTCGTCCGTGAGGAAAATCGAGTGTGCCAGCGTGGTGTACGGGGTGAGCATTCCGCATTGATCAAGATACTGCGCGGGCGTGGTGCCGTGTTCCCTGATGCAGTCGTCGAACTCCTTTTGAGTTTCGGCGAGGTGGATGTGGAGGAAGAAGTTCTTTTCTTTCGCGCACTGAGCGGATTCGCGGAGAAATTCCTCTTTCGCGGTATAGATGGCGTGGGGCGCATAGGACAACTGAATGCGGGAAGAGAAGGATTTGTGATTCTCCAGCAGCCATGAATTGTCCAGAAGCGCGGCGAAGTCGGCACTCATCGCCTGACGGAGAATACCAACGCAAGCACGGACGCCCATTTCTTCGGCGGCGCGCACAGTCTGACGGGCGCACCAGTACATGTCGTTGAAAAAGACCGTGCCGGACTTAATCATTTCGAGGATGGCAAGGCGAACGCCCGCATAATCGATTTCCGGAGTGAGTCTGGCTTCAACAGGCCAAATATAGTTGTTGAGCCAATCGAAGAGCGCGAGGTCATCGGCATAGCCGCGCAGAAGCGCCATTGCGGCGTGGGTATGCGTATTGTAGAACGGCGGAAGAACGGCAAGTTTGCCGTGAGCGTCGATGATTTGAGCATCGGGGGGAATCTGCGGGGCAGACTGTGAAATCGATGCAAAACGATTGTCTTCGACGGAGATATTGACGGGGGAGCCGTTCAACTGAACATTGAGGAGAAAAAGGCGGTTCATAAGATAAAATCCTTTCACAGACCGAGGGCTTCGATTTCCTGTTTGAGAAGACCAGCCCGGTGAACGGGTGCAAGAATGGCTTCTTCCAGTTCGCGAGGGGGAGAAATCATGCCTGAACATCCGGGGTGGCGGAGCATCCAGACCGTACCGGCATTGTGCAGAGCCAAAGTCGAGTCGATATATCGGGTCTGCGTGGGTTCTTTCAGCTGGAAATTGAATGATTTTTTGCCGTAGAGGACGCGGCTTTCGGGCATATCGGGGCCGTATTCATCGGTGGCTCCCATATTGATGAGGATGGCATCGCTGCCGGCAAGGGTTTTCGCAATGCTGTTGTGAGCATGATGAATCCCGGTGGCAGAGATGACGCACCAAACACCATCCAGCATGGACGGAGTGAACGGCAAGCCCTGCGCAGGATCGCAAATGCGGACTTGGGCACCGACACGTTTCAGGTAAAATTCAATGCCGCGCCCGACACGTCCATGACCGAGGAGAAGCACGAGTTTTCCGGCGGGATTGTACCTGGTTTCGAGCATGGCTCGGACGCAGCCGTCACCTGTGCCGAGGACGGTCTCAATCGCCTTGATACGGCCGCTATCCGCGGCGAAAACCGTGCGTCTGACGCTGTCCTGTTCGTAGAGGTGAATGCCGGAACGAGTGAGTTCGGTGTATCCGTATTTTGCGGGGACGGAACGGCAGACCCCGGCGCAGTCCATGACGAAATCGAACTGTTTGCGGGGAAGCTCCGTCATGAAGTGAATGCCAGCGGATTCGAGGACAGCAGGCATACGCGGATCAAAAGTGATGTCTCCGGAAGCAATCGCCGTGATTTTCGCGCCTGCGGCGGACAGGGCGGCATATTTCGCCACGGTATTCATGAAAACGGGGGTGCCGTCCAGAATGTCCATGCCATCGAGGGGACGGGACTGCGCCCAGACACGGGTCTGTTCCGCCAGTGCGGGGAAGTCGCGTTCCGCCGAAAGCTCGCGACCGACGATTTCCAGCAGAGTGCTGTATTGAGGGGCGGAAGCTGTCATTGTCTGGTAATTTCCGGACCGGCGGGGGTGTCTTTGACATTCCATCCGGCGGCTGAGATTTTGTCGCGGAGTTCATCTGCAAGCGCAAAGTTGCGGGCTTTCTTGGCCGCGATACGCTGTTCGACGAGGTCCATGATTTCAGCGGGGACATCCTGCCTGGCGGCTTCCTGAACGGGTTCTGCGGCATCGACATCCAGGAACGCAAGGACGCGGTCGAAATCGCGGTACCGGTCGAGAATGATTTTTGCGGCATCGGCAGCGGGATTTTTGGCAAGGAGAGAGTTGACTTCACGGGTGAACGTGAACAGGACAGCCATTGCACGGGAGATATTCAGGTCATCGGCGATACCCTCGGCGAATTTGGCTTTCGCATCGGCGGCAATTGCGGCGGCTTCCGCGGCAAGGGAATTTCCTGCGGGGAGAGCTTTCAGTTTGCCGAAAAGCGTGCGGAATTTTTTGAGCGCAGTGCGGGCTGTATCGAGAGCGGCAGGATCGAAATTGAGTTTGGAGCGATAATGCGTGCCAATCAGGACATAGCGGATTTCCGCGCCGTTCCATCCCTGAGAGAGGAGGTCGCGGAGCGTGAAGAAGTTGCCCGCAGATTTGGACATTTTGGCACCCTTGACGGTGAGGTGTTCGCAGTGGAGCCAGTAGTTGACGAACTTGCATCCGTTTGCGGATTCACTCTGAGCGATTTCGTCTTCGTGGTGGGGGAACATATTGTCCACGCCTCCGGTGTGGATATCGAAGGTCTGACCGAGGTACTTGCGGCTCATGGCAGAACATTCGAGGTGCCATCCGGGACGACCTGCGCCCCAAGGACTGTCCCATTTGACATCGCCGTCATTTTCATCCCATGCTTTCCAAAGGGCGAAGTCGGCGACGGAATCCTTGGCGTATTCATCGGAGCGGACGCGTTCCGCTTTGCGCTGGTTTTCAAAGTCGAGTTTGACGAGCTGACCATAAGAAGGGCATTTCGCGATGGAGAAATAGATGGAGCCGTCGCCGGACTGATAGGCAAAACCTTTGTCCATGAGCTGACCGATCATCTGAAGCATTTCGGGGATGTGCGCGGTGGCTTCGGGATACACTGCGGCAGGTTCAATGCGGAGTGTTTTCAGGTCCTCGAAAAAGGCATCTTTGTACTTGCGTGTAAAATCGGCGAGGGGGAGATTCGCTTTGCGGGAGTCGCGAATGGTTTTGTCATCCACGTCGGTGAGGTTCATGACCTGAATAACCTTGCTGCCGTGATATTCGAGGGTGCGGCGGAGCAGGTCTTCAAAAAGATAAGCACGGAAGTTGCCGATGTGAGCGAAATTGTAGACGGTGGGACCGCAAGTGTACATGCGGACCTGACCGGGGATGATGGAATTGAAATCTTCCAGTTTGCGACCGAGCGTATTATAAAAGCGAATCATGAGAAAAGCTCCTCCTGTTGCGTGTGTGCGGTGATTATAAATATTTCCATATAATATACAGTGCAGAGACGGTGAAATCAAGCCTGAGAGACGTGTTCTGCGGGGAAAAAAGGGCAAATGAGCTGACGTCAGTTTCTGAGCTGATTATAAAGGAAAGCCGATACGGGAAACGACGCAGAACATCGGAACCCATACCGGCTGAACGAATGCACCTGAGGCGCATCGGAACGGCGATTGAGAACAACCGCCGAAAACATGATGGAACTTATTTTCAAAGTCCTGCCGTGAGCTTTGAAAATCTCTTCAGCATTTGCCGGACGAGCGTTTTCAGCGGTTACTTTCCAGCCGCCACCTCAAACCACGTCCGCCAACAGAGCGAAGATTATTTCAAATCTTTCCGTCAATGACTTCTGAAATCAGAGCCAAGGAATGATGATTAATTTTTGCCAACGAGGACTTCGGCAATCTGAACAGCGTTGAGCGCTGCGCCCTTGAGAAGCTGGTCGCCGCTGATGAAGATGTCGAGACCCTTCTTGTCGGTGCGGGAGACATCCTGACGAATGCGTCCGACGAGGACATCGTACATGGTGGTGGCTTCCATCGGCATCGGATAGATTTTGTTCGCCGGATCGTCGCGGAGCTGCACACCGGGAGCCTTGGCGAGGATTTCGCGGGCTTCGGCGGGGGTGATGTCTTCTTCAAATTCGAGGTTGAGGGATTCGGAGTGGGCGCGGAGAACGGGGACGCGGACGCATGTGCAGGAAATCTTGAGTTCCGGCATGTGCATGATTTTGCGGGTTTCGTTGACCATCTTCATTTCTTCCTTGGTGTAATCGTTGTCGAGGAAGACATCGATGTGAGGGAAGAGGTTGAAGGCGATCTGCTGAGCCATGACATTGACCTGAGCGGGTTTGCCATCGAGGACATCGCGGGTCTGCTGAATGAGTTCATTCATGGCTTTCTGACCGCCGCCGGAGGCAGCCTGATAGGTGGATGCGACCATGCGTTTGAGCTTTTTGGCACGATGAAGAGGCCAGACAGCCACGCACATGATGGCGGTGGTGCAGTTGGGGTTGGCAATGACGCCGTTGTGCTTGAAAGCATCTTCGGCATTGACTTCCGGCACGACCAGAGGAACGCCGTCTTCCATGCGGAATGCGCTGGAGTTATCAATCATGACGGCTCCTGCATCGGTACATGCTTTGCGGTATTCTCTGGAGACGGAAGCCCCGGCACTGAAGAGAGCGATGTCAACGCCCTTGAAAGATTCGGGAGTGAGTTCCTCGACGGAGACTTCCGTGTCGTGGAATTTGAACTTTTTGCCGACGGACCGGGAGGAAGCAAGAAGTTTGAGGTTTTTGACCGGGAAATTGCGCTTTTCCAAGGTAAGCAGCATTTCGATACCGACAGCACCGGTTGCGCCGGCGATCGCTACATTGGCAGGTGAAAGCATATTGCCGTTCTCCAGAATGTTTTTGTATGAGCTGATTTCAAAAGTCCTGCCGGGAACTTTGAAAAATCTCTTCGGCATTTGTCAAG
>DCIG01000062.1:209-37185 GCA_002315855.1 Lentisphaeria bacterium UBA1732 | reverse complement strand
TCTTATCCAATTTTTCCGTCAACGACTTTTGAAATCAGCTCGTTTGAATGAATGTTTAAATAATCCGGAAAGATGTCCGGTTTTACCCGAATATATAATATACATGCGAAACGTGAAAAAACAAGAGGCAACGTCAAAAGTCCTGACAATGGCTTTTGAAATCAGCGTTTGCGGCATCCGCACCGAAGGAAGAGGCAGATGAGAGGAGTTTTTTGCGGGAAAGGGGGACAGATTTGACGAAGAGGCGATGAAAACAGTGATTTTTTCGGAAACGCGCTTGAAAAGCAGTCAAAGAGTTGTTACATTATAGCAAAATTTTAAAGTAATGAACAACGGCTGGAACAAACAAAAGAGCTAAGTTCCAAGAGCTGATTTCAAAAGTCCTGCCGGGAGCTTTGACATCAGCTCAGAAATGAAAACGGCTCAAAACCAGCCTGAACATGGAGTTCTCAACATGTCTGACCAACTTAAGACTGCGAAGCGCACGAAATTTGCAGTCGGACATTATCTGACACCGACGGTAGACGATCCGAACTCGTTTGCGCATCAAATGGAGTTGTACGCCGACCGACTGATGGAGGTGTATTTTCCGTGGCCGGGACTGAACAACGCCCGCGGATACAAGTGCGAAGAAAACGGCGAAGAAGAACGTCTGATAGCCGATTTGAAGTACTGCCGTGCTCACGGCATGAAGCTGGATCTGCTGATCAATGCGACGTGTTACGGCGAAAAGTCGTTTACGAAGGAGCAGAGGGAAGAAGTCATCGGGATCATCGACCGTATGGATTCCCTGGGACTGCGCCCCGAAGTGGTAACGACGACATCTCCGTATGTGGCACAGGTATTCAAGCTGTATATTCCGGGGATTGAAGTGAGGGCGAGCGTGAATATGCGCCTGCGCAATACACTGGCACTGGAATATCTGGCTCCGCAGTTCGACAGTTTCTATATCTGCCGCGACGTGCAGCGGGATTTTCCGACGCTGAACATGTTTGAAAAGTGGTGTGCGGACCATGGCAAAAAGCTGTGTATGCTGGTGAACAGCGGCTGCGTGAGGAACTGTCCGTGGCAGGTTTTCCACGAATCGCTGCTGGCGCATGATTTCCCCGCGAAAGTGGATGAAATGACGAATACCGTGGGAGCACTGGTCTGCAAACGGACCTTCATCAAAAAACGTTTCACGGAGTTTCTGCGGGCATCGTGGATCCGACCGGAGGATATTCCTCTTTTCGAGCCGCATGTGAGCACGATGAAACTGTCCACGCGAGAAGCACCTTACCCCGAAAAAATCATGAAAGCCTATATGGACGGTTCCTGGGAGGGGAATCTGCTGCATCTGTTCGACCCGTCTTTTTCGTTCCAGTTCCGTCCGTTCATCATCGACAACAAGAAGTTCCCGGCAGACTGGGCGACCAGCGGAATCGGAGGAAAATGCGCAGACAACTGCACCGAATGCGGCCGATGCGACGAGGTGATGAATCAAGTGCTGGTGAATGATCTGGGACGTCTTTTCAACAGCAAGGGCGCAATCAGTTTCTCGATGGCCCCCGCGCCGATGATGATGCCGCCGCCGGAAAAGAAAGGATGAGAGGACAATGAGTGTAAAATATACGTTCAAACAGTCTGTATTTCAGGCGAAAACGCCATCCGTTCCGCAGGAAACGGCAGTAAACGGGCAGGAAACGGAGGTTTCTCCGGTCAGCAAACATGCGGTCTACAAGAAGATTTCACAGACGGAGTCGGTGATTCAGCCCGCGAAAAATGCGGGGACGATGAAGAAATTTGCCATGGGGTATTTCTTCGTGGAGTCATCGGGGTCGCATACACGCTTCATGCCGCTGGTGCGGCAGTATCATCCGTATCTGTACGAGATTTATTTTCCGTGGCCGTGGATCGGCAATGCGCGAGAAAGCCACGGAGATGCGGAAAAGAAGTTCCAGCACATGCTGCCGGAGCTGCTGGAGTGCCGTCAGAAATACGGACTGAAACTCGATTTGCTGGCGAATGCGACGTGTTACAAAGAAGATGCGATGACGGAGAAACAGCATAAAGATTTCATTGCTCAGCTGAGCAGGATGAAAGAATGCGGACTGCTGCCGGATATTCTGACGACGACATCGCCGTATCTGGCCAATATCACGCGGCGGCATTTTCCTGAAATTGAGACGCGAGCCAGCGTGAATATGAGGCTGAACTCGACACTTGCCATCAAGTATGTGTCGGAAAATTTCGATTCCTTCTACATCTGCCGCGATATACAGCGCGATTTGGGAACCGTCAGGCATTTTTCCGACTGGGCGAAGAAGAACGGCAAAAAGATGTGCATGCTGGTGAACAGCGGCTGTCTGCGTTACTGTCCGTGGCAGACATTCCATGAAATGCTGCTTTCGCACAACTATATGAAAGCCCTGAACGAGACCAATCATGTGAACGGACTGCAACCCGTGCTGTGTGCGAACCTGATCGCCGAAAAGAAATACGAAGAAATTCTGCGCGGGTCGTGGATTCGCCCTGAAGATTTGCGGCAGTATGAACCCTATGCCGAAGTTTTCAAGCTCTCCACACGGGAGGTGGATTTTCCCGATCTGGTGCTGAAAGCATATACATCCCGCGACTATGACGGCGATTTGAATAAAATCATCGATCCGGGATTCCATGACTCTCTGAACCCGTATATTTTCAGCAACAAACTGTTCCCGAAAGAATGGAGCGAAGGGAAAATCGCGGGGAGCTGCGCCAACAACTGCACCCATTGCGGGAAATGCACGGAAGTGCTGAACAAAGTAATGATCCGGGACGAGAATGCAAAGCCCGTGTATTCTTTCAAATTCTGAACGAAAGAAGACCGGGGATTTCCATCTTGCACGAAAAGAGGTGATTTCAAAACTGTCCGACAAAGACATTTGAAATCACCGCCGAAACGAAATTCACAGACACCTGAAAACAGGAAAGAATGAAAATGAGCAGAAAACTTAATTCCATGATGGCATTGCCCATGTCGGCAACGGCAATGCTGCTCGGCGGTCTGGCACTGCCGATGACCGCAGAAGCAGGAATCGATGACAATCCGTTTATTATGGTGGAAACGCGGGAGCCCGGTTTCCAAATCAGCCCGATGCTGTACGGGATTTTCTTCGAGGAAATCAACCGGGCAGGAGAGGGGGGGATTTATGCGGAAATGGTACAGAACCGTTCGTTTGAAGATAAGCTGAGAGTGGATGAAATCCGCCGCACACCGCTGGCCTGGGGCGTGCGCAACGCCGAAGCCGTGCTGGAAAACGCAACGCCGCTGAACGCGAAAAACCAAACGTATCTGAACGTGAAAACACAGGCGGGCGGCATGATTGTCAACGGGGGATTCGTGCGCAATTTCAATGCGGATATGCGAGGTGCGCTGTCCGTGGCAAGCGGGGAAAAATATGACCTGACTTTCTACGCGAAAAGTGCGAAAAGCGTGAAACTCCATGCGGCAATCGCGGCAGACGGGAAAGAAGCGGCAGGCGGCGATGTGGTCATCAGCGGCGACACATGGAAACAATATTCGCTGGTGCTGACTTCCGGAGTTACATCGGCAGAGGCGACCCTGCAAATCAGCAGTGCAGAGGCGGCGGAATTCAATCTGGATATGGTGTCGCTGTTCCCGCAGAAGACCTGGAAGGGACGGAAGAACGGTCTCCGTGCCGATTTGATGGAACGGCTGGTGGAAATGAAGCCGGCATTTGTGCGTTTCCCGGGCGGGTGCTTCGTGGAAGGACGCGGCATCGAAAACAGAGCCATCTGGAAAAACTCCATCGGGCCGGTGGAACAACGCATCAACCAGTACAACAACAACTGGGGATACAACTGCTCCAACGGGCTGGGGTATCATGAATATTTGCAGATGTGCGAAGACCTGAACGCGGAACCGCTGTTCGTCATCAACTGCGGCATGGGGCATCAGCTCCAGAACGGCATGTACGCCGTGCCGATGAACGAAATGGACGTTTTCGTGCAGGACGCACTGGATGCCATCGAATACGCGAACGGCGATGTGTCGACGAAGTGGGGAGCGGAACGCGCCAAAAACGGACATCCGGCCCCCTTTAACCTGAAATACATGGAAATCGGCAACGAAAACGGCGGTGCGGACTACGCGGAACGCTATGCGCTGATTCATAAGGCAATCAAGGCGAAATACCCGAAAATGAACCTCATCGCCAACGAAAAGACCAACGGATTCCGCAACGACATCATCGACCCGCACATGTATTCATCGCCGGACCGATTCTTCCGCGACTATACGAGATACGACAACTATGACCGCAAAGAGCCGAAAGTGTACTTCGGGGAATACGCAGTTACGAGCGGATCGGGACGCGGCAACCTGATTGCAGGCGTGGCGGAAGCGGCATTCATGACCGGACTGGAACGCAACAGCGATATTGTCATCATGAGTTCGTATGCGCCGCTTTTCATCCGCGAAGGCTGGCAGGCATGGAACCCGAATGCAATCGTATTCAATCAGAATCTGAGCTACGGGACACCGTCCTACTGGGTGCAAAGCATGTTCGCGAAGAACCGCCCCGACCGGATGTTCCCGGTAACGATTGACGGCGTAGTGGAAAAAGCGGTGCCGGTGGCGGGCAAAATCGGGCTCGGCACGTATCAGACGCAGGCAGAATTCAAGGACATCAAGGTGGTGAAAGACGGCAAGACGCTCTTTGAATCCGACTTCAGCAAGGGCATGGACGGCTGGCAGCGAATCGCCGGAGCATGGAAAGTGGAAGACGGCGTACTGAAGCAGACTTCCAACGACAACAATACTTTCATCCTCGCGGGCGATCCGACATGGGATAATTACACGCTGACCGTGAAGGCACGCAAGACAGGCGGATCGGAAGGCTTCCTGATTTCGTTCGGCGTCAAGAACCGCGAAATGCGCCGCTGGAATATCGGCGGGTGGCAGAATGCGTCCCATGCCGTGGAAGCAGACGACTTCACCGACGAACACGTCAACGGCAGCATCGAAACGGGCCGCTGGTACGATATTAAGATTGAGCTGAAAAACGATACCATCAATCTGTATATCGACAACAAGCTGCTCAAATCGCAGAAGCGTCTGGTCGGACAGAAAGAAGCCGTGACGGCCGGATACGACGAAAAGGCGAAAGAAGTAGTGCTGAAATTCGTGAACGGCAACGATCATGACATGACGTATACGGTTTGCACGGATTCCAACGGATTCATCGGCAATGTGAACGTGCAGACGCTGAGCGGAACCGACCCGAACGGCGAAAACTCATTCCGCGAACCCGAAAAATACGCTCCGAAAACCCGCGTCATCCGCGATATTCGGGACAGTAATTTCGAGATTACATTCCCCGCTTACTCGGTGAACGTGCTTCGCTGGAAGAGATAAGGAAAACTGAACATACTGAAAAATCAGTCATCCCGCGGCGGTACAGATGTGATGCTGTGCCGCCGTGATTTCCATATATTAAGAAAGCGAAGAGATGAATGAGAGAATCAATGAGATGAATGGGAGAATCAATGAAATGATGTCGAGAATCCTTGAAATGAAGCGGAGAAACTTGAGGATTTTTTTCAGACGGCAAATGAATTTCGTTTTCTGATATTTCTCGGGGAGAAAATCAATTATAATGGTAATCACATTGATAAACGGTTGCAATATTTGATGCACCGCGTTCATGGTCTGGAGAAAATCAATTATAAAGGAAAGAATGTCTTTCATGTTTGCCTTTCTGCTCAGAGAGCTTTGTTGGTCGTATATACTTACCATAGTACAGGCGAATAAAAAATCAGTCAATTCACCATAGATGGAGCGTTAAGGAAAAAGGAAAACTCAACCATGATAAAATATTACTTGAGTTTAAAAAGTAAGAACATCGTGGTGAATACCTGTTGTTTTATTGGAAAAGGGGGTGAAAAGATGTATATTATATTTTTGCGAGCTAATTTCAAAAGTCCTGCCGGGAGCTTTGAAAATCTCTTCGTCATTTGCCGGAAGAGCGTTTTCGGAGGTTGCGTTCCAAGCAGCCACCTCAAACTACGTCCGCCAACTGCGCGAATATTCCAATCAAATCTTTCCGCCAATGACTTTTGAAATCAGCTCTTTCCGTTTATCATTTGCGAGGTGAGACGAGATGTTTGAGGGAATCAATGCGGCGGTTCTGATTGCAGGGCCGCTGGTGGGGCTCGGCGGGATGTTCGCCGGAGGATACTGGGGGGTAGGATGCGGCTGGCTGATCGTGCCGGTGATGCTGATGATCGGCACAACTCCGATGGAAGCCGTGGGCATCGCCCTGCTGCAAATGGTGCCGTCCACACTGCCGACCGTGATTCGCACGGCGAACACGATAGGGTGGGGCAAAGGGAGTCTGGGACGGAATATCGTGCTGCCAATGGGAGCCGGGGCGTTCGCGGCATCGTTCGCGGGGCAGCCAATCAACCGCGTGATGTACAGATTGTTCGGGGCATCGGCCCTGATGGTGCTTTTTGCCTGTGTGATGATTGTAATCGGGATACAGACGTGCATGAGCAGGCCTGCGGCGGAACACAGCGGTGAGGGGCAGAAATTCGGGACGCGCGCCACGGTAAATGCCGTGCTGGCAGGATTCGCGACCGGGGTGTTCAGCTCTGTGCTGGGAGTAGGCGGGGCAGTGCTGATGCGCCCGATATTGTCCAGCGGGTTCAAGGTGAACGAAAAAGAAACCTCGGTGGCAATACGGATTCTGCTTCTGGTAACAACGCTGACGGGCGGGGCGACGTATCTTTTCGAGGACGGCGGTTTCCAAATGCGTGTGCTGGTGCTGACGGTGCTGATTTCACTGGGGGGCATGGCAGGATTTCCGTTCGGCGTGAAACTGCACAATCAGGTGTATGCAATGGGTTACGCGACGCACATCCACAAAAGTTTCGCAGTGATTTCGGTCATCGTGGTCATCAACACGATTCTGAAACTATGCGGATTGACGGTGCTGAACCGATGGGTGATGATTTCGTTTGCGGTGCTGCTTCTGGTGTATCTTCTGGGATTCGGCGAGTATGCGAAACGGCATCCGAAGACGGGAGGAATGATGGATTGAAAGAAAAAAACGAAAAAATAGTCTTTCCTAATTGTTTTTCCGAAAAAGTGTGCTATATTAAGATGTGAGGTAAAAAAAGAAACCGCTGAACCGCAAGAAAAAGACCGAAGTGAGCGAGGAACGAGCATGAGTTCAGGAGTTTCTTTTTTTAGAAGGAGTAAGTTAGGTTAAACTAATTTACGAAAAAAGAAGAACCCGCAGAAAAACAAACAATCCATGGGAAAGGATGAGAGGAATGCACCTCAATTTTTCAAAGAAAAGCACCCCGGCAGAGACAGAGGCTCAAGAAGTCGACGTCAAAATTTGCGGAAGCACCCACGAAACGACGTTGGACAAGCTCCCGGTGGGGGCTACTGCGAAGATTGTGAAAATCATGCCGGAACTGCGCGGACGCAAGAAGTTCGCGGACATCGGACTGGTGCCGGGTACGGAGCTTCAGATGGAAGCACACGCGCCATTCGGCGGACTTCTGCGGGTGAAAGTGATGGAAACGAGTATGGCACTTCACCGCGATGATGCTCACGAAATCGTGATGGAAGAGGCGCTCTAAATATGAAAACACAGTTTCGTATTGCGCTGGCGGGGAATCCGAACTGTGGAAAAACCAGTATATTCAATGCACTCACGGGGGCGCGTCAGCATGTAGGGAATTATCCCGGCGTCACGGTGGAGAGCAAATCAGGCAGTTTCAAGCTGGGGGACTGGGAAATCGAGCTGATTGATTTGCCGGGGGTGTATTCGCTGTCGTCCAGCTCGCCGGAAGAAGATGTGGTATTTGAAGAGCTGACGAAGCCGGGAATCGATTTGATCGTGAACGTGGTGGATTCCACGATTCCGAGGCGCAGTCTGTACCTGACGACGCAGCTTGCGGAACTGCATATCCCGATGCTCCTGACATTCAACATGTCGGACGACGCCAAGAAAAAGGGGCTGAAGTACGATTTTGCGAAACTGTCCAAATATTTCGGGTCGCCGATTGTGGAGACAGTGGGGTCCCGCGCCGACGGAGTCCAGCCGCTGCTGAATCAGCTCGCCATCACTCTGACGGAACTGGACGACCACGGCGTGCCAATGCTGACTTACGGTCATGACATCGATGATGCAGTCAACGCGGTCTCCGAAAAAATCGATGCGCTCCATGTGGAGCGTTATGCCCATGTACCGTCGCGATTTTTCGCAATCAAACTGCTGGAACACGATACGGCGGTCATGCGAATCCAGGATTTTCAGCCGGTATACGGGGAAGTGGAGGCGCAAATCCGTCATCTGTGGGACAAACACGCCATCAATGCGGATACCTTCATGGCAGACCGGCGATATGCGATGCTGGCGGGAGCCTGCCGCGACTGCATTACCTTCACCCAGGAGAAACGTCGGGAGATTTCCGGGAAAATCGATGCGGTGATGACCAATCAGTTTCTGGGACTGCCGCTCTTTCTGCTGATTCTGTATTTGATGTTCTGGTTCACGTATACGTGCTCCGCGCCGTTCATGGGATGGATTGAGGCGTTTTTCACGTGGCTGGGCGACACTTTGAAATCAATCTGGTCGCCGGAGGCACTGCCGCTGCTGCGGAACATGCTGATTGACGGATGTATCGCCGGTGTGGGCGGTGTGCTGGTTTTCCTGCCGAATATTCTGTTTCTTTTCTTCGCAATCGCACTGCTGGAAGACTCCGGGTATATGTCGCGCGCGGCATTTGTGATGGACGGGATCATGCGCCGATTCGGCTTGCAGGGGCGTTCGTTTGTGCCGCTGGTGCTGGGCTTCGGATGCAATGTGCCGGCTATCATGGCGACGCGCGTGATTGAGTCGGAACGCGACCGAAAAACGACCATACTGGTGCTGCCGCTGATGAGCTGCGGTGCTCGTCTGCCGATTTATGCGCTGATCATACCCGCATTTTTCGCGGTGAAATATCAGGCATTCATGATGTGGCTGATGTATCTCATCGGGGTGGCAATCGCGCTGGTCGCCGCATTCCTGATGAAACGGACGCTGTTCAAGGGGGAGGGCGAAGTGTACCTGATGGAACTGCCGCCGTACCGAATGCCGACCTGGCACAGTCTCTTCCTGCACATGTGGGACCGTGGCAAGTCGTATTTGCAGAAAGCTGGGACCATCATTCTGGGGACCAGCATCGTGCTGTATCTGTGCAATCACTTCCCCGAAAAGAAAGTTTTCAAGCAGGACTACAAGCAGCAAATCGAGCTGATTCATACCACAATGCAGCCCACGGAGGAGCAGTTCCAGCTTTTGCAGGACTCCAATCTTTTCCCCGTGGAAGAGCTGGCGGAAGCGAAGAAGACCGGAGCATTCTTTCACCTGAAAACGGAGGTGCTGAACGAGGAGAGATTGACGCCGGAGATGAAGAAGGTTCTGGACCTGATTCGCGAACGCAACCGTCAATTGAGGCGTCTGGAGGGTGAACTCCAGATTGAGAAGATGGAATACACCATATCCGGACGCGCGGGGAGATTTCTGGAGCCGATGTTCCGTCCTCTGGGATTCGACTGGAAAGTCGTTACGGCCTCCATCAGCGGACTTGCGGCAAAAGAGGTTTTCGTGGCACAAATGGGGATTTTGTACGCGGCAGGCGATTCGGAAGAAGACGCGGCTCCGCTGAGGGAACAGCTGATCCGGAATTATTCGCCGTTGCAGGGATTCTGCATCATGCTCTTCTGTCTGCTGTCAATCCCGTGTTTTGCCACGCTGGCGGTGATTCGCCGGGAGCTGAACAGCTGGAAACTGATGACAGCGGACGCGTGCGGATTGTTTATTCTGGCGTATCTGCTGTCGCTGATCGTCTATCAGACGGGCAGTCTGCTGAGAATCGGGACAACAATGCTGACAGGGCTGTAAAACGACGGAGCCAATGTTTGACGAAAAAACAGGGAACGATGCCAAAAAAGCAACGTTCCCTGAAATTTTTTTCGGAAAAGAGGGGAAGGCGCAGATTACGGGTGCGCGATGAAAGTCCTTATTTCCTGCTGTAGCCCATGGGGTTTTTGCTCTGCCAGTTCCAAGAGTCGCGGCACATGTCTTCCAAATTGTATTCCGCTTTCCAGCCAAGTTCTCTGGCACTTTTTTCGGGGGAGGAGTAGCAGATTGCGAGGTCGCCGGGGCGGCGCGGGGCGATTTCATACGGGATTTTTATGCCGTTTGCTTTTTCAAAGGTTTTCACCATATCCATGACGCTGCAGCCCGTGCCTGTGCCGAGATTGAAGACAAATTCACCTTTGACATTCTGCATGAAGTCAATGGCGGCAACATGACCGCGTGCGAGATCGACCACGTGGATGTAATCGCGGACACCTGTTCCATCGGGGGTATTGTAGTCATTGCCGAAAATACTCAGATGATCGCGGCGTCCCACTGCGACCTGAGCAAGGAAAGGCATCAGGTTGTTCGGAATCCCGCGGGGGTCTTCGCCAATCAATCCGCTGGCGTGAGCGCCGACGGGGTTGAAATAACGGAGCAGGACAACGGTGCATTCGGGATCGGCTTTTGCCATATCGCGGAGAATCTGCTCGGACATGTATTTTGTCCAGCCGTATGGATTGGTGCAGTTTCCGGTGATGCTGTCTTCGCGGAGGGGCATTTCGTTTGCGCCGGAATAAACCGTGGCGGAGGAGGAGAAAACGATTTTCTTCGTTCCGTATTTGCGCATGGTTTCCGCAAGGACGATGGTGGAAATGAGGTTGTTGTCGTAGTATTCCAGCGGCTTGGCAACGGATTCGCCGACGGCTTTCAACCCGGCAAAGTGGATGACGCAGTCAATGCTGTTTTCCGCGAAGATGTGTTCCAACGCGGAACGGTCGCGGACATCAGCCGGATAAAAAGCGACTTTTTTGCCGGTAATCTGCTCCACGCGCTTCAGGGCTTCTTCATTGGAGTTGCACAGATTGTCGACGACGATGACTTCCATACCTTTTCGGAGGAGTTCCACGCAGGTATGACTTCCGATGTATCCGGCACCGCCGGTTACTAAAATTTTCATGGGGAGAACCTTATATTGAGAGCTGATTTCAAACGTCCCGGCAAAGGATTTTGAAATCAACTCCATTGCGTTAATTTCAAATCATTCCGCCAATGGCTTTTGAAATCAACTTATTGTGAAAAACGGAGAAGAAACAGATTTTATTTCAAATTTGAAATCGGTTTTCAAGTTTGAAATCAGTTCCGGGAGTAATAAGATAATCCATAAAAGTATTTTTTACAAATGGCGGCTTGAAAAAAATTTTTTATTTTGCGGAAACCAAACGAGGGGGGATTTTCGTGGGGTGCGAAGACGAGCAAAGGGAAGACGAGGAACGATGCCGTCAGCAGAGCTGATTTCAAACGCCATCCGGGGAAATGAGTTGTCGTAAGTGCAGAAAAAAGAAAGGATGGTGATATTTGGGAATGAAGGGGGAAAAGACATTTTTTCATGAAAATCCGAGTATTCGGGAAAATAACAGTGTTTTCTTGAAAAAGTGAAAACCTATGCTATAGTTATAATGTACCTTTTTGGCTTTTTCACAAAAAAAGTCATTTCTGTCGACAAATTCAGGAAGGATACCGTCCAAAATGAAAATACTGGTCATCAACGGTCCGAACATGCAGCTGCTGGGACACCGGAAAGCTGAATTTTATGGTGTGCAAACGCTCCCGGAAATAGAAACGGGGCTACAGGCGACTGCCGCTGAACTGGGCGTTGAAATCTCATTTTTTCAAAGCAATCATGAGGGAGGGATCTGCGATGCGATTGCGGAAGCGATGAGCGACGGCACGGACGGAATCATCATCAATCCGGCAGCCTACACGCATACCAGCATTGCAATCCATGACGCATTGGAAGCGGCATTGATTCCTGCGATTGAGGTACACATGAGCAATATTCAGGCCCGTGACGATTACCGGAAGCAGTCCATGACCGCTTCCGTTTGCATTGCGCAGATTTGCGGGCTTGGAGCGGATGTGTATGAGTGGGCACTCCGAGCATTGGTTCGTAATCTCAACCGACAAACAAAAACAACCTCCCGCAAATCATAAAAACAAGTGGTGAATCATCATGAAAATCGATGAAATCAAGACAATTGTGAAACTGATGGCAGACAACGATCTGACCGAGTTCAAAATCGAATCCGAAGAAATGACGCTCTGTCTGCGCCGGGCAGCCAGCAATCCCCCTGTTCCGGTTTCAGCGCCGATGGCCTTTATGCCGGCACCAGTTCCGTCGGTTGTTGCCCCCGCGATGAATGTTCCTGCGCCCGCATCGGTTGTTGCCGAGCCTGTTGTTGCGAAATCCAAAGAGCCTGATCCCGAAAAAATGATTGTATCGCCGACCGTCGGGACCTTTTACCGGACAAGCTCCCCCGGTGCAGAACCGTTTGTGAAAGTGGGGACGCACGTGGAGGCCGACACCACAGTGGCAATCGTGGAGGCGATGAAAGTAATGAATGAAATCAAGGCGGAAAAGAGCGGAGTGATTCGTGAAATTCTTCTGGAAAACGGGCAGCCAGTGGAATACGGACAGCCTTTGTTCGTTCTGGAATAAATATTGATTTGAAGGTTTTCTATGTTCAATAAAATCCTGATAGCCAACCGAGGGGAAATCGCGATTCGCATTATCCGCGCCTGCCGGGAAATGGGCATCAAAAGCGTCATCGTCTACTCGAAAGCAGACGAAAACAGCCTGCCGGTGCGTTTGGCGGATGAAGCGGTATGTATCGGACCGGCTCCCGCGAACCAAAGCTATCTTCTGATTGACCGAATCATCAGTGTTGCGGAAATCGGCGATGTGGATGCGATTCATCCGGGCTATGGTTTTCTTTCCGAAAATCCGCATTTTGCGCAAATCTGCAAAGAATGCAATATCACATTCATCGGTCCCACGGCAGAACAGATTCGCGCCATGGGGGATAAAGCCTCCGCGCGCGAAACCATGCGCAAGGCAGGTATTCCCGTAACACCGGGAAGCAATAAAATCATTTCCACCGAACAGGAAGCACTGGAAATCGCCCGTAAAATCGAATATCCCGTGATGATCAAGGCGACAGCCGGAGGCGGAGGACGCGGGATGCGCACCGCGCATAATGACGCCAGCCTGATTCAAGGATTCCACGCGGCCATGACGGAGGCGGAACGAGCTTTCGGAAACGGTGATGTGTATATCGAAAAACTGATTGAACATCCCCGCCATATCGAAGTTCAGGTGCTGGGCGACAATTTCGGCAACGTGATTTCACTGGGAGAGCGCGACTGTTCACTGCAACGCCGTCATCAGAAACTGATTGAAGAATCGCCCGCGCCGATGCTGTCCGCCGCCCTGCGGAAGAAAATCAACGAAACGGCAGTGAAAGCCGCGAAAGCCGTGGGGTACACCTCCGCCGGGACGATTGAATTTCTGCTTTCCAATCAGAATTTCTACTTTATGGAAATGAACACCCGCGTACAGGTGGAGCATACCGTGAGCGAAATGGTGAGCGGAATTGACATCATCAAGGAACAAATCAGGATTGCGGCAGGAGAGCGTCTTTCCTATCAGCAGAAGAACATCACACTGTCCGGTCATGCCATCGAATGCCGCATCAATGCTGAAAATCCGTACTGCAATTTTTCGCCATGCCCCGGTCAGATAACGTTCTATGCCGCACCGGGCGGCCCCGGAGTGCGCGTGGATTCTCATGTGTTTGCGGGGTATCGTATTCCTCCGAACTATGACAGCATGATTGCCAAGCTCATTGTTCATGCTCCGACCCGTGCGGAAGCGATTGCGCGGTGCAGACGTGCGCTTGATGAGTATTTGATTGAGGGAGTACAGACCTCAATTCCGTTTGCGCAGTTTTTGCTGGACACGAAAGAATTCATAGCCGGAGAGTACGATACGGACCAAATCGAGAAACTCGTGAAAGGCGGATATTTTGAAAAGAACTGTCCTGTGAATAAATAGCTGATTTCAGGTGAAATCAGTTCTAAAGAGAGTTCATTTCAAAATCAACAGAGATACCCTTGTTTGAGAGGCCTCAAATAATCTTCGATGAAGGAGTTTATCCAAAATGAATAAACAACAGCAGAACAAAAGCACACCATCCGGGAGCATCATGCTTTCCGGGGGGTATGAGGTTGAAAGCAAAGCGATCGGGACAATTTCGATTCAGGAGAGTGCGCTGTCAACGATAGTAAAGCGCACGGCATCTGAAATTGAAGGAATTTCACGTCTTGCGGGGAGCAGTCTGATAGACAGTCTTGCCGAGCTTGTCGGAAGCCGGAAGATACAGGACCGCGCCATTACCGTTACGTATACGGAGCAATCGTCAGTCAGCATACGGATTGCGATTGTGGTATTTTTCGGTGTGAAAATTCCTGAAATCGTGGAGACAATCCGCACCCGAGTGTCGGACGCGATTGAAAAGATGACCGGCTTGAAGGTATCGTCCGTGATCGTGGATATCCGCGATATGGAAATGCCGGCCCCGGCGACGGAAGATGATTCGGACAACAGCCAGAATCAGAGATGAGGTGAAGATATGGCAGCAAAAGGAAAAACCGTTGAGAGTAATTACACGGTCCACGAAAGTGTAATTGTATCGATTATCCGCAGAGCCATTTCGGGGATTCCGGGGATGGTTCGACTGGCGGGCACTTCTCTGGTGTCGGATTTGGCCGATCTGGTTGGCTCGAAGAACGTGTTTGACCGCTCAATTCAGGTCAATTCCGAGGGAGACGGCTCCATTTCCGTTGTAATCCGGATTACAGCCGAATACGGTACGGATTTCAGGAAGACCGCCAGCGAAATTCAGAGGATTTGCCACGAACAAATCACGTCATTCACGGGAATGAAAGTCAAGGCGATCAATCTTGAGATATTCGACGTGGATGACATGCCGAAAGAAGAAGCGCAGGACGAGGCTGAAGCAACCGGAGATGAGGCATCTGCGACGAGACCGGAAGACGATGATCCGGAACAGAGTATTGTGTGAGGCTGTGCAGGCTGATTTCAAATGCTTTGCACGAAAGAGCCGTTCAATTCAGATTTATTCTGCCTGAAGGGAAATTCAAAGTCGCCGTCAGGATTTTGAAGACATTCCCCAATTAATCAGGTTCAAACCCGGAAAGGAAACAACCATGTTCCAGAAAATAGAGATGATGATTCAATCTGTGAGCAAGACAATTGATGCAAATCCGTTTCTTTACGGAATCGTAGCGGGACTGCTGCTTGCAGTGCTGGTTCTGTTTCTTCTGCTGCTGTGCCTGCACCGAAAGAGTCTGTCCAAGCTCATTCTGAAGAGCGGGAACGAAGAAATCGTGGTGTCTGTGAAAGCGGTGCGGGACGTGATACAGCATGTACTGGAAGCTGATGGATTATTCAGCATGAAGAAAGCAAGTTTCAGCGGGAAGGAAACGGCGGTCAAGATAGTTTTATGTGTGGGGCTGAAAGCGAATTTGGAAACGTTGGGAGAGCCATTTTCCGTATTGGCGGAAGGAATGCAGGCGAAAATCCAGCAGAGTCTGAAAGATACCTTCGGTCTGGATAAGATCGAGTCGGTCAAACTGCATTTAACCGAAGTCAATCCACTGCCGGCCGAACAGGTGCATTCCTGAAATGTTCACCATGTTCCGCGACATCAGGCGAATTCTTTCGCCCCGCTTTAAGTGGCGGGCTTTGGCTCTTGTTGCGGGAATGGCCGCATCTTCTTTGCTGGAACTGGCAGCACTGGGAATGCTGATGCCGCTTGCCACGGCACTGGCTGTTCCTGAAATGCTGGAGACGAACCGATGGCTCCATGCGCTTTATGAATTATTCGGCAGCCCGACGCGGGATCATTTCATTTTGGAAATCATGGTCCTGATACTGGCTGTTTTCGTGCTGAAAAATGTTTTTGCGTACCTGATGACACGGGCGCAGACATCCTATTCAGCGGATGTGTCGCTGGATTTGACGGGGCGGCTGTACAGCACCTATGTGAATGCAGATTATTCCTATCATCTGACAAACGGCGCATCGGAACTGATTGCAAAGATTTCGCAGATTCGTGAAATTGCGCGTCTGCTGCTGGTGCCATTGCTGCTGACGATGTCGGAACTGTGCGTCTTTGCGGCGATTCTGCTTGTTGTTTTCATTCTGATACCGGGCATTGCATTTCTGTCATTTGCAGTATGCAGTGTGTGTGCCGTATTGTTTCATTCGGGGTTCAAGCGTCTTCTGAACCGTGCCTCCAAACAAATGCACGAAGCGGTTGAAGAGTCCACGAAAACAATGAACCAGAGTTTTGCGGTGGTGCGAGAGCTGAAACTTTTCGGCTGCGGGGATTTTTTCCGGGAAAAGCTGGTGAATGCGCAGCGGCTGAATGTGTCCGCGCTGAAACTTCAGCTTGATTTCGGACAGATACCCCGTTACAGTCTGGAAGTTTTCGTCATATTGACGGGAGCAGTGTTTGCGTCGGCGGTGATTTTACTTCATGTGCCATACGATGAAATCGTGCTGTATTCCGCATTTTTCATTGCGGCGATGTTCCGTCTGATTCCGTCCGTCTCCCGGATTCAGTATAACGTAGTGCTGATGCGTGGTATTTCTTATTCATTCCATGTTCTGTGCGAAGATTTAACGAATATTCCGACGGAGAAAAAAGCCGCCGCCGATGCTCCTATGATAACATTCGACCGCGAGCTGAAACTGGACCATATCACATTCACTTACGAAAATGCACCCGCTCCGGTTTTCCGCGATTTCTCCCTGACAATCCAGCCGAAAGGCTGTATTGCGGTAACGGGTCCCACGGGCGGCGGGAAATCCACACTGACAGATTTGCTGATGGGTTTTCTGAAGCCTGAGTCCGGGAAAGTGCTGGCAGACGGTGTGGATATTTCGCAGAATCTTCCTGCATGGCGGAAACTGATTGGATATGTGCCGCAGGAAATCAATCTGTTCAATGACACCATACGGGCAAACGTGGCATTCGGGATACCGCCCGAAGAGATTGATGACAAACGTGTTGCGGAAGTTCTGGAAATGGCGCAGATGTCTGATTTCACAGCATCTCTGCCGGAAGGGACACATACCGTAATCGGTGAATTCGGAGCACGGCTTTCCGGCGGGCAGCGTCAGCGCATTGCGATTGCCCGCGCATTGTACCGGAATCCCTCATTTCTCATTCTGGATGAGGCGACGAGCGCACTGGACAATGATACGGAAGCGGCATTTATCGACGCGCTGAATGCCCTGAGAGGCAAATTGACCATCCTGATGGTGGCACACCGCAGCGGCTGTGCGCGTTATTGCAATCAGGTAATCCGAATCGGTGAAAAAGAGGGCGAAAGCGTTTGATCAGCGCGTGATGATGTCCGCGAAAACGCGAGTCCGTGCGGTGAAATCCTGTTCGGCGGCGTATGCCAAAGTGGCTTGTCTGCGTGCAGGCAGCTCAAGGAGCGTTTTTTCCAGCGCAATGTCCAAATCAGTCTGACTGAACGGCGATTTCAGGACGGTGTTCCCCGATTCGGCAATATAGGGGGCATATCCGCAAATATCCGTCGTGATGACGGGAGTCCCGGCGGAAACAGATTCAATCAGAGCCATACCGGCGGCTTCATTGCGGGCGGGATGAACCATCAAATCCGATGCCAGCAGATAATCTCTGATGCCATCCACCGCACCGAAGAAGACAGCCTGATTCGGGAGCAGTCCGGCACGGGTCAGCATTTCTTCCAGTTTTTTCTGAGGCAGATTGCCAATCAGCCACAAACGGACGCGTTTTTTGAGGGCGGGAGGCAGATTCCCCGCAGCAGTAATCGCTCTGTCCGTGCCTTTGTTGAAGACACTGCTGGCAATCATGACCAAAACAATCTCATCTGCGGAAACATTGTTGTTCTTTCGGAGTTCTGTACGGATGCGGTTCACCGTGAGTTCATCGGGACGGATGCTGCAGTGAGGGTCCATGCCGGGGGGAAGAAGCTGAAGACGTTCCGGTCGAGTGCCGTATTCGCGCCTGTAATCGTCGATTTGCGACTGCACCAGACAGAGAATCCGAGTGTGAGCCAGCGGCGAGCATACGCCTTCCTCCAGTTTCAGGTAAGTGCGGTAACGCGGCAGGAAACGGAGAATCCATGCGGGATGAAGTTTGCTCCAGTAGCGTTTCATGCACACATCGGCGGCGAAATAGAAATCAGCGCCGGGGATACGGCTCATAGCCAGTGAAACATCAAAATGCGGTGCGGATGAATTTTTCAGACGCTCCAGAAAACGATCGGAGAACCATTTCATGCGCCTGTGATTGGAGGCAAAACGAGGAGGGTGAACGACTTCCAGCGTGATACCATCGGGGACGGGGCCAGTCCATTCCGCCGTGAAAACAATGACATGGTGTCCGCGAGCGGCAAGCTCTTCAAAAAGGCGCATGGAGTCGCGCTGAAGACCTCCGAACGGATGATACCGGTAGAGTGCGGCGAGAATCGTTTTCATCTGCGTTTTCTCCCGCCTCGTGCGGTATTTTGCCGAAGAGCTATGGCGCGGGCGGCTTTGAATGCGCCCGGCAATGCCGTATCGCGTTGCAGTTCTTCCGGGGAGAGCCATCGGAAATCCGGCAGGAATTCATCGGTTTCCCCCTCGTAAAGCGTCATGTGCCATTCCACATGGGAGAAAATATGCACCGCAGTACCCGCTTCTTTCAGTGTGTGAACGGAAAACCTTTTTTTGAGTTCAGCGGAGGCGGGGGAGCCTGAAACATTCGGGAACTCCCAAAGTCCGGCCAGAAGACCGCTTTCAGGGCGTTTCCCGACCGCAATTTTCCCGCCATGGCGCAGAATCAGTACGGCAAGATTTTCAATGCGGCGTCCGGCTTTCGGTTTCCGCACGGGAATGCGGTCAATGGTTCCGTCCGCAAATGCGCGGCAAAGCTGTTTCATGGGACAGAAGAGACAGCGGGGATCGCCGTTCGGCAGACAGACCGTTGCGCCAAGTTCCATCAGACTTTGCGTAAATTCACTGCAATGATCCGCAGGGTAGACTTCGCGGAGAAGGGCAGTCATGGATTTGCGGACTTTCGTGTCATCGATATTGGCTTCGGACCCGGTGATTCGCGTGATGACGCGCAGGACATTTCCATCGACAGCCGGTTCTGGCTTGCCGAATGCAATCGACAGAATCGCGCCGGCGGTGTAGTCTCCGATGCCGGGGAGAGCGCGGACCTGATCGTATTCCTGCGGGAAAACGCCGCCGTATTCCGTCATGATGAGCTGCGCGGCGGCCTGCATATTTCTGACGCGTCTGTAATAGCCAAGCCCCTCCCAGAGTTTCAGGAGAGTTTCCTCATCTGCGGCGGCAAGCGAAGCGATGTCCGGGAGGACGGAGAGGAAACGGTCATAGAATGGTTTTACAGCCTCTACGCGGGTCTGCTGGAGCATGATTTCGGAGACCCAAACGCGATATGGGGTCGGGTTCTTTCTCCACTCCAAATCGCGTTTCTCCGCCAAAAACCAAGGGACGAGACGAACGGGGAGTGCGGCAATCAAATCTGCGGGGAACCGGCAGCCGGCATCATTCATGGCATTTTCTCCGCATAAAGGCATTTGAGATAGGAGGATTCCGCAAATTTCGCCGGATGGTCGACGGCATGGGCTGTCCGTCTCCATTCTCTGACATGGCAGTTTGCGAGGACGCATTGGAAAAAATCATCGGAATTGACACGGCTGGAACACGAGGCAAACATCAGTGTGCCGCGGGTTTTCAGCAGGGAATCCGCAAGACGGGCAAGCCGTGCGTAGGAATGAAGTGCGCCGGAACGTTCCGCCGCCGATTTTGCAAACGATGGGGGGTCGACAATCACCAAATCGAATTTGCGCTTTTTTTTCGCCAAATCCGACATGGCTTCAAAGGCATCGCCGATGATAGCTTCGTGCGAACATGCCGCAACGGACGGGGTCTGCGAATTGAGTTTGAAGTGCCGTTCACATGCTTCCATGGCATGAGGGTCGGCATCGATACTGCATACGCTTTTTGCCCCGCCGCGTGCCGCATAAAGCGAGAAACCGCCGGAAAACGAGAACACATTCAGGACGCGGCAGTCTGCGGCAAGTTTGCCGGCCTCGGCGCGATTGTCGCGCTGGTCCAGAAAAAAGCCTGTTTTCTGTCCGCGAATGACATCCGCTTCAAACGTGAGACCATTCTCCTGAAAGCGGACAGGGACGTCAAACGGTGCGCCGGAACGTGAAAAGACAGTGGATGAGCCCTCCGGCAGGAACGAACGGACAAACGGCTCGTTTTCGATGGAGCGGGAAAGACGAATCACGCCGTTTGCGAGAGAGGAGTCCGCGTCGAAAAAAACGTTTGCGATATTGCCCGCCCACGGGACAAAAGCGGAGGAATAAAATTTCAGGACGAGCGTATTGGCGTAACGGTCGGCGACCATGCCGGGAAAACCATCGGATTCGCCGTTGATGAGGCGCCACGCGGTAGTACGGGGGGGAATCTGACCGAAGCGGAGAGCAGCGGCATTCTGCACCAGCAGACGAAACAGGTCATCCCCCACGGGGGGCAGGGTCTTCGAGGTCTGAAGGATGCGGACGCGCAAAACGGAGTCGGGGTCATACAAGCCTGCGCCGAGGATTTTGCCGTCGGGATCGTACATGACAGCCACATCTCCCGGTTTGCCGCCGGCGGTGATTTTCGAGGCGGAATCTTCAAAGAGCCACGGATGACCGCGTTTCAGCATGGGAATAGCTTTTGCGCGGACGCATACGGCGAGGCGTTTAGGGTCAGTCCTGCGCGGCAGGTCAGACAGAGAGGGGATTGTGCGATTCAAAGATTCACCTTCAGGCGGGCATAAAGTCCGGCGGGCAGAGCGCGACCTTCTTTCGAGGTTTCGGGGATGAGCATTTCACCGGATTCGACTTGATCGGAGAATTTCGGGAACGCCTGCTGGAGCATACGTCCCAGTGAGAACGCGGAGAAGCCCTGGGAGTGGCAGGTCAGGAGGATGAAGAAACTGCCCTTGGTATCCAAAATGGCTTTGACGTTTTCGAGGAGTTCCGCCACGTCATTTTCGATTTTCCAGACCTGTCCCTGTGCGCCGCGTCCGAACGATGGCGGGTCGAGGCAGATGCCCTGATATTTATGGCCGCGGCGAGCTTCCCGCGCCACAAATTTCATGGCATCGTCGCAAATCCAGCGGATTTTTCCTTTGACATCGTGATTGAGCGCAAGATTTTTGCCGGCCCAGTCGATGATTCCTTTGGACGCATCCAAATGGCAGGCATTTGCGCCGCCCTGCGCCATCGAGAATGTCGCGCCGCCGGAATAGGCAAAAAGATTCAGGGTTTCACTGCCGGGGGGCAAAGCGGCACAGGCACTGCGCATCCATTCCCAGTTGTGAATCTGTTCGGCGAAGAACCCCAGATGACCGAAGCGTGTGGGTTTGACCAGGAAAACGACACCGCCCCAGCGAATGATCCACTGCCCCTCTTCGGGCTGTTTCAGACCGTTTTTCCACATCCATGTACCGCCGCCGGTGCTTTCGCGTTCAAAAACGGCATCCGCTTTGTCCCATTCTGTGCGGGGGAGGGTGGGATGCCAGAAGGCATTCAGTGCGGGGCGGATAATGCGGAACGGACCGGCTTGTTCGAGTTTGCGACCATCGCCGGAGTCGAGAAGAAGATAAGGGAGGATTTCCTGAGATTTCATGCGTTGAGGCTGCTTTCGGAGTCGTAAATGATATTGCCTTGTCTGACCGTCATGCGGACAGTTTCGGCAGCTGAGTTGAAAATGGTGATGTCGGCACGTTTGCCGGGGAGGATTTCGCCGCGAGAAAGGAGACCGAGGTCTTTTGCTGGGTTGGCGGAAGTACATGCGGATGCAGTGGAGCCATCCATGCCGACGTAGCTTCTCAGATGATACCAAGCGTCTTTCAGGGAAAGAGTGGAGCCGGAAATCACGCCTGCTTCGTTGCGGATGATTCCGTGGACATCCTCTTTCATATCGCGGTTGAAAACGGCATTGCTGATTGCCATGATTTTGTCCGGGGATTTGCATCGGGCAATCAGATTGACGATGGTCGGATGAAGATGCAGACCGTCCACAATCATTTCAATGCTGACACGTTCGTCGGTGAGAGCGATTGCCGTAAGCGAGGATGACCGGTGATGCAGAGAGGGCATGGCGTTGAAAATGTATGTGCAGCGGTGTGCCCCCGCTTCGATTGCGGCAATCGTTTCTTTTTCGGAAGCGAGGCTGTGCCCCATGGATGGCATGACTCCGTATTCCTGCATCAGTTCCACCAGCTTGATTGCATTTGGGAGTTCGGGAGCGAACGTCATGATTCTGATTCGGTCGCGTCCAGCCTGAAGCAGTTCGCGAGCGTAGCCGAGGTCAATGCGCGGCATGATGTTTTCACGCGGCTGGTCGCCCCGTTTTTCGGGATTGAGGAACGGACCTTCCAGGTGCATGGCAACGGGCTGAGCGCCGATACCGTCTCCGGCATTCCAGCGTTCAATGCTTTCGTAAGTCTTGTCCACTGCATCGGGCATTTTGTCCGGGGGGAGTGAAATCAGCGTGGGCAGGAACGTGGTGATTCCGTTTTTTGCCATGGAGCTGCTCATGAGATTCAGGATGGCGACCTGCTCCTCGATGTCGGGAATCCCCTGTTTCAGGCGATCCACCGGTATTCCGTGAACATGGCTGTCGATGAAGCCGGGAATGCCGTAGCATCCTTTCAGATCGATGACTTCCAGACCCGGTTCATCCAGCGAAAACGCTGTTTCTCCGCCAATTGCGATGATGCTGCTTTTTTCGCACAAAATACCGCAAGATTCAATTTTTTCGTATGGCGTCAGGCAGTAGTCAAGCAGGAAAAGAGTTCTTCGTTTTTCTTTCACCGTGAAAGCTCCGTGGACATTTTATTTTAAGAGATTGGTTCAGCTGTTTTGGATAACGTGATACTCAATCGGGAATTGAGTTACCCATTCTACTATATAATATGCACTCAGAAATATTTTTTTCAACAAAAAAACGCAAGATATAGCAAAAGTCGTAAAAAACATCGAATTTTCACTTGCTTATTTTGTTTTTTGGTGCAAATTATAAGGACGGTATTTTTTCCGGCTGATTTCGATGTGTTCCTGAATCTGCGTTTTTTACCGCGTCAATCCGGTCAGCGTCCCCAAAAACTTTCCGCAGCAGTCTTTTTCCCGAAAAGTGAAAAAAGAACTGTACGGATGTTTTTGTCTCCGGACGCAATCATGAGAAAGACGGATTATCCGTTTTTCGTGAGAGCGGAAACAGCGCGAGGCATGATTATGGAGTCGGGATTCCGGTGTTCTTTCCAATCCTGACGGCGGCGGGGATGATTGTTGATAACTTGTCAATATCATGTTAATGAAAGTTATATCTCATTGATTTTTTGCTGTTTGGAAGGGACGGAAAAAAATTCGTATTTTTTTGAAAAAATCGCTTGACAGAAATGCCATTGCGTGCATCTCCGGCAGGATGATTTTTTCGGATGTTTTGAGCTCATTTTGAGGTAAAAATCGCTTATTTTGTTTCGAGATCATAACCCCTTGATTTCAGCTCGCTGTAACGGTTGCATTCCGGGTTCCAAACCGCCTGAAATGTATGATATGAATGAGATTTGGAAACTTGTTGATAACTTTTGAGTTAAATTCAAAAACAGTACGACGGAAGCAGTTGCGGACGAGCGAGGATGAAGAACAATGTCAGAAGGAAAAAATAAAGCTGCCGCCTTGTGGGCGAAAGTGTGCAATTACGTGAAAACGTGCTACAGCGGGGAGTATGAGACCGCGCTGCAGTGGTTTCAGGGCATGGTGCCGCTGAACTTGACTGAGGGCGAACTTACACTCGGTGTCAACGATGAATTTTTTGCCACGTGGATAACGGACAACTACGGCGAACTCATTCGCGAATCGCTTCGTGCGTGCGGGAGGGCTGATGATTTGGCCCTGAAATTCGAGTATGGCTATCTGCCCGATGATGCGAAAAAAAGCGATGATGACATTGAGGTCGAAAACGAGGCTTCCGAGGCAGGCAGAAACGATTTCATCGATGGTGTCGACCCCGACCAGCCCGGAAAAAATTCTGTTCCCGATGATGAGCAGTGCAAAAACCTGAAAGAGCAGCTGGCTTTTGTGAACGGACAGACGTTCAACAACTTCGTGGTCGGCGAAGAAAACCGTTATGCGTTCACGGCGGCATCCACGGCGGCGAAAAAGCCGGGGACATTCAACCCCGTTTACATCTATGGCGGGTCAGGCATGGGCAAGACGCACCTGCTGAAAGCGGTTACATACGATGTTCTGACCAGCACCCCGAAAGCCATCGTCCGCTACACGACCTGCGAAGAGTTTCTGAACGAATTTGTGGATTCGCTGCGCTCGCATACCAATAATGAGTTCCGTGCCCGTTTCCGCAATGTGGATTATCTGCTGGTAGACGATGTGCACCACCTCGCCGGAAAGACACAGCTTCAGGAAGAGTTCTTCAACACGTTCAATGCGCTCCACAGCGCAAACAAGCAGATTATTCTGACCTCGGATAAGCAGCCATCGGAAATTCAGGGGCTGGAGGAACGTCTTGTTTCCCGTTTTCTGTCCGGCATCACGACCCAGATCACCCAGCCGACCTTTGAGACGCGTCTTGCCATTTTGAAGCAGGAACAGATGTCCCAGAAGCTGAAACTGAGCGATGATGTGCTGAATTTCATCGCGAAAAGCATTGTATCCAATATCCGTCCCCTGAAAGGCGCGCTGCTCCGTCTTTCCATGATTGCCACTGCACTGGGGCGTCCCATCGACCTGGAAACCGCGCAGTCCGAGCTTGCCGACCTGCTGGACAAAGAAGCGGAAACGCGCACAGTTACCATTGAGGCGATTCAGAAGGTCGTAACGGATTATTTCGGACTTCACGTATCGGACATCACCGGACCGAAACGTCCGAAAAATATTGCCGAAGCGCGGATGATTGCCATGTATCTGGCGAGGAAAATGACCACGCACACCCATCAGGAAATCGGGCTTGCGTTTGGCGGGCGCAATCATGCCACGGTCGTCCATGCGGTTCAGCATGTGGAAGACATGTCGCTGAAAAATGAGGATCTGAAAGCCCAGTTGAAGCAGTTTCAGCGTCAGCTCCGCAGTGTTTGACTTCAGTTCCAAGCCCTTTTTAACCTCAGAGCTGATTTCAAAAGTCCTTCCGTGAGCGTTGAACGTTTTTCCGGCAGGTGCCGGAAGAGCATTTTCGGAGGCTGCCTCAAACTGCTCCCTCCGACTGTGCGAAGAGTCATTTCAAATCTTTCCGTCAATGACTTCTGAAATCATCTTTTTATACAAACCATTTCATTCATCCTGAAAGGAATTGAATTATGTCTGAAAATTGTTCCGGAAACTGCTCCAGCTGCCAGTCAAAAGGATCTTGCACGGACGAAAAGCGTGAAACACGCCTTGATAAAATCCCGCATAAAATCATGGTGCTGTCGGGCAAGGGAGGTGTCGGGAAAAGCACGGTTGCCGCATGTCTTGCGGTGGCATTGGCGCGACAGGGGCAGAAAGTCGCCCTGCTGGATGTGGATTTCCACGGACCGAGCCAGCCCACGCTGTTCGGCGTTGCCGGCAAGCATCTGGACGGCTGTGAAGAGGGAATTCTGCCGCTGGAAGTTTTCGGCATCCGCCTTGTTTCCATTGGTTTGCTCCTTGAAAATTCCGATGACGCGGTCATTCTGCGCGGCCCTGCCAAAATCGGTCTGCTGAATCAGCTTTTCGATGAAGTTGTCTGGGGCGATGATCTGGACTATGTGATACTTGACTTTCCTCCGGGAACCGGAGACGAAGCACTTTCCGCCTGCCAGAGCATCAAGGGCGACAAGTCCGCCATCATCGTTACGACCCCGCAGGAAGTCTCGCTTGCGGACTGCCGGAAATGTATTGATTTCTGCAAGAAACTTCAGCTTCCCGTCCTCGGCATCGTTGAGAATATGAGCTGCTATGTCTGCCCCGACTGCCACAAACGTCATGCGCTGTTCTCCAGCGGCGGCGGGGAATCTCTCTCCAGGCAGTCCGGACTGCCTCTGCTTGCCTCAGTGCCGCTTGACCCCGAATTTCTTGCCGCCTGTGATGCGGGGCGTCTGCATCAGGGACTGGTCTCCTCGTTTGCGGTCTATCCTGAGATGGAGAAACTGGCGGATACGATTCTCGAAAAGAACGCATGACGTCCGGGAAAGGCGTGTTTCCTGTATTTGCCGGAACAGCGGACAGCGACTTTGAGTCTTGATTTTTCCTCAATATTTCATGAAGAATCAAAAATTCCACTGAAATTTTTGAGTTTTTAGGGGAAAAAACTTGCATTTTTGCAGGAACGCGTTTATGTTATCAAGCAATAACAAAATTTTACGACACCACAAACGTATGAAAGGTTATCCTATGAAGCCGGAATTCATCAATTACCTTCAGCCGGATTCGATTCTGATCGTCGATGGCGAAAGCAAGAAGAAAGTCCTGGAAGAAATCATCGCCCATGCATGTACCCGCTGCACCATGGATGAAGACCAAATCCGTGAAGCCATTTGGAAGCGTGAACGCATGATGACGACCGGTGTCGGCAAGGGTCTTGCTCTGCCGCATATCCGCATCAACGGTTTCCCGTCTCCGCTGGTGATTGTCGCCGTCTGCCGTACTCCGGTTACGGACTACAAGAGCCTCGACAACGAGCCGATTTCTCTGGCAGTGTTCTTCGCTGCGGATGAACGCGACCCCGAAGCGTATCTGAAGCTGCTCGGCAGCATCTCCTCCCGTCTGAAAGAAGACGGCACGATTGCCAGCATTCTTGCCGCCGGAGATGACAAGGAAAAAATCTACAGCATCCTTGCCGGCGAATAATCGTTTCCAATCCTGTTATCCCATTGGAATACATCCCCCGGAACATTCCCCGTTCATCACGGTGAAGTTGCGGGGTTTTTCATATTTGTCCCTTTTTTTCAAACACCGGAATGCCGTTTTTTTGTCAGGTGCGTTCGCTTGCCCGGAATCACCTTCCGGACGGTTGATTTTCCCGTTTCGGCGGCCTCTCCGCGCACCTTTTTCGGGCACGCAGAAATTGCAGATTATTTCGATATTTGCTCTTTTCTCCGCAAAACAGCATGAAAATCCTTATTTTTTTCGCAAAAAACGGGACTTTCTGCTCTTTTTAACTTGAAACGTGCGCGGAAAGGATGTATCTTTAGACGAGAAAAATAAAATGAACCCCATCATACAGAATCAGCACTTCGGAAAGCAGGTGATTATGAAACGCACGAAACATCGCTTCAATATGATAGAACTGGTCTTGGCAATCGGTGTGGCTGCCATCGGTATCACATCCATCATGGCGCTGATTCCTCTGGCTCTTCGCTCCTCCCGCGACTCGGTCGGCGACACGGTTTCCGCAGATGCCGCCAATACCATTTTTGCATTGATTGACAATGCAATTCAGGATGATTTTGACGTTATTCATTCATTCCGGAAAATGAGCGGAGCCAGGAGAAATTATTTCAATGATCCCATTTCTCCCAACAGTATTCCCACTTTGCCGGGCGATCAGTCTTATCTGACTGTACCTGCAAGCATTACCGCCGACCAAGGTCATTTCCATTTCTATTACGGACAGAAGGGCAAAGCTGCGGATTTCAATGCCGAAGTCAATATCTGGCGAGTAGCGAGCGGTGCGATCGCTAAAGAAGTAAATGAAATCACCTCATTTAAAAGAAAAAAAGGTTCAAATGGTTCTTCTTCTCCCGAATATAAAGGGTATGATTTTACTGCTGCGCCTGATAATATCCCTATTGACAACAGTCCATTTGTCCGTCTGCTGGTGGAAGTGTCCTGGCCTGCCACAGTGCCCTATTATCTGCAGAAAGACGGAGAATATCTTTTTCCCCGCAATTCCCGCGTATTTATCCGCGAATACTTTGATCCCAACTACACGAAATGAGGCGAATGATGACACGAAAACCTTTTACACTGGTTGAAATCCTCGTTTCCATGATTGTGCTGTCCGTCTTTCTCCTCGGACTGCTTCAATTCCACAACATGACCCAGTCGACCATGTCGCTTGCCGCTGACCGTACCGACCTGTTTGAACGAGCCCGCATTGCCATGGATATGATGGCGAATGACATTTCATGCGCCTATTATTCAGGAAATGAAAAAAGCGGATCGAAACCATGGGAATGCACCGGCACAGCTTTCAAGGTAGCCACCATGCGCTCCGATAAGGTTAATGAAAGTCAGGTTTCTCCGGTTCTCACGGTGCTGTATGAGTACAACGCAGGCGAACATGCCCTGTACTACAGTTCTGAGGTGAATACGTCGAAAACGGAGCTGATAGACGGTGTTACGGACTTCGAAGTGAAGGACCAGATGTCAGGCAGCTATCCGCTTCCCCGTATCGTAACCATCACGATGGAACTGGTTGACCGTTCTACGATTCGGCGCATGAAAAACAGCAACGGAGCAAACAATATTCTGGAAGCCGCACCGAAACGCCAGTTCCGGCGGATGGTGGTCATTGACCGCGGTCAACCCGAATCTTGAATAATGAGGTAAATTGCCATGAAACATCCAAAGATTTCATTTCATCATATCCGCCGCCTGATTCAACGGAAAAATCAGCGCGGGATTGCGCTGCTTTATACCCTCAGCATTCTGGCGGTTGCACTCATGACCGCAATGATGTTTTCCATGAGTGCGATCACAGACCGCAAACTCGCGGCAAACTACACCGATTCCACCGCTGCCCGCATTCTCGCGGACGGTGCAGTATCGCGCGCCATGGCCTCCCTGATGAGTACCGATGATTTCAACTTCGTTTGCTCCTACTGGAAACACGGCAGCGGGGCCGGCATAACGGGAAGTACAACGACAAATGTTGCTCCCGGTGCTTACGACACCCTGTGGCACATCGAAAAGGACGACCTCTACACATTCAGCAACGGTCCGCTTCGCTATAACACCACTTATTACAGTGATACGGATATCCGCTGTCCGACTTGGGAATATGTGTCGTACAGCGACAATGAGAAATCGACCACGAAAAACAAACTTTACGGACGTTATGCGTATGTGGCGTTTTCAAACAGCAACCGTCTGAACATCAATGCTCTTGGCAATTTGGCGAATATCAGCAAAATCACGTATGGAAACGTGAAAGATGCCGACATCCTGAAAAAACGTCTGGGGCGATCCACCGCCGAACCAATCCTGAATTTCACGTATGACAATGCGAATCTCACTGCTTCCGTGAAAAGCGATATGGCGCTCGTTACGAATGCCAAAATTCAGGATAAGTTCTCTGATCCCGGCTGGACGGATGCAGACTATTTCTTCAAAGATGTCATCGGCAGAGCACCTGTTTCCGGGGATGCGAATGACGGAGAATTGAAAATGCTGATGGAACGCAGTTTCGATTTCATTACACAGGCGAACGGGCATTATAACAAGTATTCCCGTTCCGGAGCCGTGATTACCCAGCCGGATGCCGTACCTGCCAATGGAGAAAGCTATCGTTTCCCGCTTCAGCGCAACGACTGGAATTCCATTGGCGTCAATACGATTCGCAATGCGGTTCCCTGGCTCTCGGCGAATGATGCGCATGTCAATCAGATACTTGCCAACCTGATCAACTACAATGCCACCGAAGCACGCGCGCCTGTAACCGATGTCGATGACTGGGAAAAAAGAACTCCCACCTATACCGGAAACAAGCGTACTCCGTACATCAATGAGATGTCCGCATCCGTGGTTTCCTCAGGAATAGCGGGTGATGAAGTCTCAATCCCCATTTTAGTAGGAGAAGGGACAAATGCCCATACAGAATGGGATGTTCACTTTGAAAAATGTTCCTATAAGAATCTGTTTAATTTCCAGGTTGAACTGGTGAACATGTATCCGTCATCGGGCAGTTTTGCCGCTTTGCAGACAGCCGCCCCGATTATTACCGGCGACATCACCTTTGAATATTACAATCATCCTGATTTCGCAACAGGAGCATGGTCTGAAACGAAGAAGATTCATTTTGATTCGAGAGAGTTGACTCCGTCTGTTCAGCCCTCCGAACAGTATCCTGTTTATACGTTCTCTTTGGAGGATACCGTCGGCGGGATTTCCACACATACCAGCCACTTTACTGACATGCCGAAAGGACATTGGTCATCATTTGCTTCAGATTTGAAAATCCGCAAGGTTTACCTGAAAATCGACCGTATCGTGCTGAAGACACCGAGTGGTCAGAATGTCGACCTGGCTTTGATGCCGGAAGATATTTGCGGTATCAGCAATGAACTTGGTGTGCCGATGATTGAAGGTGAACACGACATCGCCGTGGAAGGCCCGATGGAACGTGAGTTCAATACGCAGACCAATGATCCGCGCAGCAATCTTGCGCGTTCGGAATGGTCAGCCAGCCGCAAACAGCCCATCGGGTCCAATACACTTGGAAAGGTGAATACCACGGTTTCCGGCATCAAAGGCTCCTCCAATGACCCGGAAGATGTGGATGATCCGGCATATTACAATGAATCAAAGCATATTTCCACTGCATTCATCCGCCACAATAACATGCAGTCTCTGTGGGAACTCGGAGCAATTCATCGCGGTGAAAACTGGCGTACCCTCAATCTGAAGTGCGCGAAGCATGGAGACACAAGCGGCATGATGGGCAATTACGAAGACGGCGACGGCACATTGCTGGATCAGGTTACCATCTTCGATGTCAATCAGGAGAGAAGAACGGATTCAGGATTCATCAATCTGAATACCTCCACTGGATATGAGGCGGCGGTCGCTCCGGTTACTTTCAAGGTGCTGTTCAATGACTTCCCGAAGACGACCACGGGCAATTATGCGGCTCTTGACTCCTACACGGGCGGAACTGCCTCCGGAATTGAAATTCTTTCCCGGGGGACGATGGATTCCGATGACAAAAAAGCGGATTTGTATGCCAATGACCTGATGAACGGCGTTGGTTTTGCCCGCGAAGAGTATGAGAAGAACAAAGATTATCCGCTGCGCCGCACTTCTGTGATGCCCGGTCCGAATGGGGCGCATTCCGGCGATATGAGCAATCTTTTCCCGACCACCGGCAATGATGCCCAGCGCGAAGAAGTATTCTCCCGTATTGTGAACCTGCTGGAATGGAATTATCAGAAATCGGCAAGTGCCACGATTCTGGTGATTGCCCAGACACTTCGGGATTTCGGCGGAGTTGCGTCTCAGACCTATATCCCGACCACTCAGTCGGAAACGGGGATTGCCGTTGCGGATTATAAAAAGATTCTGCTTGGTTTGAAAACGTTCAATGGGAAAAACATGACGACTAAAACGTTTGAACCGGCAACATCATCAACGTTCAACAAGTATGACATTGGGCTTGATCAGATTCTCGGCGAATCCAGAATCATTGTCCAATTGACATGGGATAACAAGGCGAACAACAACAAAGGCGCCTGGAAAATCACGAGGAAACAATATGTTCAATAAGAAAACTGCTGCCATTCTGTTTATGGCCCTTTTGGCCGGAGTAACTCCGCTTTTTGCACAGTCGAACAAAAAAGTCAAGGCGGGAGACGATGAAATCATGGTGCCGGAACAGATTCTTGAACCGCCCATGACGCTCGAACAAATCAATAATTCGCTGAAACAATACATCAATGCGTTTGCCGCACCGGACATGCCTGCCACATTGAAAGAATATAAGGCGAATCCCGACAAATACAGAAGCAAACGCATTGGCAAAGCTCAGTCTGCAAATGCTGTGATTGAGTTGGGCAACTTCATCCGCGACAGCCGTGTCGCCGGAGTGAAAGCCGTTGACCCCGATCTCCTCGAAGTTACAGGCGTCGATTCCAAGTGGTTCCTCGATATGTATGCCATCGCGGAAAAAAGCCAGGCTCCCGGGGCGGTCATGGATAAAGTGCTGATTTCGGGTGATGAAAAATCCTACAAGGCCGCTTTGAAAGAGTACAATGATGTAGTGGGTGAGCTCACTCAATACATGAAGAAGAAACCCAAAAAAATGGATGATGCCGCTCTGAAAAAGCTGAAAGCCGCAAACCGCGCCCGCCGCGAAAAAGAGTACATCGCCCAGTACAAGAAAAAAGTGGAAGAAAAGGCCGCCGCAATCGAAAAGCAGCAGGCTGAAATGGAAAAACAGCGTCAACAGGATGCCAAAAGCAAAAAGTCTTCCGGCAAGTAATTGAGCATCCGAAAACACATGAGGGTTACTCTTATGCGAAATCATCGTAAAAAACATTTTACACTGGTCGAAATTCTGGTTTCGGTCGCGGTCATGATTATGATTATGGTTGCGGCAATGCCGGCGTACAGCAGTCTCCTCCGGGGAAAAAGCCTCTTCCATGCGGCAAATACTTTCAATGCCGCAGTGATGGAAGCGCGCGCACATGCCATCGCCAGCCGCAACTATACGGCGTTGATCATCTATTCGGACGCCGATACTGCCGCCGCAAGCAATGTGAGCGGTAAAAACGGCGTTTATTACCGCATTGCGGAAGTGTATCACTCCTCCGGATCATCCTACACTTTCAAAATCTGGTCTTCGACCTCTGCGGAACAGATGCTGCCTGAAAATGCCATGGTGCCGTTTGCCGGAGGAAACTCCAAAGACTTCGGTCTTGCCACCGGGAATGATGCTGTGGCAGGTTCTTCCACTGCTCCGAAAGTAACGTTCAGCGGAAGTATGGCCTCCAATATCAGGAGCAACTGCCGCGCAATTATTTTCAAGCCGGATGGACAGCTTGCCGGAACAAATGAAAAGAATCTTGTGGTCCGTTTCGTCGAAATCAACCGCTACAATGCAGATAAGAACTGCCCCCGTCAGCCCCTGAATATCAACTGGCTGACCGGGAAAGGCAAGTTTATGGAATCGGTTCAGTAATCCTGTCAGTTTGTGCAGATACGACAGAAAAAATCCGGAGGAAAACTTAAGATGCGTTTTCAATGTTCCTTGTGCGGTACCATCGTCGCGGTGGATGATGTGGATGCGGGAATCATGGTGCGGTGCGGACACTGCAACCGTGTGGTTCAAGTTCCGCCCACCCGTCTGTCCCGCGGTGCTGTGATTGCCGATTTTATTATTCAGCGTCCAATCGGGCAGGGCGGCATGGGGACAGTGTATCTGGCTCACCAGATTACGCTGGATCGTCCGGCTGCGCTGAAAGTGCTGGCGGAGTCCTTTGCCGACAATGCCGAATTTGTGGCGCGTTTCATCAAGGAAGCCCGTGCCGCCGCCAAACTGAATCATCCTCATATTGTTCAGGCGTATGCCGTGGGCGAAGACAACGGACTTCTGTTTTTTGCCATGGAAAATATCGATGGCGAGACCATGAAGCATGTGCTGGAACGCACCGGGAAAATATCCGTTGAACAGGCTTTGAATGTCGTTCAGCAGATTGCCGAAGCCCTGAATTATGCGTGGAATGAACAGAAACTCATTCACTGCGACATTAAGCCCGACAACATCATGCTGACCAGCACGGGACGCGCCAAACTCGCCGACCTCGGTCTTGCGCATGTTACCGGCGACATCAGCCTCGAAAACGAGGATGAAGTCCTCGGAACGCCGCAGTATATCAGCCCGGAGGCTTTGACCGGAGCTCCCATGGATACCCGCAGTGATATTTACAGCCTCGGCGCCACGTTCTACGAGTTTGTAACCGGGCGGGTCGCATTCGATGGTGAAAACGCTCAGGAAATCGCCAAAAAGCACTTGATGGAACCGCTGATTCCTCCCCGTTCCGTGAATCCCGATGTCCCCGAAGCCGTTTCCCGCATCATCATGAAGATGATGGCGAAGAATCCTTTCATGCGCTATCAGGATGCAGCAGAGCTGATCGATGATCTTCACAACGCCCGCCGGGGCGAACTTCCCAAAGCCTCGATTCAGCATGAAATCATGGGGAATGACATGAATTTGTCCGATGGAAGACCTCAACCACTCAATACGGAAACAATCAAGAAAATGATTATGAAAGCTCCCGATGATGACAGCGGCAATGACCGTCAGCGCAATATCTACAATCTGAAAAAACGTCAGCAGGCGAATGCTCAGCGTGCTCATGCAGTCAGCATGGTCGGTCTTGTCATCCTTCTCGTTGTCCTGATTGTCGGGGGAGTTTTGGGCGGTATCCTGTATAAAAAACACAAAACGGAAAGCGAAATCAAGGCGAAGAAAGAAGCCGAACTGCGCGAACTTGCCCGTCCCACTCCGCTTACCGACGACGTCGACGCCATTGAGGCTTATGCACGGGAAAATCCCGCCGATAAGCAGGGCATCCTGACCATGTGCGAAGAATTCATCCTCAAGGAATATGTTCCCCGCAAGCCGAAAGAAGAACAGGCTCTCGCCACGTTCCAGGCGCTTTATGTTGCGGCGGATGAAGCAGTCATGATTTCCGGTCGCGATCAGGAATCCCGTCTCCTCCGCAAGCAGATCGCCCAGCGCCGCGATGCCGCAGAGGCCGCTGAAGATGCCCGCCTCCGCGCCGAACGCCTTGCCCGTGAAAAAGAAGAGGCGGAAGAATGGTCCCGCAGGGAAAATCAGAATCGCGAAGAGCGTCTCGCCCGTGAAGCCGAGACCATGCAGACCACGCTCGAAGAACAGAAAGCCTATTATGCCGGACGCATGGTGTTCCAGACCACAAACGGACACCTCGACCGTGCCGAAGACGATTACAACGCATGGTTCCAGTCCATTGACCGCCAGACCAAGCGCGAAGACCAGATTCTGGCCGATACAGCCCGTCCGTATCGCGACTGGGCACGCGCCGTGCTGGACTGCATTGCCAGTGCGCGCATGATTCATGAAAATACCTACAACGGCAATACGATTTTTGCAGGGACTCAAATCGGCTACGGTCCGACCGGTATCTGCAAAATCGTCTCCATCAATGACGGTGTCGTGAAGGCGGTTCCAGGTGCAGGCAGCACCAAGCCTTTTACGTTCAAATTTGATGATTTGGATGCCCGCCAGCGTCTGGTTCTGCTTCGCAAAGGCGCCGGAGAAGCCGACCGTTCCGATCAGCTGTTTTTCTACCTGCTTCTGTTCGGCGATTTCGTCAACGCCAAGGAGCTTGCCAAGGAAAACGAGGAACTGTCCGAGCTCATCGAATTTGTGATTACCTGCTACTTCCGCTATGTGGCGGATGATACCGATACGAGCAAGGATCAGAAACTTTTCGATGCTCTGAAGGCCAAATACGGGACAATGAAGGAATTTCGCGAGGTTTTCCCGAAAGGCACTCGCGCTTCCGCCTCCCGTCCGTGACAATGTACGTTCTTTAACCGGAGTATATGTTATATGAAAATTACCGACGATTTCGTCAAAGCTCTTCATGCCGCAATTGCGGACAGCTACGCTTCCATCACTGATTTTGCCAACTGCGCCAATGTCAGTGTGAACACCATATCCAAATACCTTCGCAAAGAATCCATGGTCATGCAGAAGGATACCTGGGATAAACTTTATCCCCTGATTACCGCCTATCTTCCCAAGAAGGACGGCAAAGTCAAGTATTCCGTTGAACTCTGCGCCGATGAAAAAATCCTGCTGGACGCTTTCAACAGTCTTCCTGTTGATGTCCGCAGTCAGAAGCTCATGGAAATGATTCATCTCGCTAAAAAACACCTCGCGAAACTGGAATCCGATTCTTCACAGGAATGATTTCTGTTCGCACTGTACGCTCAATAATTCTCCCCTCCCAAGCTCTTTCATGGAACCTGTTAATCTTACCAAATATCTCGCAAATGCCGGTGCTGCTTCCCGCAGACATTCCGCTGAACTCATCAAATCCGGACATGTAACTGTCAATGGCGAAGTTTGCATGGACCCGTCCACCCGCGTATCGGATCAGGATACGATCATCCTTGACGGCGAACCCGTTGTCAATGGCGCTCCGTTCGTTTATGTGATGCTCCACAAGCCCCGCGGATATGTTTGCACGCTGGATGACCCTCATGCCCCGAAAAAAGCAATTGACCTCATTACCATGCAGAATGCTCCTCGTCTGGTGTCTGCCGGACGTCTCGATAAAAACAGTGAAGGTCTGATTCTTTTTTCCAATGACGGACAGTGGATTGAGCGTCTCACGCATCCCAGCCATGGCATTACGAAAACTTATCAGGTTACGACCGAAGAGCCTTTGTCTCCTGATGCCATTGCACTTTTGACCTCAGATGGCGTTGTCGATGAGGGAGAACAGCTCCGCGCAATCGCAATCCATGAACAGGTCCCATGCCGCTATCTTTTCCTGCTCGGTGAAGGTAAAAACCGCGAAATCCGCCGCATGATGGATGCCACGGGGAATGAGATTCACCGTCTGAAACGCGTTGCTGTCGGAATGCTTCGTCTCGGTTCTTTACCCATGGGACAATGGCGCACCTTGACCGCAGAGGAAGCTCAGCAGGCGTTGATTCCCGATGAAAATTTTTCTGCCGCAAAAGCATTCCCAACGACCATGGGCGAACCTGAACCCGCATTTTCCGCCGGCACGGAAGAACAGAATGAATATCAGGCTGATCCCTCCGCTTCCTACTACGAGCAGATGTCTCTTGCTCCGCTTAGCGAATTCGGCAGGGAGGATGAGGAAGGCGAGCAGACGGAAGATGGCGAACGCCGCCCGTTCCGCAAGTTCGGACGCAGCTTCGACCGTCAGCCGAGACGCCGTGTCCGCTGGATAGAAGAATACAATTGTCCTCCGCCTCCGCCCGCACCTGTTCAGTCTGCTCCTGCCTCCGCCTCAGATGAGGTCGAAAATCAGGTTGACAGTCAGTCCGCGAGTGAAGCTGACAATACCTCAGAACTCGATACTGCCGTAACGGAAAGTAAAAAAATGTTTGAACGCAAGTTTGAAGACGGAGATCGCCCG
>DCIG01000062.1:0-131 GCA_002315855.1 Lentisphaeria bacterium UBA1732 | reverse complement strand
TTGGACGCAAGTTTGAAGACGGAGATCGCCCGTTCGAGAAGAAACCGTTTGGACGCAAGTTTGAAGACGGAGATCGTCCGTTCGAGAAGAAACCGTTTGGGCACAAGTTTGAAGACGGAGATCGCCCGTTC
>DCIG01000010.1:1092-6478 GCA_002315855.1 Lentisphaeria bacterium UBA1732 | reverse complement strand
AACGTCATTTTTACCTCCATGCGTTATTTTTGTTTGCATGGAGATAATGTAATCAAAATTCAAGCAAAAAACATGAAGGTCGCAAGAAGAACTTAGAAGAACGCATTTTTATTTGAGGGTAATTTGAGGTGAGCCAAAAAAGTGCGTCAGTTCTTGTAAAAAAACCGCAGAAGGTCTGATTCGACCTTCAAAGTTCTTCCAAGTTCTTCTGAAATTCGCAATTAGTTTACAGTCGATGACTTACGAAAGTTCTTCTCGGTTCTTCCGGGAAGAACTTTTCAACACAAACCGTTGATAGTCAAGGCATTTTTGCAAGTTCTTCTGTAGAAAGATTCTCCGTGACAGCAAACGCCTTTTTCCGGACATCCTCGACGATTTCCGGAGGGCAAAGCGGGATGGCATTGCCGCCTTGAGACAGAATCCATGGAGTGATGACCTCTTTGGAGATTTCCGGTATGGAGAAAATCCAGGATTTCCCGCCTCGTTCAGCCGTGATTTTCTGCTTCGAGTGCATTGTGCTTGCGATGGCGAATTTGACTGCATCCCCGATCAGCCTGATTTTTACGTTGGGGTATTTCGTATAGCTGACGATGGAGTCGATGTTGATGGATTTGATGATTTTCATATCAGGTTTGAATTCAACTCGGAGCATTTCTGCTTTCCGGATTCGGCTCAATACGAATGTCAGCGGTTTCTTCCTCAAATGGCAGTATGCCTTGATGCGCCATTCCTTGTTGTAGAGGAACAGCACGTGCGGATCCACGATCCGTTCAGAAATTTCCCCGGCACTCTTTTCATACATGATTTTTACAGAATGGTGCGTGAACCATGCGTCAAAAATCAATTGAAAGTACTTTGAAATGTCAACGGCGCTTGTCTCGGCAAAGATTTTGAGGGATTTCATGCAGGCGGAACGAATCGTGTTCGTTTTGTCTTTTTTCAGAACTGAATCGACCGCCGCCTTAATTTGACTGCGCAGTGGATTCGGAAAGATGTCTTCCGCAATCTTTGAGCCGATAATCAATGGCAGAATGACCGTGTCGGAAAAATCAGTCGGACACTCAAAATTCCATTTTTTATCGGCCAGGTAATACCCATTGTTCCTGCGGGAAAATTTGACCGGACATTTGAACACTCCTTTCAGAAGCTCGATGTCCCGGTAAACGGTTCGCGTAGAGTACGAGTCCTTGTTGATCAGTTCAGCCCCATGTTCAAGGTCATAATATTCCTTCAGAAAGTCTGTTGCGTTCGGATAGTTGTTCTCTTTCAGAAGGGCGGCTATTCTTGCAAGCCGGTGTATTTGAATCCGGGTAACTGTTCCCCGGCTTTGTCCATCACTCTGAATTTTTTTCATTTTTTTTCGCCTTTAAAAAGTAAAGTGACATCATTTGTCAGATGCTACGCTATATATTACATCACAGAAAATAAAAAATCAAGTTGAAGAAACAGAAAACACCTAAATTTAGGAGGTCAATATGCACAACGCATCACATCGGCTGAAAGAACTCCGAATCGTCGGAGGATTTCTTGACGGTTTCGTGTTCGATTTTTCGGACAAACTGAACTGCATTATCGGAGCGAGAGGAACGGGAAAGACCACGCTGCTTGAATTTATCCGATACGGATTGAATTCGATGTCGCCGGATCCCCGTGCGCAAAAACGCATTGATGAGCTTGTTTCCAGCAATCTCGGTGGCGGACGGATAGAGATCAAAATTGAAACGGGAGAGGGAGTCAGTTACATTATCAGTCGTGCCTACGGGGAACCGCCGCGGGTACTGCACGATGATGCGACCAAGAGTCCGGCCGGTATTCCTTTCACCCGCTCCCTTTTCAGTATCGACATTTTCAGCCAGAATGAAATTGAGGAGATCGCCGGACAAAGCACGTACCAGATGGCACTGCTGGAATCATTCAGCAAGGGTGAACTTGACGGTTTGAAGAGCAGCATTGAGGCTGTAAAAAAGCGTCTGGAATCCAATGCGGCCGAGACATTCCCGCTCATGCAGCAGATTGTCAATTTGCAGGATGAAATCAATTTGCTTCCGGGAGTACAGACAAAAATGAAACAATTCGCCGCCGCCGAAACCGGAGCGGATGCGGATGAGATCAATCGCGCCCACATGAATAAAAATATGCGGACGATGGAAATCAATTTCGTTAATTCCCTGCAAAACATCTACAACCGGTCCTATAAAAATATTGAGCATATGAAAGATGATTTTGCCTCGCAGCTGAACAACGGAGGGATCGGGGACTTGCAAAACAGTGAGAATGCCGCCAGCATTCAAACCATGTACGATGATTTGTTAGGAGTGAATGCCGAGTTGAATGCCGTCATCGACAATTTTCTGGAACGGATCAAGGGAATATACGGTACGTTCTCCGCACAGAAAAAAGCCCTTGTGCAGAGGCATGAACAGGCGGAAATGGAATACCGACGCATTATTGAAAAATGCAAGGAGGAACAGGAAAAAACTGTTGAACGCCGCAAGGTCGAAGATGAGTACACGCGTCTGATGGGTCTGAACGCTACGAAAAATGAGATGAAACGGAAAATTGATGTTCTTGAAAAGGAGCGGAAAGATCTGATTTTTGAACTGTCAACTCTGCGGGACAGGCGGTTTGCCGCAAGAGCCGCCATCGTTGACAGGATCAATTCTGCACTGATGCCACATATCCGGGTAACGTTGGAGCAGTACGGCAGCAAAGATGAATACTGCGCTCTGCTGACGAAATGGCTGGCAAAATCCGGAATCATGTACCGGCAGGTGTCGCACACCATTTCCGAATTCGTGAATCCTCCGAAACTCGCACGGATTCTGCGGGATTCCGATCCGGCAAAACTCATTGAGGCTACTGGACTCAATCAGAATCAAGCAAAGGTCGTTATGACGCAGTTGAGAACAAAAAACTTCCTTGCTGAACTGGAAATCGTTGAAATGGAAGACAAGACCAAAATCGAACTTGACGATCAGGGAATTTACAAGCCCACGGAGACGCTTTCCACCGGTCAGAAATGCGACACGATCCTGCCGATTCTTCTGCTGGAAAGCGAACGGCCTCTGCTCATTGACCAGCCGGAGGATAATTTGGACAACCGGTTCGTTCACAATACGATTGTGGCAAATGTTCTCCATGTCAAAGAAAACCGCCAGCTTATTTTCGTCACGCACAATCCGAACATCCCGGTCCTCTCGGATGCGGAACGGATGCTCGTGATGACCTCGGACGGAAAATCCGCAAAACGCCGTAAATGCGGTACGGTAGATGAATGCAAGGAAGACATTATTGATTTGCTGGAAGGCGGTGCGGATGCCTTCAGAAAGCGGAAGGAACGCTATGCTTGCTGAACAAACATTGTTTGATTTGGGGATGGAGAAAACTATTTCGGACCCGGCGGCATCCCGGCAGCAACAGTTTCGGTTGCAGGAGGTGGAACAGCTCGCGGCTGAACTGGAATGCCATTACGCCAATGAGAAACTTGTCCAAAAACTTGTGCCGTTCATTCAGGATGAGAATTGGGAGGTTCGTGCCGCAGTAGCGGATGCTCTGGTGTATGTCGGTGAGCAGGATCTCATCCCGTTCATGGTGCTGCTGAAAGACAGAAATTCTTTCGTGGTCAATCAGACGAAACGTTCCCTGACGCGCCGGGATATTTCTTTCCATGGGAAAGAGAAGGAAAAGAAAATAGAGAACCGGATGTTCAAGACTCTTTCCAAATTTCAGGAAAAGGTCGGAACCGAAGGTGTTCAGATGGTTCGCCGGGATTTGAAAACTGTTTATGAGGAAACGGTCGGTCACGCCGCACACGACATCCGGGGGATTCTTTCCCCTTTGCTGAGCGATGTAAAGAAAATCCATGAATTGGGAGACTACCTTCCGGCAAAGCAGATGGTGATGCTGAATCAGTGTGTAACCAGAATCCATGAACGTGCAAACATGATTGTCCGGCTTCTCAATGATATGCAGAATTTCACCCGGCAGACTCCGGATGTCCGCATGACGGAAAATCTGAAAACGCTTGTCTTGAATGCGGTTCAACTGGTCAAGGAAGAGTTCATGGGAAAAGACCGTGATATTTCCGGCATTGAGATAAAGGTTGAGGATTTTCCGGCGGATATCAACGTTTCCGTTGTGCGGGAACTGATGATTCTCGTTTTCCGGAATCTAATCAAAAACGCCGTGGAATCCTACATGATCGGGGTAAATCGGTTCGCCTCCAGCGGTCTTATTGAAATCAAGGCACAGCCGTTGCTTGACGGCGTTCAGATCACCATCCGGGATTATGGAATGGGAATGTCTCCGGACATGCTGAAAAGGGTTCGGATGTTTCTCCCGAAAAGCACCTCAAAGAAAACAACCGGTTCCGGCTTCGGGACGGCAATCGCATATGAAAAGATTGTTGACCACGGCGGAACATTGAATATCGACTCAAGAGAAAAGGAAGGGACGCTTGTTACCGTGTTCCTTCCAGTAGAAGGGAACCAGAAAAATGGCTAATTTGAAAGCACTCATTGTGGATGACGATCCGAATATCTGCGAAACTGTGTCCGCGCAGGTCGGGGTTCTTCGGGACGACTTCCGTATCGCAAATTCGACTGATGAGGCTCATCAGTTGCTCGAAAGTGAAAAATTTGATTATGTGGTTCTGGATTTGCAGCTTCCGCCGAAAATCGGCAACACGCCGGAGGTCTGTTATGGAAAATCTTTCCTCGGCACTATCCGGGAGACTTACAACAAGGACGCGATGCCGGTTATCATTATGACCGGTCATGATTCTCATAATCTTGCCGCCGATATGCTGCTCCGTGATGCAAACTCATTCATCACGAAACCGCTGGATGATGATGCCCTGCTGGACTCCATCCGGAAATTCACAAAGCACATGCGGTCAGATTTGGTTCAGCAAACTGAAATCACCAGTGTTTCATGGCTGACAAGAGTATCCCGCGGGCGAAAAATCATTTGGCAGACAAGAGCGAAAAACGGGAATATCCGGGAATACCCCCTTGATCTTAACGCAAGACGGACGGCCGTGCTGGACTGCATTTACCTGAATTATAAGAAAAACCCGCTTATCAATTATTGGGAATTCATTGAGCGGGTCAGCTGGGGCGAGGAAGAGTTCTTCGCCAGAACGAAAGGGCGTAAGAGCAATCCCGCAAACGGTCCGCTGAAAAGTCATCTTATGAACATACGCAAATTTTTGGCCATGGATGTCACGTTTGAATCAACCGGCATCATGGTCTCTCAACCGGAGGAATAAAATGAAAATTTTTGCAGCAATCGATTTGGAAACGTCCGGATTGAACATGGACAAGTGCGAAATCCTTGACATCGCCATCGTGCCGTTGAATCAGAATTTCACCGTCTCAAAGGATGT
>DCIG01000010.1:0-1058 GCA_002315855.1 Lentisphaeria bacterium UBA1732 | reverse complement strand
AGCGGAGCATCCGGAAACGGCAGAGGCAGAAGCGATGCAGGTCAATCGGCTCAACCTCAACGAGGGCGAGAGCCGCGAGAAGGTGACCGCCGACATCCAGCAATGGATCATCGATAACGGCATTGAGAGCATTACGCCCGTAGGGCAGAATCTTGATTTCGATTTGAAATTTATCGCCAAGGAATTTCCGGAACTTTCCCGGATGATTCGCCGACACGGACGGGACAGTATGCGCCTGGCACTTGCCATCAACGACCTTTCCGTCATGGAGACCGGCGAACCCCGGTTTGAAATGGTTTCGCTGACGGCATTGAAAGATGCACTGAATATCACCGGCGAGGTGCAGCACAATGCGTTTGAAGATGCCAAGGATGCCGCCTTGGTCTATCGGAAACTGCTGAACCTTATCACGCTCAAATAACAATTACAGGAGGTACAAAATGAGAAAAGCAAAGAACGATCCCGACCTGCAGGTCGGGGACAAAGTCCGACTCAATTTCAAATGGATTGACGAAGATGGGAACAGTAAAAATGGTCCTATCGGTAATATTGGAATTGTGACCAAGGTCAACAGCCAGTATTTCTACACAACAGAGAAGCTGGAGGAAGATGGCGTAATGAAAACACGTAATACTTGGAACAAGGCGGAATTTCAGAAGGATGGTGACGTTTGGACAGTAACAATCAATATTGGAAAAATTCGCGCAAGAACCGCAAACGAATGATAGGAGGCACAAGATGAACAGAGCAAAGAACGATCCCGGAATCAACGTTGGAGACAAAATCATTCTCCGGCATATAATCAAGGATGAAAACGGCGTACACTGTGTTGACGAAGATGAAAAGCCGCACATCGTCACAAAAATCAACAGCCGTTCCATCTATACGGAATTAAAGACGGGGGACTCCGGAAAAAAATTGGCGCAGGAAAATATGGCAAAACTGCGGTTTGAAAAAGAGGGAGACATTTGGATTATGATTATTGACCATCGTCTGTTTGGTGTCATGTGATCGCATAATACTTGAAAGTATAAACCTTGCGCCGATTTCTTTGGCAT
>DCIG01000038.1 GCA_002315855.1 Lentisphaeria bacterium UBA1732 | reverse complement strand
CCACCGAAAGCACCGAATCCCTGCCAGGTCGTCGGAGCTGTAGCCTGTTGACGCCCTCCGCCAAAACCGCCGAACCCCTGCCGGGCCGTCGGAGCGGTAGCCTGTTGACGCCCGCCGCCGAAAGCACCGAACCCCTGCCGAACCGTCGGAGCGTTAGCTTGTTGACGCCCGCCACCAAACCCGCCGAACCCCTGCCGGGTCGCGGGATCGTTAGCCTGCTGACGGCGTCCCGCGAAATTCTGCTGTCTCATTTGTCCTCGCTGACCGCCGCGAGTCTGAGGAGCAAACAGTCTTCCTGAGCTGTTGAGTGCAGAACCAATCAGTCCGCGCTGAAGAGTCGCTGCATTGTTCTGTCTCGTTTGTGTCTGCTGACGAGGCTGTCTGCTATTCTGTCTGTTATTCTGTTTGTTGTCCTGTTTCTTGGGCTGAGCCTTCTTTTCATCGTCTTTCTTGGCTTGTTTCTTGTCCTGTTTTTTATCCTGCTTGTCAGACTTGGCTTTTTTATCATCGTCTTTCTTTGGCTGAACCTCCGCATTGCGGGGTGTCTGCTGTGCAGGTCCTAATGCCGCTCCCGGACCGAAACCCTGTCCAAATGCGGGTCCCATGCCTATGCCGGGTCCCATACCCATGCCGCCTATGCCTGGTCCCATGCCCATTCCTGGTCCCATACCGCCGGGACCGCCCATCGGAGCTGCATCGCCGGGACGCTGATTTCTGTTATTGGCGGGACGTTCCTGCTGACGGGGCTGACGGGCATTCTGCTGAGGCTGACGAGCTTGGCGAGCCTGTCGTCCGCCGCGTCCCTGTGGTTCAGTGGGATTTGCGCCGAATGCTGCTGCCGCTTCACGGGGATCACCGTCCGAAGGCATTCCGAAAACACCAAATCCGCCGAAGCCTCCCGCAGGAGCCGCGCCCATATCGGCACCGCCGCCGAAGCCTCCGCCGAAAGCCCCCATACCGGCACCGCCGAAAGCACCCATACCGGGTCCCATGCTACCGCCGAAGCCTCCGCCGAAAGCACCCATACCGGCACCGCCGAAAGCACCCATGCTACCACCAAATCCGCCGAAGCCTCCCGCAGGAGCCGCGCCCATATCGGCACCGCCGCCGAAAGCCCCCATACCGGGTCCCATACCGCCGCCGAAAGCCCCCATACCGGGTCCCATACCGCCGCCGAAAGCACCCATACCGGGTCCCATGCTACCGCCAAATCCGCCGCCGAAAGCCCCCATACCGGGTCCCATACCGCCGCCGAAAGCACCCATACCGGCACCGCCGAAAGCTCCCATACCGCCGGGCCCCATACCCTGTCCGAAAGCCGTGCAGGAAACTACGCCTGCTGCGGTCAATACGATTGTTAACAATTTGATGTTCATGTTTTCCTCCTGTTTGGATGTTGCTGTTGACTGAAGGGACGCTCTATTGTTGAATTTTGAGTTTTCAGCAGTTTCTCTCTCTTTGCTGAGGTTCGCTCAAAGAATCGTTTTTTCAGAGTTTCCCGAACATGTTTTATTCGTGCCAAAACATCGTGCTCAGATGTTCGTCTCAATCAATTAACGAAAAATTAAATATGAATATTGCAAAAAAAGATAAATTATAAACTTTTTTTTATAAACTGCAAACTGTTCTTTTTCTTATTGCCTCGGCGGTAAAAAGAAACTTTTTTCAGATGGTTTTCAGACGGAACTCAAAAGACGGAAAATGTCCCGTCTCACCGCTTCACCGGATGAATCAGAAGCCTTCTGCGCAGATTCCAGCGTATCATCATGTACAGAATATCCGCATAGATTTCGCTGAATCCGTGGTCAAGCAAAACTTTCCGGATTTCCAGAGAAATGGCACTGGTCTCGCGCTTGGAAAGACGATACGGAGGAAGTTCCGCGAAAATTTCTCTGGCGTGGACCACTTGGACACCCTGTTCCCACGTGGTGAGTGCGAATGCCAAATCCGCGCAGGTATGGTAATTGGGCGAGAATTGCCCGCAGATTTCAAAAACTCTTTTGTGAATCAGGGCTGCCTGTAGGAAGAAACGGGTGAAGAAAAAGGAATTTGGGAAAAATGCGGGGCGCATGGTTTGGCTGTTGACGATAAGACTGCCTCCCAGTATATCAGTCTCATTGTTCCCGACTGCAAGCTCGGTGGCAATGTTGTCAATGCTGTTGGAGGGACAGAATGTCCCCGGCATTAAAAACATGACATACTCCCCTGACGCAAGGTCGATTCCGGCATTCATGGCTTCGTATGGATTGTCAAAAGCCATGGGAATGATGCGGACAGAGGGATAGCATTTCCGGATGAATGTGATTGTTTTTCCCTGTAGTCCCCCGTCCATCACGATGTATTCTGCATCGGGATGGCGATTGGCGATGAGCGACTCGGCGGTGAGCCGGATCAGCTTGTCATCATCTTTTTCTGCGGGGGTGATTATGGAGATAAGCATGTGTTCGGATAATCAAATCGGATGAATCGGTCGCAATGCGTCTGAACTGGAATGATGTCAGCCGTTCAGACGGTCGATGTAGCGACATGCGGCGAGCGCGGCGATTGCACCGTCTCCGACTGCTGTGGCAACCTGACGGATGCCTTTGGTTCGGCAGTCTCCGGCGGCGAAAACTCCGGGTGTTTTGGTCGTGCAGTCTTCTCCGGCTATGATGAAGCCGCGTTCATCGAGTTCGCACAGTTCGCGGAACGCCTCGTTGTCCGGCTTCTGCCCGATTGCCACGAATATGCCGTCCACGGGGAAATCCCTGCGGTCGCCGTGTTCGGAATTTTCGAGCTGGATTGAATCCAGCTGGTTCCGTCCGTTCAATCCCGTTACGATGGTGTCGGTGAGAATTTCGATATTGGGTTTGTTTTCCACAATTTCGATCATGGTGCGTTCTCCCGTGAGCTCATTCAGATTCTGCACGATGGTAACTTTTTCGGCGACGTCCGACAGCAGTACTGCTTCCTGCAATGCCGTATTGCCGCCTCCGATGACCGCGATTTTCTTGCCTTTGTAGAATGCCCCGTCGCAGAGTGCGCAGTAGGAAATGCCGTTCCCGACGAACTCTTCTTCGCGGGGCAGTTCGAGGGTGCGGTGTTTCGAGCCGGCGGCGATGATGATTGCCTTGCAGAAATACTCTGCGCTTTCCGAAACGATGCTTTTGGATTTCAGGGAATTGCGGATGCTGATGATCTCATCCAGTTCGATTTCTGCACCGAAACCGAGAGCCTGCTCCATCATTTTTTCGGCGAGTTCATTGCCGCTGAGAGCGGAAAGTCCGGGATAGTTCTCAATCTTCGGGGAATGCGTCATCTGCCCCCCGAAGGATTCTTTTTCGATAATCAGAACTTTCTTGCCTGCTCTGCGAGCGTAAATGGCGGCGGTCAAGCCGGCAGGACCGGAACCGATTACAACGATGTCAAGCATAGCCGATTCCTTTCCTGAACTTATTTGACGAGCGCGTCGATGTATTTGCGGATGTTGGAAATATTGACCACCTTTTCAGCCGTCTTGTCGGCATTCACGATGACCAGTGTCGGTGCCTGTCGGATGTCATAGCGGTTGGCCTCTTCGATTTCCTCGTTGGCGAAGATGACTTCGTAGTCCAGTCCCGCTTTTTCAAGGAAAATCTTTGCCATGCGGCAGTTGGGGCAGGTCTTGGTCGCGAAAAGAATCAGTTTCGCGTCGTCGCGTTTGACGGGCGCGGGTGTATCGCTGTCCAGTGTGAAAACCTCTTCTGTCCGGGCGGGCGCAGCGGCTGTGGCTGCACTGTCGGAATGGTCGCAGCAGGAATCATTGGCTGTATTCAGTTTTTCGGGATGATTTTTCAGTGATTTGCTGCTGTCATAGACCTTGCGTTCCCGGTATTCTTCCGCCTTGCCGTCGTTCCAGTTCTGCACGGGGCGATAGTAGCCGGTGATGCGGCTGTACACTTCCGTGGGCTGGTGGCAGTCGGGGCATTTGAATTCTTCCCCGGAGATATAACCGTGTGTGCGGCACACGGAATAGGTCGGTGAGAGAGTGTAATAGGGCAGACTGTAGTTGTTTGCAATGGTGCGAACGAGCTTGGCTGCACTGCGCCAGTCGGGCAGTTTTTCGCCGAGGAACGCATGGAAGACCGTCCCCGATGTATAGAGCGGCTGGAATCTGTCCTGAATATCCAGTGCGCTGAAAATATCGTCGGTGTACCACACGGGCAGATGCGAGCTGTTGGTGTAGTAGGGTGCCCCGTCGCCCTGTGTGGCCGTGATGATGTCGGAGAAACGCTTCTTGTCATGTTTGGCGAGACGGTATGCGGTCGATTCTGCGGGCGTGGCTTCCAGATTGTACAGGTCGCCGTATTCTTCCTGATAGTCGGAGAGGCGTTCACGCATGTGATTCAGCACATCGCAGGTGAAATCCTGTGCCTGCTTGTTGATGAGGTCTTTGCGAATCCAGCGCGCGTTCAGGCAAGCCTCGTTCATGCCGACCAGTCCGATGGTGGAGAAGTGGTTGGCGAAGGTGCCGAGGTAACGCTTGGTGTACGGATAGAGACCTTCTTCGAGAAGTTTGGATATGACGTTGCGTTTGACTTTGAGGGAACGTGCCGCAATGTCCATCATGTGGTCGAGGCGTTTGTAGAAATCCGCCTCGTTTTCGGCAAGATAGGCGATGCGGGGCATATTGATGGTTACAACGCCGATGCTGCCCGTGCTTTCGCCGCTTCCGAAGAATCCGCCGGATTTCTTGCGGAGCTCGCGCAAATCGAGGCGGAGACGGCAGCACATGCTGCGCACATCGCTGGGCTGCATATCGCTGTTCACGTAGTTGGAGAAATAGGGCGTGCCGTATTTTGACGTCATCTCGAAGAGCAGACGGTTGTTTTCCGTTTCTGACCAGTCGAAATCTCTGGTGATGGAGTAGGTCGGAATGGGATATTGGAAGCCGCGCCCGTTGGCGTCTCCCTCAATCATGGTTTCGATGAATGCTTTGTTCACCATGTCCATTTCGGCCTTGCAGTCTTTGTATTTGAACGGCATTTCCTTGCCGCCCACGATGGCGTTGAGTTCCGCCAGATCGTTGGGTACTGTCCAGTCCAGCGTGATGTTGGAGAATGGTGCCTGTGTACCCCAGCGGGAAGGCGTATTGACCCCGAAAATGAACGACTCAATGCATTTCTTGACCTGCTCGTAGGACAGATGGTCTGCCTTGATGAACGGTGCCAGATAGGTGTCGAAGGAGGAGAATGCCTGTGCTCCTGCCCATTCATTCTGCATGATGCCGAGAAAATTCACCATCTGATTGCAGAGGGTCGCCAGATGCGAGGCGGGAGCGGAGGTGATTTTGCCCGGCACTCCGCCGAGCCCTTCCTGAATCAGTTGTTTCAGGGACCATCCTGCGCAGTAGCCGGTGAGCATGGAAAGGTCGTGCAGGTGCAAATCCGCGTTGCGGTGCGCATTGGCAATTTCATCATCATAAATTTCGGAGAGCCAGTAGTTTGCTGTGATTGCACCGGAGTTGGAGAGGATCAGACCGCCCACGGAGTACGTAACGGTGGAGTTTTCTTTTACGCGCCAGTCGCTGATTTTCACATAGTCGTCCACGGTCTTGCGGTAGTCGAGGATGGTGTTTTTCATGTTGCGGAGTTTGGCGCGCTGACGGCGGTACAGAATGTATGCTTTCGCCACATCTGCATAACCGGCCTGAACAAGCACGGATTCCACGGCATCCTGCATTTGTTCCACCGAAATGAGTCCTTCTTTCACTTTGGGCTCAAATTCCGCTGTAACCTTCAGCGCGAGAAAATCAATGACGCTGGGGTGATAATTCTTTTCCTGTGCTTCAAATGCCATCCGGATGGCATCCGAAATCTTTTGCAGATTGAAATCTACAACTTTCCCGTCTCGTTTTTGTACCTGATACATGATGTACAATTCCTTCGTTGTTTTGAAAATGAAATCGTTGGTGTTTCAAAAAAATTACTTCCCATTAATAGCGCAGAAATGCCGTTTTCGGACATGACTTCGCTGGAAATGTTTGTCATTCAGTCAGATACCTCGGACAATGACGTCCGGCAGAATCCGGCCTGATTCCTTTCCCAGTCGGCGGAGTTCTTCTTTCTCGACTGCACTCATGCCGCCTGTTTTGAGCAAATGCCCTGAATCCACGAACTGCTGAAGCGCGTAGTGCTTCGCTCCCGCAATCCATTCTGCAATCCGGTGCAAATCCTCTTCCGTATGATATTCTTTCACCACGGTGGTGCGGAATTCATACTCGATGCCGCAGTTCAGCAGGAATGACACGCTTTCTTTCACTGCATCCAGCTTCCCCGCAACGCCGATGGTCTGTTCGTACTTCTCCGGTGAATTTTTAATGTCCATTGCAACATAATCCGCCAGCCCCTCGTTTACGACCTGCTTGAGACGCTCAGGGAAAGACCCGTTTGTGTCCAGTTTGACCGCATAGCCGAGCTTCTTGACCTCGCGGAGAAGATTCGGTGTGCCCGCATTCATCAGCGGTTCCCCGCCGGTGAAGCATACTCCCTCCAGCGTCCCCTGACGTTTGCGCAGAAAATCCAGAACTTCATCCGGACTCAAAAATGCTCCGTTTTCCGTCTTTTCCGGCAGTACGAGCTCTGCATTGTGGCAGAACGGACAGCGGAAGTTGCAGCCGGGGATGAATACGGTTGCCGCTATCCGTCCGGGAAAGTCCAGCAAGGTCAGTTTCTGCAAGCCGATGCGAGCCGGAAAAAGTGTTTGCCCTGAATTGGTCATGATGAGATTGGGATAACAAGATGTTGTGTTGAAATGTGAATTTTATCACAATACGTTGTGTCAATAATATACCATCACTTGTCGTGAAAGCAAGCTTTTTTCGGAAAAAAAGTACGTTTTTCTCGTTTCGCAGATGGCTGAAAAAATGTGAAGAAAAATGGCGAAAAGATAAGATAATTGATTCGTATTGGTTTACAACTTCGACATGGCAGTGAAATAAAACGAAATATTTTCTTTTGTCGTAATATGAGACATAAAATTTGTATTTTTGACAGTCTGTCATTTGAAAAACAGCCTGTCGCATGATATATTATTCCGTCATGATGGCAAGTGTGCTTTGCGTCCTGGATGGTGATATGCTCCGTTCAGGTGCAGACAAGGCGTATTTGAGGTGAAAATCTTTGCGCCGCCGCTTGTCCCCCCGTGTATGCGGAATTGCGTATGACGGGATATTGCTCAAACAGTCAACACCAGACAATCAATAACCGGGTACACCCAGACAAACAAGGAGAATCTGAACGACTATGACGAAATATTCGGAAAAAGTTCGTGAAAGAGTTACCGAAACGATTCGGGAGGATATATGCCGGACCGCTTTGGATGTAATCCGTGAGCAGGGGTGGGAGGCTTTTACGACCGATAACATCGCGAAGCGGCTGGAAATGTCGCGGACGCTGCTTTATCGGTATTTCCGAAGCAAGGAAGATATCCTGCTGAATGTGCTGACAATGATTTTGTCGGAGAACAATCAGAAGGTGTCGGTGATTGCTTCGGAAAAGGGAAGCGCATCGGAGAGGATTCTGAAAATCAGTGAAACCTTGGTCGATGAATCCATTAAGAACATGTGGTTCCACCGTATGCTGATTGAGCATACCAAGCCCCCGAAACTGCTGGATAAACACCCGTTTTCGATTGCACGGAACAAGCAGTTCGAAATTTATGAAAAACTGATTCAGGAGGGAATCCGAAGCGGTGAATTTCGTGCTGACCTGGATGTGCTTTCGGCGGTCCGTCTGTTTTTCGGCGGACTTCATGAATTGTGTTTTATTAACGGACAGTTGCAGGAGAGGATTTCTCCTGCTCCGGTCATCAAAATTTTCTTACAGGGAATTTTAGCAAAATGAACAGAAAAACTTTATTGATGGTTGCTTCCGCCGCATTCTTTGCTGCATGGCTCACCGGATGCCAGAGCATCAAGGAGGCAAAAGAAAAGACCTTCCCCGGCTACGTGAAACCGCCTATGGCTGTTACGCACGACAAGTACACGGATATTCAGGATGAGGAAAAAATCGCTTTCCCGTCGTACATCACGACCCTGACGCTCGCGGACGCTCAGCGAATTGCATTGCAGAACAATCCTGATTTCATCAAGACCCGCTTCTCCATTGATTCCGCCCGGTCCCGCTTCTATCAGAGTTTTTCCGGGTATGTGCCGACGCTGAACGTGGGAATGTCGATTTCCCAGCAGTTCGGGAAGACGTGGTCTACAAATGTCGGCAGTCAGTCGGAGAGCTATTCCCCCTCGATTTCAGGTCAATGGCTGATTTTCGACAGCTTGAACCGTGAATTGGGCATTATTGCAAGAAAATGGGAATTGAAGCAGACCAAAACCGCGCAGGATGACGCCAAGCGTCTTCTGCTCCGTGCCGTCGCCTATGCGTTCGCCGATATTCAGCTGTCTGTAACGCAGAAAATCATTAATCAGGCTCGTATCGATTACGCTCAGAAGATGCTGGATGAAACCGAACTCAAGTACAATGCCGGTTCTTCTCTTCTGACCGATGTCCTGAACTTCCGCATTACTCTCCGCAATGCTGAACTGGATATGGTCAAGGCGGAAAATGACATCCGGGCGAAAAAGTATGTCCTCGCCGGCTATCTGGGGCTGACGGACGGTACAATCCCGGACAGCATCTCTATCCCCCTGATTGATGAAGAACGCGACGTCGATATGAGCAGAATCCCCTCAATTGATGTGATTCTGGATACTGCTCTGTCCAACCGTCCCGACCTTCGCAGCGTGCGTGAAAAAATGGAACAGACCAAATACACCTTCTGGCAGTCCATGACCTCATTCGGACCGAAAGTAACGATGGATTACAGTCTCGGTTATTCCAAAAACCGCAATGTCCCCGGCAATGCCGCAACCGACATCACGAGAAGCGGCTCGTTCCGCTACGGCATGAGCGCAAGCTGGAACCTGTTCAACGGTTTCTCTGATTACTTCAATGCCAAGGCCGCCTACGCCAATCTGGCGTCCGTGGACTATGAACTTGCCAATACATGGCTTACCCTGATTACCGATGTCCGTACCGCATACGACAACTACAAGTGCTATCTTGAGCAGACCACAATCTCCAAAGAAGTCATGAAAATGACCTCGGAGACCCGCGATTTGGTGGAAAATCAGTACAAAGCCGGTGCTGTGCTGGTTACACGTCTGAATGAAGTCGAACGCGACCTGGTCAGCGCTCAGGAAAACTATGCGCTTTCCCTCGTGAATACCCAGCGAGCCAAAGCTCAGCTGGATGCGGCATACTATGCGACCAAGCTCGATGATGTGGAAGACCCGAACTCAGGCGGAGATGATCTCTCTGTCAAAGGCTATTTCTACTCCCTCAGTCATCCGTCTGTCCGTTAATCACCTCGCAATCACCTCAACAAAGGAACTGATGAAAAGCACCCCGGAAATAAGGATTTGAACGGAATCCGAGCCGGAAATCAGGTGCGCGAAGTTAGTACCAAGCTCAAAATAAAGTACAACCATGAAAAAAGCATTCAAAACAATCTTTATCTTAATCATTCTCGCTGCAATCGGTTACATAGGATGGAAAGTCGTTCTCTCCTATCGCCCGAAAGAGCAGATCATTACGTTCAAAAATGAAAAAATCGTCCGTCAGAATGTGCTGCGCACCATCGCCGCAACCGGTACTGTGGAACCTCAGGAACTGGTCAACGTGGGCGCACAGGTCAACGGCAAAATCATGAGCTTCGGAAAAGACACCGACGGGAATACCATGGACTTCGGTTCCAAGGTCAAAACCGGTATGGTGCTTGCTCAAATCGACGATGTTTCCTACAAGGCCGAACTTCAGGAAGCTGAAGCCACCAAGAAGCGCGCGGAAGCGTCCATTCTGACCGCAGAAGCATCCATCAAGGAAGCGGAAGCTCGCGCCAAGCTCGCCGCAAGCAACTGGGAACGAGCTCAAACCCTTTATGCGCAAAAGGCTCTGACAAAAACCGATTTCGATTCCAATGAGGCTGAATTCTATACCTCTCAGGCATCTGTGGCAACCGCGAAAGCCAAGCTCGCCGACGCTCAGGCTTCGCTTTCCAGCGCAGAAGCCTCCCTCACAAGAGCAAAACGCAACCTCGATTACTGCGTGATCACCGCCCCGATGGACGGTGTTATCATCGACCGCCGCGTCAGTATCGGTCAGACCGTGGTGTCCAACCAGTCTGCATCCAGTATCTTCCTCGTTGCCAAAGAGTTCAGCAAAATGCAGGTGTGGGTTTCCGTCAACGAAGCCGATATCGGATTCATCAAGCCGGGCATGGATGTTTCGTTCGCATGTGATGCTTTCCCCGGACAGGAATTCCGCGGTAAAGTATTCCGTTTGCGCCTGAATGCAACACTTTCTTCCAACGTTGTTACCTACATCGTGGAAGTCAATACCGACAATACCAGCGGACTTCTGGTTCCGTATCTGACTGCAAATGTGAAATTTATACGCGATGAACGACGCAACGTGCTGAGCGTATCCAACGGTGCATTGCGCTTCATGCCTCCGGCGGAGTTCATTGACCCCGCATTCGAGGTCAAAGAACTTGGCGAAAATGAAGCTCATCTCTGGATTGAAAACAGCAATGGTCTGCTGAAGCCGGTTACGGTCAAAACCGGGCTGAACAACGGTGTTACCGCAGAAATCATTTCCGGCGATGTCAAGGACGGCGATGTGATTATAACGGGCGTGGATGTGCAGTACGCCATGAATGAAGCGACCGCAGGCGGGCAGGCTTCGTCCAATAATCCGTTCCTGCCGAACATGCCGAAGATGCCGGGGCGCGGAAGCGCAGGCGCACGTCAGCGTGCCGAAGAACGCGCAGCCGCTCAGGGCGGCGCACCGGCAGGTGCACCTCCGGCCGGCGGCGCACCCCGCGGACCGCGTCCGAATTGATGTGAGGAAGGATGTCCTGTCATTATGGCTCTGATTGAACTACACAACATCGGAAAAACGTACTTTATCGGTGAAATCAATGTCCCGGTACTGAAAGGCATTACCATGAAGATTGAACGCGGCGAGTACGTTGCGCTCATGGGGGCTTCCGGATCGGGAAAAAGTACGCTGATGAATATTCTCGGCTGTCTCGACCGTCCTACAAGCGGAGACTATCTGTTTGACGGCGATGAGGTCGGGCGTGCTTCGGGCGATTTCCGTGCGAAAGTACGCAACCGCAAAATCGGATTTGTTTTCCAGAACTTCAACCTGCTGCCCCGTACCAGTGCGCTGGACAATGTCATCATGCCGCTGAACTATACGGCGGGCGGGCTTTCCACCTCGGAATGCAGAAAACGCGGGATTGAAGCTCTGAAGCAGGTCGGTTTGAGCGAACGAATCCACCATCATCCGTCGCAGCTTTCCGGCGGACAGCAGCAGCGTGTGGCAATCGCCCGCGCCCTGATCAACCGTCCTCCGGTGATTTTCGCCGACGAACCCACAGGCAACCTGGATACCAAAACCAGCGTGGACGTGATGAATATGTTTACTGAACTCAACAACGAGGGAATTACGGTCATTCTGGTAACTCACTCTCAGGAGATTGCGGAATGCTCCAAGCGCATTATCCGCATGAGCGACGGTCTGATTGTATCCGGCAATGAAACGGAGGCGTCGAAATGAGAACGATTTCCACAATTCGCACCTCACTGAACTCACTTGTCCGCAACCCGACACGAACCGCACTGACCATGCTCGGCATCATCATCGGTATTTCCGCCGTGATCACCATGATGGAAATCGGCAACGGGTCCAAAAACTCCATTCGGGCATCCATTGAAAAAATGGGCGCGAACTCGGTCATGGTCATGCCGGGCAGCATGATGCCCCCCGGAGGCGCACGAGCTGCCGCCGGGTCGGCTGTTTCGCTGATCCCTGCGGATGCGGATGCCATCGGCGCAAACTGCCCCTCGGTCGCGCTTTATTCACCGATCGTGCGCGGTTCTGCGCAGGTGATTTTCGGCAACGTGAACTGGGAACCCAGCACTTTGCAGGGGGTCGCTCCCGCATTCTTCAAAATCCGCAACTGGGAAATCGATGAAGGCCGCTTCTTCACGGATCAGGAAGTTGATACCAATGCCCGCGTATGCGTGGTCGGCGCGACGATTGTGAAGGAAGTTTTCAACGGGGTTTCCCCGCTGGACTGCGAGCTCAGAATCGGTCCCGTAACCTTCTCCGTGGTCGGCGTTCTCAAGGCAAAGGGCGCGAACATGATGGGGATGGATGAAGACGATATTGTGCTGACTCCGTGGACAACCATGCGAATGCGTGTGGCCGGTCTCAAGATGGGGACGGCGACCAATACCTCCAGCAAGATTTCCACAAAACCCGGCGAGCGTTTTGCCGTCAGCGGCGTGGCGCTGTACCCTGAACAGGACAACAGCATCACGGATGATAAACTTTTCTACAGCCGTTTCACGCAGATCAACCAGATTATTTTCTCCGCTGTGGATGTGGACAAAATCAACGATGCCGTCAAGGAAGTGTCGGAACTGCTCCGCAAACGCCATAATCTGGGCGTGGAAGAAGACGATGACTTCCGTGTGCAGAATGCGGCGGACTTCATGTCCATGCTCGACCAGACGTCCGTGCTGATGACGAACCTGCTGCTCGGCGTGGCTCTGCTCTCCCTGCTGGTGGGCGGCGTGGGCATCATGAACATCATGCTGGTGTCCGTAACCGAACGCACCCGCGAAATCGGTCTGCGCATGGCAGTCGGTGCCCGTTCCCGCGATATTCTGCGCCAGTTCCTGATTGAATCGGTGGTGCTGTGCGTTTCGGGCGGTATCCTCGGCATCCTGCTGGGACACAGTACGTCTCTGCTGATTCATACGTATGCACAGTGGCCGATTGAATCCAGCCCGGAAGCAATTGTGGCGGCCGTGGTGGTCTCTGCAACTGTCGGTATCCTGTTTGGCTTCTATCCTGCATGGAAAGCCTCCAAACTCGACCCGATTGAGGCTCTGCGCTACGAATAAAACGCATATCCGGACTTCGTGCGAACGAGACCCGGTAGATTCTCAAGCTGAAAACGAGCTTGAAGAATCAAATCAGAAAAACTCCATTTTCAGATGAAAATGGAGTTTTTCTTTCGGGTATCACCTAAGGCATTGATTCCAAATTTGAATGACATAATGGGGGTAACAAATCAGCGATTGGATATGTGCAATGTTTGAAAAAAAGAGGAGGCAATAATCATTTTTTTCTGTATTATGATATTATTCATTTGAAAAGTTAAACTTTAACATATACATTTATATGAGGGAGAATCATTAAAGTTTTCTCTAAATTATCACCAAATCTTTCCATCGGATTATCAAATAATCATCTGATGTGTTACAGAGAAAAATGAAAAAGAAAATTCTTGAAAATATGTGATGAGGAGGCAATGGCAAAATGTCGTGCGATTGTTTACATGCTGGAACAAAGGAAAGGCCAGCCAATCACACAGGAGATGCTTGACAAATTTGCAGAATCCATGTCAATTGGAACTTACTATATTTTCGATGAAAATGGCGTCATCGTTTTTACAAATGAGAAAACCAATTTAGGCTACAATCTCATGACGAAAGAGCAATCGCGCTACTTTCTTCCGGCATTGACCAATCCTGATTTTGAACTCATACAAGCCTCTGAAAAAAACAGTGACGGGACACTTTCCAAATATATAGGCAAGGCGCGCAGAGACCAGAAGGGTCTCGTACAAGTGGCTTACAGTGATGATTATATCAAAAAAGTCAATGCCATCGGCAATATTCGTGAAAATATGTCATTGCTGCGTATCGGCACGAATGGTTTTGTTGTAATTGCGAAAGACAATGAAATCATCGAAGCGGAAAATACTGAAATCATTGGGACTCACCTCATAGATTACGGCATCAATATGTTACCCCAGGAAGGCACTTTCTTCAATTTCATCATCAATGGAGAAACGTACTTAGCAACCTTTGAAAAATTCAGTGATTATCAATTAATCGGTATCATACCTAAATCTATGACCAGAAAGGGAATATACGGTTTTATCCTGTTCTCAATACTTCAGGGGATTCTTGTAATTATTTTCGGGATACCTTTATACCTGCATACCAATAAAGGTAAGTCATAATTTGACATGACCGGGAAAAAAGAGAAACATTTTTTATCCGGCAGTGTCCGAAATTCAATTCCGGACACTGCAAAATACTGATTACCGCATCAAAAATGATTTGTTCTCTTTGCTCTTTGCCGCATTGTATGTTTTTGCACGGTGCAGCATGTTTTCTTTCAGGTTTTCGGCAAAAAACCAGATGTCATTCATGTGGAATACGCCTTTCCCCATAAAACCATTGGCATCCCATTGCGAGTTTTCCGGCAGGTCTGCAATCAAAGCGCCTTTCTCCCGATCCACGTATGCCCCGCAGAATTGCGGAACGGCTTTGGAACTTTTTTCGCTGTAATCATAGAAAAAAGCACCTTTGTTTTCCGCCGCAGAAGCCGGAGTTCCGTCCGTTTTCCAATTCAACGGGTTGATGCACAACCCGTTTGCAACGGAAAACATGGAGTTTTCCGCATTTTTGCTCTGTGTATTCCAGACCACAATTACGGCAAGATCGTCCGCAGACTGTGCAGGCGAAATCCTGCGCTCTTTGAAGTCTGTTCGGAACTGTGTTTCCGTGAGTTTGGGCAGACCGATGAGGTAAGCCGCAGTGAACCCGTTTTCAGAATCGATACTGCCGTCCTTTTTCAGGAGTTCGTACAGCTCCATAGCCCCCTGACTGTGCCCAAGCAGGATAAACGGACGATCATCCTGAATATTTTTACGGTAGAAATGGAAAGCGTTTTCCGCATCATGAACGCCCTCCATGAACCGGGTCTTCCATTTTTCTTCGTCAGGATGATGAATATATTCATTGATTGCATGATACTCCAACTGGCGGACTTTCGGAGCGAAGATTCTGGCATCAGCGGAAAAAATACCCGTCTGCGCTTTGGCAAAATCCTCTACTTTTTCCATTACTTTCCTGTCATTGAGATTCAATGTAGTCTGCATCTCATCGTTGGAGAGCGTGGGATAAAGGTAAAAAAGATCATACACCGCGTCCGTCTTTTCTTTTTCACAGACAATCCAGTTGTCCGGAGACGAATAATCCAGTGCTCCGTTGCAGGCGGAAAGCAGAAACACTGTCCCAATGAACAAAACCGCTGATAAAAATTTTTTCATGTTCTTACTCCATGATTAAAATTGAAATAATATATGCCGAAGGTGTTTTTCAGAAATAAAACCAGCCGGTATTATTTCAGGACCTCATAATGCAAATCAGGATAATTCACTTTTTCCTGATTCAGTTTTTCACGAAGTTTTTCGATGGAGAGTTCCGGTTTTTCCTTTGCTCCAATCCGATAGGGTTTCCAGTCGATATTCAGGATGTCCATGAGTTCAATTTCCCAAAGTGCAAGAGGCGTTACGCCGGGACAATACGGACAACATTCACTGGATCGGCATTCAGGGCGCTGTTCCTGACGTTCTGCCCAATAATCTTGCATCGCCGCATCGAAATCCAATCGGTCTTTTTCTGTCCAAATGGCTGCATCCCAGCGCAAACGCTCGGACAGGTTCCTGTTTGATGGCAGATTTGTACAGACATGCCGATAAAATGCCAGCCGCAGCAGGGACATTGAGCTGAGTCCAAGAGCAGATTCCGGGGCCGCAAAATACCGTTTGAGATATTCGGCACCCTCATCTTTCAGCAGGTCCGTTCCACAATCATACCATCTGGGCGCACGGTATTTCCCCTGTTCCGGGATTCTCTGATCTTCCGGAATTTCCTGCATGTCCTGCGCTTCAAACAGATGTTCTATGAAAATTCCGTTCAGAATCGCGTTCAGGGAACCATTTCGGGCGATTCTTACCCAGAAACGTTCTGAACCATGCAGAGCAAAGGTTTTATATACACCGCCACTGGCGAAATCCGAAACACGTGCGGTACAGAGAGGCTTCCTTTCCAGACAGTCTTTCAAATTTTCTCTTCCATCAGACGCGTAAACATCCAGAATATAATCGCGTTCAAGATTATCCCCGATTCGCCCGTTAGAATTGTAGAAATACAGAGACAGATGCCACACCGCGTCCGGGTCCAGATTATCCAGCATCACCCACAGGTCCGGTCCCTCAAATGACTTCGGATATGCTGCTCCGTTGTCATTCCATTCCGCCTGTGTCCTGTAACCGTATTCCATCTTGAAGAGAACGTTGCGATTTTTTTCATCTGCTTTGGGCCAATCAACCCACCAACGCATGGAATCATTCTTTTCGTGATGCGGTCCAATTGCTCCGCTGATTGTTATTGGGGCATTTGTTTTACCGCTGTTCCCACGCGGTGTATTTCCTGCACACAGCAAATTGCAACGTGCTCCATAACGTCCGCACCAGTCGCCCAGCGTACACCAGTCTTCTCCGATGTATTGCGCCCGGCATTGCGGCATGGAATCACTTTCTCCATCGTAATGTTCAAGTTTCTGCAGAATGGAAACGGGGTCATTTCTCCGATAGGACGGATGGACGGCCGCATCTGTCTTCTGCGGAGACGGGGCATCGAATACAACGCCATCGCAGACCTTGACCAGACCGCTCCCATAGGTGGCACAGAAAACTTGGCCGTCAGGCATTTCCACGATTGCCCGCACGGGACGTTTCATGTCCGTTACACCCTCGATTTCCAGAATATTCTGCGGATTGTCGGAATCTCGTAATTCGATTCCTTTTGTACGGTATCCAATCCATAATCCGTTTTTCCCGTAATAAATGCTGTTGACGTAACTTTCCTTCAATGCCGAGTTGAGTTCGCGGAATGTCCTCAGCTTATTTTTAATCAGCGCCTTTCGCGCGGCTCCAGCCATTTTTCCTTTCAAATCTTTCCCCTGCAGAAAACAGAAGCTGTCGTTTGCGCTGTTGTAACTGATTCCATTCACACTCGCGATACATACCTGTCCCTGACTGCCAATGCTGATTCCATTGCAGAAGTTTGAACACAGTCCCTGACCAGCAGTCGTCAGCGGGTAGTTCGTCGCACGTTTTTTTCCCCATGATTCCGGTGCACTCACCTGCCGGACACTTCGGGCGCTTCTGCGGACATCAATCCTGACATAGCCACCGCTTTCCCTCGCGCAATGCAGTTCGTTTTTGCTTCCGAAACAGATGCCGCGAACACCGCCGGACGGAAGTTCGTTCAGGACCGTGAAATCGCGCCAGCTGTCGTCGTGCGAATTGTACAGGCTCACGCCCTGCTCGTGCGCCACAGCCGTCAATCCGGTCGAGGTCGATGCCAAGGCATGGACATGACTTCCGCCGAGGACCGTGTCCCGGTCATAACGCTTCCATTGCCCCTTGTGGAACACCTGTACGCCAGCATTCGCAGTCCCGACCCAAATCCGTCCTTGCGAATCCTCGCAGACAGCCGTGCAGTTGTCCGTCTTCGGGAATCCCGGCTGCTTCCGCATGTCTTCCCACTTCGGCTTCATCTCCTGTCCGCTCAG
>DCIG01000026.1 GCA_002315855.1 Lentisphaeria bacterium UBA1732 | reverse complement strand
TGATTCCGGGAGGAAACTGGAAGGGGAGAAATGCTTAAAAAGATTCCATTTGGTCAAAAGAAGCAGTAAATCATTTGATTAAATTCATGTACGGCTAAAATCAATGTGCAGTGAGGTATAAGTGACCGTATCCACGATTTAACCGGAAAAAGTTCTGTATAAGCATTTTCTTCTTTTTTTTAGAATAGTCGCATTTTTTCTTTCATAAATCGAAGATTATCGTTTGCAAAATTAAATCTTTGGAGTTACATTACATTCAGAATCTATTTTAATGCTGTTTTGCGGAGTCGAAAAATGAAGCAAGTATCGTATAAAAGGCTGTGGCACTTACTGATCGACAAAAACCTGAAGAAGAATGATCTCCTGGACGCAACCGGAATGAGTTCTTCTACGCTGGCTCGGATGGTTGCCGGGGAACCGGTTACAGTTGAGCTTCTGTTGCGAATTTGTACGGCTTTGGACTGTGACTTCTCTGACATCATGGAAACGGTCCCCGATGGCGTTAAGGCGAAGAAAAAATATAAGAGGATTCCCGCAACGGAACGTCCCTCCCGCGAATACATGCAGAAACAATAAGGATTTGAGATATGGCAAAAGCAGCAAAAAAGACAAAAGAAATCCGCTTGGAGAATATCCTGTTCAATTGTCGTGATCAACTGCGCGGGCGTGCGCCGATGACCGATAAACGGGATCTTCTGTTGACTCTGGTTTTCCTGAAGTTTGTGGGTGACCGCTTTATGGAACAGCAAGTGAAGATCGCTGAACAGTTCAAAGATAAGCCGGATTTTGCCAAGATTGCCATTGCCAAGCCGTCTTTCTATAATCAGGCCGGAATTTTCTTCCTGCCGGACGAGTGCCTCTGGAATTCGCTGATTACCATCGAATCCAAAAACATGGCAGTTGCGTTTGATAATGCCATTGCCAAGCTGGAACAGAACGAACCCAAACTGAAAAACGCTCTTCCGCAGCAGATATTCACCAAGACGGCACTGGAAGCGAATGTGCTGAAAGCCGTTGTGGATGAGATCAACAAAATCGATCAGAAGCAATTTCAGGAAAAGGATTTGATCGGGCGGGTTTATGAATACTTTCTGCAGGCGTTCTCCATCAATGCCGACAAAGAAGAAGGCGAGTTTTATACGCCTCACAGCATTGTGGAGTTGATCGCCTCGCTGATTGAGCCGTTTGACGGTACAATCTATGACCCCTGCTGCGGGTCAGGCGGAATGTTTGTCCAAAGCACGAAGTTCGTCGAAGCCCACGGCGGCAACACCCGGAGCATCAATGTGTACGGACAGGAATCCGAGCCCAGCACCTTCCGGCTGGCAAAAATGAACCTGGCGGTTCGCGGAATTTCCTATCACTTGGGGGATCATGCCTCCTCTTCCTTTACCGATGACCAGCATAAAAATATGGACGGTGAGATTGACTACATCATGGCCAATCCGCCGTTCAACAAGAAGAACTGGTACGATCCGGCGCTGAAGGAAGATCCCCGCTGGAAAGGGTATGCCGTTCCCCCGGAAAGCAACGCCAACTATGCGTGGATTCTGCACATGCTTTCCAAGCTGAACCGAGTCAAAGGCGTAGCGGGCTTTCTGCTGGCCAACGGTGCTTTGGATGACAGCGACACGCTGACAATCCGGCAGAAACTGATTGGAAATGACAAAGTGGAAGCAATCATCGTTCTGCCGCGTGAAATGTTCTATTCTACCGACATCAGCGTGACGCTCTGGATTCTGAACAACAACAAAAAGGGCGGTGTATGGCATGGTCGTCAGTTGCGAAATCGGGAACACGAGATTCTTTTTGTCGATCTGCGGACATGGAACTCCAATATCTACGAGAAGAAATTCGTTCAGCTCTCCAAGGAGCAGATTGCCAAGGTCTGCAAAATCTATTTTGACTGGCAAACCCGAACCGACAGCGCAAAATACGCCGAACCGGAGCTTTATTATGCTGCCAATTTGGAGGAGATCAAACGAAATAATTACAGCCTTGTGCCCAGCCGTTATATCGAGTTTGTGGATCGGGATACGGCCTTGGATTATCAGACTGCCCTGAAAGAGGCCGGAAGCAAAGTCCGTGAACTGCTGACCCGCCAGCGCGTCAATCAGAAGGCGTTGGCGGAAGCATTCAAGACGCTGGGCTATCAGGTGGAGGATAAGCAATGAACCGCATCCGAATATTCATCAGCAGCGTTCAGAGGGAGTTCAAAGAGGAGCGGGCAATGCTTGTTTCCTATTTGCGCGGCGATGCGCTTTTGGGGAAGTTCTTTGATCCATTCATTTTTGAAGAACTTCCGGCTATGGAAAGTTCGGCTCAGCAGGTCTATCTCGAACAGGTGGAACGCTGCGACATCTATCTTGGCCTTTTCGGGAAAGAGTATGGATACACGGATGCCGAGGGGATTTCTCCTACGGAACGGGAATACGACAAAGCCACGGAATGCAGTAAATACCGGATTGTGTTCAAGACCAAAGACAGCGACCGCGATGAACGGGAAGCAAAGCTCATTGCCAAGGCTGAGGCGGCTGTCGTGCGCAAAACCTTTGCGGATATGGATGAACTGCGTACCGTGGTTTACGCAGCGTTGGTCCGCTATCTGGAAACGAGAGAAATCATTCATTACCTGCCGTTTGATGCCTCCAAAGATACCAGCGCCACGATTGCGGATCTGGATGAAGACAAAATACAGGATTTCATTGATACAGCCCGCCGGATACGGAATTTTCCTCTTTCCGTGGATTCAAGTCCGGAAAAACTGCTGACCCATTTGGACCTGATCGACGATGACGGACGGCTGACCAACGCGGCGATCCTGCTTTTCGGCAAGAAACCGCAGAAATACTTTATTACCTCGGAAGTCAAGTGTATTCAGTTTTTCGGCAATAAGGTGGAGCGGCCTCTGCCTGCTTACCAGATTTACAAAGGAGATGTCTTTGAACTGGTCGATAAGGCAACGGACTTTGTGATGGGCCGCCTGAACAACTGGACCGGCGTGCGGGACAAGGGACCTACGGCCAGTGTGGAAACGCATCCTGAAATCCCGATGGATGTGGTAAAGGAAGCGATCGTCAACGCCGTCTGCCATCGGGATTACCGGAGCAATGCCAGCGTACAGGTAATGCTTTTCCGCAACCGGCTGGAAGTCTGGAATCCGGGAACGCTGCCTTTCGGTCTGACGATTGCCAAGTTGTACGAGGCGCATAAATCCATTCCCGCCAATCCGCTTCTGGCGGAACCGATGTTTTACAAAGGCTACATTGACAAGGCGGGAACCGGTACGGAACACATGGTGGAACTGTGCCGGGAATACGGTCTTGAAGATCCGAAATTCCAGCAGGATGAAGATTTTCGGGTGGTGATATTCCGTCCGGCTGTCGAGGACGAAGAAGATACAAAAGATCAAGCGGGGACCCGGTCAGGGACCCAGTCGAGTTCAAGGGATCAAGTCAGTGCACAAGTCAGTGATCAAGTCGGCACCAAGTCAGGCATCAAGTCAGGCACCAAGTCAGGCACTAAGTTGGCACTAAGTCCAGAGAAATTGGAAAAAATCTTACGCTATTGCATGAATTCTGAAAAAATAGCCAATATGTGTCATTCTCTTGGATACAATGACAGGACAAAATTTAAAAAGAACTATATCAATCCGCTGTTGGATGCCGGGCTTCTGGAGATGACGATCCCGGAGAAACCGACCAGCTCGCAGCAGAAATACCGGACCACGGAAAAGGGCATTCAGCTCCTCCACGAGAAGCAGGAGGGGCAACATGCGTAAAGTCAGACTGGGTGAGTATATTGAGTCTTTTCACAAGCGTTGCGGAAATAACAATGCGGTTGTTTCAGGAATTGATATCAATAAACAATTCATTAATACTCGAGCAAATCTGGAAGGAACGGATATTTCCAAATATTATTTGGTGCCACCGCACTATTTTGCCTGTAATTTTATGCATATCGGGCGTGATGAGCGTATTCCTATTTCTCTAAATAAAACAGGTCAAAATCTTGTTGTAACTTCTGCTTACTATGTTTTTCATATCAAAGAGGACAAAAAGAATGAACTTTCAGAAGATTTCTTGAATATATTTTCCCTCAGGTCAGAAACAGATCGCCTTGCATGGTTTTATACGGATAGTTCAATCCGAGGCAACTTAAATGAGAATCGTTTCCTTGATATGGAATTTCCGCTTCCATCGCTGGACGAGCAGAAAGCGTATGTCGCGGCGTGGCAGGGGCTGAAAGAACTTGCCGACAACAATGCACAGATGGCCGATCCGCTGTTTGCCTTGTGCCAAAGCTATCTCAAAGATCTGAAACAAAAATATCCGATGCAGGAAATCGGACCGTACTTGGCGCAGTGCGATGAACGGAATAATCAGGGGTTATTGGGCGAAAATGATGTTCGGGGACTTGCCACATCCAAGCAACTAATTGAGACAAAAGCAAATTTAGATGGAGTTTCATTAAGTTCATATAAACTTTTGAAAGCAGAAGAATTTGCATTTGTTCCCGATACATCGCGCCGAGGCGATAAAATGAGTCTCGGTTTTAATCGTGAGGCTAAAAACTATATTGTTTCATCCATTTCCTGTGTTTTCCGCATCAAAGATAAAAATAAATTGCTTCCTGATTTTTTGTATCTATGGTTTTCTCGTCCGGAATTCGACCGTTATGCTCGTTTTAATTCCTGGGGCAGCGCACGGGAAACATTTAGTTTTTCTGAGATGTGCCGGGTAAAGATTCCGCTTCCGCCGATTGAAGTGCAAAAAGCGATAGTCGCCATCTATCGCTGCGCGCAGGAAAACAAAGCAATCGCAGGAGAAGCGGCGGCATTGAGCAAGTCCATCTGTCCGGCGCTGATGCGCCAGGCTATGGCAGGAGGCAAAGCATGAAGGGTAAAATGTTCGAGAGCGAATATGAGGAGGCTTTCATTCAGCTTTTGCAGTCTCATGGCTGGGAGAATTACTCCTGCGGAGAAGAACTCCACCGTCAGTACACGGATACGCTGCTGGAAAGCGATCTGCGGAACTATCTGGAGCAGCGTTATGCCGGAAAGAACTTGAGTGCCGCTGATTACGACAGGATTATCGCCAATCTGCGCAACATAAGCGGCGTCAACGATTACCTCGCCTCGCTGAACGCTTTCAATCTCTACCGGGACGGATTCGATTTCGTTTTTACCGATGGACGGGATGCCCCGTTCAAGCTGGAATACATTGATTTTGAACATCCGGAAAAGAATATCTTCCGTGTGGTCAACCAGTTTGAAATGCACCAGGGACAGGAAAACCGCCGCCCCGATGTGCTGCTTTTCATCAACGGGATTCCGGTCTGCATCATCGAACTCAAGAATCCGACTGACGAGAAAGCCACGATCCGGGATGCCCACACCCAAATCACAGTCCGTTATCGCCGGGATATTCCCTCGCTTCTCAAATATTGTGCGCTTGCCTGCATCAGCGACGGAAGCAACTCCCGTCTGGGAACCGTTTATACACCCTACGAGTATTTTTATGCCTGGAAAAAGGTCCGTAACACCGATGATCCCGGCAGTGGGATCGCAGAGCTGGAAACGCTGATTGAAGGCGCTTTTGCCCCGGAACGTCTGCTGGAAATCCTGCGGGATTACGTCTATTTTCCGGATGAAGCCGCCGACAGCACCAAGGAAGTGGAGGTCGTTTGCCGGTATCCGCAATTCTTCGCCGCCCGCATGCTCCGGGATCACATTCTGCTTCACCTGCGCTCCCAAGGCGGCGATGGCAAGGGCGGTACTTATTTCGGTGCAACCGGATGCGGGAAAACCTATACCATGCTGTTTCTTTCCCGTCTGCTTGCCTTGCGCTGCAAAGATCAGCTGGGCAGTCCCACCATTCTGCTGATCGTTGACCGGGAAGATCTGGAAAATCAGGCGGCAAAACTTTTCTGCAGTTCCAAAAACTTCCTTTGTGATGACTCGGTATCTGTCTTTGAAAGCAGGAAGGCGCTGGGGGATGAACTCACGCTGCGGAAGTCTGGTGGCTTCTTCATTACCACCATTCAAAAGTTTTCCGAATCCATCGGTCTTTTGAGCGACCGCAGCAATATCATCTGCATGAGCGATGAGGCCCACCGGTCCCAGAACAATACCGGCAGGAAACTGAAAATCGAGACGGGAAAGCGGAAAGATGAACAGCAGCAAGCCGATATTGACCCCAAGAAGGTCGGAGCTTTCGTAACCTTCGGCTTTGCCAAATATCTGCGCGATGCACTGCCCAACGCCACCTACGTCGGTTTCACCGGGACCCCGATCGATGAGACAATCCACGTATTCGGAGAGGTCGTTGACCGTTACACTATGATCCAGTCTCAGAAAGACGGGATTACCGTTCCGATCAAATACGATCCGCGCCTTGCCCGTGTGTTTCTGAACGAAGCGGATGCCAAGAAGGTGGAGGATTACTACCGCCGCTGTGAAGAAGAAGGCGCAACTGCGGAAGATGTGGACAAGAGCAAAGAGATCATGAGCTGTATGGAGGCGATTCTGGGGAATCCTGACCGTCTGCGCCGTGTCGCGTGGGATATTGTTACCGATTACGAAGCACGCTGTGCCAATCAGCCGGATCTGCTTCAGAAAGCCATGGTCACCTGCAGCGACAGAACAATCGCATACAATCTCTATAATATCATTCAGGAAATTCGCCCGCAGTGGTGCAAGCCGCTCAAGGCGCTGGATGAATCGGCGCTTTCCGCTGAAGAACTGGAAAAACTGAAACCGGTCCGGTTCCTGAATTTAGTGGCAACCCGCGCAAAAGACGATCAGAAAGAAATGTACGAGCTTTTGGGCGATGATGTTTACCGGAAAGAGCTTGACACGCAATTCAAAAATGAGCAGTCCAACTTCCACATTGCCATTGTGGTGGATATGTGGATCACCGGCTTTGATGCGCCGCCTTTGACGGTGCTTTACAATGACAAACCCTTGCAGAAGCATACTCTGATTCAGACCATCAGCCGTGTGAACCGGAAATACAAGAGCAAAGAGTTCGGATACATTGTGGACTATATCGGCATCCGCGAAAACATGAAAAAGGCCATGAAGAAGTTTGGCGGCGATGATTTCACCCCGGATGACGATGTGGATGCCGCCCATACTGCACTCGAAAATGAGCTGGAAGTTCTGCGGGAAATGACGTCAGAACTGGATTTCTCGCCGTTCTTCGGGGATAATCCCCTGAAACGGCTGATGTTCCTGCAGACGGCTGCGGAATTTATTCTGGCCAATTCGGAAGAAGAAAAGGGAAAGCCATCCTTTATGACGCTTTTCAAAGGACACGTCAAGCGGCTGCGCAGTGCCTTTAATATCTGCAACCCGGCAGGCGTTCTGAGTGACGAAGAAACCGCATGGTCGCAGTGCTTCATGGGGATTCTCTCGTACCTGAAAAAGATCACCAACACGGTCCACGATGTTGAATCAATGAATCGCGCCGTTGAAAAGATGGTAAAAGAAGCGATCTCCTGTTCCGGCGTGGAATCTGTGCTTGACATGCAGGATGAAGAAGATATTTTCGGGGAACGGTTCATCAAAGAACTGAACGAAGTTAAATTGCCCAATACAAAATTCCAGATTCTGGTCAAAATGCTTCAGCGGGCAATCAAGGAATATCGCAAGACCAACAAGGTCCGGGCGGATCATTTTGAAAAGCTGCTGGAGCAGACCGTCGATGAATATAATACACGGGATAAGCTGACCTTCACTAACGAAGTCGCCACCGATACGGTTCACGCAATCAGCAATGTGGTGGAGACCAAGGTCAAGAGCCTGACCGGAAAGCTGCTGGACCTTTTCAAAGACCTGAAACAGGACAAAGAAGAATTCAAAAAACTCGGTATTTCCTTCCAGGAAAAGGCGTTCTACGATATTCTGGTGGATTTGCGCGACACGCACAAGTTCGAATACGCGGATGAGAAATGTGTAACGCTTGCCCGGAAGATCAAAGAGCTGATCGACAACACGGCGCTTTATGCCGACTGGCTGAATAACGACAATCTGAAAAATCAGCTTGCCAGCGATCTCACTTACCTGATCTATCAGGAAGGCTATCCGCCGCAGTGGGACGAGGAAATCTTTAAAAAGGTCTTGGAGCAAGTGGAAAACTTCAAGAAATACAACTGATGACACAATATGGAGAAGAGAATAACGACTCCGTTATATTTCCTTGGAACAAACGGGGAATGATATTTTATATCCATGTTTTTTACAAGTCAATTACAACAGCTTTCCTAACATTCGCCCTCAATCGGCACGAAGACCTGCCGTGGCTCCGGCAGCGGTTCCTTGGTGAGGTCGAGGAACCGGACACGTTCCGCAAACACCGATACAGGCAGATTGCAGTCGATGAAGTCGCCGTCCTCGTGGGAGCAGACTACCAGCGCATTCCCGGCGATGCCGTCCATGTCCGGCAACTGGAAGCCGACCTTCCAGTCGCGGAGGCGGCCCTCTTCGTCAACTATGAGGTCGGCATCCATGCCACAGTCTACGATTTGAATGAGGCGGCATTTGATTTTGTCGTAGAAGGCTTGCAGACTGTTTTCGATTTGGATTTCGCTGACCTGCCGGTGTTCCGCATCGATGAAGATTGCGTGCATGTTTTGCTCCTTTCGAGGTTGAATTGATGTTGATAGTATAATACCATGGATTTACGTTTAATCCAGTCGTTTATGCTGTTATATTCGATTAATATTCAATAATTTATAATATATGCAAAGCCCCGCAAACGGCTCAAGAAAGCGCGACACCATGCCGACCGCATGTTTTACATGGCGGCACATACGAATGCCCCTCAAATTTCGCGGAATTTGGCGACCGTTGGCGAAATGGCATACGGGCATCACGCATATATTCATAAACAGGAAAAGAATCTTGCATAAATCTTCCAAAAACGACTTGCTATTTCAGAAAGC
>DCIG01000014.1:1548-16856 GCA_002315855.1 Lentisphaeria bacterium UBA1732 | reverse complement strand
ACAATCGGAGTTCAAAAATGAAAGTTTCTTCGTCCATCAAGCGCAGATGTGAAAATTGCCAGATCATCAAGCGCAAAGGCGTGGTTCGCGTGGTGTGCTCCCGTAATCCCCGTCATAAACAGAAACAAGGTTAACCGGAGTCCAGTATCATGCCCAGAATTTTAGGTGTAGACATCCCGATGAACAAGCGCGTCAAATATGCGCTTCAGACTATCTACGGCATCGGTCCCGCAATCGCCGAAGAAATCGTTGCCAAAGCGAATATCAATCCGGAAATCAAAGCCAGTCAGCTCACTGACGAAAACATTTCCGCGATTACCACTCTGCTTCAGAACGACTACACGGTCGAAGGCGACCTCCGTCGCGAAATCCTCATCAACATCCGTCGCCTCCAGTCCATCAACAGCTACAGAGGTATTCGTCATAAAAAAGGTCTCCCTGTACGCGGTCAGCGCACAAGAACCAATGCCCGTACTCGCAAAGGTAAAAAGGTTACCGTCGGGGCCATCCGCGATAAAACTCAGCGTCGTGTCGCGGCTTCTGCCGATAAGGCCGGCGCTGCTGATCCTGCAGCAAAGGCAGCCAAGAAGTGATCGCACGATCACTCAACCTATCATCAACAATAAGGTCTTATTACGAATATGTCTGACGAAATCAAACAAGTCACTCCGGCTGCCGCCGCTCCTGAACAGCCCGCCGCAGCTGAAGCCGATACCGGAAAACGCAAAAAAACCGGTCGTAACATCCCGTCTGGAATCGCTTTCGTGCATTCCACTTTCAATAACACGAAAGTTACATTCACTGACCTCCACGGCAACGTCCTTTGCTGGTCCACCGGCGGTAAGAACGGTTTCAAAGGTTCTCGCAAGAGCACCGCTTATGCCGCTCAGGTGATCGCCGCTGATGCCGCAAAAAAGGCTCAGGCTTTCGGCATGAAAGATGTTGAAGTCCGTATCAAAGGTCCGGGCGCCGGACGCGAATCCGCCGTAAGAGGTATCGCTTCCACTAACATGACTGTCAACTGCATTAAGGATATTACGCCGGTTCCGCACAACGGATGCCGTCCTCCGAAACGCCGCCGTGTCTGACGCTCGCCGTCCTTCTTGCTCTTATGCTCCGGGTCCACCGCTGCATATAACTTCACAGTCAACCTATTTACCGGAGGAATAACATCATGGCAACACTACATAATTTCCCGATGCCGGGCTCTATCAAGTGCGATGAAGATACGGCTACGGATTTCTATGCCAAGTTTACCGCCGAACCTTTCCAGAGCGGATTCGGTCACACGATTGGCAATGCCCTCCGTCGTGTGCTTCTTTCTTCGCTTGAAGGTGCCGCTATCAGTGCCGTGCGTATCGAAGGTACTTCCCACGAATTCGGCTCGCTCCCTCATGTCGTCGAAGATGTCACTGAGATCATTCTGAACCTCAAAAAGGTCAAACTGAATCTCAACTCCGATCAGGAAAAGGTGCTTGAAATTCGGAAGAAAAAAGCTGGCCCCGTCCTCGCCGGCGACATCATCACCGATGGGACCGTGGAAATCCTTAACCCCGAACAGATCATCTGCACTCTCGATAAGGATGTCCCCTTCCATTGCGAACTCGAAGTCGCAAAAGGTCGCGGTTGGAGACCTTCCGAACGCAACAAGCGTCCGGATCAGCCGCTCGGTACCATTGCAATCGACTGCTTGTTCAGCCCGGTTACTTATGTCCGATACCAGGTCAGTGCGACCCGCGTCGGCGAAGAAACCGAAATGGACTCCCTCACGCTTGAAATTCACACCGATGGGCGCGTTACTCCGATCGAAGCGCTGGAGAAAGCCGCAAAAATCCTCAAAGATCATTTGCGTCCGTTCCTTGGCAGCCATGCTTCCGATCTCGATAACTCCACCATCCCTGAAAAGGATCAGGCTCTCTATAAGCAGCTCATTCAGGATGTCGATGCCCTCGAACTTTCCGTCCGCGCTCAGAACTGCCTGAACAATGCTGACATCAAGCTGATCGGCGAACTCTGCCTCAAAACAGAATCCCGTATGCTCAAATACCGTAATTTCGGAAAGAAATCTCTCGACGAAGTCAAGGATAAACTCCAGAAGCTCAACCTTTCGCTCGGTATGCCTCTCTCCGAAGAACTCGAAAACAATATCCTGGCCGAAGCTGAAAAAGCCAAATCCCAGAAAAAAGATAAAGAGGAAGGATAACTTCCATGCGCCACCTCAAACACACAGCCAAACTTAACCGCAACTGCGGCCACAGAAAGGCCATGCTGGTCAATCTCGCATGCAGCCTCATCGAACATGAACAGATTCAGACGACCGTCGTCCGCGCCAAGGAACTTCGCCGCTTCGTCGAACGTCTCATCACTCTCGCAAAGGCCGGCGGCGAACACAAAATGCGCCTCGCCTATGCCAGACTGAAAATCAACACCCCCGACGAATGCGTCCAGACCAAGAAGCTCGTCCTCAAGAAGCTCTTTGACGAACTTGGTCCCCGTTACGCTGATCGCCTCGGCGGTTACACCCGTATCATTCACACCTCTTATCGCAGAGGCGATGCCGCTCCGCTTTGCATCATCCAGCTCGTCAATGAGCCTGTCGCAAAGGCGGATGCCCCCAAGGCTGAAGAAGCCAAGGCTGAAGAAGCCAAGGCTGAATAATCGGTTAAGCATTTTTCCGCAGACTCTCCCCTCATCGGAGTCGGAGAGGCTCCCTATAAAATGATTTTGAGGGAAATCCGGGACTTTCTGTTCCTGCTTTTCCTTGATCAAGCCACAATATGAAGGAGATTTCATCATGGCTGCAAAAGTTGATTCCAGCAAGTGCGCCGGTTGCGAAACCTGCGTTGGCACCTGCCCCGTCAGTGCTATTTCCATGAAAGACGGCGTTGCCGAAGTGAACGAAGCTGATTGCGTCAGCTGCGGTGCTTGCGCCGGCGAATGCCCCTGCGAAGCCATCACCGTTGAATAATCTTCAGCGGCGTTGATGCTTCTCATGGCATCTTGATTCCGGCCTTTCCCGGCTCGGAATCTTATTTACAAGGAATGGATTTCCCCTCGAAATCCATTCCTTTTTCTTTCTGCAATCTTTATTTTTCAGTAACTTACTTCATTACGCCGATTTCAGCGAATGCCAGTTCTGCTCCGTCTTCCGGAAAATGCGTCCCTCTCAGGCGGATTTTCGATGCACGGATGGGATTCAGCGTTACGAGCTGCGGAATCGGGTTTGCCTTGATATTGGAAAACTCTTTTTCGGACACTTTCGTCCATTTCCCGTCAATCAGAGCCTCAATCACACAGCGGTCGGGCGTCCCTGCGGGAATCTCGTCCAGCGGCGTAAACACAACTCCTTTGATTTCCTGAACATCGGATGGAATATCGCATTCGATTGTATTCCCTGCGGCTTTTCCCGGTGCGAGTCTCTGGTATTCGCGGCGTGAGCGGATATCGTTGCTGCGAATCGGCAGACCGTTCCCGATTAAATCGTCGGGGGCGAGATAGCCGGAAATCTTCAACAGCGGCACAGCTGCGCTGCTTTCGGTGATACGGACGCGGAGTGCGTCGGCGGTTTTGGGCTGGAATGCTTTCAGCCGGTTCAGTCCGATGGCTTTGCCGTTCAGCACATTGACCCAGTTCCCGTTCACGCGCAAATCGATGGCGTATCCCGACACCAGTTCGCCGCGGGTGGTCGTCAGCTCTTCCGCCATCTTGATGAAGTTGAGCTTCCTCGGTCCGCCGAACGTTACAACTCCTTCATTTTTATCAAGTTTCAGCACGGTTTCAAAAACCTGATTTGCGAAAAGAGAATCGACCGCCGCCTTGAATTCTTTCAGCCGTTTGACGTCGTTTTCGTGCAGGATTCCGCGCTTGTCGGGAGCCAGCCCCAGATTCAGGTACGCGCCCGACCCCACGGAATGCAGATAGATGTTGATCAGCTGCCGCACGCTCTTCTGTGCATTGTCTTCTGCGGGGTGATAGAACCATCCCGGACGCAGTGCCACGTCGCAGTCGCCGGGAATGAAGAAAAGTCCGTCCTTATGTCCGTGTGACGATTCATTGAAACGGCAGTATCCGGGCATTGCCTCTCCCTGTCCGGGCGCGTGGGGGGAAAACGACGCATAGCCGTCGGGATCGTACATTCCCTGTTCGTTTCCGATGTACTTCACATCCGGTCCCACGTCGCTCCAGATGCACGCGTCCGGCTGGAGTTCGCGGATGATGCTCCACGAATTGGTCCAGTCGTAGTATGTGCGGTGGTCGATGTTTCTCCGTTCGCGAGCTCCGCCGTAATACCCGTCCCCGCCGTTCGCTCCGTCCACAAAAACCTCGAATGCCGGTCCGTAATTGCTCAGCACCTCCCTCAGCTGCGCCCGGAAAATATCGATGTATTCGGGCTTGCCGTAGTATGCGCTGTTGCGATCCCACGGCGACACGTAGAATCCCACGTTCAGCCCGTATTTCCGGCACGCGTCCGCCATTTCCTTCACATAATCGCCTTTCCCCTCGCGGAACGGTGTTTTGGTGATGTTGTGTTCGGTCGTTTTGGTCGGCCACATGCACAAACCGTCGTGGTGTTTGCACACGATGATGATGCCCGTGATTCCGCCGTCTTTTGCGGCCTTCACGATTTGTTCCGCGTCAAATTCCGTGGGGTTGAAGTTCTTCGGGTCTTCGTCCCCGTAGCCCCATTCCCGGTCTGTGTAGGTGTTCGGTCCGAAATGCAGAATCGCATAGATATTGTTGTCGCCTCGTTTCAGGATGCGTTCCGCCGGGGCTCTCCCCTGATTGAACTTGGATATAATCGGATAATCCGCGATGCTGTCCGCCCCGAATGTCAGAGAACACACGAGCACCGACAGGGATAGAATGCTCATGAATTTCATATTGCAGCCTCTTTTGTTGTAAAGTATTGGAAAGTTTTTCATTTAGCTCTGTTTACTTGTTTTTCACCGTCTTTTGGTTCCTTGCGATGCCGCTGTCATTGACCGCATCCACGGTAACATAATAGTCGCTTTCCGTGTTCAGACCGGGGAGCAGCACCTCATTCCCCTCATAGACCTGCATATTGTGGTTCAGGCGGTCGGGATGGATGCCGTAGCGCACGATATAGAAATCCGCATTCCTGACCGGATTCCATTTCACGCTCATCGTGCGGCGGTTTTCGCCCCGCACTGCCTGAATCCCCGCAACCGTATCCGGGCTTTTTCCCAGCCCGCTGCCGAAAACACGCAGTCCCGACACGGAGAACACCGCATTCGCCGGAGTATGGTAATTGGTTAATTTCAGGTATCTTGCGGAAACAGGCGATTCCAGCTGGATGTAATCGTGCGGCATATCTTCCCGGTTGTCCTTCCGGTCAGCCAGCATGTTCCACTTTTTGCCGTCCGCCGAATATTCCAGCGTATATTGATACGCGTCATTCAGTTTCCCGTAGTGTTTCGCGTTCACGTCTGCGAAATTGACCTGCACGGCATTGATTCTGCACGTCTTTCCCAAATCCGTTTGAAGCCATTCACCGGGATTTCCGGTCGCCGCTGCCCACGAGGTTTCGATTTGCTCGTCGAACGCATTGGCGGCCGCATACTTTGCCTCGTCCAGCACCGAGGATGCCTGCGCCGCCGTTTTCAGCGACAGGAGCATCCACCCTGCCAGATTGGAACCTTCGGTCGTGTATGCTTTCTGACCGGGAATCAGCTGCGGATAATCTCCCAGATAGGTGTCGCACATCAGCTGATCGCTTTCTCCGTTCCCCCGTTCCGCGAACGATGCCGGGAAAAGACCGATTCTGCGCTCAAACATGAAATTCACGCTGATTTTCATGGTCGAAATGCGCCACAGTTCCTTTTCCCTCGTGGTGAACGTGCTGCCGTGTCCTGCCGATGCGATGAATCCCGATGGCTTGTACACTGCCGGACTGTACTGCTCGTAGTGATACGGGCCCAGAGGCTTGTCGGCGACATACACTCCGTCTGCGTAGCTTCGCAGTTCCGTCCCCGGAGCCGCGTATTGCAGATAGTATTTCCCGTTGTGCTTGATGACGTCCGATCCTTCCATCCACGGCTTCTGCTTGCTGAGTTCCTCATCCGGCACGGTCGAATCATGCGCTTCCCACCCGTGATGAAGCAGGTCCAGCCCCTTGATCAACACCACCGGCTGACCGATTGGCGCGAAATCATGCTCCGGGTCCAGTTCCTGACCGTAAATCGGCGCAGAGTCCGAGCATCCCCAGTACACATACACCCGCCCGTCGTCGTCCTGGAATAAATCCGGATCGGGCATGTCCGAAACCCGCTTCAGCAGGGTCCACGGCTTCGACTCCGGCTCGTCGTTCATCCACAGTTCACGTCCGCTTGACCCCAGAAAATAGCATACCTTGTCGCGGAAAAGCACGGTCGGCGCATACTGTTCCGAGGGATAGCCCGCCTGCGTGATGAATTTCCAGTGCACCGGATCGTCCGACTGGAAATAGCCTCCGCATTTGGATGCGAACAGCCAGTATTTGCCGTTGGCATAGCGGATGAAAGGATCGGCGGCTTCCCGTCCCGCTTTCCCCTGCTGATGATTGCTGAGCGCGAAGCGGTACGGGATATTCAGCGGATTGCAGTACGTTTGAAAAGTCGGACTGCTTTCCTGCGGCTGACATTCCTGTCTGCACACGCAGGAAACTGCAGCAAGCAGACTTGCACACACCGCAGATGCGATTGTTATGGAGGCGAAAACTGTTTTTTTCATGAATCATACCCTCGCAATAAGGAGAAAATGGTTGTTTTGTGATACATTTTCAGTTAATGATACGCTTGTTTTTTATTTTTTCAAGATAAAACCGGCCTTTTAACAAAAAAATAACAGAAAAAAATACATCCCCCCAAAACAGCCGGAATGCTCCAACGGCATTCTCGAACCGTATTTGCCCTGATGAAAAAGAAAGGAGCCATGTCATAAAATATCAGAATGCCGAATAAGGCACTTTCCACGCGATTTAAGACCACCTTATTACAAAAACCATATCAATACATATCTTTTAAGATTGCCATGCCTTAAAACGCGATACAGACACATTTTGCAGAAGAGTCGCTTTTTATCCCCTTTCCCCGTGGTTTATCCGGCGGTCTGTTTCAGAACGCGGCGGAAAAGCCATGTCACAAATTTCTGTCCCCCCGGTGCCGTCTCGCAGACATACGATGCCGCCTCATGATACCCCCGCTTCCGGTAATAGTCGAAGTCGCAGGTCTCGTCCGTCCAAAGCAGGGTCGAGCGTATCTCAGGATTTGAGGCACAGCGCAAATCCATTTCCTCCATCATCAGCCTCCCCGCTCCCCGCCGCGTACTGCAGAACAGCAGCAGGAGCAGATCATCCGGTTTCGCGTACCTCGTTTCCGCCTCGCGGTTGAACTCCAGGTACTCCCGGTAATCCTTGAACATGGGATGCTCCCGCACTTCCTTCGGACAGGTCCTGAGCCAGTCGTCCGGAGCCTGACCGACGATGTGTTCCCGTGCTCCCAGCAGGAACCCGACGAGCTTACCGCTCTCATCCCTTGCCGCGACATTGTACTCCGATGCCTCCACAAAGTAGTAACGTACTAAAAATTCATACAGATACGGAGATAAATCAGGCGTCAGTCCGGGAATTTCCCCTTCCCAGATCTTTCCGGCGATTTGACTTGCGGCCGGCACGTCTTCCGCCCGAAATGAATCGATGGTGATCATGGTGCTGTTTCCACTCCGTATGTTTTGAGCTTGCGTGAGCTCGCACTGTGTTGTATGTTTTGAGCTTGCGTGAGCTCGCACTGTATTGTATCGTATGAGCTCGTTTTGAGCTTGTTATGTTACTGTACATCATGACTGTGGAAAAATCAAGTTTTCTCCTCAAAATCGACCAAAATGAGCAAAATTTTTATTTTCCGTTTGAAAAAACCTGTTTTCGGTATATTTTAAGTAATCGGAGAGGAAAAACATCGACCTGTTTTTCGTTCTGGAAAGCGTTTGAAAAAGTCTGTCTTAATCCTATACCTTTCAAGAAGTTACATTGAAAATAACATCCAATCACGGAGCAGCATGAACCGGAACACACATCAAAACACATCCTGCGCAGGAGAGCAAAACAGCTCTGAAAATGCTGTAAACTTCTGCGGCGCAAAGGAATATACCGATTCCGGAAGGATTTCGGACGAGACAGGAAGAGTTTTTTTGTCTCTTCCTGCTGAACAAGATTCCTATCCTGTTCTGGAGCAATGGCTTGACAAACTTGCAGATGAGTATGCAATCCCGATGTCCGTAATCAGCAAGATACAAATTGCCGCAGACGAGATATTTACGAACATCGTCAAGTACGCCTACCCGGAGACGGCGGGAACAGTTGATATTGTGTTTTCACTTGATACGGAAGAAGATACAGCTGTATTATCGTTTCTTGACAGCGGAACACCGTTTGACCCCCTGAAAAAGGATGATCCTGAGCTCAACATCCCGCTGGAAAAACGCCGTATCGGAGGTCTCGGAATCCTTGTAGTAAAACAACTTATGACTCGTGTGGAATATCAGAGAAAAGGCGGACGGAATGTGCTCACCATCACAAAGAAGCTCCATGAAGACGGGAGCATAACCCCATGATTTTATTGCTTGTTACAGCGGTCATCATAGCCGCCGTTACATTTGCGGCGAACCGGAGCACGTGGCTCAAAAGCCGCCCGGTCATGCAAGGTATCCTGTTCGGAATCCTGTCCATCGTGGCGGAAATTCTGTCCACGCCCGCATTCGGCAACAGCATTGCCGCTGACCTCAGAAACGCCCCCCCGATCATCGCCGGATTCTTCTTCAGCCCGCTCGCCGGCATCATAGCCGGTGCCATCGGTGCGCTTGAACGGGCTTTCTCGCCGCTTTGGGATCCGCAAAGCATTCTGATCATTTCACCTGCGGTGGGAACACTGGCGGCAGGATGTTATGCCGCAGGCCTCAAAAAGTGGATTTTTGAAGATGAACGACCTGCGCTCGTCCCGGCACTCATAGCGGGGACATTCGGGGAAATCCTTCATCTGGCGTTGATTTTCCTCCTCGGAATGAACAATCTGCCGCTGATGGTGGAAGTCTACAGTTCAACTGCGGGACCGGCTTCCATCGGGATAGCAGTCTCAATCGGTCTTTCGGCCATCGCCTGCAACTCGTGGAAAGGGTGGCGCAGGAATTTTCTTTCCGTCAACACACTGTCGTTTATCGCATTCGGGCTGGCATTCGGCGTAATCTGCACGGTATCCTCCATCAATGCGAAAATCCAGACGGACAACAACCTCCAGATCGGGGTGCGCGAGCTGGAAAAACGAGTGGAAGACCAAATCAGCTACATGCTGCACTGCAATGCGGTGTCGCTTGCCGATTATCTGGGGACATCAAGGAAGTACACCATAGAGGAAATGGAGGAGTATGCAAACCTGCTTGATGTGGATGAAATCAATATTTTCGGACGGGAAGGCCAGCTTCTTGCGACAAACCGCCGCGAGGTTCAGGAACACAATCAGGCGATACAGACAGCAGGTCCGCTGGAGCCGTTTTTTAATCTGATCGGCAAAAAACAGGAGTTTGTGAAACAGCCGTTCCGGGAAAATCGCTCGAACCCCGGTCATCTGGTGAAATACATCGGAGTCCCCATGCCGGACGGGGACGCGTTCCTCGAACTGGGGTATACATGGGAACGGCTGGAAAAAGAATTCAAGACATTTTTCTTTCCGGTATTCAGCAATTCAGAAATCGGCGAAACCGGCTGTGTAATCGTCGTTGACGAGAAAGGGCGAATCATGCTGCCTGTTTTCAGGCATTCCGAAGGACAAGGAGCACTGATTACCGCCATTGGGATGCCGGAGACCTGGAATGACATTAAATACGACAAACTGTTTGATGCGAAACTTTTCGGGGAATGGCACCGCTGTGTCCGCTATGAATCGGTGGGGAAATGGGGACTTTTCGCGGCAATTCCCATGGCGGAATACTATGGACCGGCGGTCATAACAATCATTGTATCAGGATTCATCCTGTTCTCTTTCTGCATCACATTCCGTCTCATCATGTACCATTTGAGGAAAGTCAGGAAGAAGATCGACGATATGCGTGCCGCAGATATGATGCTTGCCAGCACGATTCAAAGTTCGGAACTTCGCACCGACAAACCGACGACGAACGGACTGTATCAGATTGAAGCGTCCATGGAACCGGCGAAAGAGGTGGGCGGTGATTTCTACGACTACTATAAAATCGCGGACGGAAAGAAACGTGTCATCACGATTGCAGACGTATCGGGGAAAGGCGTTCCTGCGGCATTTTTCATGATGAAAGCAAAGAATGCGCTGGAAACATTTGTCCAATCCAATCTTCCTCTGGACGAAGCAGTTACAAAAGTGAATCAGACACTGAACCGGAGCAATGACGCATTTATGTTCGTAACGGCCTGGATTGGAATCTATTCTCCCGATACCGGCATTTTGGAATATGTATCAGCAGGTCATAATCCCCCGCTGATTCACCGTGCCGACGGGTCCGTGGAATGGCTGAACAGTCAATTCAGACAGAAACCGCTTGCCGCCTCGAAAAAATCGGTTTACCATACGGAAAGCATTCAACTGAATGCAGGAGATACACTGTTCCTGTATACGGACGGCGTAACCGAGGCAATGAACAAAACAGGCGAACTCTACGGGAATGACCGCCTAACGGCAATCCTGCAAAAAGTTAAGGGGGATTTGATTTCCTCCGTCAATACCGATCTTGAACAATTCATCGAAGGCGCACCGCAAGCCGATGATAAAACCATGCTGACCTTGGAGGTTATAAAAAATGAACTGGATTGCTGAAGAACTGGAACGTCATCTGAAAGAAAATCCGAATCATGCGTTTCTTTATGATGAGCAGACCCCGAAAGGACTGACCTTTGAAAAGTTTTATGAACTTTCGGGGCGTGTTTATGCATACTTGAGCGAACGCGGAATCGGCAAGGAAGATTTCGTGCTGATCAACCTGCCGCGCGGAGTGCAGCCAATCGTCGCCATCATGGGAATCTGGCGCGCCGGAGCGGCTTTTGCGCTGGTGGAAGACACCTATGCACCGGAACGCATCAAGTTCATCCGCGAAAACTGCGGCTGCAAGGCGGAACTGAACGCAGACACGTGGAATGATGTGATGAAAAACGAGTCGAAATCCGGTTATCAGGATGTGGATGACCACGATGCCGCATACGCCATTTACACCTCAGGGACGACCGGAAACCCGAAAGGCGTTCTGCATGAATACGGCAACCTGAAAGAGACCTCGGACTCCCTGAATTATCAGGGGAAACCTCTGGCGAAACCGAATGACCGCGTGGCACTGGCGGCTCCGCTCAATTTCGTGGCGTCCATCATGGTATTCCTGAAAGCAATCAATCTGGAATGCACGAAACTGTACATCATGTCCTATGCGACCGTGAAAAACCCGCTGAAACTCGGATTTTTCATGCTGGAAAACCGTATTTCCATCACGTTCCTCACGCCATCCTACGTTCGTGCTCTGGGATCAAAGACGGGGCCGTTCCTCGAACGCCTGATTGTGGGATCTGAACCTGCAAACGGAGTTTCTCCGGGCAAACTGGATGTGTACAACACCTACGCCATGAGCGAAAGCGGATTTGCCGTGGCAATCTTCAAAATCGATAAAAGCTATGATACGTGCCCGATCGGTCAGCCGCAGTTCGACAAGAAACTCTATGTGCTTGACGAAAACGGAAATGAAGTGCCGAACGGAGAAATCGGGGAGCTGTGCGTGGACAATCCCTTCGTCCGCGGGTACATGAATCTGCCGGAAGAAACGGCCCGCGCATTTGTGAACGGGATTTACCACACCGGCGACCTGGCGAAGAGACTTCCGAACGGAGACTGCGTGCTGCTGGGACGCAACACCGATATGGTGAAAATCAACGGCAACCGTGTGGAACCGGCAGAAGTGGAAGCCGCAGTCAAGCAGGTACTGGGACTTGACTGGTGCGCCGTGCGCGGTTTTGAAGACGACGACCATGCATTTCTGGCGGCCTATTATACCGCAGATATTCCGAAGCCGGATGTGGTGAAGACACGCGAGGCGCTTTCTTCGCGTCTGCCCTACTACATGCTCCCGCAGTATTTCATCAAAATCGACAAAGCGCCGCTGAAAGCGACCGGGAAACTCGACCGCAAGGCACTGCCGAAACCCGATACTTCGGATTATGTCAGTGCCTACGCCGCTCCCACCAACGATACGGAAAAAGCTCTGTGCAATGCCATGGCGGCTGCCCTGAAGCTGAAACGCATCGGCATCCGGGACGATTTCTATGAGCTGGGCGGCGACTCTCTCGGGTCCATGCAGGTTGTTTCTTCGTGCGGTCTGAAAGGGCTTGCCACATCCGATATTTTCCGCGGACGCACCCCTGAAAAAATTGCACAGCTCTACCTGAAAAATCACGCCCGCAACGATTTGGAAAACTACGAGGAAAAGAACGAAAAAGCGAAGCTGATTCCGCACAAAATCACGACCGAACAGAACTTCATGATCGACTACCAGCTGTATACGCCGATTTCGACCATGTACAATCTGTTCGCCATGATCAAAATCGACAAGAACATGTTTGATTCGGAACTGCTTGCGAAAGCAATCAACAAGGTACTGAGACACCACGCCGTTTTCGGCACCATGTTCTCCTTCAACGATGACGGAGAAATCGTGCAGTCCTACCATCCTGAAATCATTCCTGAAATCAAGCCGGAACCGATCAGCGAGTTCGATTTGAAGCAAATCAAGGACGATTTGGTGAAACCGTACCGCATTATCGGATCGCGTCTGTACCGCTGCCGCCTGTTCGTTACGGAAAAAGCGCAGTATCTCTTCATCGACATTCACCATACGATTTTCGACGGAACGTCATTCAAGGTGCTGGTCAGCAACATCATCAATGCGTACATGGGAGCCGACCTCGACCCGGACTATTATTACCTCACGATTCAGAAGCGCGAGGAAAACGAAATGTCGCCGTTCTTCCAGGAGTCGAAGAAGTATTTTGAAGACACCTACAACGGGACCGAAGACTGGGCGTGCAAGCTGAAAACCGACCATGAAAGCCGCGAAAACAAACTCGCCAATGCGGGCTGCCCGCTGGGAATCACCTCAGATGAGCTGAAAATCGTGGAAAAGAAATTCAATATTTCGCGCAACGAATTTTTCATCACGGCTTACGCCATTGCATTCGCTCTTCACGAAAGCACCCGGAATGTGAAATTCTCGTGGTTCTTCAACGGACGCGAAGACATGGAAGCAATGACGACCTGCGGTCTGCTGTTCCGCGCACTCCCGATTGCGTACCGTTTCGACCTGAAACAGGACATCCGCGATATGTATGCGACAACCACAGAACAGGTTGCAAAGGCAATCGAACACTGCTGCTATCCGTATCTGTACAAGGACTGGAATGTAGTGGAAGACGATTTGCCGGGTGTGCTGTATCAGAGCGACATTCACGATGCGGGACAAAGCGGCATATCATTCGAGCGAATCGATTTACGGCAGAACAATGCGGCCTCGCAGTCCGTGATGGATGTGGAAATTCTTGACGGAAAGGACGGGCTGAAACTGGCAATCCACTACGCCGCAAGCCTGTACGAACAAAAGACCATCGAGGCCTTTGTGAACACCTTCATCAAGGTTTGCAAGGTGCTTTCGGAACATACCGATCAATCCGCATTCACCGGTGAAATGATCCGGAATGAGGTCATCGGCAAGCCCGGATTCTTCGCACGGCTTTTCGGGCTCGATTCGTAAGCCCGACCTCATAAGATGACGCCGGAAAAAAGGACAACATTTTCCGGCGAAAGCATCGATATGAGGACAAAACGTTTCTTTTCATTCAATCAAATATGCAACAACGGAGATTACCAATTATGGAAATCAAAAAGCAAATCAAGGACAGCAAACTGACACTGATTGTGAGCGGGCGCATCGATACAGGCACCGCCCCGAAATTCGGCGAAGCAATCGTGCTGGATGACGTCAATGAACTTATTATTGACCTCACCGACGTGGATTATATTTCCTCCGCGGGACTGCGTGTTTTCCTGGCGACTCAGCAGAAAATCAATTCCGCCGACAAGAAAATGGCAATCAAAGGAGCACGCCCCATCGTAAAGGAAATTTTCGATATTGTGGGCTTCTCCGATGATTTTACGTTCATCTGACGCGGAGAACGCAAACTCAAGCGGACATAACGCAAAAAACTGGATGCCGGAGTTCAGGTACAAGCCTGAATCCCGGCATTTTTCCTGCAATCCGGTCAGGGGGAAGACGTTTTTCGCTGTACAAAAGGGCCGTCAGGACAGGGACAGCATCAGACGCAGATACTTTCGGATGTTTTCGGAAAGAAAAAGAGGATTCATTGTGATTAGCGGGAAAATACAGTTCACCGTATCAGGAAGAAACTATTTCAAAGAAAATGGGGAAGAATACGTAAAAATGAGGTTAAAAATGGCGGAGAGAAGGTGAAATTACACTTTTGCCAAATTAAGCTCAAAAAGTAACGTAAATCCTGATTCCCAGTTCAAATTTAGCACTCTATAGCACTTTTCCCTGCATAATGCGACATCGCAAAAATGGGGAAAAAATGGGGAATTTTCTTCCTTCGCGGGAAAAAACGGGGAAGAAATGGGGAAGCCATTTCGAGTGTATATCAGCCATCAGATCGCAAGCAAATCACCATGATTAACGCTTTTTTACACAACCTGACTTAATAATATACGACTAAATTGTAGTATTGCAAATATTTTTTCTGAAAAAAATACCACTGGGTAGCCGAAGCTATCCAGCAGTACGATTTCTGGTGGTTTATTTTGTAAAGAGCCTGACAAGAGCAAGTGTAACGGAGACACCGGCAACAAAACCTCCGACCAATGTGCCCATGGCCTCATTGTTATTGTAATACTGCTGTTGAGGCAGATTGTTAAATCCTTTTTGCATCATGGTATTCATAGGAAAAATCCTTTCTTGAAGATTAGATTAATGGGAAATTAGTGATTCCAAAGTACAGGGCGATTACCGTCCAAGCCAAACAGACGTGTCAAGCCACGATAACAGACGTCGGCACGACCTGGACTGTATTTCTTGCTGTACTCGGTGAATGCGTTCAGCAGAGACCACTTCGTAGGCTCGGCAAACTCTTCATGGCACGGCTTCTGAAATTCCTTGAAGATCGGGAGAATATCACAGCTGTTGACTGCTCCGATTTCGGCTGCCCGCACAATAGCGATACGTGCCTCGTCCGGTTTCAGGTACTG
>DCIG01000014.1:0-1482 GCA_002315855.1 Lentisphaeria bacterium UBA1732 | reverse complement strand
AACTCCATCTCCAGCTCATCCACAGCCTGCACGACCAAATCGTCAAGTTCGATACGGGAGGTATGGCGACGTTTCAGAACCATCGTGCCACCGAAGGCAAGATTGGAACAGCACATCACCGAAATCCCGGCAGACAAGCCCACCGATATACTGCGGTCATGACTGTTCCTGATGCCGATACAGCGGGACCATTCAGGGGACGAGGTACGATTGATTCGCATTACGCCGAACATTCTTTGTCCATCGCGGGCAAGCCCATACTGCTCATCGAGAATCTGCCAGTTGTGCTTTTTCACGACAGCGATTACAGCATCAATGACCTCGGCATGAGGTACAGGATGCCAGCTCTCTGTTGCTTCAGGTGTCAGTACACGTGCGATTTCATCACGTCCGACGAACTTGCCTTCGCTCATCATTAAGCTCATTGTTTGACTCCTTTCTCAAAACCATTCCAGATGAACCATATCACCGGCTGTCCCGTTTATGATTTCATCCAGTGTGGTCAGGATTTCTTTGCAGGTACAGAACGATAATACAGGGTGTACCTCGTCTGCTTTCCTGATGTATTCAGCTCGCAGAGCATCGACCTTTGCTTTCAGGGCTTCCTTGGCAATTTCAAACACAGAGCGTGATTCATCAAAGGCATAAAAGCCCAGTTCTTCCAAAAACTGGTTCGCCTCGTCTGTGTGCCAGTTGAAATACCCTCCGGCGTACTCGACCTCGTATTTCGAGGCATAGTGCAAACGATAGCCCATTTGCTTATCCTTTCCATTGCCTGCATCGGTTTTTATACGGGCAGTCGCCGCAGGTCATCACATTTTCATTCGGGTAGAATGCTCCTGCATTGACGCAGCGTTCCACCTGACGGCAAAGATGTTCAAAGCGCGAAAGAGCATCATCCGATCGGCACGTATAGATAGTGCTCACGGTGGGCTGTTTCGTCTTGGTATATACATCATAGCGGAAGATGGGATTGACTTCATGCAGCTTCCTGTAGGCGTAACAATACGCTGTAGCCTGCAACTCCCGATCAGCCTTGCCCATGGGCCACTTGCTTGAGGCAGTTTTCCAGTCCACGATAGCTTCATCACCGCCATCCGCGACCACCATGTCAAATTCGCCGATCAGAGGCTTGTCCAATCCCGGCAAAGTTACTGAAAACGATTCGGCGACAGACTTGACAGCATAGTCATCCTGAAAGTTGTCAAAAGCAACCGCCAGCATCTCAAAGCCTTTGTTTAAGCAGGAATCGTAGGTTTCGTCCGGCTTGTATACAAGGTTTTCGCTGACCTCGGTTTCGCCTTTGAAGTAGACTGAAAAGTCCTCCTTCGCATCCTCCAATTGGAATGTCGGTCCCTTGAGAGCACGTTCGGTCAATACTGCATGGAACGCACGCCCGAAAGGGAAACAGACCCCCGTCCTCTCAACGGGAGCCTGTTCAAGATAGCGAAACGCGTATTTCAGAGGGCACTGCAAATAACA
>DCIG01000040.1:35131-159186 GCA_002315855.1 Lentisphaeria bacterium UBA1732 | reverse complement strand
GACTTTTTTCACTTCCCCCGCTTGACAAACTCGTTTTGAAAGTGTATTTTGCTGGTAATGACTGAGAAAACGCGGATTTCCGATTCGCGGATAATCCGCCTCAAATAATGAACGTAGGAGGTTACTTATGGACATTACTGTAAGCGTCCGTCATTTCGAACTCGACAACGAAGTACGTCAGTATGCAGCTGAAGCGGCAGAAAATGCGTTCAAAGAGTTTCGACTGAAGATTTCCAGCGTGAATATTGTACTCGATCTTCAACGCAACCTGATTTCTGCGCATATTGATGTCGCGGTCAAGGAACGTCCCGTTTCCGCTGACAGTGCAGCGTATGACAACCCTCTCAAAGCGGTTGACGATGTGATTCTGAAGGCGGCCACACAGCTTCGCCGTTATCTTGACAAAAAGCAGGATCACAAACGTCCCGCAGAAGTTCCTGCATAATTTCCCTGATTTGTTGTTTTCCTGACATATCACATGTTTTTCACGGGCGGTACTGGAGCGTGCTGCCCGTTTCTTTTTTTCGGAAACTCTGATTGCGGAAAACGGTTGAAAAGTTTTCTGTTTTTTCTTGTGTTTCATCAAGAATCAGACTGGAAAAAACAAAAAACCGTATTATATTTAATACGGTGTTTTCTCGAAAGGAACATGGAGTTTTTCTATCCGTTTCGTTCCCTTTGATTGAACCTCAGAACACCTCTTTCCCCCGTATCTTTTCCTGACAGCTTTTTTGGATTCTGTCCATGGATGTGCAGAGGTGTCTTTCGTATTTTTTCAGGCATTTTCGGAGTCATTTCATGATGAAAACATTCTTTTATTCACTTTGTGCGGCTGCATGTATTGCCGCAGGTGCCGTGTCCTGCGGTCCTGCGCCGAGTGCGGATGAATACCTGTCGAAATCCATTGCCAGTGCGGAACGTGCAGAATGGGCGGATGCTCTGAAATATGCAAAACGTTCTGTCGACAAGGCTCCCGGACATGCGGCATCCGAGATTCAGCTCATTTTGGCGATGGAACAGAATAATCAGGAGGACGAAGCTCTGACGCGGGCGATTACTGCGGCGGAGGCGTTCCCTGACAGCTTCCTTGCAAATTACACCCTCGGCCGCATGTACTGCAAACAAAACAAGTATGAATATGCCATTCGTCCTTTGACGATTGCCTCCGAACTTCGCCCCGATGATGCGAATACTCTTGTTCTCCTTGCCCGTGCAAAATCCCGCCAGAATATCGGGGATGCTCTCGATGCTTATTCCAAGCTCGTATCTCTCCCCCAGTTCTCAAAAAATTCTGTCCTTTACAATGAAATGGCTGTCCTTTTGGTCATGCAGGGCAAAGCCCGCAAATCCCTTGCCCTCATGCAGCAGGCGATTACGCTGGACAGTGCAAATCCTCTGCTCTACCTCAATATGGCGATCATCAACGATTACCAGCTTGGGGATATGGCTGCGGCTCGTACTTATTACAGCAATTTCCTCCGCCTTGCTTCCAATCAGGTCGCATTGGAGGCGGAATGCCTTGCCGTGGCAACCCGTCTGGATATGATTCGCGGGCTTTGATTGAAAGCCGGGCTTTCCTATGCCGCTGATTCCTGAAGATGTCCTGGAGCAAATCCGACTGCGTGCCGATATTGTTGAAGTCGTGCAGTCTTATGTCCCGACTCTGAAAAAAATGGGCATGACGTGGAAAGCCTGTTGTCCGTTCCACCATGAGAAAACCCCGTCTTTCACCGTAAATGCGGGGCGTCAGATTTTCAAATGCTTCGGCTGTGGAAAAGGCGGCAACGTTTTTAATTTTGTCATGGAGATGGAGCAGCTCGGCTTCGCGGATGCCGCAGAGCTGCTGGCGAAACGTTTCGGTGTTTACATTCCCGATCCTGTCCCCGGTCAGTTTGCGGGAAAGAAAAATGAATCTTTCCCCGGACAGGTCATTTACGGTTCCAGAGAACGCCTCTGTACTCTTCACGAAAAAATTGCCGAATTTTACCGCCGGAATCTGCTGGAACATCCTGATTCTCCAGTTGCCGCATATTTCAAGACCCGCGGCTTGCCGGATGATATTGCCGCCCGCTTTATGATTGGCGCCGCTCCTGATGCCTGGGACAGTGCGATTCAGTTTGCTCATAAAAACGGCTTCATTGATGATGAACTGCGTACTTCCGGCATTGTTTCCAGCAAGGAGGACGGCTCGAATCATATATATGACCGCTTCCGCAACCGCCTGGTCTTCCCCATTTGGAATGAACAGGGGCGTATCGTCGGATTCAGTGCGCGTTCCATTGAGAAAGACCCGAAAGGCTGGAAATACGTCAACTCCCCCGAATCTCCGATTTTCCGCAAAGGGCGTCTCCTGTACGCTTTGAATTTCGCCCGTACTTCCATCCCGAAAGCGAATGCCGTGATTTTGTGCGAAGGTCAGCTGGACACCATTGCCTGGCATCGTGCCGGACTGACACATGCGGTCGCTCCGCAGGGTACTGCATTTACGGCGGAGCAGGCGATGATTCTGAAACGCCACACCCAGAATGTCGTTCTGGCGCTTGACAATGACTCTGCGGGACATGAAGCCGTTTTCAAAGATGCCGCAATTTTGCTTCCCTTGGGCTTCAACCTGAAAGTCGCCCTGTATCAGGGGGCGAAAGATGCGGACGAGACGCTTGCGAAATTCGGCGCAGAGGCTTTGGAGAAGACTGCCGCGGAGGCTGTTGATTTCTTTGAGTTCGCGCTCACATGTGCCTCGCAGAAATACGATGTCTCCGTTCCCTCCGGCAAATCTGCCGCCGCAAATGACGTCGTGCGCTGGATTCTTCAGCTCGACAATGAGATTACACGTGATTTTTATATCGACTGGCTGGCGAATAAACTCTCCGTTTCCATCGACTCCATCCGGTCGGTTGTTCAAAGACGGTCATTGGGAGGCGACCGTTTTCAGGCGCAGCTCGTCCGGCAGGAGGCGACTCCGGGGCCCGCTCTCAAAAAGCCCGATAAATCCATGGACAAAGCCCTTGCCGTTTTGCTTCAGCTTGTGTGCTGCAGCAAGGAGTTTGCCGAAGCCGCCTCCCGCGATTTGCCGCCCGGTTCGCTTGGTTCTTCTCCTGTCGCGAAATCTGTGGAATACATGATTCAGACCGCCATGAATGACGAATGGGATGGCAAATGCGATGGCATTTTCAACCGCCTCAATCAGACTGGCGAAGATGTCTCTGAACTTGCGGAACTCCTGTCTGCTCCTTTGATGCCGCTGGGCTGTGCCGGACAAGATGGTCAACCCGCGTCCCCGCAGGAAAATACCCCCGAATACGAAGCATGGCTTGCATCCTTGGATGACTTCCGCCGTTCCAGCTATAATTCCTGTCTCCGTTCCATATTGAATCATTACCTTATGCAGGAACGCGCTCGCCTCATTGACAAGGCGAAAAATCCTGATGTCCCTCAGGAAGAACGGAACGCCGCCGTCCTTCGCATTACCGGAATTTCAAAGGAATTGCTGTCTCTTTCCGAAAAATATCCCGTGAAATAAAGTTGTCTTTCCCGTATGAAAAAGACGCGCTCGCGCTTTTTATTATAAAAAAGACCATTCTCCGTTTGAAAAATGTCCCTATGGGCGTTACATTAATGGTTGATTCGATTCGCTTCATTCGTTCAGACTTTTTCTTTCGCAATCTGTCTCTTTGGAAATCGGCTCTGATGAATGGTTTTGCCGACAGCAGCAAGATAACGATTCAAACTTTTTGTTTGGAAAAGAACACATCCATTCAGGAAATCATGGCATGAAACACCAATTGAACACAGCCTTTTTCAAGAAAATCGCAACTCCGCCCTTGATTGCTGAACGCTCTCCCTATCGGATTTCCGTCGCTTCCACGGAAGAGGAAATCCGGGATGCTCTCAGATTGCGTTATCAGGTTTTCCATATCGAACATGGACAGCACGAAGCTCCTGACCCCGAAGCCATTGATGTGGATGAATTCGATGAGAAATCCGTGCATTTGATTGTGCAGGAAGAAAAAAACAGCCGTGTGATTGGCACCTATCGCATTATCGGACATCCGGGCAATCAGTTCTCCGATATGTATTCTTCTCATGAGTATGTGTTTGAAAACATTCCCGATTCGATTCTTCCGCGTCTCATGGAAATCGGACGTACCGGTGTTGCCATGGACTTTCGCAATTCTGCTGTTCTCAGCTTGCTGTGGCAGGGCATTGCCGCGATGATGCTTCGCACGGATAGCCGCTATCTCATGGGGTGTGTTTCCTTTTTTGCTCCTACGTTTGAATCTGCTTGGGCATCCTTTGATTACCTCAAGGAAATGGGGTGCATTTCCAGTCGTTTCCTGATGAAGACGACTCCTGAATTTGCGATGCCGCGTCCTGCGGAAGACCGTATCGCCGCCTATCGTGCTTCCCATCCTGATATGAAGCACGAAATTCCTTCGCTTTTGCGCGGTTATTTGAATCTTGGTTGCAAAATTATCGGCGAGCCTGCATTTGACCGTGATTTTGATACCGCTGATTTACTGGTTCTTCTTGATGTTTACAATATGCCGGGACGTGTCGTGCAGCATATGTTTCCTGATGGCCGTCCTGTGCGGGGAGATGATTTATGGTGATTCGTTGTTTTCGCAGACTGTATCGAAGTATTGCCGTTTTGCTTTGGGCGGTTTTTCATGGACTTGTGAGCATTCCGATCCGGTATCTGTACGAAAAAAATCATTGCATTTTGCGTATGACCCGCCAAACTCAGATTTGGGGAAGCGGTCTCGCATACATTCTGGGCATTAAAGTCAACGTCCATGGCGACCGCGAACCGTATCTGCGGAATGGCGGCTTGATTGTGGCAAATCACCAGAGTTACACGGACGTCTTTGTTCATGCCTCTGTGTTCGGTGCCCGTTTTACTCCGAAAATCGAAATCCGAAACTGGCCTGTCCTTGGATGGTATGTCGATTTGATTCGTCCCATTTGGATTGACCGCAAATCCAAACAGGCTTCTGCCAATGCCATGCAGCTTTTCCGCGAAACCCTCAACAATAAAATCCCGTTGATTGTCTATCCCGAAGGTACGACCACGGATGGCAGAAACGGGCTTCTCCCTTTCAAAACCACGTCCTTTGAAACGGTTGTCGGGACACAGATTCCCATTCAACCCATGATTTCCCTGTATCATCCTGCCGATGGCGAAATCCACCCTTGCTGGGTCGGCAATGCGGAACTCATGCCTCATTTGTGGGAGTTTCTGGGAAACAGCAAAACAGTTTGTGATATTTACATCCTGCCTCAGGTGATGCCGCGCGACCTCAATCGCAAGGAGCTTGCGGCGGAAGTTCGCGACCTTATGATGAAATCCTACGAAGAACATTTTCAGCCTGACCGCCGCAAGGAGTATGGAGAATGAATTTGTCTTGCATTTTTCGTGAAGCAGCCGCCTCATGGCAGATTGCCACTGGGCATCCGCTTCCGTTTGTCCATTTGGATAATGAGTCTGTTCCCGAACAGTATCCCGTCTATTTTCCCGTCATCGGTTTCGTGATGGGCCTGCTTTTTTCTCTGATTGCCATTTTCCTTGTCCCGTTCCATCAGAATCCGTCATTCCTGAGGATTCTGCTGGCTTCTGTTTTGATTACGGCCTTGTCGGAATTCGTTACGCGAGGTGATGGGCTGAATGCGGCGAGTGCGTTTGCCATTCGCAGATTTCCACGTCTTTCCGGAGGCTTGTTCAAAGTTGCCGACCGTGAATTTCCGGTTGCCGCTCTGCTTTTGCTTTTCCTGAAACTTGCCTTGATCGGGATGCTCATTCAGCGTTCCGGCAATTACTGGTTCATGATTCTGTTCACTGCTGCATACTTCGGGCGGATTCAACTTGGTGCCGCGGTTACTCCTTCGGGACGTGATTTGCTGCCGGCTCATCCGGATGCCCGCAAACGCGCTCTGATTGTTTCTGCTGTGATTGGCATTTTGCTTGCCTTGTGGCTCGACCTTGCCGGCATCATCTCTGCGTTTTTCATCGCGGGGGCTTCTGCCATGTATTTTGTCCCGTATGCCGGGCGCAGGACAATTCCGGTGGATCGTTCCGGCTATCAGGCTTACGGTTATCTGCTGGAACTGGCATTGCTTCTTTGCAGTGTTCTGCTCCTCGGCTGATTTTCAGAGGGAATCATTATGAAACAGCGTCTTATCATTGAAAAAAAACAGGATGACCTGCCGCAGGATAACACCGACAGTGTGATTCCTGCATTGGCGGTTTTCATTATCATTGCCACGGCAATCCTCTTTTTCGGATTGGTGATGCTGTATTCCACTTCATACGTTACCTCCGGCAACGATTTCTTCAAGAAACAGCTCGTTTGGATGTTCTTCGGCCTTTGTGCTTCTGCCGCCACTCTGGTGCTTGGTGCAAAGCGTCTGTCTGACTGGAGTCCGATTTTCCTGATTGTTTTGGCTGTCCTGTTGGTGATTGCGCGTTTCTCAAAGGAAATCAACGGTGCTCATCGCTGGATTATTCTTGGGCCTGTTTCCATTCAGCCGTCCGAGTTCTGCAAAGTCGCGATTACTCTTTTTATGGCGAAATTCCTTTCTTCGCGTACTCATGCTCTGGAAACGGAACCGTTCAAAAAGGTCCTTGTCCCCATTTCCATTTGGGTCTTGCCTGTCATTGGACTTGTCTTCCTGGGAAAAGACCTGGGTACTTCGGTTCTGCTTGGTTTGTTGTTCCTTTCCATGCTCTTTGTTGCCGGAATGCGTCTTCGTTACCTCCTGCCTGTCGTCTTGCTTCTGCCGCCTGCGGCATTGTGGTATTTCCTGAAATTCGATGCCATGCGCGCCAAGCGTTTGACTTCATTCCTCAACCCGGAAGCGGTCAGTGATGGCGCCGGGTATCAGCTGTTTCAGTCTCTTCTGGCTTTGGGGTCGGGCGAATGGCTTGGGCTGGGGTTCGGTGAAAGCCGTCTGAAGCTGAAATATCTTCCCGAAGCGCATACCGACTTTATTCTGGCTGTCGTCGGGGAGGAACTTGGTTTCGTATTTCTCATCCTGACCATTCTTGCGTATTTGCTTCTGGTTTTGCTTGGGCTTGCGATTGCCGCAAAAGCCCCTCACCGGCAGAACAAATTAATCGCATTCGGGATGATGACGTTTATTGCGATTCAGGCCATGATTAATATCGGTGTGATTTGCGCGGCATTGCCCACCAAGGGCATGTCTGCTCCGATGATCAGTTATGGCGGCAGTAATCTGATTACCTGCATGGTCGCGATTTCCTGTGTCGTCAGCATTGGCATTGATTCTGTCTATCCGAATTATGCGGATTCTCTGCTCTGCTGGGCGAAAAATCGTATTATCTGCTTTTTCTCATCGTTTCGTTCCGGAGAAAAGAAAGTTGCTGAAATATGAGTGAACATTCTTTCCATAACCTGAAACGCCTTGCCGTCAGCTGCGGCGGTACAGGCGGTCATTTTAATCCCGGTCTCAGCATTGCTGTTTCCTTTCAGGAGCATGGCGGCGAAGTTCGCCTGATTCTTGGCGGCAGACATGTCGCGGCACAGGCTGAAAAAGCCGCAGAACGCGGAATCGCCGTTCAGTTTGCGGATTGTGCGCCCGTCGGCAAATCGCCCGTATCTTTGGCTCGTTTTATGGTGAAACAGCTTCGCGGAATTTTTCAGTGCCTCGCGTTTTATCGTACCTTTAAGCCGGATGCTGTGATTTCCATGGGGTCTTTTGCGTCTGGTCCTGCCGCTGCCGCCGCGTTTTTGGCGAAAATCCCTCTCTTTCTGCACGATGGCAATGCCCGCATCGGCAAATCCAATCGCATATTCAGCCGCGCCGCCGCTGGAATGGCACTTTCGTTCCCTGCCGTGAATGCCGATAAACTTCATTGTCCATGGGAAGTAACGGGGTTGCCTCTTCGCAGTAATCTCCTTCACGATGTCCCGGCGGACAAAGCGGAAGCCATTGCCCGGATTAACTCTTCCTTTGGTGTTTCGTTCTCGCCGGAAGCTCCTACGGTTCTTGTGTTCGGCGGTTCTCAGGGGGCCGCCGCAATCAATGAAAATTTTTCAATCCCCGTTGACGATTGTCCTGCGGCGAAAAAAATTCAGGTTATTCATCTTTCCGGTCCCGGAAAATTTGAGGCCATTCGCGAAAAATACCGCACGCTTGGCATCAATGCCCTTGCGTTGGAATCTTCGGATAAAATGCAGCTCCTGTATACTGCCGCTGATTTGGTCGTGTGCCGTTCCGGCGGCAGTACGGTTTCCGAACTCGCTCTGTTCCGGCGTTATGCCGTTTTGGTTCCGTATCCCTATGCAGCAGAACTTCATCAGGATGACAATGCTGCACTTTTGGAAAAACTGGGTGCCGCTCGTGTCGTTGCGAATAAAGACTGCTCGCCGGAAATGTTCCGTTCCATAATTCGCGATTTCCTGAATGAGCCCGAAAAATTCCGCCGCGCCGGTTTGAATGCGGGAAAAATGGCTGTTCCCGATGCCGCCGGCAATGTTACCTCCATGATTGACAGAATGCTTGCCGCCGCGAAGTAATCTCGTTGAAAATATCTTGTGTCTGACAGGTTTTTATCATGAAAATACAGTGCCCGAAATGCGGAAAAATAAGCGACATTGTCCATGTGGAGCGTGGACGCAGGGCGGAGTGTATCTGCGGTGCCGGGTTTACGCTGGATGATGATTCTGTTTTGCAGGATTATTCATTCCCCGATGAGCCGCCTCCTGCACAAATCGGACGCTATCCCGTGAAACGCTATGTCGGAAGCGGGGGCATGTGCCTGGTATATGAGGGCATTCATCCCGAATTGAATATCCCTGTTGCCATCAAGCTCCCGAAGCCGGAGTACGCCGATGACCGGGATTTCTGCAGACGTTTCGCCAAAGCCGCCTGTATCTGCGCGGATATGAATCATCCGAATATCGTGAAAGTGTATGAGTTCGGCAAAGACCCCCGAACGAAAGTCCCTTATCTTGTGATGGAGTTTTTGAGTGGCGGCACACTCTTTGATCTTCAGCAGGCCCACGGTACTTTTTCTGCGGAGGAGACCATTCAGATTGCTCGTTCCGTCTGCCTTGGGTTGATTGCCGCCGATAAACACGGAATTGTTCATCGCGACATCAAACCCGATAATATCATGATTTCTGCGGATGGTCAGTTCAAACTTTCTGACTTGGGACTGGCAAAACAGGAAGCCGAAAACAAATCGAACCACAATTCCGGAAAAGTTTTTCAGCCTGATGTGCAGACTTTGACCGGGCAGATGTATTCCCTTGGCACATTGGAGTTCATGCCGCCCGAACAGCTCCTCAATGCCGCTTCCTGCGACAGTCGCGCTGATATTTATTCCCTCGGTGTAACCATGTACCAGCTTGTTACTGGACATCTTCCCATTGAAGCCGCGGACAAAGAGATGTTCCGCACTTTGCTTCTGATGCAGGAACCTGTCGTGCCCAGTGATTTTGCCCCGGAACTCTCCATTGACTTCGATTATATCGTCATGACCTGCATTCAGAAAAACCGCAATGCCCGTTATGATTCTCCGGCGGAACTCCTGCTCGATTTGGATGCGTTCCTGAATGGTCAGCCGCTTCCGTCCGCACGGCTGGACATCAGCGGTTCGGTTTTGCAATCATCATCCGAACGCATTCGCGACAATGTTTTCCGGACAAAACTTTTTGCCATGGCTGCCGTTGCTCTTGTCGGGTGTATCATCTGTACGGCTTTGCTCCTGAATCACCAGATTAAGCTGAAGAGAAATCGTCTTGCCGCGGAAAATGCGAAGCAGACGCAGAAAAACGAAGGATTGAACAGCCTGCCTGCTTCCGGAATCTTCAATGACAATGAATCGTCCCCCATGGAGAAAGCCTCCCTTCCTGCTGTGGATTTTGCGGCGGAAGCGAATATTACGATTACCAGTGCAGAGGTCCATTCGGCAAACAGCAAGTCCCGCCTCCTTTTCAACGAATGTGTGGAGAAAGCTCGGAATGCAATTGCCTCCGGAAACGGCTTTGATTTGCTGATTGATGAATTGAAAGGTTTTGCCAAGTCTTCCCCCGATTTTGAAATAGAGGCCGCAAAATGGATTATTCAGCTCGAACATGCCCGCGATAAATGGATTGATAATTTGATTTCCAAACTCACTGAAAGTGTTTCTCCTGCTCTCAAAGAGGGGAAATGGAGTGAGGCAATCAAAGTCTTTCAGGATTATAACGGTCCATTGAAAGACGAATCCAGGCAAGCCCGTGAAAAGAAAATTCAGGAATTTGAGGAGGCCCGTGAAAAAGTCTTCCGCGAGACCGTCCGCACCATTCCGCTTTCTTCCTCTCCCTCAACCGCCCACCCATAGCAATATGTCTTTTAACTTTCTATCATAAAAGGATTTACCTATGTCTTCCTGCCCCAATCATGAAAATATTACGGTTACCGTCAGAAATGGTTTCTTCCATAACTGCTTAAGCACTCTTGGCATTGTTACCCTGATCTTTTTTGCCGTGATTTTCCTCGCGATTTTCGCCATGGGAAAATCATCCGGCACATCTTCCTCGAAATCTCTGCTGAAAAACCTGTCCGTGCAGGACGGTGATTGTGTGGCGGAGTTTATCGAAGGAAACGAAGAAGCGGAGAAAATGATTGCCGTGATTGACATCAAAGGCACGATTGTTTCAGACCGCATGGGGTTCGATGATACATGCTCGAAAGATATTGTGAAATTGATTCGTGCCGCCAATGAGGATGAAAATGTTGTCGCGATTCTCCTCAATCTGGATACTCCCGGCGGTGAAGTTACTGCCGCAGATGAAATTTACCACGAATTGACTCTTGTCAAAAAGCCGGTTGTGGCGATGATGAATTCCATGGCGGCCAGCGGCGGTTATTATGTGGCGGCCGCTGCACAGCGCATTGTCGCGAACCGTTTGACCATGACCGGCAGCATTGGCGTGATTATGCGCGGCTATAATTTCTCAGGCTTGCTTGACTTCTTTGATATTGAACGCGAAGTGTTTGCTTCCGGCAAAATGAAAAACATGCTTGATCCGATGTCGGATACTTCTAACGAAGAAAAAACGCTTGTGAAGCAGCTGGTCATGAATTCCTACAGGATTTTTGTACAGATTGTTTCTGATTCCCGTCATATCCCTGTTGATACCATCCTTTCCGGTCCGATTGGCGACGGGCGTATCCTGGACGGCGCACAGGCTTTGGAACTCGGCCTTGTTGACCGCCTTGGATATTTCTCGGATGCCGTTGACCAGACGCTGGAGCTTGCGAAACTCAAAAAGGATGAATGCTGTGTCATGCGCCTGTCTCCCCGTGTGAATTTGTCTGTCCTGCTGTCGTCTTTCCTTGTGAAATCCTCTCTCCCGGATCGCGGTGCGCAGCTCAATCTCAATTCCATGCAGTCGTCTTCAGCTCTGAAACCGGGCCGCCTTTATTTCCTGCCGGCGATTTGATTGATGAACAGAGAGGACGGTCTTTCAAAAATGCGTGATTTTCAGCGTGAGGTCCTGAAAGCGGCACACACCAAACCGATTCAGGCGGACGATTTCTCTTGGTCCCCACTGCGTCATTATGTCTTCAATGCCTGCAAACGTGCTTATTTTATTCGATATTACATGGCGCAGGGCGGTTGGGATGTCTACACTCCCACCATTGCCCGCGAGGCCTATTTCTGCAAATATGTCCTGACCTATGATGCCTGGCTTTCCCAGACGCTCCGTGATTCCATTCGTCAGGCGCTTGCCCGCATGGCGGCGGGTGATCCCCGCAGAAAACGCCGCGATTTCGGGTTTTATCTGCTTCGTCAGTTCAGCCATGCCACGTTTGACTTGCAGCAGAGTTTGACCAACCGCGAATATCGTTTCGATGCGAACCGCCCTGTCTTTTTCGAGCATTTGCACGGCTATGAGGGCTTTTCCTGCATTGATACGCTCATTCAGCGGGTTGTCGATTTTTTCACGAATGCCTATTCTGTTTTAAGCAAATCCCCCTTGATGCAGGATGTTTCCGCTCTCAATTTCGTGGATTTGCGTACCGATGAAAAATTCTGCAAAGCCGTCCTCAATGGCATCCCCGTATGGATTGTTCCCGGACTTGTCTTTTTCAAGGAAGGATGCCTCTGCGCCATCAATTGCGAAGCCCGTTTCACCGACCGCATTTCCATGGATGATTTCAACCGCAGAATCAGCTGGACCAATTCGATTTTTACGATGTACGGCAAACAGCATTATCCGTCCTATCCTGTTACATGCACCACATTTACATTTTCTCCTGATTTGAACGGCATCGTCTGCAATCAGCTGGAAGAAAATATGGAGTCCATTATCTCTGCCAGCTGTGATGAGATGCGCGCCCTCGTGAGACCCGGTGAACTTGTCTTTGAAGAGGATTTCCCCAAATGCGGCAATCCTGATACCTGCAAAATCTGCCGCTACGCTTCGGCTTGCAGGATGATGGATGCTTCCGAACATCTTTGAGGCGGGAAATACGGCTTATGAGCTTTGAGGAAGACAGATTTCAGGTCGTTTCGCCCTACGCTCCTTCCGGCGATCAGCCGGACGCGATTCAACGTCTTTCGGACAATCTCCGTGCCGGAGTCCGTTATCAGACACTGCTTGGTGTTACGGGAAGCGGCAAAACCTATGTCCTTGCCAAACTTCTGGAGAGCCAGCTGAACCGTCCTGCTCTGGTTCTGTCCCACAACAAAACCCTCGCCGCTCAGCTCTACAGCGAATTTAAGGCTTTCTTCCCGAAAAATGCCGTCGAATATTTCATCAGCTACTACGATTATTATCTGCCCGAATCCTACATCCCCCAGACCGATACCTATATCGCGAAGGACTGCTCCATCAATGACAACATCGAGCGTCTTCGCCTCGGTGCCACTGCCTCTCTGATTGAACGCCGCGACACGCTGGTCGTTGCCAGTGTTTCCTGTATTTACGGCTTGACTTCCCCGGATGACTACTACAATATGAGCATCAACCTGAAAACAGGCATGTCGCTTGACCGCAATCTCTTCCTTCATTCCCTGATTGCGATTCAGTACGAACGCAACGACCTTGCGCCGGAGCGTGGTCAGTTCCGGGTGCGCGGCGACTGTGTGGACGTCTATCTCGCACAGAAAGAAGAATTTCTCCGCATCGAATTTTGGGGCGATGAGATTGACTCCCTTACTAAACGCGATTTGATTACGGGGGCCGTCAAATCTGCTCCGTCTCATGCTTTGATTTTCCCTGCCCGCCACTTTGTGCTCCCTCAGGAACAGATTGAAGCCTCCGCTCACAGCATCATGGAGGAAATGAAGCTCTGCGTCCGCCGGTTTGAGGAGCAGGGCAAACTGATTGAGGCGCAGCGTCTCTATCAGCGTGTTACCTATGACTTGGAGATGATGAAAGAGATTGGTTACTGTCCCGGCATCGAAAACTATTCCCGGCATCTTTCGGGGCGTCTCCCCGGTTCGCGTCCGTTCTGCCTCGTGGACTTCTTCCCGAAGGATTATCTTCTCCTCATTGATGAATCCCATGTAACCCTCCCGCAGCTTCAGGCGATGTACAAAGCCGACCGCAGTCGCAAACAGGCTCTTGTGGACTATGGATTCCGTCTCCCCTCTGCTTTGGACAACCGCCCTCTCACCTTCGATGAATTTCTCGGTCTTACGGGCGATACCGTTTTCGTTTCCGCCACGCCCGGCGAATACGAACTCTCCAAATCTCAGGATCATGTTGTGGAATTGGTGGTGCGTCCGACCGGTCTTCTGGACCCGCCTGTGGAAGTCCGTCCGCTTGGCACGCAAATTGATGATGTCATTGCGGAAATCCGGGCCAATACCGCTGTCGGGGCTCGTTCCATGATTGCCACGCTCACGAAGAAGAGCGCGGAACGTCTTGCCGACTACCTCGCCGACATCGGAATCAAGGTCAAATATCTCCATTCCTCCATTGATGCCATTGAACGTGTCCGCATCCTGAATGAACTGCGCACCGGCGAATTTGACTGCATTGTCGGTATCAATCTCCTCCGCGAAGGCATCGACTTGCCCGAACTTCGGCTCGTCGCTATCCTCGATGCGGACAAAGAGGGCTTCCTTCGTTCTGCCCGTGCACTGATTCAGATCGCAGGTCGTGCCGCCCGCAATGCCGAGGGGCGCGTCATCCTGTACGCCGATGTCGTTACCGACAGCATGAAAGTCCTGCTGGACATTACGCAGTCCCGCCGCGCCAAACAGATGGCGTACAATGCGGAACACAACCTCGTCCCCCATACCATCATCAAACCGCCACGCGAGACCATTGCCGAAATCATCGGCGGCATTCAGAAATCTGATTCTTCTTCCGCAAATTCCGCTCGTTCTTCCTTCAGCGACCCCGGCTCTCCATACCTGTACAAAGGCGGGCAGGGCGCGAAAAAACGCAAGCGCGGCAAAAATGACACCCTCACTTTGGATGAGGTGAATTCTTTGGTCGAAACATCCGGCGCGGGCAGCTTGGACGAGCTTGTGCAGGAACTCGAACAGCAGATGCTGGAAGCCGCTCAGAATCTCGAATTTGAACGCGCCGCCCAGCTCCGTGACCGCATCAAAACCCTCGCCCCCTCCGACCTCACACCTCCCTTTTGAACGTAAAATCCCATGTGTAATGCTTCCCTTTTGTCAGGCACAGTATTGCGGGTGTAATGCACCCATTTTGTCAAGGGCGGCATTACAGCGTACCTGCCCCGTGTAAATACAGTCCGAGGTTACGAATAAGGTATTAATTTTAGTCGATTATGCAATCGTAACCGCATCATATTCAAATTGAAGTAGATAAGATGATTTATGCGTTATTTTCGTGTTATATGGGTATTTTGCCTTGCAATCTGCTCTAAGGAGCTTTATATTATGGACAATAGTTATGCAGCAATGTCAAAATCAACCCGTTAAACATCATTGGAAAATCATTATGAAACATCATTTCTTTTCGATTCTGAACTCATTTCTGCCGATTCTGACCTCAGCTGTTCTCTTCGCTTCGGTTGCATCGAGCTGTGGTGAGCAGGGACAGCCAGGTTCGGAAAATAAGGTTAAAACTGCGGCATCCGTGGACGAAAATGAGGGAAAAACTGCTGAAAATGAGGGAAAATCAGTGGAGTTTACTCAGGAGAACTTCGGCGGCTATCTGCTGGTGTACTTCCGCGAGCACAACCACGACCTGTACTATGCGCTGAGCAGTGACGGATATACATTTACTGATGTAAATGCCGGGAAATGTGCATATAAAGGCATTGATATGGCGGAACAGAAAGGTATCCGCGATCCTCATGTTTTCCGAGGTCCCGACGGACTGTTTTACCTCACAATGACCGATTTGCACATCTACGCCAAGCAGGAAGGTCTGCGCGATACCGAGTGGCAGCGCGATGGCGGCAAGTACGGATGGGGCAACAACAAAAGCATTATTCTGATGAAATCGAAGGATTTAATCAATTGGGACAGAACGATTTACAATGTGGTTGACGCATTCCCGCAGCTGGGCGACATCCGCTGTGTCTGGGCACCTCAAACTCAATATGATCCGGAGAAGAAACAGCTCTTTGTGTACTTTACGATGGGAGTTGCCGGGGGCGAGAACCAGCTCTATTATTCGTTTATGGATAAGGACTTCACCAAGTTTGCAACTGTGCCGCAGAAAATCGGATTCAACCCGCCGATGAATCAAACGTACATTGACGGAGATATTTGCAAGGTGGGGGATACATACCATCTTTTTACCTCAGACAACGGTATCAAACACGCTGAATCAAAGCAGATGCTGGATGGTTATAAGTATGTTACAAATGAGAATGTTGCAAAAGCAAAAGGCGGTGTTGAAGCCCCGACCGTATGGCGTCGTTTCGGCACAGATACCTATGTGCTGATGTATGACAACTACTCGCAGCCAAACGAAATGGCTTTCGCGGAAACTACTGATTTCAGAGAGTTTAAGGATTTGGGGCGATTCAATCAGGGTATTATGAAAACCACCAATTTTGATGGTGCCAAGCACGGTGCGGTCATTTGGCTGACCAAGGACGAGGCGGCGAAGATTGCGGCACACTGGAAGCTGGAAAAGTTCTGATTTGAGGAGAATACTGAGCTTCAGAGCTGATTTTAAAAGTCCCGGCGGACGTTTGTTGTCAGCTCTTTATTCATGTAAAAATAAGTCATTTTGATGGACTTTTCGTTCATAAACGTTTTTTAAATATTGAAAATGGTTGTCTTGAACGTTATATTGCTGTAGGTGTTGTCTTCATTTTTCAAAGGGCGGAATGAGGGGAACAGCCTATCCTGTGAACTCACAAATCAATCGGCACCGGTCTCCGGCACCATCTTCAATCAACCCACTTTACCCACAGACAATTCAACAATGAATCTCAAAAAAATGTTCCTGTTCGCACCCGTGCTTCTGGCATCTGCCGCGACTTCCGCATTGGCAGGCGATGAGCCGGCACTCCGTGAAATTTACAAAAACGACTTCCGCATGGGCGTAGCTGTCTCCGGTTTCATGAATCCGAACAGCAATGACGGCAAACTTGCGGGAAAACACTTTGACCGCATCGTCGCCGGCAACGAAATGAAGTGGGAGAGTGTGGAACGCGCGGAAGGTCAGTTCAATTTTTCCGGCAGCGACAATCTCGCCAAGTTCAAAGACGCATACGGAATGCAGTTGCACGGACACGTGCTGGTTTGGTATTCCCAGACCCCGAACTGGGTTCACAACGGACTGAAGGCCGGGTCTGAAGCCGACCGCGCCACTATCCTGAAGCGCATGAAAAACCACATTGACGCGTTTGTGGGGCACTGCAAGAACAATTTCCACTGGTGGGACGTCGCCAATGAATCCGTCATGGAAGACGGCTCCATGCGCAAGTCTTTCTGGTATAACATCGGCGGCGAGGACTATCTGAAGTACGCATTTGATTATGCCCGCGCAGCCGACCCGACCGCAACGCTGGTTTACAATGATTTCGATACCGACCTGCCTGCAAAGCGCGATGGTATTGTTCGTCTGGTCAATGAACTGAACAAGGACAAGAAGCGCGTTGACGTGATCGGTATGCAGTGCCACTGGCGTTATACCGACCCGACCATGAGACAGGTGGAAGACACCATCAAGGCGTTCCTCGGAACCGGCTGCAAAGTCGTCATTTCCGAGCTTGACATCGATATGCTCCCGCGCGATCGCGCGAATCCGAATCCCTACGGCGGCGAACTGCCTCCGCTGCTGCACATCGACCTGCGTGAACGCTACCGCGACGCATACGCTCTCTTCCTGAAATACCGCGATGGCATCGAAGCTGTTACGCTGTGGGGTCTGACCGATGCAGGCACCTGGCTGGACGGCTATCCGTTCTACGGCCGCCGCAACGCTCCGCTGCTGTTCGACCGTCAGAGCAAGCCGAAACAGGCCTTCTGGGGCGTGATTGACGCCGCCGCCATGTACGGACGCGATTTGGGCGACCGTTTCATCTACAACAACGGCGTTGCATGGGAAAAAGAACTGCGCACCGTCTACACTCCGAAAGCCGGAACCGTTTCCGATCCGTTCATTTTCCGTTATTCCACCAAGGCACTCATCTGTGCATTCTCCACGAATGAAGACGGCGGAAACCGTGTCATCAAGTTTGTGTACAGCAATGACGACGGCGAAACCTGGAGCAAGGAAGCTGTTACTGCAGTGAAGATTAACGGCGTTGACTGCACCATGCCGCGTCTCGGCGAAAACGAAGACGGCAAAGTCGTCCTGACCACCAACGGCGCAGGCATTGACCGTATTTTCGTCAGCGCAGATCAGGGCGCGACTTGGACCGAAGATGACCCGAACAAGCGTCTCCTTCCTTATCCGAACTCCTGCTACGGCTACCTGAACCTGAAGAACGGTCAGCAGATCGAATGCAATTCCTTTGCGGCTAAGATTGGTCTGAAAGACAAGAATCTGAACTTCGTTGAACTCATCGACGGTCGCATCGCTGTTTCCTGCAAGGCCGCAAACGGTGCTTCCGAAGTCCGCATTTCCAAGAAGCCGGTTGCCGACATCACCAAGGCCAAAGCCGGTGATTTCGTTGTAACTGCGCCGCAGAAGGCAATCGCCACGAACGGTATGCTCGCCGGAACCGGTACCCCGCGTGTTCACGTGGTTGGCACAGATGGCGGCAAATCCGTCCAGAGCCGCCGCGGTCTTTCCATGATGGAATATAAATAATTCCTCATGTGATTGTCTGTTTCGCGGATGACTGCCTGAATGTGCAGTGTACCGCGAAACTGGAAACAACATAATAAAAGTACCTCAATTCCATTTTCAGTGATGGGAAGAGGTACTTTTTTTACGGATATTCTGCATCATTGCTCGAAAATCGGACAGGCATTGTCGTACAAGAACTGTAGCTGAGAAGAAGAGTATCAGGCTGTTTACAGCTTTGATGTGATGAAAGGGGGAATCACGTCTGTAATGCCGCCCTTGAAAAAAGGGGTGCATTACATCAAATTGCTGCGCAAATCATTTATTCGGGAGAAACGTCCTCTTTAAACATTTGTCAAACCTGTTTTGGCAGATTATGGCACAATATAGCACAGGAAAAAGCTTTTTGCAATCTAAACGGGGAAAAATGGGGGAGAATACGTAAAAATGAGGTAAAAAATGGCGGAGAGAGCGGGATTCGGACCCGCGGAGGGTTGCCCCTCGTCGGTTTTCAAGACCGATGCCTTAAACCGCTCGACCATCTCTCCGTGAAAATGAACTGTGCAAATATGCAACAGACTATTATAAGATACATGTTCAAAATGAAAATACAAGTATTCCAGTCAAAAAAAATGCGGAACTGCCGTAAAAGAATGCCCATGGACGCATTATTCAAGCCGGAAAATTGATTTCCGGAACAGTTTCGGCAAAGACGGACGGTTTCACAAAAGCCGTTTTCGATTTTTTTACAGAGCTGAAAAAAGTCTTCATTTTCGTGTTTGGCAGATGTGTGCTATTCTCAAAAAGACGCTGGGCAAACATCCTGCCGGGAGCTTTGAAATTCTTTTCTGTATTTGTCAAGGGTGCATTTCCGGCTGTTATCTTTCAAGCAGACTTTTCATCCTGCTCTTGACAACAGCACGAAGATTCCATTCAAATTTTTTGCCAATGACTTTGGAAATCAGTGAACAGAAGAAAAATAAAAGGAAAATTGTGTTTTTTTCTATAATATATTTGTTTTTTGACAAAGTTGCTGTATATTTCAATGACTAAAGTTGATTTCAGAAATGCTGCGGAGGCTTTGAAATTTTCTCCGGCATTTGCCACGAGGGTGTTTCCGGCGGTTCTTTTTCAAGCAGTCGCCTCAGACTACTCCTGATAAATGTGCGAAGATTCCGTTCCAATCTTTCCGCCGATGACTTTGAAAATCAGCTTCTGACGATGAGGGCATCTCCATTCATTCCGAATGAAATGAGCGGCTCTTTCAATTAAGTTCATGGGGAACAGTGCAATCAAATGAAAAAAAACTCCTATTTTCATATAATTTCCATTCTGGTCATGCTGGCGGTATCATTCTGCATTCCGGTGCATCTTTTTGCGCAGGAACTGGGCGGGTATATCGATGCAATGAGCAGGGCAGGTGAAAGTCTGAAGCCGGGAAATATCGTTAATTTTTCCGATTTCAACTCTTTGACGCGTCTGCCCGAAGGTTTTGATGCGGCGGCGGATTCGTATGAAGTTGTCGGAAACTGTTTCATCGCCCGCGGAAATGCGGTAATTACGGCACCCGGACAGCGCATCAGTGCAGACAAGGTGATTGTGAACCTCGATTCAGAGTCCTACGATTTGGAAGCTGTGGGGCATGTTACATTCAGCACACAGAAGGCGACACGTGCCACCATTCCTCTGGACGAGTATCTCATGCGTTCGAGCAATCCGAATGAACGGCTTCGTGTCATTCACTATGTGGTTGATATTTTCGGAACGCAGGGTGTTGAAGTCGAAACGGTTACAGAAGGTTCTGTTATCCGTGCGGAACGAGCGGCGGGAAGCATGATTACGGGGGCCATGCAGTTCTACAATTTCGGAACAAAGTCCGGGAAATTCTACTGTGTCGGCGAACGCGCAGAGCGTTCTTATGACGGGCGTCTGGATGTGTACAAGGCGAGATTTTCCACGTGCGAATACATGACGGGAGATCAGGATCACTATGCGCTGGCAACCCACAGAGCAACCATCCGCCCCAGAGAAGCCGGAAGCAGCACCTTCCATTATTCCGGTGCGATGGGCGACCACAGTATCCTGATGTGGAATCCGCTGTTCGAGGTGTACGGACTGCCGATTTTCTGGCTGCCGGCGGTGTATAAACCGTCGGACATCTCCAGTTTCGGCGGGAAAATCGAGTTCGGCAGCAACTCCGACTGGGGCTGGTACATCCGTTCTGCGAAACACTTCAAACTGCTGGATGATCCGTACTTAAACGCGAACGTGATGGTGGACTACTACAATATGCGAGGACCTGCATTCGGGTTCAGCACAGACCTGCTTCTGCCGGATTCATCCACGGAATTTTCATTCTATAACGTTTTCGACCGCAACCCGTACATGTACTGGGACCGCGATGTGAAAGAAACTGACCCGGAATACATGATTAACAACTCGCGTCTGGAAGTGCCGCATTACCGTTTTGAAATCAGGACGAACAACCTGACGCACATCACGCGGCGTTTGGATTTTCGTATGCAGATTGATTTGATCAGTGATTACAACTACTTACGTGATTTTGACCGCGCAAGATTCGGGTCTGAATATCAGCCGCCGACGTATGCCTCGCTGGAATATCAGGGCGACCGGTTTACTGCAAGCACGTATCTGACGGTGCGCATCAATGATTTCTATTCGACGGTGGACCGTCTGCCTGAACTGCGTTTGAGCTTCCACAGACAGGAACTTTTCGCGAATGTCTACTATCAGGGGGAAACCTCTCTGACACCGGCCTTTATGCGGTGGCGGCGTTTCCAGCGTGATATACCGGGCGATGAAAACTGGCAGCTGAAGAATTACAGCGCACTTCGATTCGACACACTGCACATGTTCTACTACCCCATCCAGCTATGGAATATCAATATCATTCCGCGAGCGGGGATTCGCCTGACTGCATACTCAAAATCTTCAGAAGAGGAAATCACGCTGGACGATTTGGCGACCATGGCAACCGCAGACCGGGTTGACGGGATTCCAAGCGGAATCAAGGTCAAAAACTATGATTCAAAAGGCGGTGCGAAGTTCCGTGTGGCGGGAGAATTCGGCGTGGAAGTGAACACGCGTTTCTACCGGGCGTGGAACAACGTGAAGAGCGGGCTGCTGAATCTGGACGGGTTGCGCCATATCATGATTCCATACGTGAATTACAACTTCCTGCCGAGACCTACGGTCAATGCCGACAATCTGTACTATTTCGATGAAATCGACCGGATTTCGGAACAGCACTTTGTCCGCATCGGTATGACGAACCGTTTGCAGACACGGCGCGGCAATGCGATTCATGAATGGATGTCCATGGAAAACTACTGGACATACTATATTGCAAACAATTCAGATTTAAGCCAGTTCGGACAATTCGGGACAGTTTTCAAGTCAGAGCTGTTTGAAGGGCTGACTCTGTCTGCGGAAATTCTGTTGAACATAGGCAATGATCCGGGGCATGATACAACGGCGAAACGAGGAAGAAAAGATGTGGGACGTCCGGGTATCGACGGGTCGTTTATCGACCGTCTGAATGCGGAAATATCCTATAAGTTCGCGCCGGACTGGAGAATTTATGCAAACTACAAATACACAGATGACTACTATCTGCGCAATCCGTATTCGATGGGATCAAGCCTGTCGGTTTCAACGGTGGCGTCTTCGATGGTCTGGCGAGGCGGATCGCGTACACAGACAGTGGGCGGCGGTCTCGAATTCCCGATGTTTTTCGACAAAGATTTCACCGGAAGCGTCAGTGTGTCTTACGATATTGAATCCAATCTGTTCAGTACGGCGAATTTCCGCCTGATGAAGAAATTCCACTGCTGGTATGCGGCGGCTGATTTCGGATTCTCGCAGTCCTGGCACAGGAAGCAGAGCGGCGGATACAACAAGCATCTGAAGCATTATCTGGGGATTACGCTGGGACTTACCGCAATGCCGGCGATTTCCTACGGTCCGCATTTCAGCAACTGACGAAACAGACATTTCCCAAACAAAAGGTTATATAAACAAATGAAAATGAACGGTTCGCAAATCATGATCGGTGATATTCCGGCGGCGGAGCTTGCTTCGCGCTTCGGGACACCGCTGTACGTATACGATGAACAGAAAATCCGTGAAAATTACCGGCGTGCAGTCGGTGCATTCAAGAAGCATTGTCCTGATTTCCGCATGTTTTATGCCGTGAAATGCAGCAATAATCCTGCAATCGTGAATATTCTCCGTCAGGAGGGAGCGGGAGCGGACTGCGCCAGCGTGAACGAAATTCTGCTGGCGAAATCGGTGGGACTGGACGGCGAAAATGTGATGTTCAGCGGCAATTTCCTGTCCGATGAAGATATTCGTCAGGGGCTGGAGTCGGGTGTCGTCTTCAATCTTGACGATGAAAGCATTCTGCCGCGACTGCTGAAGTTCGGAACGCCGGAAGTGTTGTCATTCCGCATTAATCCGGGATACGGACGCAGCAATGTGGGGGACTTCGTGACCAATGCGGGACCGAATGCGAAATTCGGGATTCATCCTGACCATGTGCTTGAGGCGTACCGTCAGGCACAAGCGGCCGGAATCAAGCGATTCGGGGCGCACATGATGACGGGGTCTTGCATTACGGATGCAGATTATTTCCCGTTTGTAACAGGGTTGCTGATGGATATTATCGGAAAGGTTTCCAAAGAGTTGGGGATTGATTTTGAATTCGTCGATTTGGGGGGAGGTCTTGGGATTCCATACGAGCCGGGCGAACCGGGACTGGATTTGGAAGCGGCGGCGGCGAAGACAGCGGCAATGTTTGCGTCAAAATGTGCAGAATACGGCATGAAGCAGCCGCGTTTGGAAATGGAGCCTGCACGATATTTCGTGGGAAATGCAGGGTATGTTCTGGGACGCGTGCATTCAATCAAGCATTCCTACAAGACAATCGTCGGGACTGATATCGGGATGAATGTGCTGGTGCGTCCGGCGTTTTATGGTTCGTATCATCATATTTTCGTGGACGGGAAAGAGAATCATGACCGCGTTCTGCTGGGGATGTGCGGTCAGCTCTGCGAAAATACGGACTACTGGGTGAAAGACCGTCTTCTTCCGGCAGATATGGCCGAGGGGGATTTGGTGGTTGTGGAAAATGCGGGTGCATACGGATTCGGGATGAGCTACCAGTACAACGGGCGACTCCGCGCGGCAGAAGTCCTTGTGAACGGATCGGAAGCGATTCTGATTCGTGAACGGGAACGTTTTGAAGACATGATTGCGCATACAATCGTGCCGGATTACCTGAAAAAATGAGGGAGAGGAGCGAAGTTCAAGGCTCGTGAAGTGCTTCTGAACGGAGCTTGAAAGACTCATTTACACAAGCAGAAATCAACAGACAAATACTTTTTAACGGAGATTCTGAACATGTTTTCACGTCTTGCTCGACTTTTTTCCAGCGATATCGGGATTGATCTCGGTACCGCAAACTGCCTCGTTTATGTCAAGGACCGCGGAATTGTTTTCTCCGAGCCTTCTGTGGTTGCTGTGAAGGATGATAAAGTCATCAAAATCGGTATGGAGGCAAAACGCACAATCGGACGCTGCCCGATGAATATCCGCGCGATTCGTCCAATGCGTCAAGGCGGAATTGCCGATCCGGCCATTACGGAAGAAATGCTTCGTTATTTCATCATGCGGGCACGGACGTTCATGTCTCCGCGCCAGCGTCTGATTAAGCCGAAAGTCCTGATTGCAGTGCCGTCCGGGATTACGGAAGTGCTTCGCCGCGCCGTGGAAGACAGTGCGCAGAAAGCCGGAGCAGGCAAGGTCATCACGATTGACGAGCCTATGGCGGCGGCAATCGGCGTGGGACTTCCCACGGGGGAACCGACAGGCAATATGATTGTTGATATCGGCGGCGGCACGACAGAAGTGGCAATTATCTCGATTGAAGGGATTGTGGCGGCGAAGAGCTGTCCCGTGGGCGGCGACGACATGGATCAGGCAATCATCCTGCACATGCAGAGAGCATATAACCTGATGATCGGCGAACGCACGGCGGAAGATATTAAAATGCGCATCGGCAGTGCATATCCTGTGCCTGATTTGGAAGAATATATGGAGGTCAAAGGTCGCGACCGTATTTCGGGACTGCCGAAAGCCGTGAACGTAACAGCTGTGGAAATCCGCAAGGCCTTGGAAGAGCCGCTTTCCTCGATTCAGCAGGCAATCCATACGACTCTGGAACGTTGTCCGCCGGAACTGGCAGGCGACCTGATTGAGCGCGGAATCATGCTTGCCGGCGGCGGTGCATTGATTCGCGGAATCGACTTGCTGATTTCGCGTGAAAACAATCTTCCGGTCTTTATTGCAGAAGACCCGCTGAAGGCAGTTGCGAACGGTACCGGAATTGTTTTGCAGGAGCTTGACCGTATTACGGCATAAGATTCTATGGCTGAAACCGAACGCTACATCACATCGACCCTGAACCGCAGGGATGAGGCTGTCGAGAAAACACTTCGTCCCCGGCAGTTTGCATCGTTTCCCGGCCAAATGAAAGTCAAGGAGCGGCTGCAAATTTACGTTGAAGCGGCGAAACAGCGCAATGAGCCGCTGGGGCATCTGCTGCTTTCAGGACCTCCGGGACTTGGAAAGACGACGCTGGCGTACATCATCGCCAATGAGAAAGGCGCCAATATCAAGTCATCCAGCGGACCTGTCATCGAGAAGCCGGGTGATTTGGCGGGACTTCTGACTTCGCTGAATGAAGGAGATATTCTCTTCATCGATGAAATCCACCGCCTGAACATGGCGGTGGAAGAATACCTGTACAGCGCGATGGAGGACTGCTTCATCGACATCATGCTCGATCAGGGACCGGGAGCGCGCAGTGTACGCCTGAATCTGGCGCATTTCACACTGATCGGGGCGACGACGAGACAAGGTCTTCTGACCGCACCTCTGCGTGCAAGATTCAAACTGTCCCTGCGTCTGGATTATTATGAACCTGAATTCCTGCGCGATATTGTACAGCGGTCTGCGGGGATTCTGGGCGCAAACATCACCCGTGAGGCGGCATTTGAGATTGCCCGCCGCAGCCGCGGCACACCGCGTATTGCCAATAATCTGCTCTCATGGACGCGGGATTTTGCGCAGGTGCGTGGAGACGGCGAAATCACCGGGCAAATCGCCAAAGAAGCTCTGTCGATGATGGATATTGACGAGCACGGACTGGATGAAATGGACAAGCGTCTTCTGGAGACGATGATTGCCAATTTCGGAGGCGGTCCGGTGGGAGTCAATTCCTTGGCCGTGGCAATCGGGGAAGAAGCCGGAACAATTGAAGATGTGTATGAACCGTATTTGATTCAGGAGGGGTACCTCATGCGCACACCGCAGGGACGCATTGCAACGGACCGTGCATGGGTGCTGTTCGGCTTGACAGCCCGCGACCGATTGAACGGACGAGCCCGCAGAAAAAACAACCATGGCGATGAGAATCCCGATTTATTTTAAGCATCTATGAGAAAAGCTGACCTGATTTTACCATTTTACAAGCCCCATGCGGGGTGGAACGAGCATATACTGGAATCGCTCAAGCCGCTTCGTGCATTTCTGCACGAACATGATACAGCTTTGCGCCTGATTCTGGCAAATGACGGCTCTCCGCTGTCGATGTATCCGCAGGAAATACTGGATTCTCTTCAAAACGCATCGGATGAGTTTCTGTTTTCGACCTATGAGGTGAATCACGGGAAGGGGTATTGTCTGCGCTGCGCCGTTTCACAGGCAGATGGTGATTTTATCTTTTATACGGACGGTGATTTCCCGTTCGGGTACAAGTGCATTGAAGATGCGTTTCTGCGTCTGGAAGACGGTGCAGATGTGGTCATGGGGGTACGCGGGACTGATTATTCCCGTGCGCTTCATCCGCACCGCAAAATGATTTCCCAAAACGTGCGTTCTCTGAACCGCTTCCTTTTGGGACTTCCGCAGAAATATCTGGATACGCAGGCCGGCATGAAAGCTTTCCGCAAGGGGGCGGGACGGGATGCTTTTCTGGCAACTACGGTTGATACCTTTCTGTTTGATACGGAATTTATTTTGCTGGCATGGGATCGCGGGCTTCGGATTGATACGATTCCGCTTCAGTTGAGAGAAGGGCTCAGCTTCTCAAAAATGGGGATGAAAGTTCTTGTACGGGAACTGCGCCATTTCATGCGGATTCTGCCTGTTCACTGGATGCGCGAAAAAGTCCATCGCAGCGACATTTGAAAACGGGAAGAAAATGAAATTTACACGTCCGGTGATCCTCCTTTCCTTTGATATTGAGGAATTTGACCTGCCCACAGAGTTCGGAGTGCCCGTTCCCGAAGAAGATTTGTTCACCATTCCCAGGACAGGAACACAGCGGATTTCAGAGCTTGTAAATGCCGCGAATGTGAAAGCGACATTTTTCGTAACCGGGGCATTTGCGGAGAAGTATCCGGAATTGATTCGGGATATGGTTTCGCATGGACACGAAGTTGCCTCCCACGGTTTTTCGCATTCAACATTTGACGTTTCGGATTTGACGCGTTCCAAAGAAACGCTGGAGAAAATTTCCGGCGCGTCTGTGTCCGGTTTCCGCATGGCTCGTCTTGCTCCGGTGAAGAAAGAGGAAATCCTGAATGCAGGCTATCTTTATGAGTCCTCCGTCAATCCTGTCTTTTTGCCGGGACGCTATCACAATCTGGACGTACCGCTGACGCCGTACCGGGAAGAATGCGGACTTTTGCAGTTCCCTGTGTCGGCCGTGCCGCTGATCCGTTTCCCGCTTTTCTGGCTGTCGTTTAAGAATCTGCCGTTCGGGATTTATCAGACGCTTTCCAATATGACGCTCTCCATGACAAAGCAGTACAACATGTATTCCCATCCATGGGAATACAATGAGTGGGCAAAAGAGGCACAGTGGCATATTCCGGGGTATATAGTCCGTCATGCAGGTCAGGAACAGATGAAGCGGCTTGAACGGTTAATCGCAAATTTGAAAGGGAAAGGCGAGTTTCTCACTTTCCGGGAAGCTGTTGACGAGCTTTCCTGAACATTTTCGGGGGTTTCACGCATTCCTCCCCTGATAGTATTATTTCTTCCGGTTCCCGCGAGGGAAAATCAAGGTAAAAAACAGGCACTCCTGCGAAAAACAGAAGTGCCTGATTTTTTTGTTCACTCAAGTGAAGTGAACGAAACCGTAAAAGTCTGCAAAGAACTTATTTCACCGGTTTGGTGATGGCTTCCTTGGTCAATTCAACTTCCTTGATGGTGCCGTCTTCATTGAAGAAGAGTTCATAGACGCAGACGGAGCGACGGAGTCCCTGTCCCTTCATGCCGTCACGGTCGAGTTTGCCGTTGTGGGTGAAGAAGTAGGTATGACCCTTGAAGTCAACAACGCCGGGGTGAGTTGTGAAGCTGTTGTCGGAAGAACCGGCAACCATACCGCGGAAGGTATAGGGACCGGTGATCTTTTCAGCAGTCGAGTAGTTGATGACTTCGCCGCCGAAACCGCCGCCGCCGCGACGGGCACCGCCGTTGCCGCCGGCCGGACGACCGCCGAAACCGGCATAGATGTTGTAGTAGAGACCGTTGCGCTTATAGAGCCACGGACCTTCGATATAGCTCTGGAGCTTGAGGTCGATGATTTCGCCATCGATTTCGGTCATGTTGTCTTTGAGCTTGGCGAGGTAGGAAGTCTGACCCCAGGCAATCCATGCAGTGCCGTCATCATCGATGAGGACGGTCGGGTCGATGTCGTTGCCTCTGGTCATGTCATCGGTAATGACAGGCTTTTCAACAGGCTTGAAAGGACCGACGGGGGTATCTGCGATTGCGACGCCGATGGAGTTGCCGCCGCCGTTTTTGTTGCCATAGGTAACGTACCAGTAGAATTTACCATTTTTCTGGACGACCTGAGCGGCCCATGCGATACCGGGTTTGCCATTGGGGAAATCTTCCGGCTTGAGCAGGATGCCGTGGCTTCTCCAGTGAACCATATCCTCTGTGGAGTAGCAGCGCCAGTCGGCGATGTTGTAGTTTCCGGGGAGACCGAGGTTTTCGCCATCTTTGTAGATGTCCTGTCCGGTGTAGACATAGAGACGGTTGCCGACCACCAGCGGAGCGGGGTCGCAGGTCCATGCGTCTCTGAAAATCGGGTTTTCGGTGGCTTCAAAATCTTCGCCGGGATAAACGACATCCTTGCTGCCGAGAGAAGCACATGAAGTACCGGCTGCGGCGATGCAAAGAGCAGCCATGCCGATAAAGAATGCGGATTTTTTCATTTTCAGAATCCTTGTAATTTGGGGTTTTTGCGGGTATTTCACAATCAGGGAGATGGGAAACACCCGCATTTTATGAATAGGGGATACAATTGATTTCAGAAAATCAGTTGGCAGCTTCGAGCTTGACCACGACACTGGAGACCTTCTGCGGGAAGGTAACGGGGATACCCTTGGACATCAGGTCGGCACCGCTCATGGTTTTTTCCTGAATACGGGCTTCGGTGTCCTTGTTGAGTTCGGTCATGCGATACTGCTTCTGCGGATCAAGACCGCTGACTTTCAGGTTTTCGCTGACGGGGGTATTGGCGCGCTTGAAGCCGAAGAAGACGGCCTGTTTCTTGTCCTTGCCAACGAATGTGAGTTCGGTGGTCTGGGAAGCGTGCGGGTCGCGTCCGCGGTAGAGATCCGCCGCATGGAGGAACGGACGAAGAGTCTTGTAGGTCTGGATGCCTTGCTTCATCTGGGTGAGTTCATCCGGTCTGAGAGCTTTCGGGTCGAGTTCGATACCGAGGCGGGCGGTCATAGCGACATCAGCACGGAACTTGAAGTCGCACTGTGTACCGAGGCGTCCGATATGAGCGGCGATTGCCTTGGACGGGAAGAAGTGAGACCAACCCCACTGGATGGAGACACGGTTGATGCCGTTGGTCTGGTCGCTTGCCCAGAATTCTTCGCTGTATTCCATTGCGCCGAGGTCGCCACGCTGACCGCCGGAAGAGCAGGCCTGGAAGATGACGTTCGGGAAGTTCTTGCGGAGTTTCGCCATGACGCGATAGTAACCTTCGGAGAGGCGGTCATTGAATGCACCCTGGTCATCCGGATGTGCGGGGCTTCCGGGGTTTGCATTTGCGGAGGCGTTGTGGTCCCACTTGATGTAACCGATTCTCGGATGCTTGGAGAGAATATTGGCAACGCAGTCATAAACGTACTGTTCGACTTCTTCGTTTGTGAGGTCGAGGTTGTACTGGTTGCGAATCTGCTGACGGTTGCGGTGCTTCAGCTGAACGGCATATTCGGGATGAGCTTCAAAAAGAGCACTGTTGGGGTTGACCATTTCAGGTTCGACCCAGATACCGAAGCGGATACCGTTCTGTTCGCATGTATCGCAGAGGTATTCGATGCCGCCGGGGAGCTTCTGGGGGTTGACGACCCAGTCGCCGAGACCGGCGCGGTCGTTGTTGCGGGCGTGGCTGCCGGTGCCGAACCATCCGTCATCGAGGACGAAGTATTCGGCGCCTGCATCGGCGGCGCGCTTGATCATATCAGTGAGTTTTTCCTGATTGAAGTCCATGTAGACGCCTTCCCAGCTGTTCAGCACGATGGGGCGTTCCTTATTGCCGTTGTAGATACCGTAGTTGCGGCCGTAATCGTGGAGGTTGCGGGAAGCCTGACCTTTGCCCTGACTGCTGTAGGTGAAGACGATTTTCGGGGAGGTGTATTCCTGATTCGGAGTGAGCTTGCGGGGGGACGGAAGCGTACCGGCGGTGAAGAAAGCCTGTCCGTTGTCAGCGCGGGAAACGCTGTATTCCCAGCTTCCGCTCCATGCCACTGCGGCGATGAAGACATTGCCGGTTTCTTCCTGAGCTTTGCCGTTGAATGAAACAACGCAGCCGGGGTAATCGGGGACGGCGACGCGGGAAATCTGGGAGTTCACGTGCTTGGTGATACCGATGGGGAGCAGGTCCTCATGCAGGTTGGTCATTTCGCTGCCCCAGTTGCCGTAGAAACTGGTCAAATAGGTATTGTTGCTGTTCGGGATGCTGATGAAAGCAGAATCGCGGTTCAGGATGGTGATGTCCTTGGTGCCGTTGTTCTTGACGTGAATCTGAGATGTGATGACGTCTTCCTTGGCATAGGTGGTAACGATGAGGTCAACGGTAACGGGGTAGGCCGGATCTTTCATCATGAAAGTGGTTTCCGTGGCGTTGGCGTCAATCTTGCGTTCCTTGGATTCCACGAAGTTGAGGCGGAGATTGTGTGTGCCGTCTTCCTGAATGATATACAGGGAAGGTTCGATGGTGGCAGGGAGACCGCTGACGGGATATGCTGCGACTGCGCTGACGTTACCGCCGCCGCCGCCGAAACCGCCGCCGAAACCGCCGCGACCGCCGCGCTGACCGCCCTGCTGATTCTGAGCAGGACGCTTGATGCTGATCGTGGACTGGCTTAATCCACGGCCCGGCTGACCATTGATGGGCCAGGAAATGTTATTGGTTTCCACTGCGAAAGCGGTAGCTCCTGCAAGACAGGCGGAAATCAGCAATGTCTTGAAGGCCGAGCGAGAAAAAGATGTAGTCATCATGTACAAATTCTCTTGTTTTTGTGTTTCGAGCGTCTCCGTCGTTTTGGAAAAAACAGAGAAACCCATTGTACGATAGTGGATACTCGCCAGGAAATGCCGGTTTACTCTACATTTGGAAAAGCAGAACTGAAAAATCAGGGAAGTGTGAATTACCCATAAAAAGATTTGAAATCAGCTCTATGAGGGTAGAATTACCGTAATCCGTGCAACTTTCCATTACTATATCACTTTTTTCCTTAAATACAAATAAAAATAATATAAAAAAACTCCAATGTTTTTACTTTTTGCGGGTTCTGACGGGAACTTTGAAATTCTTTCGGCTTTTGCCGGGGCAGGGAGGCAAATCCATACAGGAAAACAATACATGGGAGATGACGAGGCGGATTTCAGGGCGTTTCATGGGGATGAACGGCGATGAGGGACTTGAAAAAAAGAGTATGGGGCGTAAAGTATGATTGTCTGAGCGAATTGAATCAGCTCATCCATCAACAAAAGGAGGATACCATGAGAAAAAGTTTATTGGCACTGCTGGCGGCTGTTTTTACAGGCTGTACGTCCGGCCCCTCGTCCGGGGATTTGCCGGTGGTCGAACAATTTGAGCCGGAAAAATACCTGGGGCACTGGTACGAAGTGGCCCGGCTGCCGCATTCTTTCGAGCGGGGAATGAAAGAGACGGAAGCGTATTATGCGATGAAAGACAATGATACAATCTGCGTCGTAAACAGCGGGAAGAAAAACGGAGAACCGCGTTCGGTGGTGGGCGTGGCGTGTTTCAAATATATTCCGCAAATCGGATGGCTTCGGGTTTCGTTTTTCCGGCCGTTCTACGGGGACTATAAAATCGTGCGTTTGGCGGAAGATTACAGCTGGGCGGTCATTACGTCCGGCACGAAAGACTATTTCTGGATTCTGGCGCGGACGACCTCACTGCCGGATGAAACGATGCGGGATTTGGTGGAGTGGGCGGAACGTGCGGGATTCCATACAGAGGCATTTGAATATCCGTGGGGGCAGTGCCACACCAATGTGGAGATACCTCAATCGTGAGGCAAATGAAATTTATTTCCGGGATTCCATGGTTTGCCGGAAGCGGTCGTAAATTTTCATGCGATCGGTGGTGCGCCCCTGACTGTCGAAAAGATTTCCCCATGCGGGACTTGTGGCTTCCCAAATGAATGCGCCTGCACCGAGTCCGTCGGGAACCCGGTACATGATGTCGTTGACTTCGCGGATTTTGTCCTGATATTCCACGACACAGACCTGCTTGCCGTAGCGTTTGGCGAGGTTGTTGACGTTGTATTCGAGCTGTTCGGGGGTGCCCTGATACTTCGTGTAGTAGGAGAGCCCGATGATGTCAAACTTCACGTCGCGAGAAATCAGGCGGTCAAAGAAAGTAACCGCCTTCATGTTGTTTCCGCCGCTGGAAATATGAATCATCACGGGGATTGACGGGTCAGCGGAGCGTACTCCGGCGGTGGCACAGCGCATCATGACGGCGAAGGATTCATAGCTGTTGTCCACGATTTTTCCCTGAGGCCAGACCATGCCGTTGTTGACTTCATTTCCGGTCTGCACCATGTCGGGGCGTACACCTTCCTGAATGAAGCGTTTGACCACATCCTGCGTGTAGGAATATACCTGACCTTCCAGCCCGGAACCGTAGGAACTTGCCCATGCGGCGGGCTTGGTCTGTTTTTCGGGGTCCGCCCAATTGTCGCTGTAATGCAGATCCACGAGGAGTTTCATGCCTGCCGCCTTGATTCGTTTCGCCAAAGCGAGGCTCTGCTCCAGTCCGCAGTACCCCTCTTTGGAATAGCCGTTTCCCGCTTTCGGATTCACGAACAGGCGGAGGCGAATCCAGTTGAAATGGTGGTCTTTGAGGATTTGGAACACGTCTTTTTGAACGCCGTTATCCGAAAATTTCATGCCGTGCGCTTCCTGCGACGGCAGAAACGAAACGTCTGCACCGAGGATGAATTCCTGAATTTTGACATTGCGCGGAGCGGGAGCCACGCAGAGCGCGGAATCAAGCGGTTTCACAAAATCTTTGCGGATGGATTCGTAAATCCCGAAGATTTGCGCATTGGCGCGTCCGCGAGGGAAGAGCAGACCGGAGGGAGCCCATGCCATCGTGCCGTGTCCCATGGAGTCCGGCAGGGTGCGGACGATGTCGCTGATGGTGCGGATGTTGTTTTCTTTTGCGTCGTATTCGCAGATATTGACCGGTTTGCCGTAGCGTTTGACCAAATCATGGATATTGGCTTTCATATCATCGTAGGTTTCGTGCCATTTTTCGTAGTAGGAGAGACCGATGATGTCAAACTCGCAGCCGTAGAGATTCATGTGATTGAGGAAATCGCGGCAGAGCGTATTTTCGCCCCCAAGCGCCAGATGGACTTGAAGTTTGGCATCGGGGAGAACTTCGCGGACGGCTTTCTGTCCGGCCTTGTACAGCCCCATACATTTTGCCCAGTCGCCTTCCACGGCGTTTTCCATGACTTTTCCTTCCGGCCAGATGAAACCATGGCTGATTTCATTGCCGACCTGCACGATGGACGGTGCTGCACCGGCGGACTTGAAAGTTTCCAGCGTTTCTTTGGTGTAGCGGTATACCATGTCTTCGAGTGCTTTGCCCGTCAGGGGGGCACCTTGGGCGTCTTTCCACGCGGACGGCTTAATCTGCTTGTCGGGGTCGGCCCAGTTGTCGCTGTAGTGGAAGTTCAGGGCGAACTCCATGCCTGCTTCCCTGATGCGTTTCGCGAAAGCCACGGTACTGGCTGTTCCGCAGTGTCCGGCGCGGGAATACCCGCCCTCCGCCTCAGGATTCACGAAGAGACGCAGACGGATGGTATTGAAGCCGTGACGAGCCATGATTTTCAGGGGATCATCCTGTTTCCCGTCCACATCGTAATATTTTGTGCCGAATGCTTCATTGCCGGGAATTTCCGACACATCCGCACCGATGCAGAATGAAACCGGCGCAGCAGATTGCTGTCCGGCAAGTTCGCGCACGCAGGCAGTCAGGAGAGAGAGGACGGCAATCCATAGGAGGAGGATGAGCTTTTTCATGAGGCGGATTCTTGAGATTGGATGAAACGATGGAAATGAAACGTGTTACTACATTAGCACAGATTTCCCGATATGCAAGCGGACAGTGTAAATGAGGTGAAAATTTATAAGCGGGGAAAAAAGAGAGGATTTTGAGCGGGACGCAAAAAAGGCGATGCCGCAATGACACCGCCTGAGAGAGAACAGAGGGGAAATACCGAATCAATCGGTGGCACCTGCATCTTCCACTTTGCCTTCCTTGTTGATTTTGAGGCATTCAGGATCGGGTGTATTGATGTCGCCTTTCCAGAGATAGCGTTCGGTTTCGGACTTGATGACCTTGCACAGCCAGATGAGGCAGATCAGGTTCGGGACTGCCATTAAGCCGTTTGCAATATCCGAAATATCCCAGACGACCTGAAGCGACATCACACTGCCGCTGAAAACCAGCAGAACAAACACGATACGGAAGATATGGAATGTTTTTTGTCCGGCGAGGTAATGGATGGCCTGACGACCATAGCAGAACCATCCGAGAATCGTGGTGTAAGCGAAGATGGTCAGGCTGACAGCCAGAATGTATTTGCCGACATACGGAATCTCATTGAAAGCCATGGCGGCAAGTTCGTTCGCCTTGAACGCCGCGAAGTCGGGAGTCGGATTGGTTTTCAGGACGGAGGAAACCACGACAATACCGGTCAAAGCGCAGATGCAGACGGTATCCCAGAAAGTACCGGTGGAGGAGATGAGCGCCTGACGGACCGGGTTGATGGTCTTGGCACTGGCGGCAATCAGCGGCGCAGAACCGAGACCGGATTCATTGGAGAAAAGACCGCGCGCCACACCGAAACGCATGGCAACCATCATGGCACAGCCGAAGAAGCCGCCTCCGATGGCTTTCATGCTGAATGCGCTGGTAACAATGAGCTTGATTGCGGGGAAAATCGTGGCGTGATTGATGCCGATAATCAGAAAACAGCCAATCACATACAGGAGAGCCATGGCGGGAACGAGAGCTCCGCAGACTTTGGAAATCATTTTCAGACCGCCGATGACCACCAGCAGGATAAAAATGGCTTCCAGCAGGCCGGTAATCCAGGGTGCAACTGAGAAACTGGTCTCAATGGTCTTCGCTACCGCGTTGCTCTGGGTCAAACTGCCGATGCCGCAGCAGGCGGCAATCGTGAAAACGGCGAAGAGAATGGCAAGCCATTTGCAGTGCATTCCGCGTTCGATGGCATACATCGGACCGCCGCGAATCATGCCGTCTTTGCCTACGATTCTGTACTTGACCGCCAGAACGCCTTCGCTGTATTTGGTTGCGATTCCGAAGAAACCGCAGAGCCAGCACCAGAAAACAGCACCGGGACCGCCGTTGACGATAGCCGTGGAAACGCCGATGATATTGCCTGTGCCGATGGTAGCTGCAAGAGCAATCGCCAATGCCCCGAACTGAGAGACGTCGCCATCGGCGGCGTTATCGTTTTTGACGCTCAATTTGATTCCCAGCGGGACATAACGCTGAATAAACTTCAGGTAAAAAGTCAGGAAGATATGAGCACCGACCAGCAGGATGAGGAGCGGCGCACCCCATACAATCGAGTCGATTTGACTGATGATTTTCGCAAATGTTTCCATTGCATTCTCCGGTGAAAAAAGTTGAATCATGATTTGCATACGGTAATGCGTTAATATACATGTATCAATCAAATATGTCAAGAAAAATGGGGTTATTTTGTGCAAAAAAATCCGATTCTTCGTTCAGAGAGAGAATAATCCTGAGGAACGCGGCGGATTCCCGATTGATGATAATTTTTGGGATTTTTTGAGGAGAAAAAACGTGATTTAATTCGCGTTTTGCAAAAAGTGTGCTATATTTAAGAACAGCAAAAAACTTTTATGCACACCAGAAGGTACACATTATGGGCGGATTTTTCGGAGTTGTTTCAGTCAACGACTGCGTTGAAGACCTGTATTACGGGACTGACTATCATTCTCACCTCGGAACAGCACGCGGGGGCATGGCGGTTACGGACAGGAACGGAATCATCATCAGAACCAGCCACGACATTTCCAATTCGTTGTTCCGGTCGAAATTTGACGGCGATTTGTCGAAATTTGCGGGAGCCACATGCGGAATCGGGGCAATCAGCGACATGGATGATCAGCCGCTTCTGATCGGGTCGCATCTCGGTGTCTACAGTTTGGTAACTGTGGGGAAACTCATCAATATTCAGGATTTGGCGCAGGAAGCGTTCAAGAATCGCCATATCCATTTTTCGACCCAGAAGACAGGGGAATTCAATCAGACCGAGGTTGTCGCCTCCCTGATTGATTCGCAGGACAGCATCGAAAGCGGCATTGCGTTCGCCATGGATAAAATCAAAGGGTCCTGCTCGCTGCTCCTGATGAAAGACGGCGTGATTTATGCCGCCCGCGACAAGTACGGACGCACCCCGATTGTCCTTGGTCAGAAGCTGACCGCGACAGCCGCCTCGATGGAAACATCCGCATTCCCGAATCTGGATTATGAATTTGTGCGGAATTTGGGACCGGGTGAAATCGTGATGTTCACTGCACATGAAATCACCCAGCTGAAAAAGCCGGAAGCACTCAATCAGATTTGTGCGTTTTTCTGGGTTTATTTTGCATTTCCTTCCTCCACATTTGAGGGAAAGAACACCGAAACCGTGCGCTATGCCAATGGTGCAGGGATTGCGGCGGACGATGAATATGCCTCGAAAATCGACAGCGTCTGCGGCGTACCGGATTCCGGCGTGGCTCATGCAATCGGCTACTCCAATACCGTGCACAAGCCCTATATGCGGGCCCTCATCAAATATACACCTACCTGGCTTCGCAGTTTCATGCCGCAGAACCAGCTTTCCAGAAACCTGATTGCCCGTATGAAGCTCCTGCCCGTGGATGACCAGATCGCCAATAAGAAACTGCTCTTCCTCGATGACTCCATCGTTCGCGGCACACAGTTCCGCGATGTGGCAAGACGTTTGTACGAACGCAAGGCGAAAGAAGTACATCTGCGCTCTGCCTCGCCCCCGCTGGCATTCCCCTGTCTCTTCCTCAATTTCTCGCGCTCGAAATCCACGATGGATCTGGTGGCGCGCCGCGTGATCAATACGCTGGAAGGCGGCGAACCTTCGCCGGAAATCCTGAAAGAATACATCACCGCAGGAACGGAACGCTACAACAACATGGTGGAAGAAATCCGCAAAATGCTGGGGCTGACCTCGCTGCGCTATCAGACAATCGACAAACTTGTTGAAGCAATCGGACTGCCGAAAGAACGCATTTGCACGTTCTGTTTCGACGGATGCGACCCCACAGGCTGTGCGAAGTGCGCGAACTGCATGGTTCCGCCGCCTGATTTGAAATCTGCGGAGCCGAAATCCTGATCATTTTGCTCATATTCAGCTCATAAGACGCAGGCAATTTGTCAGGAACGGCTTTCGTTCCTGATTGTAAAGGAAACACGATGATTTATTTACGAAAGATTGAAAAGCCCCTGATGGCTGCTTGCGTACTCCTTGCATGGGCAGTATGCACGTCATGCAAGTCCACAGAGGGTGAAGCTGAAGCAAAGATCACGATTCCCAAAGTGCATCCGGTGATTCTGCCGGAGGAAACGGTTTCCGCAGAAACGGCATCGGCAAATGCAGCGGCGGGCGAACAGACGGAGGGGGCATCATGGTCTCCCGAAGAACTGCTGAATGCCTGTGCGGGCAAAGATTCCATCGAAGGATTCAACCGCAGTATGTTTGCCTGTACGGATGTGCTGGTCAATTACGTAGGACGTCCGATTGGCTGGATTTGGACCACAATCCTGCCGTCCCCGGTCATCAAATGTATTGACAATGCCTGCACCAACCTGGAATATCCCGGCCGACTGGTGGCTTCGCTGGGCGGAGCTGAATGGAAGGTGGCGGGCGTAGACACGCTGCGTTTCCTCACGAACACAACAATCGGCATTGCGGGGCTTTTCGACCCCGCACAGCACTGGTTTCACCTGTACCCCACCGACGCGAATTTCAACCGCATGTTTGCAGACTGGGGACTTGGTCCCGGCACCAGATTTGTGATTCCGCTGAGCCTGACGACCAATGTCCGCGACACCACGGGACGGCTTTTCGATTATCTGCTGGACATCCGGACCTATCTGCCGTATTCCAGTTGGGCTTCGGCGAATTATCTGGTCATACAGGAACAGCGTTACTATACGTTCATCAACGGCTCTGCCGACCCGTACCGCAATTTCAGCGTGCTGGTTTCCATCAACAATGAGCTGAAGCGTTCCCAGTGGTACTACAACTACGCCAACGCATTACATGACAACACCCTGCCGGAAATGCCCGCAGAGACCATCAGCAAGCCCATGCCCGCAGATTTGAAGGCAAATGTGGTGCAGATTCCCGGCTATCATTCGCTGGGGGCGGAACTGGATACGCTCCGCAGTGTTTTCTATACACCTCAGCGCGACCATGATTACTGGTATCAGCGGCTTTCCCTCTTCAACGGCGATTTCGCCGACGATATGTCGAAGCGGAAAGTATCGCTGAATGAGGAGCGTTCGTCCATGGCTTACGGATTCTGGGATGTGCCGAAAAAGGTGCGCAAGGAAAATCCCGACCTGCCGGAACAGCTGGTCATCATCATCCCCGGAATCGGCGGTCAATACGACGGCAATTCCGCCATGGCAACCGCAGAAGTTTTCAACAACGCAGGATACAAGGCGGTTACGCTGGACAGCACATTCTGCTGGCGGTTCATGGAAGCCGTCGACGGCAAACTGCCCGGTTTCGCGCAGAGCGACACCGCCAATATCCGCCGCGCCATCCGAGCCGTGCTGGATGACCTGAAAGAAGATGAAAAAATCAGCAATCCGCGTATCGTGCTGACTGGGTGGTCCATGGGCGGTCTGCACACCATGCACATTGCCTCGCTGGAAGAAAAAGACCCGCAGCTGGGAATTGACCGCTTCGTGGCACTGAATCCCCCCGCGGACCTGCTCACCGCCGCGGAAAACGCAGACTCCCTGATTCTGCCGGCTATGAAATGGACACCCGAAGAAGCATGGAACAAGATTCTGAACGGAGCAGGAATGCAGGTCAAAATCGCCGAAAAAGGTGTGCCGACCTACGACCCTGCCGACCCCGAAACATTCACGCGTCCGCCGCTGGTGGACGAAACCACAGCCGATTTCTTCATTGCCATGTCGTTCCGTTCCAGCCTGAATGAGCTGCTTCTGAAAGCACATCAGGAGGAGCCGTTCGAGGCGTTGAAAGATATTCCCTGCACGAGGTTCCACCGGGGCGACTTCTACCGTGCCATCGGCGATGTGGGATTCAGTTCGTACATCAAAGACTACCTGATGACGCGTTATCCCGACGCCAAACTGGATGATATGGCGGAACTTTCCGGTCTGTATGCCCTGAAAGACACCCTCCAGAACAACCCCCGCGTGGCAATGCTTCATGCGTGGGATGATATTCTGCTGAGCGATGCCGACCGCCTGTATCTGGACCGCACCCTCGGCAAAAAACTGACGTGGTTCCCGTTCGGCGGACACTGCGGCGAATTTTATACCAAGCCGTTCCAGGACACCCTGCTGAAAGCCGCCGCCCCGCAGAAGTGAGCGGGGAAAGACGCATTTTCAGCTCTCAAAAACTCATCTCTATGGACTTCGGTTCATAGAGATTTTTTTGTCAGCGATTTTTCCTTTTTTTGAGGGGAAAATGGCTTGTATTCTGTAGGGAATGGGATATATTTGAGGGATTTCAGGAAGTAAATTATTTATGAAAATTAAATTTTTTATGTATCATACTCCAGCAGGTCTTCGATGGAGCAGTCGAGGGCGCGTGAAAGGCGGAGGAGGGTTCCGGCGGCGGCTTTGCCGATGTGCTTGGTGCGGAGTTCGTACTGCTGAATGGTGCGGAGATTAACTTCAGACTTGATGCTCAATTCGCGCTGGGAAAGACCGGCGGCTTTGCGCCTCATTTGAAGCCGGGATGGGAGTTTTTTCTGCCGGATGAGGTTATTGGCGACCTCGACGAACTTTTCCTCGGAGGCTTCGTGAAGAGGAGGGTACAGCGACAGGATTTCCTGCATGGAAAGGACTTCTGCGATGCTGTCAAAGGAACGCCCGGTGTGCCACTGGAAAAACGCAAGCACCCATCCGCACCAGAATTCGGGCGAACGGTCGTAAGCAGTCCATGAGGTCGGATGAGCGGGGGGGATTCCGGCAAGAGAGAGGACTTCCAATGCAAGCTCGGTGCCGGACATGCCGCAGATGTATTTGGGACTGGCGGAAGCGAACAGGCGGGCGATTCCGGTGGAAATGAACAGCCGGAAGAAGCGGTCGGGCGTGAGTTTGCAGAGGTTGACGGCGTAATCCATGGCTTCGCCGAAGTTCTGCATGGCATCGTGCAAATAGGTTTCATCGTAAGCGATCATCAGAGGGCATAATCCTTTCCCGAAGGATGTCGCGCATAAACAGTCCGTTGATGTCTTCGCGGTCAAGCTGTGCCTGAAATGCGGCTCTGGCGGTCCGGTCGCGTTCTTTCCGCAACGGATAAAAAATGCGGGGGTCGACTTCCTCCGAATTGATGAACTGAAGCGAGGAAAAGGCTTTCGGGCTTTTCAAAACGAACTGTTCGCCCAGCTTGCCAAGGTGCATGGCATACGCAAGCTGAGAGAGTGAGATTTCATTGCCGACAAACGCACGGGCAAACGAAAAGTAGGAATCGTCCGCCCGCCAGCCGATGATTGCATCAAACGGGGATGTGTCGGGGAGAAAAAACGTATTCAGATACCCCATGGCGTGTTTCGCCACCGGTGTGGAACGCTGAAGAGTGCGGTGCGCCAAAAGGAGTGCAAGCCAATGCAGAATGGTGTATTCGGGAGCAGAAAGATTCAGGATATTCAGACCGGCGGTATCAATGACATACTGATTCACATAGCCGCTTCCCATGCCGGTACATGCCCATTCCTGCGCCAATGCACGGGACTCTGTGCAGTAAAAACCCTGCCCGTAATCATTGTGAGGTTTTCCTTTGCCAAATTCCGGCGCGGGAATGATTTCCGCAGAACCATGGAAAAGAATTTTATCAGACATGATGGCTCCGTTTGAGACGTCAGATGAGAGGATGTGTTTTTGGGGGATGGGAGATACTTCTACAGAGATATACTATACCTCTACAGAAGTATAAATTCAAGTTGAAATGAAATATTTTTGGAAAAAAGAGAGAATGGGGGAGGAGCGGCAAGGGATACGGGGGTGTTTTTCGGGATGGGGGTATCAATTTTGAGCAGCTGATGTGCAAAAATTGAGCACTTGTCTGAGCCGTGTGAGTCGTGATGAGGCGGAACAGAGTTGGCACAAAAAATGCTGTGGGAAGACAATCATTTCCCAGAACGACAGAGACAACTTCAAAAAAATTTTTTTATCATGGATACCTTGCAGAAACTCGAAATTCTTTCCGGCGATTCGCAGTACGATTTGGCTTGCGCCTGCGGCACGAAGAATCCCAAAGAACACCGCAAACGCTCCGAAGACGGGGCGCGATGGCTCTATCCCGTACCGCTTGCCGCCGGCGGAAAGGGAATCATGTTCAAAACGCTGATTTCAAACTGCTGCGGAAACGATTGCAAATACTGTCCTCTGCGAAGCAATGCGAACGCCAGACGATGCGCCCTGACACCGGATGAAACCGTGCGGGCATTTCTGGAACAGGAACGGCGCAAACACCTGATCGGATTGTTCTTAAGCTCCGGCGTAACGGGAACACCCGACACCACGATGGAGCGTCTGATTGCATCGGCGGAAATTCTGCGCAAGCGGTACAGTTACAAGGGATATATCCACCTGAAAATCATTCCGGGGGCATCGGAGGCCGCCATGCTGGAGGCTCTGCGGTATTCGACCAAAGTGTCGCTGAATATCGAAGTGCCGGGGAAACGGCATTTCGAGAAGCTGTCCGGATGCAAGAATTTCGAGCGTGATATTGTGGCACCGTTAAAGTTTCTGGCATCCCATACGGGGCGGGGGACGGAGTTCCGGCATGTGCAATGCTCCACGCAGTTCATCGTGGGGGCTTCCGACGAGAAAGACTACGAGATTCTGCGGTATATGGACGGGATTTACAACCGGTTGAAATTTGAACGGGTTTATTTCTCAGCCTATCAGCCGGGACTGGGCGATCCGGGTATTCCGGGGGAACAGCATTTCACACTGTCATCCGCGCCGGACAAGCTGACACGGGAGCACCGTCTGTATCAAGCGGATTTTCTGCTGCGGAAATATCATTTCGGGGTGAATGAAATGATGTATGATGCGCAGGGGAATTTCGAGCTTGGAGCCGACCCGAAACAAGTCTGGGCAGACCGGCATCCGGAGTGTTTCCCCGTGAACGCCAATCAGGCCCCGGAAGAAAAACTTCTGCGTGTGCCGGGGCTGGGGCCAGTGGCTGTGAAGCGGATATTGAGCGCACGTTCCGTTCATCGTCTGCACGCCCTCACGGATGCGAATCTGAGGGGGGCACCGGCGAACAAGGCATCGAAGTATCTGGTTTTCAGCTAATGAAGAGGAAACGCGTTCCGTTTTGTTCCAGCGGATGCAGATGTACTTGAATTTTCCGTATTTTCGTTTGACGTTTCGGGGAGATGATGGTATATTATATAGAAAGAATCGAAAACAACAAAATAACATACACTTGAGTTGATTTCAAAACACCCGTCATGGGATATGGAGTCAGCTCGCATATCACAAATTTTCAAGGAAAAAACGCATGAACTCAATTCAAGACTGGTTCTCTTCCTCCACACACGTCCTCGGCATCGCATCCGATCACGGCGGATTTGAACTGAAGAACACCCTGATTCCCAAGCTTCAGCAGATGGGTTTCATAGTAACCGACTTCGGACCGCTGACCTATGATCCGGGCGATGATTATGCAGTTTACGGGACCGCACTGGGACGCGCATTGTCCAAGGGCGCGATTGACTGCGGCGTGCTGATTTGCCGCAGCGGAGCCGGCATGGTTCTGAGCGCAGACCGTTTCCACGGAGTTCGTGCAGTGGTGGCATTCAATGAGGCAAACGTGAAGGCAAGCCGAGAACACAACTGCTCCAACGTGCTTGTCCTGCCCGCCGACTACATGGATACCGATACCATGGCCGCACTGGTCCGCGTGTGGGCCGCAACGCCGTTCTCCGGCGATGCCCGCCATGTGCGCCGCCTGACCGAAGTGGAAACACTTTCCTACGACGATATTGCCCCGATTCGCTCGGTTGACCCCGAAATTGCCGATTTGATAGACAAGGAAGCCGACCGCCAGAACGATGGAATTGAACTGATTGCCTCCGAAAACTTCACCAGCACCGCAATCCGCGCCGCACAAGGGTCCGTGCTGACCAACAAGTATGCCGAAGGTCTGCCCCTCAAGCGCTACTACAACGGCTGCGTCAATGTGGACGAAGTGGAACAGATTGCAATCGACCGCGCCAAGGAACTTTTCGGCGCAGAAGCAGCCAATGTGCAGCCGCACAGCGGAAGCCAGGCCAATATGGCGGTTTATTTCGCCCTGCTCCAGCCCGGCGACACCGTTCTTTCCATGAGTCTGGATCACGGCGGACACCTGACCCACGGACATCCGATGAACTTCAGCGGCAAACTTTTCAATATTGTGCCTTACGGTGTTTCCCGTGAAACCGAGTGCATCGACTACGATGAAGTCGAACGCCTCGCCAAGGAACATCAGCCGAAAATGATTCTGGCGGGTGCTTCCGCGTATCCGCGCAAGATTGATTTCAAGCGTCTGCGCGAAATCGCCGATGAAGTCGGCGCGTATCTGTGGGTCGATATGGCTCATATCGCAGGTCTGGTCGCCGCCGGTCTGCATGAAAGCCCCGTGCCGTACTGCGACGTCGTTACGACGACCACGCACAAGACCCTGCGCGGACCGCGCGCCGGTCTCATTCTGTGCAAGGAAAAACATCTGAAAGCCATCAATTCCACCGTTTTCCCCGGACTTCAGGGCGGACCGCTGGAACACGTGATTGCCGCGAAGGCCATCTGCTTCAAAGAAGCCATGACCCCGGAATTCAAAGCATATCAGACGCAAATCGTCAAGAATGCAGCAGTGCTGGCACAGGCACTTGCCGACAAAGGTTTCCGCATTGTATCCGGCGGCACCGACAATCACCTGATGCTCGTTGACCTGCGTCCCCGCCACTGCACCGGCAAAGAAATCGCCACCGCACTGGACAAGGCCGGCATCACCGTGAACAAGAACATGATTCCGTTCGATCCCGAAAAGCCGTTTGTAACCAGCGGTATCCGTATCGGCACACCGGCTGTTACCACCCGCGGCATGAAAGAAGCCGAAATGCTGAAGATAGCAGATTTCATCGACCGCGCCGTTACGGTCAAGGACGATGATGCCGCATTGGAAGCAATCCGGGAAGAAGTCAAGGCGTTTACTGCTGGCTTCCCCCTTCCGCAGTTCTAATATCATGAGGTGAACACAATGCTTGATATCAAGTTTGTACGTGAGAATCCCGAACTCGTCAAAGAAAACATCCGCAAGAAATTCCAGTTCCAGAAAGTGGAACTCGTGGACAAGGTGCTGGAGCTGGATGTCCGCAACCGTGCCATCAAGACTGAGGTGGAAACACTTCGCGCCCAGCGGAAAAATATCTCCAAGGAAATCGGCAAACTCATGGCTCAAGGCCGCAAAGATGAAGCCGAACAGGTGAAACAGGCAATGGCCGACGAGGCCGCCCATATCGCCGCACTGAATCTGGAAGAAGCACAGGTCGAAGAAGAACTTCTCAAGACCATGATGACGATTCCGAACATCATCGATCCGTCCGTTCCCATCGGCAAGGATGATTCGGAAAACGTGGAAATCGAGCGTTTCGGCGAACCCGCAGTGCCGGATTTTGAAATTCCGTACCATACCGACATCATGGAATCCTTTGACGGGATTGACCTGGAAGACGCCCGCAGTGTCGCCGGGAACGGATTCTATTATCTCTGCGGTCAAATCGCTATCCTGCATTCGTCCATTCTGTCCTATGCCCGCGACTTCATGGTGTCCCGCGGCTTCACTTACTGCATTCCGCCGTTCATGATCCGCGACAACGTGGTTACGGGTGTCATGAGTTTTGCCGAAATGGATTCGATGATGTACAAAATCGAGGGTGAAAACCTGTACCTGATCGGTACCAGCGAACACTCCATGATCGGCCGTTTCATCGATCACATCATCCCCGAAGAAAAACTTCCGCTGGCATTGACCAGCTATTCGCCCTGCTTCCGCAAGGAAAAAGGCGCACACGGCATCGAAGAACGCGGCGTGTACCGAATCCATCAGTTTGAAAAGCAGGAAATGATCGTGGTTTGCAAACCGGAAGACAGCAAGACATGGTTTGACAAGCTGTGGAAGAATACCGTCGATTTCTTCCGCTCCATGGAAATCCCGGTCCGCACCCTGGAATGCTGCTCCGGCGATTTGGCAGACCTCAAGGTCAAATCTCTGGACGTGGAAGCATGGTCTCCCCGCCAGAAAAAATATTTTGAAGTCGGTTCCTGCTCCAACCTCGGAGACGCTCAGGCCCGCCGCCTGAAAATCCGCGTCAACGGTGCAGACGGCAAGAAATATTTTGCTCATACGCTGAACAACACGGTCGTTGCGCCTCCGCGTATGCTGATTGCCTTCCTGGAAAATCATCTTCAGGCAGACGGGTCCGTAACAATCCCTGAAGTGCTCCAGCCCTACTGCCACTTCGACAAGATTGTGCCGACCAAGAAAGCAAAATAATGCTTATCAGGCTTTTTTCCGCGTAAAAAGCGCAGGAAAGCAAAACTGTATAAATGACCTGCCGCAGGATATTTCTGCGACAGGCATTTTACATTTTAAAGGAGAGAAAATGAGGGAAGAATGAGGGGGTCAGAAAGCGATTTTCTGTTTTTATGTATTTCCTCATGTATTTTATTTGACTTTATACATTTTGTAATGTATATTATATTGTAATTCAAAATCAGGATTGTATAAAAGCAATCTGACAGAAGAAAAGCCCATCACCAAACAGGGATCAGTCATGAAAAAGAAATCCGGAGACATATCCAAACAAGCATTGCTGCAAGCGGCGACGCGTCTCTTCGCATTGAATGGAGTATCTGCTGTTACGCTGAATGAGATTGCCAAGGAAGCGGACATCGATGCGTGCATGATCAATTATCATTTCGGAGGGAAGCAGGGGCTGATTGATGAAGTGGTGAAAACGGCAATGGAACGCTGGAAAAAAATCACGCTGAAAAAGTATTATCAGAACAATGCGATGCTGCTGGAAACACGCGAAGGTCAGCAGGTATTTATCGCGGGTCTTGTGGAAACAGTGTTCCGGGCAATGGGGCCGGATGAATCCAACCCCGACCCGGGGCAGGTACTGTTTCTCCAGCTTCTGCAATGCGAATACGGGACGCGAAGTCAGGTCTATGAGAAATATATCAAGCCTCTTGTGGATGATTTCTTCGAGATTTACCAGAAGATTACGGGAAGCAAGGATTTCGACAGCGCATTCTGCTGGTTTCTGATTCTGACGTGTCCGAAATATATGGGAACAGCCAATCCGAGCATGATCAATCCGCTGCATCCCAGCGGGAAAGTGCCGTCAACATTCAGCCGGAGACTGCAATATGCGACAACGCAGCTTCTGCTTCACGGGCTGGGGCTGGTCTGACAAGAATCATCAAAAAGTCAAAAGGGGAGCTATGACAATCCAAACGATTTGGAAACAAAAGCCGGCGGCAAATGAGTACGGCGGACCTATCATGTCCTGCCGAAAGAATTTCTGCGGACGGTTTTCCCATAAGATTCTCCCAAACAATGAAACAAACCGTAATGAATGCAAGGCGGCTACCCGTTCAGACTTGCAAGAAAGGATGTCATAATGGGAATACGAATCATTGGCACGGGATATTACGTTCCCGAACGAGTATTGACGAATTCTGATTTAGAGAAGATTGTGGATACCTCGGACGAGTGGATTCAGTCGCGGACAGGCATCCGGACCCGGCATATCGCCGAGGAGTCCACTGCGACGTCCGATTTGGCTATGCACGCCGGACAGCGTGCAATCGAAAACGCGGGGCTGACACCTGCCGATATTGATTTAGTCGTGGTCTCGACCATCACACCGGATTCGCCTACTCCGTCCACCGCGACGATTGTCCAGCGCAAGCTGGGAATCCCGCCGTGCATGGCATTCGACATCGAAGCCGCCTGCACAGGGCTGCTGTACGGGCTTGACATCGTCCATGCCATGCTTGCCGCCAAACACCGCAAGACGGCACTGCTGATCGGGGGCGACAAACTGTCCGGTGTAACGAACTGGACCGACCGCAGTACCTGTATTCTGTTCGGGGACGCTGCCTCTGCGCTGGTTGTACAGCGGACGGATGAGGGGGACGAGGATTTCTATGTGGCAAGCGAGGTCAGCGCAAACGGATACGAGGCAGGATTCCTGCAAATTCCGGGATTCGGGAGTGCCTGTCCGCCCAGTCAGGAGGGAATCGATGCACATGCTTACACCATTCAGATGAACGGTCCGAAAACGTTCCAAATGGCCGTGATTTCCATGAGCAATGCGTGCCGCAATGTGATGGAAAAAGCCCATGTAACGCATGACCAGATCAGCTGGGCAATTGCACATCAGGCAAATGACCGCATTATCAGCGCGGTGGCGGATCGTGTTGGGATTTCCGACCGGATTTACAGGAATGTGGCCCGATTCGGCAATACATCCTCCGCGTCCATCGGGATTTGTCTGGATGAATTGAACCGTAGCGGACAGCTTAAGCGAGGCGACCTGATTCTCACGGCAGCATTCGGTGCGGGGCTGACGTGGGCGGCTGAATTACTGCGCTGGTGATAAGGGGGGCGTCTCTCTGTTCATTGGGAATCGTATCTTTTTTATCTGTACAAAGTCCGGCTGGATTTTCTGCACATAAAAAACACTTTCATTCCGAATTCACAGAGATACCCATCATACGATTTGCGAGGGGGAAAGGGAGAAGATTTCTTTTCCGTGAATCAAGGGAAAGGATATAAAAGGGGTTTGGCATTGAGCCTGGGGGAATGAAAATGATTCCCCGAAAGGGACAGGCTCAATGCCTTTTTTTATAGGAAGAAAAGCCATCCCGTGAGTTGTGCCGATTCTCATCGCGAGGGGAAAAACGCGATTCGGCATGATGTTTCCCGCTGAACTTTTTGTCATTACGGGAAACAGAGTTCCGCTTTCCCTGAGTGCGGGAAGGAAAATCCGATGGTGCGTCATTATGGGGAGCATGAGATCGGTCATCATGTTTGCGGCGGAGCATATTCCGCTGACTGCGGCGTTCGGCAAGACCTTTGTTGACTTCAATCGGAGTGCCATCCGGCGTGATTTCCGCACAATACATGGCACAGCCCATGGTCATCGCCAGCGGGATAAAATCCTGTACCTGCTGAGGACTCCAGTGATTTTCCCGCAGGAAATCATCCACGACTTTCATATTTTCAGCCGTACATCCGGGAAAGTTCGAGATAAAATACGGCACCATAAACTGTTTCTTGCCGGTCTCGTGATTGATTCGGTCGAACAATTCACGGAACCGCTCAAATTCGCCGGGTTTGCCTTTGCGCATGAGGCGGAGGACATCACCGTCCAAATGTTCGGGGGCGACACTGACCTGCCCGCCGACGTGATCGCGGATGATTTTCCGCGTCAAAGCCGGCTGTGCCAATGCCAAATCGAGACGGACACCGGAATTGATGAAGACGTGTTTTACCTCAGGAATGGATTTGATGCGGTCCAAAAGCTGAATCAGAGGTTTTTCATCCGCAAGGTAGTTGGGGCAGAAAGAGGGATAGAGACAGGAATAACGGCGGCATTTTCTGCACAGTGCGGGGTCTTTCGAGCCATGCCCGTAAATATTTCCGGCGGCACCGCCGATGTCGCTGACGGTACCGTGAAACCATGGTTTGCGCGCAAGTTCGCGAATACTGCGGACAATACTCTCAGGAGAACGCGATACAAGCCCGCGTCCCTGATGGGACACAAGTCCGCAAAACGCACAGCCGCCCGGGCAGCCGCGCACCACCGTAACGGAATCTTTGATGACTTCCCATGCCGGAATTTTCTCATGATAGCTCCAATGCTGAAGTCCTGTGAACGGGAGTTCGTACACATGATCCAATTCCGCTGAAGTCATGGGAGGACGGGGCGGCTCTACAAGCAGGATTCGACTGCCTGTACGCTGAAACAAGCGTCTGCCGTTCCACGGATTCATTTCCGCTTCAATGATTTTCGTAAGACGCATGATGGCGAGTTTGTCGGAGCAGATTTCTTCGTAGGAGGGAAGCTCAATACAGGAGTCATCCGGGACAAAAGAAGCGGATTCTTTGCCGCCCAGATAACGGCATGTTCCGCGAATGCCGTCCAGTGATTCGTTGTTTTTCAGGCGCGTGAAAATCTCAAGCATGGTCAGTTCCCCCATGCCGTAACAAAGCAAATCCGCCTTGGAATCCACCAGCATGGAAGGCCGCATTTTGTCCTGCCAGTAATCGTAATGCGCGACACGGCGGAGACTGGCTTCCACACCGCCGAGAATCACGGGAAGTCCTGGAAACGCCTGACGGACAAGCTGGGAATACACCACAGAAGCATGAGGCGGACAAAGACCTGTACGACCGCCGGGCGAATACAAATCTTCATGACGCAAACGGCGTCCGGCGGTGTAGAGTTTCACCATGGAATCCATGTTGCCGCTGGCGACACCGGCACCGAGCAAAGGACGTCCGAATGTTTTCAGACAGTCCGGATTTTTCCAGTCGGGCTGGGCAATGAGTCCGACACGGAATCCGGCATCCAGCAAATAACGTGCAATCAGGGACGGACCAAAAGAAGGATGATCAATATAGGCATCGCCCGTAACAATCAGGATGTCAACGGCATCCCAGTGACGGGCGAGCATTTCCTCGCGGGTAAACGGAATAAATGAGGTTAAATCGTGAGAAGAAACTCTCAATGCCATATTGATACCGCTTTCCCGCGTGCTTCCGGTGAAATCAGACGTTCTGAGTTTCTGTTTTGCTTTGACGGCGGAACGCAATGAACAGCAGAACGACAATCGCCATAATCCACTGGTAATAGGCCGAACCGACCAAACCGATGGCGGAAAGTTTCAGTTCCGCAGTATTGGCAACCCCGACGGCAATCAGGATTTGCGCGCCATAAGGAATCACGCCCTGCACAAAGCAGGAGGCCGTATCCAGAATACTGGCAATGCGTTTCGGTGAGCAGCCGAATTTCATGGAAAGTTCATGGGCAATCGGACCGGCAATCACGATGGCCACGGTATTATTTGCGGTGAAGAGGTTAATCAGGGAAACAAGGGCAAAAACACCGAATTCGCATCCGCGCTGAGTTTTGACAGCTTTCCCGATAAACCGTAAAATACAGCCGATCCCGCCATTCCAGCGGATGAGTTTCAGCAGACCGCCGGCAAGAATCGCCACAATCAGAGTTTCCAGCATTCCGGCCATTCCGTCCTTGCAGAAATTCATGGCGGACCAGAAATCAAAAGCCCCATTTACCAGACCGATTCCGCAAGCCAGAATGACACCGCCGAACAGCAGAGCCATCACGTTGACACCGCAAAGTGCAAGAACAAGAATCAGAAAATACGGTGTAACTGCAAGCAAAGATTTCCATGTAACCTGGTCAAGAACCTGTTTCTCCGCAGAACCGCCGGAGAATCCGCAAATCAGGTAAATCACAATTGCAATGACGGCAGCCGGAATCACCATCCGGAAGTTGGCAATGAACTTTTCACGCATTCCCACATTCTGAGTACGGGTTGCGGCAATGGTGGTATCTGAAATCATGGAGAGATTGTCGCCGAACATGGAGCCGCCGACTACGGCACCGATCATCAGTTCGGGAGAAAGTCCCAATGGTTTCACCAGACCGCACACAATCGGCGTAATTGCCGCAATCGTGCCGCAACTGGTCCCGATGGAGGTGGAAATCAGAGCCGATACAAGAAACATGCCGACAAGCATGAAATCAGCGGGAATCAGTTTGCGCGTAATCAAAACGGCCGCATCCACTGCGCCCATGCCTTTCGCCACCGCCGCAAACGACCCGGCAAGAATGAAAATCAGGCACATCAGCATGATATTCACATCGCCCATACCGTGCGCATAGATTTCGACCTTGGTCTCCAGTTTGATTTTGTGATTCAGGAACATGGCAGACGCAGAAGCCACAAGGAATGCAATCGGCATCGGAACCTTGTAGAAGTCATTTGCCAGAATCGACAAACCGAGGTAGAAAACAATAAAAACGAGGAACGGAATCAAAGCCTTGAAACGAGGCTCCCGTTCATTTGCAATTTCTCTTTTCATTTGCTCATTCATAAGAAAATAACCTTAAACCGGGGTGAAAGTAAAATGTACCGAACCCTCTTTCGAGAGGACAATCGTGAAAGAATTTCCGACCACAGATGTCTTGAGAGTACCTCAATATGCAGGAAAAAGCATTTCATTCGCAGAGATATTCTTTCGAATGTCTTCTTCTTCAGAATTGAAAGAAGACAGCATTATAAATTACATTGAAACAGGCATTTTTTCAAGGAGAAAAGGAAGTTATTCCGTGATATATTTTCTTCTTTGAGCTGATTTCAAAAGTCCTGGCGTGAGCTTTGAAACTTTCTTCGGCATTTGCCGGAAGATGGGTTTCGGCAGTTGCTTTCCCCGCAGCCGCCTCAATCTGCTCCCGCCAACTTCATGAAGATTCTTATCAAATCTTCCCCAATGATTTCTGAAATCAGTGCCTTTGCAAAAAAAAGGACGCAAAAAGGAATCCGTCAAAATAAAGCCGTTAAAACGGAATTCATTTTTTCCGCACACTGACACCAGGTATTCTTCCGGAGAACCTCATCGGGAGAACCGGCGTCGGATGATAAAATCAAATCAGGATCGGTGTGTTCATAATCCAGCGGATTGAAATAATGCACCGCAGAACCATAGATTTCAGGAATGCAGCTCGACCTGGCCGCAAGAACGGGCCGCCCCAGACTCAAGGCTTCCAGCGGCGGAATGCCAAATCCTTCGGAAAGAGACGGGAAAATCAGGGCCTTGCAATGCGTCATCAATGCTTTGATTTCAGCGTCCGGCAGATAGCCTGTTACGATGATATTGGAACTTTTGCTGAAATCATATTCGTCCCCGTTAAATGCGGACAACATCATTTTCCCCGTAATCACATACGTGTTTTCAGGATGATTCTGAGCCGAATGCAGAACCCAGCGAATATTTTTGTAATCCGCCATGCTGCCCAGCGTAAAATAATAATGTCCGTGTTTCAATGCCGGAAATTTCCGGAAAACAGAGTCATCCGCAGTAATTCGCCGGAAATGTTCCCATCCATTGCAAAGCACATGAATCCGATTCTGAGCGATATGCAGATTGCGTGTGATTTCATTTTTGGAATACTGCGAAACCGTAAAAACAGGGAAAGGGGAATGCTTCGCCCGCCAATAATTCAGTTCATGCCACAATATGGAGAGACGTCCGTGAAAATTCTGTGATAAACTGCGCTTCATCGTGCGGTAAAAAACATCGTGAATACATACAATCCCCGCCGCTGTCATCGGCATGGTATTGCACAGATTCAACGAAATCCCGCGCTGTACGCGCACATAATGAGCAAAGACGAATTGTTCCCAGAAGATTCCGCCGTTTCCCCCGATTCGGATAATCGGAATATTCTGCAGGGCAGGAAGATTTGCGGCATTTCCGGGCACAACCAGCGTATACCGGCACTCATCATCGTTCTTTCGTGAGCAAAGCGAGTCCAATGCCAGCACCGTTTCTGCGGCAAAACGTTCAATACCGACCTGAGGGCGCGTCAAATAGTTCCCGTTAATCAGAAAATGTGTTTTCATAGCAGTTTTCATCCGGTGTTCAGGAACGGTGAGCAAGTTTTATGAGAAGCGGCTTGATTTTCCGCATGAGCGCGACATATCTGCCCGCAAGCCGATACAGTTTGAAATGAAGGAGTTCGTAAAAAACTTTATCCGGCAGATTGACTCCTTTCATCCATGCGCGATGTGCTTCGAGATAAGGAACATACCGTTCAAAAAGCTCATTTCTGTCCGGTGAGTGGACAGAGGCCTGTTTCAGAAAAAGCAGAATATTCTCCGCGGCACCGATTCGGAATGCGGAAAGATACGGTTCCTCTGTAAAGACGCCTTCCAAAACATGAAGAACCTGCAAGACATCTTCCAATGTGCTGATGCCGGGACAATAAGTCGTAGATGAAGTATTGCACTGATTGTAATGGTAGAAAACATCCTGAATACAGGAAATTTTCTTTGAATATGCCAGTGCCTGCGGGTAATAGAGATAATCTTCGGATGTGTTGCAGTGAGGCAGAAGACGGAACGGAACACTGCAAAGAAATTCACGGCGAAAACATTTGCCCCACATGGTCCCCATGGCTTTATGATTCAGGACATCGCACAAATATTTTTCCTTGTTTTCAGGAGTCAGAATCATCGGAATATCTCCGTTGAATGTATGACGAACCGTCTGGAAAACCACAATATCCGCAGATTCCTCTTCCGCTTTGGCAAAGCATTTCTCCGCCGCATCCGCATCCAGAAAATCATCCGCATCCACGTGCATGACGTATTTCCCTGAAGACGCGGCAAACCCGTCCATGCGGCTGGTCAGAATGCTTCGGGTTTCGGGATGGCGTATCAGAGTCGTTTTCGCACGGCAATCAGGGAAGCGCTCCAGAGTTTTTTCCAGCACATCACAGCTTTCATCTGTTGAACCGTCATCGATGAAGACAAATTCGCAGTCAGCAAGAGTCTGTGTGAACAACGATTCCGCACATCGGGACAAATATGCCGCCGCATTCAGAAACGGCACAATGAAAGAGACTTTCGGAGCATTCATCATTTTTCACCGCAGGTTCGGCATATTGCACGGAGTTCATCGCGCAGCATAAAAAGATTCAGAAAGAGCCAGCCGATATGGCGGCGAATTTCACGGGAGGCAAACAGCAGAACAATCCACTGCACCGCTGCTCCGGCAAACAAGCTCCACACCACCCCGCGGAATCCCCAGTATTTACTTCCGATGATATTGAAAACCAAAGCGGATGCTGCCGATGCAAAGGTCTGAATCACAATCGCATATTCAAACTGTTTCACGATGCACCACTTGACGAAAATCTGGACGATGCCGTTCAAAGGAAGCGCAAGCAGCGCGATCCAAAGGTACTGACCCACAATGATGTATGATTTTCCATAGAGAAGACGAATTGCAAACGGCCCCAGCAAATACGCTGTCAGAACCGCGAAAATCCCGCCCCAGAACACAAGCAGATAGAGGCGTTTCAGGCGGCTGTGGAAAAGCCTCTGCTGCTCACTGGCTTCAATAATCGCGGGAAACATGGAGGCGGCTATGACCTGTGCAAACACAAGCGAACAGATTTCGATTTTTGCGGTAATCGAATAAAAACCGATGTCCTGTTCTGCGCAGAAGTATTGTAAAACCGGGTATGCGATATTGGAAGCAATGGTGGACAGCATCAGCTGAACAAACAGCCATTTTGTTTTTTTCAGAAGCGAAAATACGGTTTTCCGCTTTGCCGTAAACAGCGGCAGAAAGCCGAAGAGCCGATAGAAAATCTGCCATTTCACGCAGGCTGAAACCAACAGAATCGCGCCATTCGTAAACGCGAAAAACATGAGCGGGAAATGAAAATAACATGCAGTGCAGTTGACGGCAAAGAATAAAACATTCACGACAATATTTGCAGGGGCCGCCGCTCCGATTTTCATATCCGCTTCAAAAACAGGCGTTACTGTCCCGTAGAGAGCCGTTCCGAATGTCCCGCACAAAACAAGCAGAACAAGTTTCATTTTTTCCGGCGTTAAGTCTGTCATCAGTCCTGCAAGGACAACCGCAGCCACCGTCAAAAGAAAGCCGAGGATATGCAGAACAAATGCACTGCCCGTCAGTTCTGCTTTCTCATTCGGACGGCACACGACTTCTTTGACAAGTACCTGGTCCAGACCTAATTCCGTCAGAAAAACAAACAGCTGGACAAAGCCGATTGCAAAACTCAGTCTCCCGAATTCGGCCGGTTCAAACGTGCGAGCCATGATAATCCCCGACAAGAATGCAAGCCCCATCGTGGAAAAACGATCGGCAAGCAGCCACAGGAAATTCGTGGTGTAGCGATTGAAGAGAGCGGAGATGAAAGACGGTTTCGTCATTGTGATTTTTTCTCCGTCCTGAAAAACAAAATCGCGAATGCAAGGTTAATGCCGTACACAAACATGTGTGTATAATGGTACATGGCCTGCATACAGTGAATCTGCATGAATGCGGCGGAACATGCCGTAAAGCCGGAAAGGAAAAAGGAATTGCCGTATGGCTTTTTCCGCAGGAACACGCAGAAAAATAAAACGAGCGGGAGTGTCAGCAGAAATGTTGCGGCAATGAATCCGATTGGTCCGAAGTCTATCAGCCAATGGAAATAGTGGCAAAGATTCGGAATCGCATTGTATTTCACCCAAAGCCGGCATTCGCCTGTCAGCGTTGTTTGGTCGCATTCCCGGAGAAGTTCCCAAACACGTTTTTCCTGATAGCCTGCACCGCCGCCCGTCAAAGGATGTTCCAACGCCGCTGTACTTTCTGCGGTCAGCAGTGATTTCCGTGTCGAAGTCGAACCTCCCGTGAAAAATTCGGAGGCTGCTTTTATTTTACTGTTTCTAACTGTGGAAGACGATGAAAAGACCGACGGGGAAATCGTAAATGACAGGGAAAAAGCAATCGCAGGCAGGATACAGGCTTTCAATACTTTCAGAAAGCCTGTTTTCCCAAACTGAATCGCTGTAAAAAAGAGCAGGCAGAAAGCCCCCAGCCACAGCAGAATGAAACCTGTCCGGCTCTGTGTCAATGCAAGACTGACCGAACAGATACAGGCACAGACCATGGATATTTTGGCATGACGTTCCAGATAATCCATGGTCAGCATCATCACTGCAAAACACATCATAATGGCGCAGTAAGACGGTTCGGAAAACCATGAACGAACCCGCAAATCACTCCACAGTACGGGAGGATACCAGTCGCAGGAAAAGAGCGTGATACGAACGTTTTTCCCCAGGAAAATCAGAAAATCTTCACAGCCCGGTATTCCCAGTATCCAGCCGATTTCAATCAGCACATGCAGAAACGAGGTCAGCGTAAACGCATAGAGTCCGCGAGCAAGGATAATCGGGCGGTCTTTTGCCGGAAGAATCAGAAAAAGTGCCGTGAATGTATAGGCAATCCCCATCCACAGAATATCCGCTTTTACCTCAATTAGCCATGTTTTGAGGGAAGCGGCATTCAGCGGCTGCAAAAGACAGCTCGGAACAAACGACCACAGCAAGAACAAGCCGAAAATCGCAGCCACGATACGGACGATTTTTTCTTTCAAAACGAAATGAATCAGTTCGGGAACTGCAAACACAATCGCAAGGAAATGGAAATAAAAGGTCAGATGCCGCATCCAATAGGACGGCCCCCATTTGATACTGTCAAACGGCAGGGCGGCAATCGCCAGAATCAAAAAAACGGATACTGCTTTCAGGCGGAAGCCTGAGAGAAGTCCTTTTTCATAAAACAATTCATCGTTTGGAGTACGGCAGAAAAAATCTTTTATGCTGATCATATTGAACCTTCAGAATGAAAAAACGAATGAGCCCGATTCCCAATCAGTTAGAATGAATTTGAAAATCGGCCTGAGGCTATCTCGATATATCAGCTCTCTTGTCTTTTTTGTCTGTATAAAGTCCGGTTTTGTGCATTTTCGGTTGCAGTTCAGGCAGTCATCTTCAAACGTTTCAAAACTGTTTTTCACACATCCATAAAAAGTACATCTGTTTCGTATGATATGGAGATACCCCTAACGTATTACTATAGATGTTTTTTGCAGAAAATCAAGTTTTGAACGGAGGAAAAAGCATTTCCCGGCAAGATTTACGTCATCGCTGTTCGATTGTTTGATATGGCGGGAATGTACAAAAATGTCAAATTGATGGATACAAACACTATACTCAATCACTGTAGACGGGATAATAGTTGATTTGTTCATGGTTATGAGGTATATTATCAATAAAAGAAGCGATTATTTTCATAATGGGGGCCAGATTCGTTTCTGTGCTGAAAAAACATGGAATCCGGTTCCCGATTCTCATCGAAAGGTTCGTTATCATGAAAAAAATCCGTATGAATTCCACCAATTTGGATGTGTCGCCTCTGTGCTTCGGACAAATCAAAATTGGTATCGCCAATGTTTCAGAAGAGCTTGCAGGAAGACTTCTTGACATTTTCCTTGACCTCGGCGGCAACTTCATTGATACTGCCCGCGCATATTCGGAATGGGTTCCGGGCGAAAAAAACCGCAGTGAACGCATTCTCGGCGACTATTTCAAGAGAACCGGCAAGCGCGATCAGTTCGTAATCTGCTCCAAGTGCTGCCACTACGATATGAAGACCATGGAGCAGCGCGTCGGCGCAAAATTCTTCATGGAAGACTTGGACGGCTCGCTCAAATCCTTGCAGACGGACTGCATTGACCTGTATCTTTTCCATCGAGACAACCCGGAAGTCCCGATTGCAGAACTCATGGAAGCCTGTGAAGCTGCAAGAAAACAAGGCAAAATCAAATATTACGGCTCCTCCAACTGGTCGATTGCCCGCATGATGGAAGCCGGCAAGTACGCCGCAGAACATGGTTTCACCGGCTTTGTCGCCGACCAAATGACGGTCAACCCCGGTATCGGCGCAATGAATCCTCCCCGCGACAAGACCATCACCCTGTGGAATAAAGATTTTGCAGACTACCACCGTAAAAGCGGTGTAACCGTGATGTCCTGTTCATCCATGGCACATGGTGTCTTTTCCGCCTACAACAATCCTGAAACATGGGAACGCATTCGCAAATTTGTGGAAACACCGGAATTTCCGAAGGCCGCAGAACGCATGAACCGTCTTGCCGCCGAAACCGGTCTTACCCAGTCTCAGCTTTGCCTGCGCTATACTGCGGATTATCCGGGGATTCAGGGGATTCCGCTGTTCACTGCGTCCAGTGAAGAACATCTGCGCGAGTGCATGGGATGCTTTGACCGCGATCTCCCGCAGGATGTTTTCGATCGTCCGTAATCAGGCGGTCAAAAAGGAAAGAGTTGTTTCCTCATTCCCCAAAAAACAGTGGAAAATTCCTTTCATTCAAGGTCGGGAATTTTCCACTTTGTTTAAAATGCAAAGCCGATTTCACAAATCCTTGTGATTTGATTGAAATCGGCTTTCAGCTTAAAATGAGGCAACCGGATTTGGTCCGCGGCGGCGTGTGATAATCTCGTTCTTCTCGTTCAAAACAACGATTTTCGGAAGATGCGTCTTTGCTTCCTCTTCATTGAAGAATGCGAAACACATAATGGTAACGATGTCGCCGATTTTACCGCGGTGAGCAGCCGCTCCGTTGAGCAGGAAAGTCCCGCTTCCGCGTTCAGCGGGGATTGCATAGGTTTCCAAACGCTGTCCGTTGGTGGCATTTACCACGAGAATGCGTTCGTATGGCAAAATCCCAGCCTCATCCAGATAGTTCAGGTCAATGGCCAGACTTCCCTCATAATCGACATCACAGCCGGTTAGTCTGGCACGATGAATTTTACCTTTGAGAAGTTCAAGCGTCATGCTGATCATTCATCCTAAACAGATTGAGAACATCTCCGTGAACGGAGATACATTGGAGCTGAAAAGAAAGATGTCGCGCAACATTTTGAAATCAGCTCAGGTTGTCAAAAAAGACGGCACATCCAGATGATGTGCGGTAACTGTATTATTTAATATACACCTTGTTTCATGATATTACGAACGTTTTTCAGAGGAATCGTGCTTTTTTCATGAAAATAAGAGAAATATAACCGGAGCCGGCTGCCGCTGATGAGTGAATGATCCTTCCTTAAGAGCTGAATGAAGGATTTTTATGAAAAAAGCGCAAAAGTCAGGGAAGATTGCAGTTGATAAATGTGGAAAACGGTGCTATATTCCTTGACGAAAACATGTAAGTCAAAATTCAAAAGTCCCGTGGAAAGGAGTTCCCCCCGATCATGAAGCCATACTGCCGAATTTTTTTCAGTGCAGCTGTCTGCGCTATGATACTGGTGCAGAACGCTGTGTGTTCTGCTGCAGAACTGATTGAGAAAATGGCGGAACCGGGGGCATCTGTCCGTGAAATCACGGTGAAACTTTCCGACAGTGTATCGATCCGGTTGAATCAGCTTCCGGCGGGGTCAATCGCTGTTTTTGAGAACCGGAAACCGCTTCCCAATGAAAAAACGGATGCGGAAGGACGGATTATTCATACCTTTGCGTCAGGTGAGCTTGCTGCGGGAGTTTATGAGGTTACGCAGGCACAATGGCAGGCCGTGATGGGGACTACGCAGGAAAAGCTGAAAGATGATTTTTCAAGCGGTGCAAAGCTGTACGGGACGGGCGAAAACATGCCGGTGTACTATGTGTCGCTGAAGAATGCACAGAAATTCTGCGACCGGCTGAATCAGCTCGTTTTCAAAGGAAAAGGGAAACGCGAATTTGCGATTCCGACGACTGCGGAATGGGAATATGCGTGCCGTGCCGGGACGACTACTCAACTGAACAGCGGGAAAGATATGATGTGGACCAGCACCCATGAACGCCGGACTCCGCGTTCCAATGAGCTGAATGAAGTCGGCTGGTATCGCGGGAATGCCAAAGGCGTGTCGGCAGTCGGGCAGAAAAAGCCGAATGCCTGGGGGCTTTACGATATGCACGGAAATGTGGATGAACTGACTTGCGATTGGATTGATGTGGCATTTCCCGGTCTGGAACTGTGTACGCGCATGGGCGGGTCGTGGCATTCCTCCCCCGGAGCATGTACTTCAGGCGGGACAGCTGTGCAGACGACTCCATTGGCAGGTGAAATTTCCAGGCGGTTTCTGCCGACGGCAGTATTCCGCGAGCCGATTGAGAAGACGACGGCAAATTTCTCAACGGGATTCCGTATCGTACTGAGACCCAAAGCGTCCCGGAACGAACCGAAGAAAGTCTATGAAGAGAAGCCGCTGCATGTGAATAAAATCCTCGGCCTCGCAATGCTGATGTGCTTTTTCGATGACCCGGAATCCGCCATCATCTCGAAAGAGAGTATGGAAGATTTCTTCAACAAGCTGGATTATAACGGTTACGGGAACAAATGGTCTCTGGCAGGGTATTTCTTCAACCAGTCGCGGGGACGATGCCTGCTTCAGTTTGACGTAGTGGGCTATACATTTGCTCAGGACGAACGGAAACACTATCAGCAGGGGGAACGCTTCAAGGGCGGCGAACGCCTGATTCGCGAGGCTGTTACGTGGCTGGACAAAAACAAGGATTACGACAAGTATTCCCACGATGCAGAAGGATACCTGAGAGCCTTTACGACCATGTATTCGCGGAACAGTACATTCGATGGTCTGTGGCCCTGTCAGATGTGGTTATGGGGCAATGAACAGGTATGGCTTCCCGGCGGCAGGATTCATGCGAACAGCTGCATCCTGTGCGGAATCGGTGAAAAACCGCAAGTGAGCGTACTGGTTCATGAGGCTATGCATCAGGTGTTCGGTTTTGATGACTATGTGGATTATGGCGACAAATCCACGAAAACCCCGAAAAATCAGCAGAAAGCATCTCAGGGACTGGGCAATCACTGCATCATGGGGCGAGGAATGTATGAACCCGGTACCAACAAGCAGACAAATCCGACTTCCATGTGCGGTGTATTCCGCTACCGTCTGGGATGGCTGCCCGCTATGCCGCTTCCGGCAAATGGCAAGGTCAGAATTCCGGCGAACGGCAATTACGGCTATATCTGGCGCAACCCGGCGAATCCATACGAGTATTTCCTGCTGGAAAACCGCAATTCGGGAAGTGCCGCAGATAATGTGTTGCCGTCTCAAGGTCTTGCAATCTGGCATGTGGACGATGCTGAAAAAGATGACAGTGAAAATGAGGAAATGACGGAACAGAAGCATTTTGAAATCTCGCTGGAACAGGCTCATGGAAAATTTCTGTTGGAAAGCACCGATGTGCGCAACCATTCCGGCGGTACAAAAGATGATTATTTCTTCCCTCCGAAGTATACGAAATTCGGGAACAGCACAACCCCCGACAGCAAGTGGTGGGACGGTTCGGATTCCGGCTTGGAAATCACCAATATCGAACGGGACGGGAAGGACCTGATTCTGACCGTCGGGAAGCCGGGCATGTCAGCCAAATAGAGCTCCTTCCCGAAAACAGACGACCGTTTCGGGTTCGGGCGGACTGAATCAATCTGAAAAACAATGCACATTTCAAAAACAAGGAGATCATCATGAAAAAAACAGTCGAAGATGTACTGGCTCTGCAGCAGATAGATATGCGAATTCGCGCACTGAATATCAAGCTTGCCACAATCCCCGTAGAGCGGGCAAAGCTCGTGAAAGAATTTGATGATGTGTGTGATGCTCTGGATGATGCGAAAACACATCTGCTGAATATCGAAAAACAGCAGAAACAGCAGGCGGCAATCACGCAGAGTTTGCAGGAGAATCATCACAATCTGCAAATCAAATCCGGCGGAATTAAAAAGGTCGCCGAATATCAGGCCATTATGGCGGATTTGGCAACTGCAAAAGTGAAAATTTCCGATTCCGAAACAAAAGAACTGGAGCTCATGGATGAACAGGAAAAGGCGAAAGAGCAGATTGTGCAGGCGGAACGGCATTACCGTGCTGTGGGACGGCTTGCACAAAAAGAAGTCCGCGAACTGGACGCGCTGAAAGTCGCCATTCAGAAGGAAATCATCGACAAGAAGAAACATTCGGAAATCCTTGCGGCAAGAATACCTGCTTCAACGCTGGATACTTACCGCAGAATGCTTGCCACGGGAAAGGGAACGCCTGTCGGCAGAATTACGAACGGGACTTGCCCGAATTGCAGTATGAAGCTGCCGCCTCATATCCTGAATGAGGCACACAAAGGAAACCTCATCTTCTGCGACAGCTGTTCCTTCTACCTGTATGATCCGGACCCCAAGGAAGATTAAGGAATCCGCTTTGAGCCGCGGATGACACGTTTTCAGGCGTTTCCGAGGTATTTTCAGCAAAAGAATATCCCCTTGCATTTCCAATGGAGCAAATGCAGGGGGATATTGCTTTGGAAAGATGATGCCGCAGAGAATGCTTACCCGCGGATAATCTGAGTGCCGATACCCTTGTGCGTGAAGATTTCCAAAAGCAGAGAGTGCGGAGTGCGTCCGTCAATCATGTGAACCTGTGTTACGCCGTGTTCAATGGCATCGGTGCAGCTTTGGATTTTCGGGAGCATTCCGCCGGAAAGAGTACCGTTCGCCACAAGATCAGCCACATCGCCGGTGCGGATAATGGAAATCCGGCTGGATTCGTCTTTCGGGTCGCGGAGAACGCCGGGGACATCGCTGAGGAAGACCAGTTTGCGGGCACGAAGCGACTTGGCGATTTCGCAGGCGGCAACATCGGCATTGATGTTATAGGGCTGTCCCATGAAGTCTTCGGCAAGCGGTGTAATCACCGGGATAATGCGGAAATCAAGAGCATCCAGAATCGGTTTCGGATTCACGGCAATTACCTTGCCTACGAAGCCGATGTCCACTTTTTCTCCGGTTTCGGGATTGGTGGAATACATTTTTTCACTGCGGAGAATTTTCTTGCCGGAAATCTGGGCTCCGGTGCCGCCGATGGAACGAATGTCTTCCACGAGGCTGCGGTTCACGACATTGTGAAGAACATCATCCACCACGGAAATCGTTTTTTCGCAGGTCATGCGGAAGCCATTGATGAACTGCGTCGGGATTTCCAGCTCTTTCAGACGGGCGGTGATGGCTTTGCCGCCGCCATGGACGACCACGACTTTCATGCCGATCGCTTCCAGCATTACGATATCCTGCATCGTCATGCGGGTGAGTTCGGGATTTTCCATCGCACTGCCGCCGAATTTCACGACTGCAACGGTGTTGCGAAATTGCTGAATGTAGGGGAGAGCCTCCATCAGGATTTCCGCTTTATGAATGATTGAATCCTGTATCATAAGTCTGTATCCTTTCCCGATTCATCAGGTATGATAATCGGCATTGATTTTCACGTAATCGTAGGTGATGTCGCTGGTCCACATAATATCGGCGGCAGTGCCTTCACCCAAATCAAGTTTCACGGTAAATTCCCGGCGTTTCATAACGATGCAGAGAGATTCTTCAGGTGTCCCTGCATCCATGCCTCTGCGGACGACCGGCATTTCGTCGTAATCCAAAGAAACATTTTCCGGGCTGAAATGTGCGCCGGAATAACCGGCCGCCGCAAGAACGCGTCCCCAGTTCGGATCGCCGCCGAACCATGCAGTTTTGCAGAGCATGGAGTCGGCAATGGCTTTCGCACAGAGATGAGCATCATGGGCATCCCGTGCGCCGGTAACGCGGACTTCCACAAATTTGCTGGAGCCTTCGCCGTCCATCACCATGCCACGCGCCAAAACCTGTACAACGTGCGTTACAGCGGCGGCAAACTTCGAGGCGGTGTTAGACCCGTCATAGACGATTTCTGCGCTGGAAAGGCCGTTTGCAAGCAAAAAACAGGTATCATTGGTGCTCATGTCATTGTCGACGGTGATACGGTTGAATGACACGGCAACGGCATCGGTCAGAAACTTCGTCAGATCTTCCGGTGATACGGCGGCATCGGTGGTAACCGTGCAAAGCATGGTGGCATGAGGTACCGCCGGGAACATGTGAGGCGCAATCATGCCTGCACCTTTGGTCATGCCGCCGACCGTAACGACTTTCCCGTCGATTTCCACTTGAACGGCAGTTTCCTTGCAGCGTGTGTCCGTGGTCATGATGGCAAGTGCGGCGTCATGACCGCCGGCAGAATTTTTTTTCGCGACTGCTTCATGAATACCGTTGAAAATCTTATCAATGGGGAGCTGAACACCGATTCGTCCGGTGGAACAGGGGAGGACTTGCTCAGGAGCAATCCCAAGGCATTTTGCGGTTTCTTCGCAGGTCAGACGTGCATTTGCCATGCCGGGCTCGCCTGTACAGGCATTTGCCACGCCGCTGTTCACGACGACGGCGCGGATGGTATTTTTCGCCTGAATCCGTTCTTTGCAGAGGACGACCGGAGCCGCAGGAAAGAGATTGGATGTGAATGTCCCGGCTGCATTGCAGGGGGCTTGGGAGAAAACAAGAGCAAGGTCCTTGTTCCCGCTTTTCTTGAGACCGCAGACAACGCCGGCAGCTTCAAATCCGGCAGGACTGGTTACGCCGCCGTTTTCGATTGTTTTCAGTAATTGTGTGAAGTTCATAATAAACCCGTCTTACGCTGATGTTTCTTGCGAAACACCGTTTATCTGTGTTAATCAACGGCTCAGAAAACGCGTGTCCGGATTCAGCATCCGGCGCTGAAATGCGGGAAATCGAAAAAGCTGTATCGTTTCATGAGGATTGCTCCGGGAAACTTTTTTCTGACTTTTTGGAAAAGTTCAGGCATTATTTGCGGTCTCTGAGACGTTAATGTATTAGAATTTTTGATTTTTTTCAAAAAAAAACAAAATTTCGCTTGATTGATAAGTCGAACAGTAATATATTAGACGTGTTTTCTGAATTTTTCCAGTGAAAAATGAAAGAAAATGCCTGAAAATACAAAAAAACTCAATCAAAATAAAAAACAACCCTCACAAGGAGTAAGCAATGAAACAGTGGAAAAAAGCCTTACTGGCAGTGATCCTCTTCGGCATGATCGGTGCCATGGTACCGTCCTATGCGCTCGACAACATGACCGTTGACCCGAATCAGCCGGTCGGTTACGAAAACATTTTTAACCGCGTTACACGCAAATTCGGGCGTGGAATCTGCAATTTGGCATTCGGTGTCCTCGAAATTCCGATCCAGATGTCAAAAGTCCAGTTCAACGATGGTGCTATTGCATGTGCCAGTTATGGTCTTTTCCAGGGAATCGGTTACTTCCTGGTTCGCGAAGGCGTCGGCCTCGTGGAACTCCTGACCTTCCCCGTTCCGCTGGAAGGCTGCCCGAATGACCCGAACGATCCGAACCGGTCCGCTTCCGGTTATGGCCCGATTCTGACTCCGGAATGGGTTATTTCCCCGAAGAACGACTATAAGAGCCTCGTTTATCCGCAGACCGGTATCATCAACTGATTATCGTTTGGTCTGTTATTTGCCTCCTGTTTCCTTGGGGTAACCTCAGGACAGGAGGCTGTTTTGTATTCAGCGCTGATTTCATTTCCCTTGAGACGATACGTCAGTAAATGAACTCTGTTTACATATCTGTCATCAAACTCAAATCTTTCTTCATCGGGTTGAACGAATCATGTCAAACGAACCGGAACATACACAGACAAATGCACCTGAGCTTACTGCGGTAAGTGTGCTGATGAATTTGTCTTTGGACAAAACGTTTGACTACCTGATTCCACCTCGTTTGCAGGGGCAGATTGTGCCGGGCATGAAAGTCAATGTCCTGTTCGGAAACTCCCGGAAACCGCGTCAGGCGCATGTGGTGAAACTGATTCCCGCTCCTGAACGGGATGATTTGAAAGAGATTTTGTCGATTTGTGATGAACAGCCGGTCATCCCTGATTCTTTATCGCGACTTGGCACCTGGATTGCAGATTATTACTGCTGTACGAAAGAACAGGCTTTGCGCGCATTGCTTCCTGCTGCTGTGCGAAGCGGGAAAGTGAAATCAAGGAAAGAACGCGCCTATTATCTTGCTTCCCCCGAAGAGGCCGCAAATTATCTGGAAAAACTGGGCAAGCGAAGTCCCGCACGTGCGGCGGCCATTCAGACACTGCTACTTCATCCGGGGGCATCGCCGGAACTGCTTGGCGCATTGACCGGAATTACCTCTGCTCAGCTGGGAGCCCTGGTGAAAAGCGGTGTTCTCACCATGGCGGAACACAATGTCGACCGCGATCCGTTCCGGAATGCGACGATCCTGCAAACGACCCCGCTTCCGCTGACGGGAGATCAGGGGGCGGCGTTGGACCGCATCAGGCAGATGCTGGACCACCGGTCGGAACATGATCCGCATGTCCTGCTCCTTCACGGCGTAACGTGTTCCGGCAAGACGGAAGTTTATCTGCAAGCCATTGCACATGTGCTGGAACAGGGCGGAGATGCGATTGTGCTGGTTCCCGAAATATCGCTGACTCCGCAGACGGTTACGAGGTTCCGCGGGCGTTTCGGTGAGCAAGTCAGTGTGCTTCACAGCGGCTTGACGGATGGAGAACGCCACGACGAATGGATGAAAGTCCACCGGGGGACTGTGCGTATTGCGGTGGGGGCGAGGTCGGCACTTTTTGCACCGTTCCGGAATCTCAAACTCATTATTGTGGACGAGGAGCATGATTCGTCCTACAAGCAGTCGGAAGCACCGCGTTATCATGCGCGGGATGTCGCGGTTGTACGGGGACAAATGGAACATGCGCTGGTGATTCTGGGCAGTGCCACGCCATCGCTGGAAACATGGCACAATGCGGAGACCGGGAAATATGCGCTGGCATCCATGCCGAAACGCTGGGACCCGGATATTGTGCTCCCGAATGTGGAAATCGTGGACATGCGTTTGGAAATCAAAGAAGACCAGCGTATGCCGACGTTCTCAAAAATGCTGATAGATGCCGTGCATTCCCGGCTGACACGGGGAGAACAGTGTATTCTGTTCCTGAATAAACGCGGATATTCGCGGCAGCTCGAATGTACCGCCTGCGGTTATATTCCCTCATGCTCGGAATGCTCCATGACCTATACTTATCACAAGCATTCGGAATCCATGATCTGCCATTTGTGCGGGGCGGCTGTCCGTGCTTTTACGGTATGTCCGCAATGCGGCGGAACGGAACTGAAATACAAAGGTTTCGGAACGGAGAAAATCGAAATCCTGTCACAGAAACTTTTCCCGTCTGCACGGATTGCCCGCATGGATTCCGATACCATGACGAAGCCGGGACTTTATGAGAAAGTGCTCTCCTCATTCCGTCGCGGGGATTTGGACATCCTGATCGGGACGCAGATGATTGCCAAGGGGCTGGATTTCCCGAATGTAACTCTGGTAGGTGTCATCAATGCCGACATGGGGCTGTTTTCGCCTGATTTCCGCGCGCATGAGCGAACGTTCCAGCTGCTGGCACAGGTCGCAGGGCGGGCAGGACGAGGCGTTGTGCCGGGGCAGGTGATTGTTCAGACGGTTGTCCCCGACAATCCCGCGATTTTATGTGCGAAGCACCATTCTTGTGAAGATTTCTTCGCGGAAGAAATGCCGATTCGGAAGGAATTGGCTTTGCCACCGTTTGCGCATTTCTCCATCCTGCATTTTGAGGGGGATGATATGCTGGAAATCCAAACCCATGCACAGGAACTGCTGGACAGAATCCAAAATCATTTTCCGCAGCTGGAAATATCGCCGCTGGCACCTGCTCCATACGAACGAATCAAAGGAAAATACCGCTATATGGCTGCATTGCGCATTGCCCGGCCGAAGGCTTCATTCCGCAAGTATTTGCGGGAGGAGGCTATGGCGTGGAGGAAAAACGTGAAACGCGTGGAGTTTTACGTGGATGTGGATGCTCTGTCCATGCTGTAAAGGGGATCAATGATACCCGAAAAAAAGAGGCTCGAAAGCCTCTTTCAGAATTTGATAATCACGGGAATCCATTTGTCGAGGTTGTTTTCGAGCCAGTGCGCATCCATTTTCCGGTAATTATCGGTAACAAGCTGCAAATATTCGTCCGTGGACATATTGAAAAGCCGCGTTACCATGCGGTCGAGACTTTCCGCATCGGAGAAACATGCTTCCGGTGCAACCCGTTTATAGTTCGTGATGTCCTGCACAAACGCGGGAACGCCTTCCGCCCATGCTTCCAGAAGTTTAATCGTGCTTTTACACTCATTGAAAGCACTTTTCTGAAGCGGCTGGATGTACAGATCGGCATCAATCTCTCTGCGGCTGAGTGGATAGCTCAGAAAATCGGTATAGCGCAGCCGTTTGAAGTCCGAACCGTATTTCAGAAAAAGCGGACTGATGCCGCCTTGGAAAATGAATTCATAGCGTTTGCGATTGTCAATGATCCATTGTGCAATCCCGGAAAAATCATCCACATCATGATTCCGCGACATCACATCGAAGTGTGACCCGCTGCATGAAAAACAGATACGCGGCTTGCGTTTTTTCAGGCTGTCGAAACGTGCCCTGATTTCCAGCGGGTGGAAATGATCGAAGAAAAAGCGGGGAAGATAGTTAGGAATGATTTTGAATTTTTCCGGATTGATGCTGAATTTCTTTTCGTAGTAATCGGCAAGATTTTTGCACGTAACCGTGATAATATCGCTGGCTTCCATAAAATACGGAATGGCTTTTTCGGTATCCTTGAGGCAGTCCCGATAACAGTTGTACAGCGGAATATCCTGAAGAACCAGAACATCATCGGTATCATAAATCAGGCGGAACGGATTGCGTTCCCGCTTTACTTTCATCACCGCTTGATGAAGCCAAGGCAGATTGTTCGGCGAATTGAGACGCTGGACGCGAAGACTTTCGATGGTCTGTAAAATATCAAGGGGGTAAAGACGGCGGGAGTCAACCGGATGACAGTTGCCGTAACGCTGTTCAAGCAGCGATGAAATAAAGCGGATACGGTAATAAGCGCATCCCCCGTTATCAATCAGAGTTGAGGCAATAAAATGATTTTTATTGTCCTGAAAAAAATCGGTATTGGTTAAACTTTCCTGAATAATGGTATTGCGATCCTGAGACACCGCAATATTGGAATTCAGTGTGATTTTAGGTGGAACATACCGAAACATAATCTTTCCGTTTCTTTCTTGGTCTTGCGTGCCTTGCACAGGAAAATCCTGATGAGCTAAATTCAAAAGTCCTGCGGAGATTTTTGAAATCAGTTCGAGAATCCTGTATGATAAAAGATGTCTTTACAGGTATAACGTTTCTTTTGATGGTTTATTGCATGAAAGAGCCGAAAACAGGGCGAAAAACAGTTCAGGATTTTGAGGAAACTCTGGAGAAAAAGTGTTTCGGATCGCCCCATTCATCCGGGGCGGGTTCCTCTCCGATTTTGGCGATACCCTCGAGGAGACTGGTCATACAGTCGTCAATGCCGTCATCCAGCGAGGCTTTCCCCTCATAGAGATTGTATTCTTTCCGGTAGGAAGAATCTCCGAGATTCGGCATAATGACATTGGCTCCGGCGAGGAGTCCGAGTTCACGTCCGTCGGGACGGATTGTATGCAGTGCTGTCGTCGATGCGATATTGACGTCGCGAAGATATAACCGTGCTGCCGCAATCATTTTCAGACTGAGTTCAAATGCCGGTGTCCAATGAGGATACGCGGCCCCTAACGGCGTATCCGCATGGGAAAGATAGGGTCCCATGCCAATCATATCGATGTTGTGTTCGCGGAAGAAAATCAGATCGCTTACCAGATCATCAATGGTCTGTCCGGGTAATCCGATCATGACTCCGGTTCCGGTTTGCCAGCCATGGGAAGAAAGATAATCAATACATGCCACACGGTTTTCAAAACTCTGATCCGCCGGATGAAGTTTACGGAATAATGCAGGATTCGAGGCTTCAATCCGAAGCAGATAACGATGTGCTCCCGCAGCAAACCAGCGATCGCAGGTTTCAGGGGACTGCTCGCCGAGAGAAAGCGTCAGCCCAAGCTGATTGCCTGTGCGCTGTCGAATCCCCAGAATCAGACGTTCCACGCAATCAATGAACTCCGGGTCGTTGCGTTCTCCGCCTTGAAGCACCATCGACCCGAAATGCGATTTCAGAGCCATATCGGCGGCGGAATACACTTCGTCTTCCGTCATCCTATAGCGGCGGACTTTGCTGTTTCCGCGGCGAATCCCGCAGTAGAAGCAGTTCCGGGCGCAGATATTGGACAGTTCGACCAGTCCGCGGAAAAAGACTTTGCGTCCCGTTACACGCAGTTTTTGGGCGTATGCGAGGGCGTACAGCCGGGTCAGATCATCCGCTCCAGTCAGATTCAAAATGGCAGAAAGCTCCGAACCTGACAACGGGGCGGAGCTTTCCAGTTTCGCAAAAAGTTCTGCGGAATCCATGTGAAATCAGAGGGACGAAAGCAGAACGATGGAGAATGCCAGTACGAAGATTGCGACTGTTTCCACGATACCGAGTGCCATCATCTGGTTGGCAAAACCTTTGCCGGATTCCGCGAAAGCATCGCAGCCGGAGGCCGCCGCAAGTCCCTGCCACATGGCGGACAGCCCCATGGCAATACCGGACAGAATGCCGACCAGCATATAGGCAATCCAAAGACCGGAATGTGCGGCATCAATGACATTGGCACCGCCCTTGATGATGAACATGACAATCATACCGTAAATTGTCTGGGAAAGCGGAGCACCGACTAAAATCAGAAGCTGGAACGGTGCAGGGCGGTTCTGAGCATAGCATTTTTTCCATGCGCCCATGGCAGAGCAGGCGGCAACGCCGCAGCCGTAGGCGGAACCGAGTGCGGAAAGTCCGATGGCCATGAAAGCGGCGGCGAAAACCAAGGCTTTCTGAATGGAAATCGCGAGACCGGGTTCCGCTGTCGGCAGAGCAGATCCCGCCTGAGCAAGCATTGGCATAAAATTGGTGAGAGTGTCCTGAATTGCAAAAAGCAGACTCATGATAGGTTCTCCTTAAAGAGTTTGTTATGGTTAATTGTTATGTTGTTTTGCTGTAAAAGGTTTGAATTTGGTACCGGCCCACTGAATCCCCATGTGATTGGAAAATTCGAGAGTGTTCAGTCGGATGGCATGAACCAGCACGCCGAGGAAGCCAAGCCCGAAGTTCAGAAGATGTCCTGCTATGGCAATCAGCACAAGCATGACGAAACCCAGTGCCATCAGCTTGTCCGGCAGTGCATGCAGCACCATCGTTCCCATTTCATTGAATTTCTCGGCAATATACATGCCGGAAAGTCCCACTGCAAACAGGCGGACGTAAGAAAGCACATCCACAAAACTGCCTACCAAATCGGTCGGAAGGCTGAACAGTTGAACCGGGGTCAAAGTTATGAAAATCAGTGCGATGGATGCGATATAGAGATATTTGCCCCAGGCGGGGAATGTACCGGGGAAAACAATCAGGCTGACCGCAAGAACGAAGTTTGCGACAATCATTCCGGCCCAGCCGAGATTGGCGATTTCGCGCCAGCTTCGGCGTATCCCGCTGATAAAACGGGTAAGATGTGCCGAAACGAGGTGAATCATTGCCAGAAGGAAGCAGAAATACTGCGTCATTTTATTCGGCATGGATGCCCAGTCGTTGTCGGTCATTTCCTCCGGATTCACACCGTAAAATGCAATGAATTTATGGGCGAACCGGCTTGTTTTCGGACTGACAAAGAAGTCCCAGCCTGACATCCAGCCGGGCAGAATGGTCTTCGGAAGTCCGAACCATGCCCCATTCAGCCAGCCCCACAGGAATGAGAACATGGCCAGATAGATAAGAAGATTCAACGGGAGTTTTGCTCCCTCTTTCCTGCGGAGAAGACAGCGCAGAAGGACACCGATGACAATCATCAGGAGACCATATCCGGCATCACCGATGATCATACCGAAGAAAATCGGGAAAAAGAGGAAGAAGAACAGACTGACATCGCTTTCCCGATACCCCGGTGCAATTCCGATGAAGTCAAACAGCGGGTCCAGCATATTCAGGAAGCGGGGCTTCTCTATGCAGGTCGGAACATTGGGATCATCTTCGGCAGGGTCTTCAATCAGCAGTGCCCATCCATTTTTCATGGCGGCGGATTTGATGGCATCCAGCTTGCTGCATGGGACATAGCCGCTCAGATAAACGATATGACCGTTTTTGTCCATGCCGTCGCGGGCGGTTGCAAATTCGAGTTTTTCACGAGCGGTTGCGAGGTCGGCTTCCAGCTGCGGGAGATACTGGCGGTAGGCTGTGATTTCGTTGTTTGCTTTCTGAATCTGTTCCTGAAGCGCAGCAATACGGGCATTCAGTTCGGAAAGCGGAATATCGGGAAGCGTTACAGTGTCAAGTTCAGCGTCCGAAAGAGGTTCCAGCGAAATCAAAGCATAGTGTACGAGGTCTTTGCCGCGGTGAATCACTTCCACAGAAGCATTTTCGGGCATCAAACCTCGTTTTACGCGACGGTCGAAAACGGCACGTGCCGTGGCGCAGAGTGTTACATAGACACCCTGCTGTGCAAGCTGTTTGATTGCGGCATGGTCAAATTCTCCCCATGGGAGAAGCAGATCGCGTTCACGGAGAAGCCGGTCTGATTCTTTGATTGCAGACGAGCGAATTTCCAAAAGATTCAGTCCGTAGGAAATCAGCTGATCCGCAGGGACAGACAATGCCGGAATTTCTTTCTGCTTCGGCGCGGATTTGACAGCACCGGTCAATTTCTCTGCGGCATTTACATCGGCAGTCAGACGCGTGATGTCCTGCGTAGCAGGAGCTTGTTTTGCGCAAAGCTGCATCAAAGCAAGTTCGCCGAGCTGCTCCAGTGCCGCAGATTTATCCTGCTCCAGACAGAGCAGTGTAATCAATTTCATCGGGACAATCATGCGGCAGGCTCCTGAAGTTTCTTTTTGGCGATTTTGGAGCGGGCGACCGCAGAAATATCATTGTCGGAAATGGAAATCTGAATAACGCGGATATTCTCTTTCGTTTCAGGAATTTTCACTTTTTCAAAGAGGTTTACGCGCTGGGTCGTGGTCCTGAGTTCACAGGCAATCAGACGCTGCTGTTCCCGTATGATGTCGCGTTCCAATCGGATTTCCACAATGGATTTCACTGCTTCCACTGCATCATCCACCCACGGGTCAACGCGGAAGAGATCGTATGGGAGCAGTTCAAAATCCGTGGAATGATATACCGGGACATTGACGCCTGCAATATTGCTGGTATCGCAGTTTACCTTGCGGACTTTCAGTACAGTCGGCAGAAAATCGGCAATGGCATCTTCTCCGAAAAGAGGCGACCACGAAACAAGCTGATCGACAGCCTGTTTTTCGCGGCGTTCATTTTCGGCAATCCGGTCATTGCAGAGACGGATTTCCATCTGAAGCTGCTGTTTTTTCAGTTGAAGCGTCGGGAGAAAACGCGTGAACTGCTTCAGCTGATCCCTCTGATGCTTCAATTCTGTTTTGGTAAGTTTGAGCTTAGGCATAAAATGTCATGCTCCCGTCAGGATTCTTTTACGGGCCAGAATTCGTTCAGCAGTTCTGTTTTGATACCGGTTTCGGTGCGGTCGAAGCAGTCGGCAAGGATTTTCCATCCCAAATCAAGGGCATCTTCCAGCTGAATATTCATGGACAGGTCCATCATATTCTTTTCAAAAAGTTTGCCGAATTTCAGAAGTTTTTCATCCCATTTGGACATTTGGAAGCCCATGGACTGCTTTTCCAAAGTTTCTTTATAGTCCGCATAGAAGCGAATCATGGAGTCCATGACGGTTCGGTGATCCTTGCGTGTCTTGCCGTTTACATTCTGTTTCAAACGGGACAGCGATCCGAAAGGCTCAATACGTCCGCCGCGCAGATAGAACTGACCTTCTGTGATATAACCGGTATTGTCGGGAATCGGGTGCGTTACATCGTCTCCCGGCATGGTGGTAACTGCAAGAATGGTGATGGAGCCTGCGCCGTCGAAATCGACCGCCTTTTCATAGCGGGATGCAAGCTGGCTGTAGAGGTCGCCGGGATACCCACGGTTGGAAGGAACCTGTTCCATTGTAATGGCGATTTCTTTCAGTGCATCGGCGAAGTTGGTCATATCGGTGAGCAGGACGAGAACGCGTTTGCCTTCGAGTGCGTACTGTTCCGCGACTGCAAGCGACATATCGGGGACGAGGAGGCATTCCACAATCGGGTCGGAAGCCGTATGCACAAACATGACGGAACGCGGCAAGGCTCCGTGTTCATCGAGCGTGTTGCGGAATTTCAGGTAATCGTCATATTTCAGCCCCATGCCGCCCAGCACGATAATATCGACTTCCGCCTGCATGGCAATACGTGCCAGCAAATCATTGTAAGGTTCCCCTGCAATGGAGAAAATCGGGAGTTTCTGGGATTCCACCAGCGTATTGAATACGTCAATCATGGGAATCCCGGTACGAATCATTTTGCGGGGAACAACACGCTTGGCGGGGTTGACCGATGGTCCTCCGATTTCAACCAGGTCGTCATGGATTTCGGGGCGTCCGTCGCGGGGAATCCCTGCACCGTTGAAAATGCGTCCCAGCAGGGCATCCGAAGACGATACGCGCATGGGGTGTCCGAGGAAACGGACTTCATCGCCGGTATTGATGCCGCGTGTGCCGTTGAAAACCTGAAGGAAGACTTTGTTGTCCAGCAGTCGAATGACCTGTGCCAGAGAAGTCCCGCGTGTGCTGGTAACTTCGGCAAGATCGTTGTATCCTACATTGTCCGCCTCAACGGTAATGACGTTGCCGGCGATCTGAATGATTTTATGGTAAACCTTACGCATTGGCTTTGCGCTCCTGAATTTTTGCGTCGATCACGCGTTCCTGTGAGTTGAACTTTTCGGATTCAAAGGGCATGTAGTTCCAGTCGATGAAGTTCAGCTGGAGTTCCTGGAAGAAGCGTCTCGCCTGATCTTTGTCTTCAAATGTGAACATCGTTTCCAGCACCTGAATGACCTTGCTGAAGCAGTATTTCTGGCGTTCCACACTGCTGGCGGCATCTACGGCGTCAAATGTGTTCTGCTGGAGGTAGACGAAGTCAAGGAACTCGCTCTTCAGGTAAATCACGAAGTCGTCCGTGGTGGTTCCTTCTTCCCCGACCACTTTCATCATCTGGTTGACTTCCTGTCCGCGGCGGAGAATCGAACGTGCGAACTTGATTTCAGATTCGGGGACGACACTGGTGTAGTGGCTCCAGCTGTCCAGCGGATGAATCGAGGGGAAACGGCGTGCGTCGGAGCGTTCACGGGAGAGACCGAGGAATGCGCCGACCACTTTCAAAGTCGCCTGTGTTACGGGTTCTTCGAAGTTTCCGCCGGCGGGACTGACCGAGCCGCCGATGGTTACGGACCCGGTTCGACCGTTGTTCAGTTCGACCAGCCCTGCGCGTTCATAGAATGCGGCGATTTGGGATTCCAGATAGGCGGGGAAGGCTTCTTCTCCCGGAATTTCCTCCAGACGGCCGGACATTTCGCGGAGCGCCTGAGCCCAGCGGGATGTGGAGTCGGCGAGGAGAAGTGTATTCAACCCCTGCTGGCGGTAATATTCTGCGATGGTTACGGCCGTGTAAACGGATGCTTCGCGCGCGGCAACCGGCATGGAAGATGTATTGCAGATGATAACCGAGCGGTCCATGAGTGTTTTTCCGGTGCGCGGGTCCTGCAGTTCAGGGTATTCACACAGGATTTCCACGACTTCGCCGGCTCGTTCTCCGCAGGCGGCAATGACCACAATATCGGTTTCCGCATAACGGCTGATGGAGTGCTGAAGCACGGTTTTGCCTGCGCCGAAAGGTCCCGGTGTGCAGAACGTCCCGCCGACAGCCACCGGGAAGAATGTATCAATGGTGCGCTGCTGGGTAATCATGGTGCGGTCAGGGAGAAGTTTGTCTTTGTAGCATGGAATCGGGAGTTTGACGGGCCAGTACTGTACCATCGTAACATCCTGTTCATCTCCGTCGGCATTGCGGAGGCGGGCAATCGGAGTTTTCAGATTGTATTTTGCGGCAGGAACGACGAAGATGACTTCCCATGTGCCTTTCAGACTGAACGGCGCCATAATGTAATGAGTGAAAATGCCTTCGGGGACACTTCCGAGGTAATCCCCGGCACGCACTTTGTCGCCGGGCTTGGCAATGGGGGTGAAATCCCAGATGGAATCCATGTCCAGCGCATCGAGATAGAGACCGCGCTTGAGGAAGAAGCCTGCCTTTTCCGCCAGAAGTTTCAGCGGATTCTGAAGTCCGTCATATACCTTGGTAAGCAAGCCGGGGCCGAGCGCAACGCTGAGGAGTTCATTGACGAATTCGACTTCGTCATTCACCTTGAGTCCTGCTGTGCTTTCATAGATTTGGAGGTCGGCACGATTCCCGCGCACGCGGATCACTTCACCTTTCAGGCGCATATCGCCGACTTTGACGTATGCCACTTCGTTCTGCATGACCGCAGTGTCAAATTCCACTGTGACCAAGTTGCCGTTGACGCCTTTTACGCGTCCTGTCTGATGTTCAGGCATGTGAATACACGCTCCTGTTTTTTATATGTGATTGATTGTATTATACTTCGGAAGTCCCGTTGCTGACTTGTGCGGCAACGGCGGAAAGATTGCGTTCAGCGGGTCCTGCCTGACGCAGAACCCACTTTTCGGCAATTTGGATGCGGATACTGTAGGCACACACCGTATCAAGATTGAACCTCGTTGTGTTTTTTGCTTCGAGTTCATCCAGTTTGAGCCAGCGGGCAGTATCTAAAATTCGTTCGCGTTCCAGCGGGTTCGGCGCGGCGAAAGCTGCATGAATGACTTGATCCGCCTCTGAATCCGAAACGATTTCGTCGGGATTTGCGGTGACGAAGTTTTTGCCGAGACGCGTGGCACGGAGTTTCATCATACTGTGCCGGAGTGCAATTTCAAAATGAGTGTAGCGTTCTGCCAGAGAGCCGCGTTTGAATTGTTTCAGCAGTTCGGCAGGGGCTGTGTGTTCTCCTGAATCTGCATCCTCCGGACGAAAACCGGGAATCAGTGAAAACTGTTTCAGCTGCTGAAACTCGCGTCCATGAATAAACTGCCCGCATGACTCCATAAATTTTTCATACGATAAGGCAGGTTTGTCCGTCATGCGGAGAAACGGCAGGGAAGAAACAAGGGAATAATAAAGACTCATCTCGGAATTTTCCTTCCGGGTCAGAATGAATTATGCCTTGATAATGGCGGCAAGTTTCGGACCGACATAGTCGCAGATGACATCGGCAAGTGCTTCATCGGAGAAATCGAGGAAGACATCGGAGTCGGTGAAACCGAGTTTGAAGCCGGAAGCGAAACCGCGTCCCAGATGGATTTGTGCTTTTGCGCGCAGACTTGCCTGCAAACTGGCAAGCAGCTGGTCTGCAATCGCCTTTTCACGGACGGGGATTTCAATTTCAGCACCGGAGACAGCATTCGCCCGGAATGTATCAGCCAGACGATTGATCAGAGCAGCCATTTCGGCTGGCGTCATTGCCGCACCGACTGTGGAGCAAACCACGTTGCGGAGATTTTGCTGGAGATCGGCTTTCAAAGAAATAAGGACATCCCGAACTGCCTGACGGATTGCCGCTTCGGCTTTTGTACGGGAAATGTCGGCGTCTTTTTCGGCATCCATGCGGATTTGCGCGGCTTCCTCTTTTGCTGCGGCAACAATTTTTGCGGCTTCCTCTCTTGCTGCGGCAAGAATTTCATCGCGCTGAGCCTCTGCCTTTTTTAGCCCGTCTGACTGAATTCTGTTCAAAAGTCCCTGAAGTTCTTCTGACATCGGTAGTTCCTTTTTGTTATGTATGAAATTGTTGATTTACATTGATTTGCGTATCGTGGTGAAATGGACGATCACCAGATCTTCCACCATGGCTTTTTTTCTGCGGCAGGTGCTGCTTTTACGCCGGACGAAATGCTGTGATGGGTCGGCTGTTCATGCTGTTCTGCCAGTGCCTTTTTCAAAGCGTCCGCATTGACTTTGGGCTTTTCTTCATCCTGCCCGTGAAGCGCGGCATTCAGTTCGATGTTGCCTTTTTTGAAGCGTGCCAGTTTGACCGTGGATGTAGATAATGTGGGTTTCGCCTGTCCGCGAAGTGGTATTTTGACGGACCCGGGACGGTAAATTTGCCCGTCTTCCGGCGAATCAATCACGTTTTCAGGTTCTTTGCCTTCATTCATTTTGGCAAACTGTGCCAGAAGTTCGCGGCCTTGAGGTCCCGGAGGCGGTTCCATCGCAAATTTCGCACTGCATCCGGGACATTGCGCTTTTTTTCCAAGCAGCTGGAGAGGAACAGAATATGTTGAGCCGCAGCGCGGGCAGACAACAGAAAAAGAGGTTTCGTCAGACATGGCGTGTATTGCTCCGAAAAATTTCAAAAAATGAACGAAAATCGTTCCTATTAATGTACATCTGAAAAGTCATTTTCTCAAGTGGAGAACGTTAAATTCTAACAAAAAAGTGAAAAAAAAGCATTTTTATTTGTCTTTTCCGAAATATGCACTATAGTTTAAAAGAAATATACTTTTGTTTAAACTTTCACATTTCCAACGATACGCTGTATGAAACATTCTTTCTCTCTTTTGAAAAACGTCCGCCGCCTTCGTGTCCTCGCATGGCTTCCGGTGATTCTTCTGTTTTTCTCCTGCACAATTGTTCCCGTATGGTCTGCGGATGTGCCTGCTCAGTCTTCCGGCGGTCCGAAACAATCCAATCGCCGGCTCGGTCTGATTGCGTCATTGACTGTTCAGCTGCTTGCAAAAGAGCATTTTTCCGGGCGCGAACTCGATGCCAAACTTTCGGAGCAGGTCTTTGATGAATATTTGCGGACACTTGACCCCTCGCGTATTTTCTTTCTGAAAAGCGATGTGGACAAATTCGCGCAGGAATATCGTGATACCATTGCGGCAAAGGCGGCGAAAGGGAATGTGGATTTTGCATTTGAAGCCTTTAACCTGCGTTCTGTTCGCATGAAGGAATATCGTGATTTTGTGCATGAGTTTCTGTCGAAGCCTGTCGAATATTTCCCGGATGAAACCATCACGGCGGATCGCACCGAGGCGGCGTGGCCTGCAACTCAGGAGGAACTTCATGATTTGTGGAGCAAACGCATTAAAAACGACCTGATTACGGCAAATCTGGCGGATCAGGCTTCGGCGGAAGATGCCAGGGAAAAAGAAACCAAAGACAAGGAAGAAGGCAAAACGGGAGACGTTGTACCTTCAGCGAAACTTCGCACTCCGGAAGAACGCATTCTCAAGCGTGCGGATAATCTGTACACCTTTACGGACGCAATGGAACCCATCGATGTGCTTGAGGCTTATCTCTGTTCTTTTGCCGCTGTTTTCGATCCGCATTCTGCCTATATGTCTCCGGAATCGGGAAAAGATTTTGATGTGCATCTGTCTTTGAATTTGTCCGGAATCGGTGCTGTCCTGTCTCAGGAAGACGGCTATACCAAGGTCGTGGAAATTGTGGCGGGCGGCCCTGCTTCCAAGGAAGGACATCTGAAAGAAAACGACCGTCTGATTGAAGTGCAGCAGGATAATGAAGAGCCTGTGAATGTGGTCGATATGCCGTTGAATCGCGTTGTCTCCATGATTCGAGGAGTGGAAGGAACCTACGTTACTCTGACCATCCTGCCTGCAAGACAGGGGGCACAGGCGGCTCCCGAAAAAGTCAGAATCAAACGCGGAAAAGTTCCCATGACCGAATCTGCTGCAAAAGGCAAGATTCATGAGTTCAAAGATGCGGATGGTACGGTTCGTAAAATCGGGGTCATTGATTTGCCGTCATTCTATATTGATTTCAATGCGCTTCGGCAGGGTGATAAAAACTACCGCAGTTCCTGCCACGATGTTGAAGCTATTCTGAATGACTTCAACAAACAGAACATTGATGGTTTGATTATTGATTTGCGTTCCAATGGCGGCGGCAGTCTGACGGAGTCCATTGATCTTACCGGCTTGTTTATTCCGGATGGGCCGGTTGTTCAGGTGAAAGACCGTTCTTCCATTGACGTTCTGAAAGATCAGGACGGCGGAAAAGTCCTTTGCGACAAGCCCTTGCTGATTATGATTAACCGTTTCAGTGCGTCTGCGGCGGAAATCTTTGCTGCGGCACTGAAAGATTATAAACGGGCTGTGCTGGTCGGTGATCCGCATACGCATGGCAAAGGCACGGTGCAGGTCGTTATGGAACTTGACCGCTATATGCTGTTCCTTGCGGCGGAAAAGATTGAAGCAGGCGAAATCAAGCTCACCAATGCGAAATTCTACCGTATCAACGGGGAATCCACGCAGTTGAAAGGTGTTGCCGCTGACATCGTCTTGCCCGGCCTTACCGAAGATGAAGACAGCGGAGAGCGTTCGCTCCGTTTCTCCATGCCGTGGGATACCATTCCTTCTTCAAAGTACGTCCTTTTCAAAGGTCCCGGTGCCGTTTCCTGCGAGCTGATTGACAAGCTGCGGGAAGCCTCGGAAAAGAGAATCAGTGAAAATCCGATTTTCAAAGCGTTGAAAGAGGATATTAAGCTGATTGAAGAAATCGAAAAACGCAAGGAAATCTCGCTTTATCCTGAAAAACGCCAGCAGGAATACAGAAAAATTGTTGATTTTCAAAAGGAACAGGACAAGCTGACGCGTTCCACACGTTCAAGTGGTTCTTCGGAAAAAAACAAGGATAATGACGGTAAAGACGATCCGTATTTGCAGGAATCGCTGAATATCATGAATGATATGATTCGTCTGATGAAAGCGGAGAAGTAACTCTTCTCATATATCATCTGAATCTCTGAAAAACAAGCACCGCAACCGTCGGGAAAACGGATTTGCGGTGCTTTTTCACAGCCTCTTTCGGGGGAGGCAAATCGTTACAATCTCAGCGGAGAGCGTTGATTGCGTCGCGGAGTTTGATGGTTTCCCGGCGGGCGGCTTCGGCGAAATCTGTGCCGGAAGACGCGAAGATGATACCGCGGGATGAATTGATGACCAGACCTGTCTTGTCCGGGGTTAAGCCCTGTTCCAGTACACCCTTCAAATCTCCTCCCTGTGCGCCGATTCCGGGAACGAGCAGTGCAACTTCATTGCCGATGCGGCGGCGGATTTCACCCAGTTCATCAGGGCAGGTGGCGCCGGTAACCATCATGACGTTGTGATTGTAGTTCCAGACGGTGGAAATGCGTTCTGCAAGATAGAGATAAAGTCGTTCTCCATTTTCCAGAAGCAGGTCCTGCACTTCTTTGGAACCCGGATTGGAAGTCCGGCAAAGCACGATGATTCCCTTGTCTGCATAGTCGAGGAACGGTTTGACTGCATCCATGCCCATGTATGGATTGACGGTAACGGCATCTGCCGCGTAGCGCTCAAATGCTTCACTGGCATACATGCGGGTCGTGTTGCCGATGTCGGCGCGTTTTGCATCCAGAATTACGGGGACAGTCGGTGCGACTTCATGAATGTAGGCAATGGTGTCGCGCAGCTGGTCATCCGCATTGGCGGCTGCATAGCAGGCTGCCTGGGGCTTGTAGGCGCAAACCAGATCATGGGTTGCATCAATGATGGCCTTGTTGAATTCAAAAATGGGGCGGTCAAGTTCTTTGACACAGGCGGGAAGTTTGGAAAAATCGGGGTCCAGTCCTACGCAGACCAGCGAATTGTTGCCGGCCCATGCAGAACGAAGCATTTCATAAAAGTTGGACATAATCATACCGTTTGGAATTATGGGTATCTCTGCGTAATATCAGGAGAAAACCTTGTTATGTTGATAGTTCAGGCTCTCGTTTTGAGATGCCCGGAGAACGTGTTGAAATCAAGATCAGTACATCTGTGATTTGCTTCTGACGCGAGGTGTGGGACGGAAGCAGTCCATAAAAACTCCGATTCCGACAATCATTTCTTCATCATCGATATCCCGTTCGTATGCGTAGCGTTCTCCCATGACTTCGTAATAGAAACCGCGATTGACCGGATCTGCCATGCAGAATCCGTTTGCCACAATCAGGCGTCCATCTTCTTTTTCACGTGCTGTAACTTCATAGCGGAATATCTTTTCGGAACCGAATTTATCGCGGGAAGTGGAGGAACGAATGACACCGGATGCCTTTTTATGTCTTGATTTGAAGTATTCTTCCAGCTCGTCCAGCGAATTGACATTGATTGGCATTTGGGAATAGACCGCGCGCAGATAGCATTCCGTGCTGCGTTTGGACAGCTTCAGCGTCCAGGATGCGTTCCCTGCGGCATTGCTGTGAACCGGTACAAAGTAATTGAGCTTTTCCGGTACGGAGAGTACGAAATCACTGTAATTGATTTCTTTGAATCGTGCTATATCAATTACTTGTTCTTTGGCATATTCATCGTAGACAAGATATTTCTCAACTTTTGACTGGTCGACATGGACTCCCAGCTCAGGAACAAGAAACGCTTTGGGCGTGAAACATGCGGTTGCACCGAGAAGCATGGCGCAGGCGGAAATAATTGCAAAACGTGATTTTTTCATGAACAGATTCTCCAAAAATAGTTCATACAACAGGACGGAACGAAGCTGTACCCCGGACAAAATCAATCGTGTCCAAGGCTAAGTAAATGAAGTCACCGGGACGATACTCTGTGTGGCTTCGGGAAGATGATGCGCGAGTACGGGAACGCGAGGCGCGATAGCCTCCGGAGTGGAGCCGGTCCATTGAGACTGTTCCAATCAGGCCCAGTTCAGGAATGTCGCAAAGCAGTCCGGACGGCTGAATTTTCTGAATTACGCCTTCATACATGACGCCGCCTTCCAGTGCGCCGCTCTGCTTCAGAAAATGAAGTTTCATGCGGTCGGAAGCGGCGAAATATGCGTTGTCATTGCGTTCCTCCTTGCGGGAGCAGTCCTCCGCAATTTCGAAGAATGTTTTGAGGGAACGCAGACGTTTGTTTTGATCATGGGCCAGCAGCTGCTGATGTACCGCCAGGTCGGAATAACGGCGAATCGGACTGGTGAAATGCGAATAGTGCAGTTTGCCAAGTCCGAAGTGAATCATTGGTGTGGCACTGTATCCTGCCCGCGACATGGTGCGCAGAAAACGGGAAAGAATCACTGGCTTGCGGGAGTCATCCGGCAGAGATTCCAGAAAATGCTCACAGGCTTTGCGTCCGCTGGCAAGATCGCCTGTGGAAATCCCGAATGCCGTCATCACGAATACGGAAAATTCTTCCAGTTTTCGCGGATCGGGTTCAGGATGAACTCGGAAAAGTCCGGCAATCTGCGATTCCAGCAGCTCCACTGCAACGGCGGAATTTGCGGCGAGCATACACTCTTCCACAATCCCGTCTGCCACGGTGGGGCGGCGGTTAATCAATCCTATGATTTCGTATGTTTCTTCATCGCAGAGGACGCGTACTTCATTGGTGTCAATCCACAGGAACTGTTCTGTTTTGGCCCGGCGGGCGCGCAGTTTTTTCACGACTTTGTGGAGCAGCTCCATTTGAGCGGCGTCTTTGGCGGTCCATCCTTTCGGTCGGGGGACCGACTGAGCAAAAAAGGCCTGAACTGCATCGGATGTCAGACGTTTGTTGACCTTGACCAGAGAATGACAACGGTGTGTTTTCAGGATTTTTCCATCGCGCAGTCGTATGGTGAAAAGCACGGAATGTGCCGCGGAAACGACCTTTTCCCGCAGACTGACCTGTGCTGTCAGCGTTCGCGGCAGCATGGGCAGAAAACGTCCCGGCAAATAAGCGGAGAACGCTCGTTTCGCCGCGGCTTTGTCCAGCTTGCTTCCGGTGTGAATCCACGCGGCAACATCCGCGATATGAACTCCCAGTATGATTTCCGTATCTTTTTCTCCCGGCGAAATCGAAATCGCATCATCGAAGTCATGCGCATCCGCCGGGTCGATTGTGATGGTATACAGTTTCGTCAAGTCCTCACGAGGCAGTTCAATCGGTTTCAATTTAAGTGCAGCGGCTTCTTCTTCCGGGGTATAAGGCGGCATCAGGTGAAATTCCGCGACAATGGCATCCAGATCATTTTTGATTTCGCCTGCTGGCCCTAACGATTGTTCCACCGTGCCCCGGAGCGTTTCTGTATGGCGGGGACCATCGTTGAGCAAACGTGTGCATACCCAGTCGCCGCGTTTTGCGTTGCGGGGGACACTGTTCAGGCGGATGCTTTCCGGCAAATGTTTGTCCAGCGGCGTCATGGAGTGTGCTGTGGTGAGGCAGCCGACAATCCATTCGCGGGAATGCTCCAGAACGGATGTGATGCGTGCAATTGTGGACGATGTGCCTGAACCGTGAAATCCCGATGTATCCCGTACTTCTTCGTATTCGACCAAATCGCCGTCAATGGCGCCGTTCACGTGCTGTCGGGGCACAAACAGCTCGAAAGCAGAATGTTGCGGCTTTACAAAGCCAAATCCGGCGGAAGCGGCGGAAAATGTGCCGGTATGAAGAACCGGAACATGTTTTCTGGAAACTGCTTTTTGAGTTTTTTTCTTGGTCATGAGGATGTGGCTTTCGTGGTAAAGTTGCTGTTCCGGTGCTTCCCTGATTTCCATGAAAAATGAAACCCGGACAGAAAAACCGCTGACAGCACGAATAACTTAATCCATAAAAAGCATAATTTCAAATTGTTTTCACGTTTTCAATGCGTTTTTGCTGTACTTTTCTTTATAAACGTGGTATATTAATTTGAATATGAAGTACGTTTTGCCGGGGTTTTGACAAAATCGAAACATCGGACATCAGTCCTTTTGAGCTGATTTCATAAATCATAAGGAGTTTTAATTATGGCTGTAACAAACACAAAAAAAACAGTGCGCTCCTTCCGCACCATGAAGAAAAACGGCGAGAAAATCGTCATGATTACCGCGTATGATGCCCCGACTGCAAGTTTCGCGGAGGCGGCCGGTGTTGACCTGATTCTGGTCGGCGATTCCGTGGGCATGAGTGCATTGGGCTTTCAGGAAACCATCCCCGTTACTTTGGATATGATGATTCATCACAGTGCCGCAGTTCGCCGCGGCGCTCCGAATACCTTTATTGTTGGGGATATGCCGTTCCTCGTCTGTCATTTGGGCATTGAAAATGGTCTCCGTGCCGCAGGCCGCTTTATTCAGGAAGCCGGTTGTGATGCCGTCAAGCTGGAATGCACTCCGTCCACACGTCCTTTGATTTGCGCCATGATTGAAGCCGGAATCCCCGTCATGGGACACATCGGGCTTCTGCCGCAGAGTGTGAAAACCTCCGGCGGATACCGTGTCAACGGCAGAACCCAGGACGAAGCGGAAGCCCTGATGAATGCTGCTCTGGATTTGGAATCTGCCGGGGTCTTCTCCACCGTGCTGGAATGCGTCCCCGCCGCTGTCGCACAGCGGATTTCCGAAAAACTTGTCATCCCGACCATTGGTATCGGCGCAGGTGCCGGATGCGACGGACAAGTCCAGGTGATTTGCGATTTGCTGGGCTATAATGAAGGTTTCCTGCCGAAACATGCCAGACGTTACTGCCATATCGGCGAAGTCGCCATTCAGGCAATGACCGAATACAAAAATGATGTCAAGGCCGGGACATTCCCCACGGATGCTCAGTCGTTCTAATGGAAAAATCATCCCCCAATGCAAGAGGTGTTGCTATGAAAAAAATGATCCTCCCGCTGTTGATTCTGTTCACTGCATTTCCGTTTGCGCTTTCTGCCGCAGATGCCGCGCAGACGATTAAGCTCCCCGAACCCGATAAAAAAGGCGGTATGCCGCTGATGCAGGCTCTGACCGAACGCAAGACCACCCGCAATTTCCAGCCGGGCAAAATCACCGATCAGACCCTCAGTGATTTGCTTTATGCCGGATGCGGATTCAATCGTCCCGACAAACTGGTCATTCCCACTGCCATGAACCGTCAGGATATTACCCTGTATGTGGCTTTGGAAAACGGCACATATCGTTATGACGGCAAGGGAAACAAGCTGGACCTCGTTGCCGCTGGTGATAACCGCAGTCTGACCGGAATGAGCAAAGCAACAACATCCAAGACACTCTGCTCGTTTATCATCGTGTCCGATACCAATCAATTCAACAAGGAAATCACATTCCCCGCTGTTCATGCCGGAGCGGTGATGCAGGACCTTTATCTCTGCTGTGCGTCCAAAGGCCTTGCCACGGTTACGTATGGTTCTTTCGATAAGGAGGGGGTGAAAAAACTGCTCAAGCTCAAGGACGGCGAAGTCGTCATATTAACCCAGCAGGTCGGCAATTTTGTGGAGGCGGACAAAACCGCCGCCGCACCGGCCGCAAAATAACAGTTTTTTCAGGAACTTTTTCTTTTTCACATGGTCTGTATCAGAATACAGTCTTCTTTCCATAACAAAAACAGAATTGAGGTGAACAATGCCACGCAGTGACTACAAAAACATTGATTACAAGGCTTACCGCAAAATGGAACGCAGTGCAGAGGCAGATCCCATTGTCGATGCACAGTCCGGGTCTCGTATTTTTCTCAACCGCGTGTATAACTGGATGTTCGGCGGTTTGATGCTGACTGCATTGACCGCAGGGCTGGTTGTCAGCAGTGAATCTGTCCTTCGTGGGGCATACAGCATGATGGGCATTCTGATTATTGCAGAATTTGCTCTCGTTTTCATGCTTTCGCTGGGACTTCGGAAAATGTCGCCGTCTGTCGCCGGCGGATGCTTCATTGCATACGCGGTTCTGAACGGCGTTACGCTGTCCCCGATTTTCTTTGTCTATACGAAAACTTCTGTTTTCCTGGCATTCGGTTCCTGTGCGCTGATGTTTGGCGCGACCAGCATGTACGGTTATATGACGAAGAAAAATCTGGACTCCGTCGGCAGCTATTGCATGATGGGGCTTTTCGGGCTGATTATCGCTTCTCTCGTGAATTTGTTCCTGCGGAGTTCCATGGGTGACTTGATTATTTCCTATATCGGGATTGCACTGTTCCTCGGTTTGACGGTCTACGATACTCAGAAAATCAGGCAGGTCGCGGATGCTTACGGCGAAGAAGCCGAAGGCGGTTACATGAAGAAAGCCGCAATCATGCTTGCGCTCCAATTGTATCTGGACTTCATCAACCTCTTCCTTTACATCGTGAGAATTATGGGGAAACACCGCGACTGATTCGCTTCCCTGCAAAGATTTATTCCGGGGTATCCTGCAAGGCGCGGGATACCCTGTTCCTTTTAACCTTTTCGGAGCATTTTATGCACACAAACTTCCTGTCAGCACCGGTTTTTGAAACAGCCGGTCTTCTGGTCCTTTCCAATCTCTTTATGACCTACGCATGGTACGGACACCTGAAAAATATGTCCGGCAAGGCATGGTATCTGGCGGCAATCGTCAGCTGGGGCATTGCACTTTTTGAATACATGCTGCAAGTCCCCGCCAACCGGATTGGACACAATGTTTTATCGGTCAGCCAGCTGAAAATCATGCAGGAAGCAATTGCTCTGATTGTCTTTGTCCCGTTCTCTGTTTTCTACCTGAAAGAAGCGGTCTCATGGAATTACCTGTGGGCCGCTCTCTGCATTGCGGGCGCGGTCTTCTTCATCTTTCGCGGCTGATGGCGAATCAGCATAGCAAAAGCATGAAAAAATCACATGCTTTCTACAAAAACCACAGTTGAAAACGTTCCCAAACGCAATCAACTGTGGTTTCTTGATAAATCAGAGATGTTTATTTTATCCAAGTTTCGGAGAAAAAGAGCCCCTCTATCTCGCAAGATTCACAATAAATAAAATATTCTATCCCCTTTTTCTTAATCTTTAATTTTTTACTGCTGAGCCAAAACTTTTGAAATTGGGTCTATAGCACTCTTTTACGTTAAAATCAACCAAACAACGGATTTTACCTTTTTTTGTATCAGAAATCCGCTTCATCGTTTCTCACGTTTCCCCCTCATTCAAGCAGAAAAAGCACTCGTTTGGCTGGTATTTTCAGGGAAAACATGCTATATTAAAAACTCCGTTCTTACGGAGTCGCGCGACTGTATGGAATCCTGCACAGGCCTCGCGAAACATCAAACTGAAAGCCTCATTCCCATGATTGATCTCCACACACACAGCCGTGCATCCGATGGCACGGATACGCCCGCAGAACTTGCCGTCAAAGCGGTGTCCGCAGGGGTGTCCGTTGTTGCATTGACCGATCATGACACGGTAAGCGGTGTGGCGGAGTTTCTTTCTGCTGCAGAAAAACTTCCTTTGACCGCCGTGCCGGGCATCGAATTAAGTTCCATGCTCTATACGAAAGAGGTGCATATTACGGGGCTGCTGATTGACCATACCGAACCTCATTTGCTTGCTGCCGCGGAGCAGCTGCGTGTATGGCGGACTGAACGCAATCTGCAGATTGTTGAAAAATTGCGTCAGAAGGGCTATGACATCACCTGCGAGGAACTTCTTGCCGAAGCCGGCGGAGAAAGCATCGGGCGTCCGCATATTGCATCTTTGCTGGTGCGCAAGGGGTATTTTCAGGATATTCAGGAAGTTTTCCGTCGCCTGATCGGGCGGGGAATGTCCTGTTATCTGGCGAAAAAATTTCTGCCTCCCGACGAGTGTATCCGGCTGATTCACGGTGCGGGCGGGCTTGCATTCTGGGCGCATCCGCTTCACGCTCAGCATGGCGCGAAAAGTCTTCTCCGCAAGCTCGGATGCCGTTTGCTTAATGAGGGCCTTGACGGGCTGGAAGCCTATTACCCGTCATTCTCCGAGGAACAAACTGCGGAAACACTTGCTTTCTGCACCAAATATCAGCTGCTGGTCTCAGGCGGAAGCGACTACCACGGCATGATTCATGCCAATACGGAACTCGGCATCGGGACCGGTACACTGAACATCCCCGAATCATTATACGAAACCATTCATCAAACCTGGCTGAAACGACATGAAAAAACGCTCTGACGGTATTTATTTCCTTACGGAACGCTATGCTCCGATTGAAGATTTCCTGCCCATCGACACCAGCCGCCCCATTGAACTCGACTTGGGGTGCGGAGACGGAGATTTTGCCGCGCAGTTGGCGGCTCGCTATCCTGAACGCACGATTCTTGCCGCTGATCTTCTGCTCGGACGCATCCGCAAAGTCCGCAACAAATCGGAACAGCGGAATCTGCCCAATCTGAAACCGCTTCGTGCAGAGTCCCGTCTCCTGATTTCCCGCATGATTCCCGATGGGATGCTTGATCGTGTGCATTTGCTTTGTCCCGACCCGTGGCCGAAAGACCGGCACAGTTTCCGCCGTTTGAATTCATCCGACATCATGATGCACTTCGCTCGGATTTTGAAGCCGGGCGGCGTTTTCCATTTTTCCTCGGATGATGCACCGTATTTTGAATTTACCGTGCGGAATCTGGAAGGTTCAGGGCTTTTTGCTCCCGCAGACAAGGCGGCGATTGCCGATATCGCCGATTTGAAAAGCGACTTTGAACGTCAGTGGATTGAAGCCGGACGAACGGTTGTGCACACCGCATGGCGGAAACTGTAATGTCCGGCGGACAAGTTATATTATCAGTCTGCGGAAAATAAAAAATTTCACTTTTTTCGCCTTTTTTAAGAAAAATACTTGATTTGGTGCCAAAAGAATGATATATTGGTCATATCAAGATTATCGAAAACCAACCATACCATAACTTCAGGAGATTTTCATCATGTCAAAATCCGTGAAACTGTTTGTCCTCGGTGCTGTTGCTCTTGCCGGGGCGTTCCTCTCTACTTCCTGCGCTTTCCCGCTCCCGCTTGGTGGAATCTATACCAATATTACCACTCCGGTTACGGTTGGCAGCGGCGATTTGAAATACAACCGCTGCGGTACGGCTTCCTGCTACAGCATTCTTGGCTGGGTCGCCGGCGGTGATGCTTCTTTGAACAAGGCTGCTTTGAATGGCAATCTGGACAAGATTTCCTGGGCGAATATGAAGGTCGTGAACTATCTCGGCATCTATGGTTCCTACACGGTGGAAGCCTATGGTTTCGGCTCGAAGTTCGGTCCGGATGAGTCCCTCCGTCCTGCCAAGGTTGAGTGAGTCTTCCTGCTGAATTTGATTCAGATGGGCTGATTTCAAACGTCATCGACTTTTGAAATTGCCCGGAGATGTGCGGCGGATGCCTTTTCCCGGTGTCCGCCGTTTCTTTTCCCGAAAATCCTCCCGGATTATAAAATTGTTTTGAGATTCCCGTCATGACTTTGCATGAACTTGTAAAACAGATCAGCTCCGCTCTTGAGGAGGCTTCATTTGATGCGCCTGATGTGGAGGCCCGTTATTTCGTGGCGGATGCCGCAGGCATGGATGACCGCGACCTGATGCTCCATGATTTTCAGGAGGCGGATGCGCAGACCGTGAGCCGTGCCGGGGATTTTTTGACGCGGAGACTTCGTCATGAACCATGGCAGTACATTCTGGGACATGCCCCGTTCCGCGATTTGGATTTGGCTGTCGGTCCCGGGTGCCTGATTCCACGCCCCGAAACAGAGTACATGCTGGATTTTGTCATGGGAAAAATACCGCACGGCGGCAGCGTGTGCGAACTCGGCGTCGGAAGTGGCGCTGTTTCGCTCTCTATCGCGTCAGAACGCCCCGATACATGGGTAACCGGGGTGGAACTATCCCCCGATGCTATGGTATGGGCAAAACGCAATCTGGAGCGTTTGGGGGTGAAGAATGTAACCTTCCTGGCGGGAGATTTGTTTGACCCCGTCCCTGCCGGAACACGTTTCGATTTGATTGCCGCCAATCTCCCCTATATCCCCGAACCCATGCGGGCGGAATTGCCCGAAAATGTGCGCGATTATGAACCGGAGGAAGCCCTGTTTGCCGGAATTGACGGTCTGGATGTCATTGCGCGCGCAATCAAAAAAATCCCGCAGTTTTTAAATCCTGCGGGAATCATGATTTTTGAACTCGACCCGTGCCATGCGGAACGGGCGGCCAGGCTCGCGGAAGAAGCCGGACTGGATGATGTCCGGCTCATTCACGACCAATACGGTGTGATTCGTTTTCTCAAAGCCCGAGCACAAGCCGTATGAAGGCGTCGCCGGTCATAAAACCGAGCGAGCCCGTCGGAGCTTCTTTTTCATTGTAATGCTGTATGGCGTCCGGCTGAATCATAGGACCGCAGACCGCAACCGGGACCGGCGTGCGCGTGTGCTGGCGCATGGAAATCGGGACGGGATGATCTGGCAGTACGGCGAATGTAACGCCCGTATCTTTCAGCGCATCCACCACTCGCTTGATGAGGCGGTTTTCAAAATCGGCGATTGCCTTCATTTTCAGGTCGAGGCGGCCTTCATGTCCTGTTTCATCGATGGCTTCCACATGAACATATACGAAATCGTGGTCTTCGATTGCCTTGATCGCGGCATCCGCTTTCCCTTCATAATTCGTATCGATGTAACCGGTTGCACCATCTACCGGAATGACGTCCATGCCTGCGCATTTCGCTATCCCCGCAATGACATCGACTGCTGTGATGATTGCACCTTTTTTGCCGTTGAAACGGTCCGTAAACGCAGGGAAATGAGGTGTGCGTCCCGGACTCCACGGCCAAATGGCATTCGCTTTGGCTTCCCCTGACTTGACGAGCGGATGATTGGCCAGAAATTCGCCTGCCTTGGCGTAAAGTTCTTTCAGGAACTCTGTCGTGTGAATGGCTTCTGCGGAATCATTCAGCGGATACCACTGGATGTCTCTCAAATCCATATCCTGTGAGGAGTCCGGCTTGTAGTAGCCGACTTCGGGCGAAAACTCTTTCCCGTGGAGAATCAGCAGGTTGCGGTAGCTGACTCCCGGATGGAAAGTCGCCTTTTCGCTTCCGAATTTCTCCTGCAAAGCCTCCATGAGCGCATTGGAGTGTTCCGGCTTAATATGTCCTGCCGAATAATCGCGCATTTTGCCGTCGCCGACCGTTACAAGGTTGCAGCGCCAGGCTACGTCATCGTCTTTCAGCGCAATTCCGCGGCTGACCGCTTCAATCGGTCCGCGTCCGGGATAATACAAGGCCGGCGCATAGCCCAGAACCGACATGTTCGCAACATCGGATGAGGTGGGATAACCTTCGGGAAGCGTGAGAAAAGATCCCGTTGCGCCGCTTGCCGCAATCCAGTCCATCGTAGGTGTCGGAACTGCTTCCAGTGGCGTTTGATTGTTCAGTTCGGAAATTGGTAAATCGGCCATGCCGTCGCCGAGAAAGACGATTGCTTTGCCCTTGAAATTCTTTGTATTCATTGGATCAAATCCTTTCATGATTTGTTTCTTCTTCGGGGTAGTGCGGTATCGTGAAGCCATGCGCAAGTTCGTTTGAGCTTGTTTCCCGTGTTATCAGGAATACCACGAATATATAAAATACCACAAAAAAACGGGATTGTCAAGAAAAGTTCCGTAAAAAAGAATTCCGGTGATGATTTCAAAATCATTTGCGTCTGTTCGTACTTACAGCAGGAAGAGAATGCGCTGGAGACCGGTCAGAAGCAAAAGCGCGGCAAAAACAATCGGTCCCCATGGACAGAACAGCAGTATTTGCCAGACTGTCAGTGCCAGAAAAGCCCCGGTTACGGCTCCGGTTACGGCTCGCGGGTGCGGCAGATAACTGACTGGTTCCCGGCAGAACTGCCATGCGCAGAGAAACTGGAATGCACAGAGCACGATTGCCGCAAACCATTGCAGCCACACCAGTCGCGTTTGGAACATGCAGACATAGCATACAAGCAGGCTGAGCGCACTGAAAAATCGTTCAAATCGTGAAATATTGGTCCGTTTCAGCCGTTCCCCTTTCGGAAGAAACAGAAAGAGAAGAAAGAACAGCAGCGGCAGAACTTTGACGAAATCAAGGCGGATGTTCAGGTCAAAAATCGAATACTGTTTCCACCACGATGCCCACGAGCACGGCGACCAGAAAAGCGTCAGATACGGAATGAAAAACATCGTTCCCGTATACAGAAAGAAATTCTCCAGATTCTGAAAATACGCCTTGCGGACGAGGTTCCACGAGATGAAGTAGCGCAGAATCAGGTAGCTGGCAAGCAGTGCACCGAACAGAATCAGCCCGAATCTTTCCGTAAACTTCAGAAAGCCTTGCAGAATTCCCTCTTTGGAGGACACGGATGCCCGGAGCAGGGTCGGATTTTCCATGCAGTTCGGCTTGATTTTCACCGGATCGTAATCATTCGTTTCCTGTCTCAAATCGCGGTGGGTCAACCCCAGCAGAAACTGAACGGAATGATTGGGCATGGTGTCTTTCCCGTAGTCATCGTAAAGATTCAGGAGTGCCGCCAGTCTCTCCAGCTCCTCAATCGTTTTGATCGGGCGCAGTGTATTGGAGGCCAGCAGGTAGCGCGTTTCATCGAATTGCATGATCCACTGGTTCATGAAGTGCGACTGGAATGTGCGGCGGATGATATTCTCTTCGTTCAGGCTGGTGGGCAGGACGACAATCATTAGCCCTCTGCTGTTCAGATGCGATTTCCAGTAGTTCAGTTTGGAAATGGAGAGATTTCCCAGCGCATCGGAACACTGCCCGTTCCCCAGATCGAGCAGAATGACGTCATTGGTTCCCGGAGTCGGTGCAATCGAATCTTCCGGATAAGTGATTCTCAGGCTGTAAAAGTAATTGTAGGAAATGCGGGTCTGCTCTGTTTCGTCCCAGTAGGCGTGATAATGATTGACATTGGTTACAATACAGACGTTCGGTTCCGGTCGAACTGGAATCAGCGACAGAGCCGCCACCGTCAGGGAATTCATGCGCGGTGATGGCGGATAGTCTTCCTGCAAAGGCGGAAAATTACTGAGCCATAAGGCAAAAAAAGCAATCAGTGAAATCACTGCTGCCGCAATGGACCGCATCCACGGCATACTGGAAATCCCCTCCAGCATTGCCACAACAATCAGAAAAATCAGCGTGAAAAATGCAAAAAACGACGGAATCGAATAATATCGGATGACCGGGGGATCTTTCAGTCCGAAAAGTCCTTCCGCCGCCAGAATCAGAAGAAAAAGCAGAAACAGACGGAAGCCCCATTGCCGGGCTTTCCCGGATTGAATACCGCTTTTCATATAAATTTACCTCATACCTGCGCTTCGGAAGTTCTTATTTGAAATCACTTCGAAGATTCCATTCTGAAAAAGAAGCCGCCCGAAACCATGTGAATGGTAGGGCGGCCGGTCTTTGAAAGATACTTCCCGAACTGTTTTGCCGTATTCTGATTGGATGCTTCTGCCGGAAGATGTTTCTTCTCTTTGGGCGGATGCGTCATCGCGAACGATTCGGAAAAGAATCCCATGCTGATTTTCTGAACGCAATCAGAACAGCGGAATCTTAACCAGCGTACCTGCCGGAATCATGGTACCCGGTGTGATATTCGGGTTGAGTTCGTAAACCTGCTTGACATCGCGGTCATGCACTTTCGCCACCTCTTCCAGTTTCATCGGATTTTCGATGCAGATGCTGAGAGACATATTGTTGACTGCCGCAGTGTTTTCCGCCTGAGTTTCATCGGGGATTGTTACCGTATTTCCGCCGGGGGTATTGCTCGACGGCTGATTGGTTGTCTTTGCATCGTTTTTCGGTGCGGGAATGGTGCTGCTCGTTCCCGTCTTCGGTGCGGAAACGGTTGATTTGTCATCCGCTTTCGGCGTGGAGACCGGAGCTTTGGTCTCTGTCTTTGCTGTACTGCTGGTCGAAGTCTTTGGCGTGGCAGTGGAAGCTGTGTTTTTCGGCTTTACTGTCGGAGCTTTCACCGACGAATCGGGTGCCGGAATCACCAGTGTCTGATTGACGTGGAGCATACTGTTCACTGCGATGTTGTTTGCTTTGGCGAGATTGGCTGTTTTCACGCGGTTTGCATAGGCGATTTCGCTGAGCGTATCACCGCTTTTCACCACATAGAGCTTTTCGCCCTCTTTGAGCGTGGGCTGTGCGGCGGCGGACTTGGTGGAAGAAGCCGGCTTCGCAGTGGTCTTTGCGGATTCGGACTTCTTGACCGGTTCAGACTTCTTGGCAGCGGGAATCGGCTTGTTCACTGCATTCTTTGCTTCCGGCGGGATGGTCAGAACTTTCCCGACTGGGAGAATTGCTGTCTTGTCCAATCCGTTGATTTCAGCCAGACGGTCCACGGATACCCCGTAAATCATGGAGATATTCCAGAGGGAGTCATTTTTCTGTACTTTGTAGAGCACTCCGCCATCCACTGCAGGGACGGATTCATCCGGAATGACAACGGTTTCCGCCGGATTGGCAGCTGTACCTGACTTCGTTTCGCCTGCATCGGTGCTGCCCTGATGCTGTGCGGTCAGAATATCTCCCCCGGGCAGGATGACTTTGTCATCGGCGGCAGACGGAATCGGGTCGAGGTAGACGGTTTCCTGTCCCGCTTTGGCATTGGAGTCTTCGACCCATGCATAGTCGGGAATATTGGTGTTGCGAGAACTTTCGCAAGCCGTCAGAAAGATGGAAGCAAATGCAACCGCAGGAACTGCGGCCGCTGAACGAAGCGCAAGAGATTTCATGTTCATAATCGGTAAACTCCCGGACAGAATAGATGAATAGGATGAGTTTGATTCGCGGATGGATGATCCCGAAAAAAATCAGGACTTCTATTATAGTTTAAACCAAAAGGGCAATATTTCAAATGAAGTCTTGATTTTTTTTAATTTTTTTTTAGGTGCTGATTTCAAAAGTCATTGGCAGAAAGTTCGGAAAAAAATCTTTACCCTGTTGTCGGGAGTATTCTGAGGCGGCTGTTTGGAATGCAGCCGCCGAAATTGCTCTTCTGACGAATGCTGAAGAGATTTCCAAAGCTCCCCGCAGAACTTTTGAAAAAGCTCTTGAGAATATCTTCATTCATTCGGATTTCAGCTGCCGTTAGGACGGAAAAACGGTTACGGAAAGCGGTTTTATGCCTTTCAGCAGGGCTTTCAGGAAGCGGTTGACGTCATCGCGTGTAACAGCGTCAATGTTGTCGTAGTCATTCCAAACCGACATGGCTCCGTTTCCGAGATACTGCTCCAGTGAGGCTCGTCTCCCCAAATCGAAAACATTCGATGAGTTCATGGAGAATCGCACCATGGCGCGGGCGGTGTCGAACTCTTCCTGTTCCAGTCCTGTGGAGGCCAGTCGCGCGATTTCTTCTGCAAGAAGATTTTGTGCCAGTGCCGCGTTTTCCTGATTGGTTCCGGCCAGGAAGATGCCGCACCCGCATCCGAAGCCCATGACTTGCATCAGGTAGGTGTAGTATGCCAGCCCGTGAGTCCCTCGTACTGTTTTGAAGATATGGGAGGACATACTGTTTGCCGAGGCTGCTGCGATGCTCCATTCGTTGCGCGCTTTCGCCTCCACTCCCGGTGCCCGGAAGCCGCAGGCTGTAATGGTCTGTCCCAGCGGCAGTGTGCAGCTGTATGCCGAAGTGTCTGCGGGCATGGGCGGCACAGCCGGGCGGCGCGGTGATTTCTTCTGCCATTTCCCCGCTGAAAAAATTCGGTTGGCCGCCTCTTGCGCCTGAGCTTGCGTCAGGTCGCCGCTGAACGAGATTGCCGCTCCCGAAAGTGTGCGGATGCGGGTTTGAAAATAATCTGCAACGCCTTTGCGGTTTGCTTGGGTTAATGCCTGAATGACTTGTTCGGGGGAGCGCCCGTATGGATGCGAATTGCCGAAAAGCCGTTCCAGCATGACATTGATTGCGTAGGAATCGGCGCGGGATAATATTTCGCTTTTGAACTCGTCAAGCTCATTTTCTCGCTCGCGTTCTACGGTATGGTCGGTGAAAAGCGGCTGTTCCATGACCGAGGCCGTCGCTTCGACTGCCTGCTTGAATACCGAGGGCATACAGTTGAACGAGACCATGCACGAATTTCTTCCGGTATCCACCGAGAAATCAATGGCGTTTTCGTTCAGCAGACAGGTCAGTTCCTGCTCGCTGTACCGTGCATTGTCGCCCATCATGCACTCTGCCGTCAGCGAAGCAATCCCGCATTCGTCTTCCCGTTCAAATGCCGAGCCGCCCGGCAGAGTCAAAGTCATATTGATGAGCGGGAGCGTGTGATCTTCCAAATGAATCAGGGTGGGACCGTCGGTGCGTGTTTCGAGGTACGGGCGTATGTTTTTGTCTGCTTTTTTGCGCGATGTTTTCCGTTTCGCCTTTTCGGGCGGTGTCATGGTTACGCAGGTGAAGGAATCTTCGGGGAGACTTTTCGCAATCACCTGGCGAATATCCTCTGCTGTAACATTCTGAATGAGCTTGATCCGTGCTTCAAAGTCGGCGTTCCCCGACAGTGCGATGGACCCCGCGATTGCCGCCGCCAGAGTGCGCGGCTTGCTGAGAGATTGAATCAGGTTCATTTCGTTGGAAATGCGGATTTCCGCAAGTTCCTCTTCCGTTGCCGGTTCACTGCGGCGGCGGTTCAGTTCTTTTTGTATCCCCTCCGACACGGCGGACAGGTGTTCCGGGCGGGTTTGTGCGCTGATGCAGAAATAGCTTTGACCGGGAAACGGCACCAGTCCGGCACTGACATCCGATACGATTCCCCGTTCCGTCTTCAGTTCCGTATAGAGCGGATTGGATTCACTGCTCAGAATATTGGAGAATGTGGTCAGGGCGGCTCGTTCGCGCTCGGTCAGATTGTTCGCATTCCAGCCGAATGAAATTCGCGCTGTCGGATCGGGAAATTCCAGACGCGAGAACGTGCGTCCGGATTTTTCCTGCTGGAACAGAACGGGTTCGTCCATGCACGATTGAACGCTCCATCCGTCTGTTCCCTCTTGGAATGTCTGCTTGATTTTTGCCTCGTCGAAGGCTCCGGCTATCACGAAAAAAATGCGGTCGGGCGTGTATCTGCGCTTGAAATAATCAAGCATCTTTTCGCGTGTTACTCCGGGGAGCATGGTGTCAAGACCGATGATGGGAATGCGCCGTTGTGTATCGCAGTACAGCTTGCGCATCATTTCTTCCCACATGAGCGAATCGGGATTGTCGGTGCGCATGGCGCTTTCTTTCAGAATGACGTCGCGTTCCCGCGTGAATTCATCTTCGGGAAACAGCGGATTCCGCATCATGTCCACCAGCATGGACAGTGCTTCCGGTGCAAAATCGGCTGGCACGGTCATGTAGTATTGCGTATAGTCATACGAGGTGCAGGCGTTCAGATTGCCTCCTGCCGCTGTAACCCTGTCGGATATTTCCGTTTTGCCGGGATATTTCGCGGTCCCGCTGAACATCATGTGTTCGAGAAAGTGGGAAAGCCCGCATCCGAGGTCTTTTCCTTCATGGACGCTCCCCGTTTTGACGTAGGCCAGTACGTTGGCGATACGCACATGTTTCATGGGGCAGAGAAAGAGGGATGTCCCCGTTTGCGATGGAAACTCAAAGGTTTCAGGCAGCTGGGTGCAGATCGTTTTTTTCATCGGTGAAATCCTTGATGGCAATGAATTGTGGTACCCTTGAGTTCTCCATGCACATCATACATGGGATTACTCATCTAAAACGGGGAGCAAACCGGATGGAATGCCTGAAGCGGACAGCCCGTAGCTGCGGCGCACGATTTCGGAGCACAGGTCATACAGATTGTCCACTGCATCGAAATCTTCCAGCCGGTCATCCGGGGCCGCTGACAGGACTCCCGCTTCAATCATATTGTAGACGATGATTCCGATGTCATGCCCCGTGTTGACATTCCAGTACAGGAGGACATCCGGCGCAAACACCGAATAATCGCTGATGAGCAGTTCGAGAAATCCGTGAATCAGCTCTTCCCCTGTTACATGATGACCGGGCGATTTGCGTTTTCCCTTTTTGCGCGTATATTTTTCAACCGTATAGTTTACAGCCTTGCTCACGAATAAATAAGCATGACTGTCGTAAACTGAATTCGATTTGAGGATGGTTTTCAGGGCATCCTCCCAGTCGCAGCGAGGCGCGGACATGATGGTTTTCCCCTTTGCCGAAGTTTGAATCAGCGGTAGCGCATTTGCTGCTGGACGCGCATTTGTCTGGGTTCTTCCAGCATGAGGGCATACCATTGTTCCGCAAGCGCATTGTTCGAGAACTGTTTGAATTTGCGGTTCGCCAGCAAATCGAGGTTGCGGCTCAGCACTTCATTCCCGCAGGTTTTGACCTTGGCATCCTGAAGCACCTTGATGGCGTCTTCATAGCGTTCCTGCTGGACCAGCATCCAGGAATAGGCCGCGTAAAGAAGCGTGTTTCCCGCATTGGCGCGGATGTGCCGTGTTTTTTTCTTGAAGAATTTATCCAGTCCCGCATCGTTGTTTTTGTACATGCGAACCAGTTTGATGCACACGCTCTGTACATCCATGATCAGGCATTTCGGGAGCAGGGCATCCACTTCATCAAATTTTTTCTGCTGGAATAGAAACGCCATTCTCATGGTGTTCACTTGGCGTTTCATGAAGAAACTCCACGGATAGAGCGGCTTGAACAGCTCCAGTGCCTCAATCATGCGTTCGATTCCTGCATTCTGCTCGCGTTCAATCTGCTGCATCATCTGCTTCGGTGTCCCCGTGGGACGGTGCATCATGCGGTTCTGCATCCCTTGGAGTTTCTGCTGGATTTCCATCATCATCCCCTGCATTTTCAGGTTCACTTTCTTCGCGTACATGCGCAGAAGGAATGTCGCCAGAACGTGGCACAGCAAAATGACGAGCGTCAGAAGAATGACCAGTGCTGATACAGGCAGAACTTTGTAGGTAACAGCTCCGACCAGTGCGGCAACGATAATGGAACAAATCAGGGTAAGCATGATGCCAGTACCTTTCTAAAATAGGCGTTTTGTTTCGGATACCTCTCAAGAGAAAACTCGATGCTCATTGCTCAGAGGTATACTTCAGATTCTCGGTTGCATAAAGAAAGGGTATCCTTATTCAAAAATTAATAAAGATGCCCTAAATAACATACATCCGTTTTACTGAAAGTGCAAATCCGAAAAGAAAAAAACTCAAGCGTATCTCTGTTTATTCGGAATGGAAGACAATATCCCCAATGAATGAAGCTCCCCTTTGGCTTATTTCCCGATGCAGAATCGTGAGAATATCTCGTCCAGCACATCCGGTGTAACGGTTTCCCCGGTAATGCTCCCGATTTGCTCCGCCGCACTTCGCAGGGCGCTTCCCGCAAGTTCCCATGCCTCGATTTCCGTTTCGTGTTCTGCATCCGCCAGATGTCCTGCCGCCTGCCGCAGAAGTGCCGCATGGCGTTCCGTTACGGCATAATCCGGCGTCGATTCCAGTTTCCCGTGCCATACTTCGGAGGCCAGACGGGCTGTCAAGGTCTCGAAACCGTCTCCGGTTCGGGCGGAAATGAACTCCGCTTTTGGCATTGTCGCCGGCAGAGCTTCCGCATTCGTTTTCAAATCGATTTTGTTCCAGCATGGAATCAGAACCGCCCCATCAGGTATGGTGTGTTTCATCTCCTCGATTTGTGCCTGTGCTGTTTCCGGCGATGACGCATCCAGCAGCCAGACCACCAGATCGGCGGTTCGCATGGTTTCGCGGGAACGCTGTATGCCCAGCACTTCCACCGGATCGCTCGTTTCTGCTCGAAGTCCTGCGGTGTCGGTCAGTCTGTACCGGATTCCTTGCAGAATTACGGATTCTTCCAGCGTGTCGCGTGTCGTGCCGGGAATTTCCGTTACGATTGCCCTCTCATACCCCAGCATTCGGTTCATGAGGCTGGATTTCCCTGCATTGGGCGGTCCCGCGATGACAAGCCGGACTCCGTCTCGGATGATGGACCCCGCACGGGAAGTTTCGGCGAGCTGTTCCACGATTTCCCGCTGTGCCTCGATTTGCTGTTTGAATTCTTCCGGTTCCGTCCAGTCCAGATCTTCTTCGGAAAAATCCAGCCTCGATTCACATTCCGCGAGAAGCTCGACGATGCGTCCTCGTGTTTCCCGGATGCGGTTGCCCAGACAGCCGTTCAGCTGGCGTTCCGCAAGCAGTCCTGCCTGTTCGCTCCCTGCCGAAATCAGCTCCATAACGCCTTCCGCCTGTGTCAGGTCAAGTTTCCCGTTGAGAAATGCACGGCGCGTGAATTCGCCGTTCCCCGCCTGTCTTGCTCCTGCGTCAAGTGCGAGTTTCAGGGCTCGTCCTGCGGCGAATGCTCCGCCGTGGCACTGGATTTCGGCAACGTCTTCGCCGGTGTAGCTGTGCGGGCCGGGCATGAAAACCGCCAGGCATGGCTCTCCGTCCGGACTTCCCAGATGCCCGTAGAGCATTTGCCGGGCCGTCTCCCGCGATGGTTCGACACGCCCGAAACGAATCCGTTTCAGAACGTCGAGTGCATGTTCGCCGGATATTCGCAGGATGCTTAATGCCCCCCCGTGTCCGGTGCAAACCGCGGCAATTGTTTGATTTTCTGCCTCAAACATAAGAAATCTCCGAGAAAAATTCAGAATACCGCTTGATTTTTGCGGAAAAATGTAGTATTATTAAAGTATTATACACCTGAAACATGAATTTTTCAATCCACTGGGAGTAATTTACTAATGGCTATCGAAAAAAAGACACTGAAAGATGTGTCCAACGCCGTGAAATCTGCCTATACAAAGGCGATTACGGTTCGCAATCAGAGCAAAACTGATGGAAATATCAGCACTCTGCAATATTCTATTGCCCTTTTCAAAAACATCGTCCAGCGTGACCCCGGATTTATTGATGCCCGTCAGCAGCTTCGTGATGCTGAACGCGAATATGCCGGCAAGCTGAACGCCGTGAAGAAAATCATTGCTACGGTCAAAAGTTTGAAATTCACTGCGAAAGCCGCCGCTTTGAGCAAGAAGCCTCTGGAAGCAATGGCCGTCGCGGAAGAAGCTCTTTCTCTGTATGTCTACAACAATGCGGCTCTGAACGTCCTTTCCGAAGCCGGCAAAAAACTCGATGCTCCCTTTATCTCTGTGGAAGCCTTCGAGCTGATTGTCGAACGCGATGACAAGAACGAAGCCAATATCGTCAAGCTGGGCGAGTTTTACAAGTCCGCCGGCGAGGGCGTCAAATATCTCCAGATTCGACAGAAACTTGCCGAAAAATACCCCGATGACCTGGAAAAGCTGGCTCTCCTCCGCGAAGCCGCCGCTCTTGCCTCCATGGAAAAGGGTAAATGGGATGAAAAGCCCGGCTCCAAGAAAGACTTCACCAAGAACCTCAATAAGTCCAACAACGATCAGGGCGACCGTATCATTCGTGCCGACGATGATATCCGCGACATGATTGAGAAATATCAGAAAGACATCGCCGATGGCAACGAATCCATCGACCTCCGCCGCCGTCTCGCTGAACTTCAGGTCCGTGCCGGTGAATTTGAACAGGCGATTGAAACTTACAACTGGATTGTCAAGAAGATGGGTACGCTTGACCCCGCCATCGACAAGGCCATCGAAAAGGCCAATGTCCTCATCAGCGAACGCGATGTGGAAAAGATGATTGCCGAAGGTCGTCCTCAGGAAGAAATCGATGCACGCAAGCAGGCCACCTACGATTATCGCATGGAACGTTACCACGACCGTATCCGTATGTACCCGAACGATTTGCAGATTCGTTTTGAATATGCCGAACTCCTTTGGGAGGGGCAAAATGTGGATGGCGCACTGGAACAGTTCCAGATCGCTCAGCGCAACCCGCAGCACCGCCTGATTGCAATCGTCTACCTCGGTCGCTGCTTTGCCGCGAAGAAGCAGTTCGATATGGCAATCGAGCAGTTCAATCGTGCCTTGCAGGACATGCCGACTATGACTCCGGACAAGATGGCCACTCTGTACTACCTCGGCTGCACCTACGAGCAGATGAAGCGCGGTCAGGAGGCGGTCGACTGCTTCAAGCAAATCTATTCTGTCGATATCAAATACATGGATATCGAAAAGAAAATCAACGACTATTACGCAGCGAAGAACGCCCAGGCATAATTGCCCGGCGTCCCGTGTCAGCCGTTTTCACAACAGTCCGGGTTTTCCGCAGGGAAATCCGGCTGTTTTTTGTTTAAGAAGCTGATTCAGGAAGTCGTTGGCTGAAAATTTGGAAAAATCTCCGTGCAGTTGCCGGAAGTGGTTTGAGGTGGCTGCTTGGAACTTTCAGCCGCCGGAAATGCTCTCTGACAAATGCGGAAGAGATTTCCGAAGATTATGGCCGGACTTTTGAATTTAGCTTTATGGACATCTGCTTTTCTCCGGTTTTTGAATCGGAAAAGCATTGCCCGGAGGAAAGATCAATGTACAAAGCATGTTTTTTTGACCGTGACGGCGTCCTCGTGGAGGAAGCCAATTACTTGAAGGACCCCGATTTGGTTCACTTGTGTCCCGGTGCGCCGGAGGCTATTCGCAGAATGCGTGATGCCGGATTCAAAATCGTGGTCGTGTCCAATCAGTCCGGGATTGCCCGCGGTTATTTTACGCCCGATGATTTGAAAGCCGTGGAAGCCCGCATGAATGCTCTCCTGAAAGCGGAACATGCCGAAGTTGACGCGTCCTACTATTGTTTCCATCATCCGAAAGGCTCCGTTCCGCAGTACGCGGTTGCCTGTGATTGCCGCAAGCCTGCGCCGGGGATGCTCCTCCGGGCGGCGGCGGAAATGGACCTCAATTTGTCCGAATCCTACATGATCGGCGACAAGACCGATGATGTCAGAGCCGGACAAAATGCCGGATGCTATGCCGCCGCTTTGGTTCGCACCGGACACGGAAATGAGCAGAAACTGGATGGTTTCACGGGGAAAATCGCGGATGAGCCGGATGTGCTTTCGGCGGTTATGGCTCTCTTGCGGAAGTTCCCCGTTTGACCTGTATTTGATGACCCCGAAAAAAATAGGAGATTCCAATGAAAGATGAAATCACAAAAGGTATTTTGAAGGCGCTTGCGGCGAATGGCAAGCTGTCTCCCGATGATTTGGCACTGCAATTCAATATTACCGCCGCAGAAGCCGCCGCAGAAGTCGCCCGCCTCGAACGGGAACACTCGATTCTCGGCTACCATGCGGTGATTCAGGAGGGTGAACTCGAAAACAGCGAAGTCAAGGCGATTATTGAGGTGCATGTCCGTCCCGAACGTGATGGCGGTTTTGACCGGATTGCACGCCGTTTGAGCAAATTCCCGCAGGTCGTCTCGCTGTACCTCATGTCCGGCGGTTATGACCTCATGGTCGAGGTCAAAGGGAATAACCTGAATGAAGTCGCCATGTTCGTCGCAAGCAAGCTCGCTACCATTGACGGCGTTTTAGGCACAGGAACTCATTTCCTGCTGAAAAAGTATAAAGAAGCTGGCATTTTGTTTCAGGAGGAGGAGAAAAATGAACGACTCAAAATCGTGCCGTAACTTTGTTGCCGAACACATCGATGTTTTGCCGAAAAGCGGCATTCGCAAATTTTTTGACCTCGTCAATACCATGGATAACGTGATTTCTCTGGGAATTGGCGAGCCTGATTTCGTATCGCCATGGACCATTTGCGAATCCGCGATTTATTCTTTGGAACGCGGCCGCACCAGCTACACTTCCAACCTCGGTTTGCTCTCCCTCCGCAAGGCAATTTGCTCTTATGTGAATAAATATTTCAATTTGCAGTATGACCCGCAGAAGGAATGTATTGTTACCGTCGGCGTCAGCGAGGCTTTCGATTTAGTCATCCGTGCCATCACGGAGCCGGGCGATGAAATCATTTATCATGAGCCGTGCTATGTTTCCTACAATGCCGAAATCAAAATGGCGCATGGCGTTGCGGTTCCCGTGGATACGCATGAAAAAAATGAGTTCGCACTGAGCCCCGCCGACTTGGAAAAAGCCATCACTCCGCGGACGAAAGCGATTATCCTGAATTTCCCGTGCAACCCGACCGGCGCGCTTCTCACGCCGGAACAGTCTGCCGCAATTGCTGAAATTGCCGTCCGTCATGATTTGCTGGTGATTGCCGACCAGATTTATTCGGAACTTCACTACGATTCCGACAGCATGGACTCCATTGCCTCTCTCCCCGGCATGAAGGAACGCACGATTTTTCTGCATGGCTTCTCCAAGGCGTTTGCCATGACCGGATTCCGTATCGGGTATGCCTGCGGTCCTGCGCAGATCATTGATGCCATGATGAAAATTCACCAGTATTCGATGCTGTGTGCTCCCATTACGGCCCAGTATGCGGCGGAAGAAGCTCTGAAAAACGCCATCCCCGATATGCAGAATATGGTGGAACAGTACAAAGCCCGCCGCAATCTGATTGTCTCCCGTTTCAATGAAATCGGGCTTCCATGCGTCAATCCTCACGGCGCTTTCTATGTCTTCCCGAACATTCAGTCGACTGGACTGTCGTCTCAGGATTTTGCGGAAGAATTGCTGAACCGTGAATGTGTCGCCGTTGTGCCGGGCAGCGCTTTCGGCGCGTGCGGCGAGGGCTATATCCGTTGCTCCTATGCCACATCCATGGACGAAATCCGTTTGGCGATGGATAAGATTGAGCACTTCGTCAAATCGCTGAAGCAGTAACTCCGTCCTCTTTGCATCGGACTTCGTTCCGAAAATGAATGAGGGATTCTTGCGGTATTCTTGATCGTCGGACTCCCTCGTTTCCTGTTCGCACGGAAAATCTTGGTCAGTTCCCGTTGCGGAGAAGCGCATCTGCGGTATGCAGCCCGTCCACTGCCGCCGAAACGATTCCGCCCGCCATGCCTGCTCCTTCGCCGCAGAGATACAGTCCGGGGAGACTGGAACGGAAGGTTTCCCGGTCGCGGTCGAAGCGGAAGGGCAGGGAGATATGGGTTTCCCCGCCGATGAGAATGCCTTTCTCCACAAATCCGTGCATGGTTTGACCGCAGTTGTACAGTCCGCGCCGCAGTGCCGCCGTAATCATATCGGGCAGGATTTTGTCCAGACGCGCCGCGTTCAGTCCGAAACGGTAGGATGTTCCCTCCGGCACTTTGCCTTTTCTTCCCTCGATGAAGTCGCGGACTGTCTGGGCGGGTGCGGTCCAGTTCCCCCCGCCTGCACGGGCGAAATCCTGTTCCAGTTCGCCCAGATACCCGAAGGCTTCCTCCGGCGTCTCGAAAATCCCCGTGGGGACTGTGGTGATGATTGCGGAGTTCGCGTATTTCCCGTCGCGGGCGGAATTGCTCATGCCGTTTGTGGAAAGATGCCCCTCCTCATTGACGGCCGCGATGATTTCTCCGCCCGGACACATGCAGAAAGATGTGCTCCCGCCGAAACGCCCGTCGCGTGACGGCATACTGCTGACATGGTATTCCGCCGCCCCAAGTGCCTCGGAGGGCGTTTCCATGCCGTATTGGCACTGGTTGATGAAGGTCTGGGGATGTTCTGTGCGCAGGCCGATTTGAAATCCTTTCATGCTGCATTGCACGCCCGCCCGCACCAGCGAAAGCGCGAAAGGTCGCGCCCCGTGTCCTGCTGCCGCGATGACGGCCGGTGCTTCCAGCGTTTCTCCCCCGGTCAGTTTGACTCCGGCGCAGACCCCGTTTTTCACGAGCACGGATTCCACGCAGGAATCCCAGCGGAAAGTTCCCCCCAAAGAAATGATTTCTTCCCGCATGGCGCGGACGATGCCGGGCAGTTTGTCCGAACCGAGGTGCGGATGGGCGAAATACAGGGTCGATGCCTCCGCTCCGCAGCGGACAAATGTTTCCAGCACGAATGCGCTTGCCGGATCGTGGATGCGGGTGAAAAGTTTCCCGTCTGACCAGGTCCCCGCTCCGCCCTCTCCGAATAGATAATTGCTTTCCGGATTCAGCTTGCGTTCCGTGAGAAATGTGTCGATGTCCTCCCGTCTGCGAACCACATCGCGCCCGCGTTCCAGCACAATCGGCTCTGCTCCTGCACGTGCAAGCACCAGCGCGGCGAAAAGTCCCGCAGGACCTGCCCCGATGACAATCGGATTTTTCAGATGTCCCGTATTGTCTGCCGGATGATACTCCGCGCGAGGTGCCGCATCCTCATAGCGTCCTGTCGGGCGCGCTCCTGCCGCAAGCTCAACTTCTGTTCGGTACAGAAACACCACGCGGGGTTTCTTGCGGGCGTCGATGCTTTTTTTCACAATCCTGTAGCTCACGATTTCGTCGGGGAGGACTCCCGCCGTGCGGGCGATGTACGGTGTCAGTTCAGTATCAATGGATGCCGGAGCGTGAACGGCGGAAATCGGATTCAGTTCCAGAGTGATTTTCATAGAGGGCGGACCTTTCATAACGGACGTTTGTCAATATGTTCCCGGAACTGATTTCACAGGTCATTGGCGGCAAGATTGGAAAAGAATCTTCGTTCAGACAGTTTGAGGCGGCGGACGGGAAAATCCCCTCCGGAAATGCCTTCTTGACAAATGCCGAAAAGATTTTCAAAGCTCCCGCGGGACTTTTGAAATCAGCTCCCATATACTTTACACGCGGGAGAGCTTAAATTCAAGAAAATTTCTGCTTGTATCCCTCGCATCTCCCATCATCCCCCGTGTCCCGCCTCCTGTCATTTCCTCCGAAAATCGGACATATCTGTTTCATCCTGCCCGTTTTTCAGCTCTCATGAGTATGTATTTCAGTTTGTTGTTGACTGATATTCCTGTTCAATATAAAGTCATTAGATTATTATCACCTTCCACCGTATTAACCTCGATATCTAATTCTGTTAGAACAGAACGAATTTTTTTATCGCCAGCGAACATCTTAATTGGAGTAATCAGTGCTTTCCCGAAATGATTTCCGCACTTGATATAAAAGTGGAATGCTTTCGATTCGAAAGTGTAGTGTTCATCAGAGGGATTTTTTTTAATTTCAATCTCTATTTCTTTCTTGTTGTATCCTTTTTCCGGCGCAGTCGCGTATGTTTTTTCAAAATCATTCTGCGTAATAACCTTGGAGTAAAAATCTTCCATTAAAATGATACCATCATCCGGATCATCCGAATGGAAACGGATAATAAACGTTGACGGGCATAGGCAATCATGGTATAAAGAAAGAGGATTTCCGTAGACAATTTTCCCTTTCTTATCTCGTTTGAAATCCAGTTCTATATACTTTTTTGTATGATCTTTTGTTTTGGAATCGTATGTTTTTAACTTGATTTCATACTCTTTTTCTTTCTTGTCATCATCTTTTTCACCTTTTTTTTCTTTAGAAAAGGCCGAAAGATCACAGATGCTTTTTGTCCCTTTTACAAAATTATTTTCTATAAATTCACGAAACCTTGCAGTTTTTGCACATGGACGTTTTTTCATCATTTTGACCTGTATGTTTTTTTTGAGAATCGGATTTGATTTATCTATATCAAATATATCCTGAGAATAATCCAAAATTTCACTATAATAGCCGTTGTTACGAAATGCAAGACGAATATGTAAATATCCTGTTTTTTGAATATGAAACTTCGAGTTAATATCCATGTATTCCCTTATAGTTTCTGATTCCATGAAGTTTTTGGGGTTAGGGCGTGTAAGGTCAATGAGAAGATGGATATTATCCAAAGGAACACCTTCCATGTCTGTTACCTCTCCATTGATATCAAAACCAATTTTGTTAAGGATATCATCATCGTCATCCTTGATTTCCTGAGCCCAAAGCTCGAAGAACGATCCGATGATCGTATAGATTGCGATGAAAATAATGGTGAAGATTTTTCTTTTCATTTTTTTACCTCATGGTTTAATTATTGTGGAATATTTTGAAAAAGTCTGTTGATACCATTTGTAAATAGTGCCAAACAATACATTTTTCATATCATTTCGCGTCAGATACGCATCCGTCAGGAACTTCACCGGTGCTGCCGGAATCTCCCGCGACAATGCAGCCTGGACGCGCAGAGGAAACAGCGAAATCATCAGCACGGCAGCGAAATAGAAGAGGAAAAAACGAGTCTTTTGAAGCATCATGAGTATGAATTTCAGTTTGTTGTTGACTGGTATCCTGTTCAATATAATAAAGTCATTAGATTTTTGTCACTTTCCACCGTGTTAACCACGATATCTAAACGTGTTCGAACAAAACGAATTTTTTTATCGCCAGTGAATATTTTAATTGGAGTAATCAGTGCTTTCCCTAAATGGTTTCCGCACTTGATATAAAAGTGGAATCTTTTCGATTCGAAAGTGTAGTGTCCATCAGAGGGATTTTTTTTAAGTTCAATCTCTATTTCTTTCTTGTTGTATCCTTTTTCCGGCGCAGTCGCGTATGTTTTTTCAAAATCATTCTTCGTAATAACCTTGGAGTAAAGATCTTCCATTAAAATGATTCCATCATCCGGATCATCCGAATGAAAACGGATAATGAATTTTGACGGGCATGGCATGGGACCGTCCCAATCAGAAAGATTTTCGTAGACAATTTTCCCTTTCTTATCTCGTTTGAAATCCAGTTCTATATACTTTTTTGTATGATCTTTTGTTTTGAAATCGTATGTTTTCAAATTGATTTGATACTCTTTTTCTTTCTTGCCATCATCTTTTTTATCTTTTTCTTCTTTTGAAAAGGCCGAAAGATCACAGATGCTTTTTGTCCCTTTCTCAAAATTATATTCTATAAATCTATCAAATCCTGCAGTTTTTGCACGTGGACGTTTTTTCATCATTTTGACCTGTATGTTTTTTTTGAGAATCGGATTTGATTTATCAAATATGTCTACAGAATAATCCAAAATTTCAGTATAATAACCCTCCTTAAGAAAAGCAAGACTTATATATGAATATCCTGTTTTTTGAATATGAAACTTCGAGTTAATATCCATGTATTCAATTATAGTTTCTGATTCCCCGAACTTGTTTGGGTCAGGGCGGGTGAAGTCAATGTGAATATGGATATTATCCAAAGGAACACCTTCCATGTCTGTTACCTCTCCATTGATATCAAAACCAATTTTGTTAAGGATATCATGGATATCATCATCGTCATACTTGATTTCCTGAGCCCAAAGCTCGAAGAACGATCCGATGATCGTATAGATTGCGATGAAAATAATGGTGAAGATTTTTCTTTTCATTTTTTGACCTCATGGTTTTTGGGGACGTAATTTGAAATCTCGTTGCCCTCTTGTTAAATTACTTTCCTTGATTACAAAAGTCAATAGCAGAATGAAAAAATATTGTGTGTGTCCTGATTCTGCCCCCGAAATCATGACCGCACTGTTTCCCGTTCATTCCGTTCCCCTCTCCCCTCCTCTCGTTCTCTTTTCTGTCAGTGTGGATGTTGCCCTTGCTCACGCGCCTTCCCCTGCTTCTCGTTCTATCCTCTGTCCCACATGCTTTACCGTAGGATAGCTTTATTGATTCCGTTGCCGGTTCCCGCCTTTCAAAGAAAGTGCGGAAACTGACAACGGCTTGATAACTTATATTTTTGCTTTCTCCTCGGACTTGTTCATATCCCTCGCCTTTCACACAACCCCCAAACCACCTCTCGCGTCGCGCCCTTTCCCTTGCCTGTTTTTCCTCTGAAACTCCGGATTTTGTGATAAAACGCACTTCTTATCCTCATATTTTGTGATAAAACGAGCTTTTTATCATCGGATTTTGTGATGAAATGCACTTTTTATCCTCATATTTTGTGATTGTGAGTTGAAAAATGTAAACAGACGAGTATATTAAATATACCGAATGGGCTGATTATGAAACATGGTCTCTGTTTCTCTGAATATTTCCACACACAGGGGGTGAAAAAATGTATTTGAAACGCAAAATTGATGAGTTCCTGAAAGCATGGCATTCCGATCCCGATCGGCTTCCGTTGATTGTGCGCGGAGCCAGACAGGTCGGAAAAACGGAAGCAATCCGGCATTTTGCCGCGTCTTGTTATAGTGATATTGTGGAAATTAACTTCGTAGAGGAACCTCAGTATCGGTCCATTCTTGAGGAAGGCTATAAAACAGACAATGTCATCAAACTGATTTCCCGCATCAATCCTGACTTCCGTTTCGTTCCGGGGAATACGCTGATTTTCCTCGATGAAATACAGGCATTTCCTGATATTGCCACAACTCTGAAATTTTTCAGGCAGGATGGCAGGTTTGATGTGATATGCAGCGGCTCTCTGCTTGGAATTCATTATCGGAAAGTCGAATCGCACAGCGTCGGATACAAGACGGATTATGATATGCGTTCCTTTGACTTCGAGGAGTTCCTCTGGGCCATGGGCTATCCTGAAGATATTGCCGGAGATATGCTTGAACACATGTATGCCGTCAGACCGTTTTCCGTTGCTGAAATGACGAAATACTCCTCTCTTTTTATGGATTACATCCTGGTTGGCGGAATGCCTGCTGTCGTCCGGGATTTCGTGAAAAATAAGACGTTTGTGCATACACTGACGATTCAGAAACAGCTCCTTTTAGACTATCGCGAAGATATACGAAAATATTCTGTCGGGATGGAGCAGACCCGCATTATGGCTGTCTTTGACCATATCGCCCCTCAACTCGCCAAAGAAAACAAGAAATTTCAGTTTTCTCAGGTGGCAAAAGGTGCCCGGTCACGGGAATATTTCGGCTGCGTGGAATGGCTTTTGGATGCCGGTGTCATCTCAATTTGCCACTGCCTGAAGTTCCCCGAATTGCCGCTGAAGGGAAACTATGATGAATCAAAATACAAGTTATATGTTGCCGATACCGGTCTGCTGATTGCCATGCTGGATGAAGAAGCCGGAGATGACCTGCGCAGAAACAGAAATCTTGGCATTTACAAAGGTGCCCTGTATGAGAATTTTGTGGGCGAAGCACTTTCCAAATCAGGATACGATCTTTTTTATTATCGGCGCGAAGACAGTACACTGGAGGAAGATTTTTTTGTCAGAACTGCGGACGAGCTTCTCCCTGTTGAGGTTAAAGCAGGCAATACCGTCTCAAAATCTCTCCGATCTTTGATTGACTCCGATCGTTATCCGGCAATCAGACACGGAATTAAATTCGCTCAGTCGAATATCGGTAAAACGGAGACCATCAGTACATTTCCGTATTTCTGCGCATTTCTGCTGAAACGCTTTTTGAAACGCTGATTTCAAAGCTCCCCGCAGAACTTTTGAAATTGACTCCATAGAATACCGATGTCCGGAAATCGCCGCTGTTTCCTTTTTTCATGAAGCGAAAAAATGTCGCTTGGGCGAATGAAAAAATCCCCGATTATCTCCTTTTTTTCGGCAAAATATGCAAAAAATGGACAAAAATATCGTTTTTATCGGGTGAAATGATGCTTTTCCCTATTGACACACGGAAAAGTTATGCTATGGTAAATACGAAACAATCTGCTTTGCATTTTAACTAAAACTTTTCATAATTTCTGGAGGTTCCAAAATGAAAATCTCGAATGCGACTCAAATCCGTAACTTCGCTGTAGCCGGCCACAACGGCTGCGGTAAAACGACTCTTTGCGATTTGATGTTGTTCAAGGCGGGTGCCGTTGATCGCCTTGGCTCGGTTGATAATAAAACAAGCGTTTCCGACTTCACCCCCGATGAACAGGAAAAGCGTTCCAGTATCTATGCTTCGTTCATGAACTGCGATTGGAAGGACCATAAATTCTTCTTCACCGATACTCCCGGTTACAGTGAATTTATCGGCGAAACCATTTCCGCATTCCGTTCCTGCGGCTTCGCTGTCGTTGTGGTTGATGCTGTGGAAGGTCTCCAGATCGGTGCTTCCCGTGCCATGAAGCTGGCTCGCGAATTTAAGCTCCCGCGTGCGATTTTCGTGAACAGGCTTGACCGTGAACGCGCTGATTTCGATACAGTCCTGTCCCATTTGGCGGATGCTTACGGCAAGAATCTTTGTGTTCCCGTTACCGTCCCCGTTGGCAAGGAAGGTTCCCTCTCCAAGGTCATCAGCGTCCTTGGTTCCAAAGGTGATGACATCCCCGCTGACCTGAAAGATACTGTCGCGGACTACAAGTCCCGCATTATGGATGCCGTGGCGGAAACCGATGAAGAACTCATGATGCGCTACCTCGACGGCGAAGAGCTCTCCGACGAAGAAATCGCAAAAGGTCTTCATGATGCCGTGTTCGCAGGTTCGATCGTTCCCGTGTTCGCCGGATGCACCTCCAAGGATATCGGCGTTTCCGAGCTGATGGACAGCTTCATCAACCTCATGCCGAATCCGCTGGAACGTGTCCGTGCTTCCGAAGACGGCGTGGATGTCGTCCCGCAGGAAGACGGCGATGCCGCCGCATACGTGTTCAAGAGCGCAATCGACCCGTTCATCGGTCAGATGGCTTACATGCGCGTCCTCACCGGCAAGATCGCCTGCAACTCCGATATGCTCAACCTCAACAAAGGTTCCAAGGAACGCGTCGGTCAGCTCGTTCTCCTTCAGGGCAAGACTCAGATTCCTGTGGATGAAGTTTGCCCTGGCTGCATTGTCGGTGTTGCCAAACTGAAAGATACCTCCACCGGAAATACCCTCGGCGCTTCCAGGAACAACCACGCTATGCCGAAGCAGGTTTATCCGAACCCCGTGATTTCGTTCGCAATCTATGCCACCAAGAGCGGTGAAGAAGACAAGATCAACTCCGGTCTCCTCCGCCTCGCCGAATGCGACCCGACCCTGCGTCTCACCCGCAATGATGAAACGCATGAATCCATCCTCAGCGGCATGGGCGAACAGCACATCAACAACGCCATCAAGAACCTCAAGGCTACCTCCAAGGTCGATGTCCGCCTCGAACTCCCGAAAATCCCCTATCGTGAAACCATTCAGGGCAAAGGCGAAGCCTCCTACCGTCATAAAAAGCAGTCCGGCGGTCATGGTCAGTTCGCTGAAGTGCACCTCCGCATGGAACCGTTCGAGGGCGGATACGAGTTCGTGAACGCCATCGTCGGCGGTGCCATCCCGAAGAACTTCATCCCTGCTGTGGAAAAGGGCGTCAATGAGGCTATGCAGCGTGGCCCGCTGGCAGGCTGCGTCGTCGAAAATATGCGTGTTACCGTTTATGACGGCAAATACCACGATGTCGACTCCTCGGAAATGGCGTTCAAGATTGCGACCAGACACGCATTCAAGGATGCAATGGCAAAGTCGCATCCTGCATTGCTGGAACCCATTATGAATGTTAAGGTTACGATCCCGGATATGTATACCGGCGACATCAACGGCAACCTGAACCACAAGCGCGGTCGCATCCTCGGAATGAGCATGGTCGACGGCTTGCAGGTCCTTGAAGCTGAAGTGCCTGCCGCAGAAATTCAGAAGTATGCCACAGAACTGCGTTCCATGACTCAGGGACAGGGCTCTTTTGAGCAGGAATTTGTTCGTTATGAAACAGTTCCGGGCAATGTGATGACCGAAATCATCAACAAGTTCAAAGCCGAAAACGAAGAAGAAGAATAAGAAAAACTCGTGTAAGTTATTCTGTTCTCATCCGGTTACAGAATGTTTCAGCAAATGCGCGTCCTGTGCATTTGCTGAAACGGTGCAGATTTATTCTTTTTCGTAAGTCTGCTGTATTTCAATCGGTTGGAATTAAAAAAACTCCTGCATCACCGGGCGGTGATACAGGAGTTTTCTGCACCTGAAAAAGTGAGGTGAAACGAGGGGAAAATATTCATTCTGCGAGATAGACGCTGTGAAAACCCTGATCGAAGACATGTTTCAGTTCACAGCCGAAACGGGATGAAGTAGTCGCAGCATTTTCATCCGTGCGGAGAATGACCCATGTTCCGGGGACCAGCTGCTCGACTTTTCCCTGCAGTGGTCCGTCGAAACGATAGCTTTCACAGCGTAAATCGTTCATGTGTCCTTAGAATACGATTGGCCACGGATCTGCGGAAATGCTCATGTACAGGTTCACCGGACGATCTCCCGAAATCTTTTTGATTTGCATAACTGTTTGCGCCGGAGTATGGTTATCGCTTAAATAGTAACAGTTGAAAAATCATCCCTCCATATCCCTCCTCCGAAGCATCTGCTGAGGTAAGCTCGAACGGAAGACTGCTGCATCACACCTCCGGAAATCAGTACGAAACCGCATAAAATGAGGAAGATATGCCTTGTTGAAACTCCTCTTTTGCGCATTACTGCGAAGAAGTCGTCCAGGCCCCCTGCAACCAGCAGGGTGAAGAGGGGGAAAAACGGAAAAATGACGCGGGGGAAAGGTGCTTTCGGGGTCAGAAAGAGGAAGACGAGGGGGAGGAGCCATACGCCGCCTCGAACCAGACGGAACGAGGGGCGGTGTTTCACTGACGCAAGCCCGGCAATGAGCAGAACACCGAATGTAACGCATACAGCGGCAAGCACAGCCCGCAGAACTGCCCATGGAGAGTCCCAGCCTTCACCCAGAGCGCATACGCCCATGAACTGCCGCCAAATCGGGAGATAGAACAGCAGGAACATGATGTTCGGAGCGATGGCGAGATACCAGAACTGCGGTTTGCGATAGAAGTCCCTGCCGAGGACGGGGAGGATGTAAAGGACACATGCGGCAATGACAATCAGGTTGGATGGAATGATACCTGCCGTAAACATGGCTGCAAGCGCGTATAACACAAAATAATGTCTTACCCTACTCTCTATATACCTTAGGCCAAAAGCCAGTGTCAGAGAGGCTCCTGATGCGCTTAAAACGTATCCGTGCAGAGAGGTGGCGTAAATCAGGAACGGAAGAGAGCCGGAAAGAGCCGTTGCCGCAAGCAAAAGGGACGGACGTCTTGTCCTTCGCCGGAAGAGAAACAGCAGAGCCGCCAAAACCCCAAGCCCCGTCAAAAACGGGAAGAGACGCAGGAAAAAGGTGATTCCGATGCCCTCCGGCTGGAGTTCCAGCCATCCTCGCAGGAGGAAGGTATGCAGGATGTGATTGTTCGGGACCGGGTAGAAGAAATAGATGTCGCGCACCGGATTGACCATGGCAAAATTCAGAAGCGTCATCGCTTCGTCAAACCACAGATTCCGGTACAGGAACTTGAATGCGAATGCCGTAAAAACTGCGAATGGAAGAATCCACAGGAAGCGGCGCGGCATTTTTTCTTCTGAACGGTTCATACGATGTACTGTTCCGGTGAGCGTGCCGGGGAACGGGGTTTACCTCAACTGACCGTTTCCCTCGGCGACCCATTTGCAGGTGCAAAGCTCCTCCGGTCCTACAGGACCGCGCACGTGGAGTTTTCCGGTGCTGATGCCGACTACAGCTCCCATGCCGTAATCACCGCCGCCGGAAAGACGTGTTGAAGCGTTGACCAGCACCGAGGCGGAGTCCACGCGGGACACAAAAGCGCGGGATTCCGCGAGGTCATTGGTTACAATGCCATCCGTATGCCCGGACCCGTGTTTCGTGATGTGTGCAATGGCTTCATCCGGTCCGCTGACGACCTTGACCGAAAGAATCGGAGCCAGATATTCGGTATCCCAGTCTTCTTCTGTGGCAGGCACAGCGTCCGGCAGGATGGCACGGACTTTTTCACATCCGCGAAGTTCCACGCCGAGGCGTTTGAACTCCTGAGCGAGCATGGGCAGGAAATCAGTGGCGACCTGAGCATCGACGAGCAGAGTTTCCAGCGCGTTGCAGACCTCGACGCGTTCGGTTTTGGAATTGACGACAATCCGCAGAGCCATTTCCAGGTCGGCGTGAGCTGAAACATACTGGTGGCAAATCCCGTCATAGTGTTTGATGACGGGGATGCGCGTACCCTCGGAAATCGCGCGAATCAGGCTTTTTCCGCCACGGGGAATCAGAACGTCGATGCAGTCTTCCTGTTTGAGCAGTTCCGCCACATCGCCGCGATCGGCGGAGTCGATGAACTGCACGGCATTTTCGGGCAGACCTGCCTCAAGAATGGCTTTGCGCATGGCTTTCACCAGCACACGGTTGGAGCGGATGGATTCACTGCCGCCTTTCAGAATCACGGCGTTTCCTGATTTCAGTGCGACCGCCGAAGCATCGGTTGTAACATTCGGGCGGGCTTCGTAAATAATCCCGACGACGCCCAGCGGAACGGCGATTTTGCTGACTTTCAGACCGGACGGCATGGTGCGTCCAATGAGGACACGTCCCACGGGATCGGGCAGAGCCGCCGCCTCGCGGAGACGTTTCGCCATATATTCGAAAATCTTGTCGTTCACCGCCAGACGCTTTAAGAAGGCATCGGTGCATCCGGCGGCTTTTGCGGCCTCAATATCCTGCCGGTTTGCCTCAAAAAGTTCGTCTTTGACCGAGGCAAGTTCCCCTGCCATGGCATTCAATGCTTTGGAACGCGCCGCACCGGAAGCCGTGCTGAGCTGATATGCGGCTTCTTTCGCCTGCAATGCAATCGTCCGAATGGTATTCATGATTTATCTCTCCTTGAAGGATGCTTTGTTTGAATCTTCAGAAATGAGCTGAGACTGTAAGCAAGACGCAGCTGTTTTACCGAGGAGACGTCCCCTCGAAAAAGTATTTCAATACTATACCTCACAACGGGGCTGAAATCAAGCAGATTCATGGAAAGATGAGGATAAAAAAGCTCCTCCCGCGTTCGGAAGGAGCTGATTCGGGAAATGAATTTCATTCCCGTGAGGTGCATAACGATGGAATTGTGCTGGAATACGCTCAGAAGCGGAAGTCGCGCTGTCCCTCGTCCATTTCTTTCAAATGCTGCATGGCGATGCCGCGTATTTTCTCGTTCGGCACGTTCATGATTTCCTTTTCGATCATGGCAAGACCTTTCGCTTTGGTGTCGGGCGAGGCGTAGTCCTCCAGATATTCTTTCAGGGTCATGAGGGCATTGGGATGACAGCAGTTTGCAATCTGTCCGGCTTTCACGAGTGTCATGAACCGGTCGCCGGTGCGTCCTGCGCGGTAACATGCCGTGCAGAAGCTGGGAATGTAGCCGAGAGTGAGCAGCCAGTTGATGACCTCATCCAGTGTGCGGTTGTCACTGACGTCGAACTGCGCGGTTTCGTTGTGGCGTTCCACGGTGGTGTATCCGCCGACGCTGGTGCGGGAACCGCCGCTGATCTGGGAGACACCGACCGAGAGGACGCGTTCACGTGCCTTTTGACTTTCGCGCGTGGAAATGATGATGCCCGTGTAGGGAACCGCGATACGGAGGACGGCAACGATTTTTTCAAACGTATCATCCGAAATACCATTGGAGAACGTGTCAGCTTCAATGTCGTCGGCATTGCGGATACGGGGAACACTGATGGTGTGAGGACCAACGCCTTTTGCGGCTTCCAGATGCTCCGCGTGCATGAGCTGCCCGACGAAGTCATAACGGTATGTGCTGAGTCCGTAGAGGACACCGCAGCCGACATCATCGATACCGCCGTCCATGGCGCGGTCCATGGCTTCCGTATGCCATGCGTAATCGTGCTTGGGACCGGTGGGATGAAGCATTTCATAGTTCTTCTTGTTGTACGTCTCCTGGAACAGAATATAGGTCCCGATTCCGGCCTGCTTCAGCTTGCGGTAATTCTCCACGGTGGTTGCGGCGATATTGACATTCACGCGCCGGATTGCGCCGTTTTTGTGCTTGATGGAGTAGATGGTCTGAATGCTTTCGAGGATATATTCGATGGGGTTCATCTTCGGGTCTTCCCCGGTTTCGAGTGCGAGACGCTTGTGTCCCATATCCTGCAAAGCGATGACTTCCGCACGGATTTCATCCTGTGTGAGTTTTTTGCGGGGGATGTGCTTGTTTTTGGCATGGTACGGGCAGTAGATGCAGCCGTTGATGCAGTAATTGGAGAGGTACAGGGGAGCAAACATGACGATGCGGTTGCCGTAGAATTTGCGCTTGATTTCGCGGGCAAGAGCGAACATGCGTTCCTTCATTTCGGGGAGTTCGCAGTCCAGCAGGAGGAGCGCTTCGCGGTGAGTGAGACCTTTGCACAGGGCGGCTTTGTCGAGAATTGAACTGACCAGTTCGCGGTCGTTTTTGTGTTCATCGGACCAGGCGAGGGTCGCAAGGATTTCTTCATCGCTGATGAATTCTTCCGCATGAGGTGATTTGGGATCGTACATGGTTAGGCATCCTTTCTGGTGTAAACCGTTTTGACGCTGATGCCGTCCAGCATACCGAGCTTGCCGGAAAGCGAGCTGATAATCTCCGCAGGGGCATCCAGGATGATGCTGATAATGCAGAGATTTTTCGGACGGTAAGGGACTCCCATGCGCCCAATGATATAACGGGCATAATCATGCAGAACCAAGTTCAGCTGATCCGTTATTTCGGGGTTTTCGACGATGATGCCGACGAGGGCAATGCGGGTCGGTGTATCGGGTGTTTTCATGAGGTGTTCCTTCAGCGCTTTTTCAGATAATAGTGAATGCTGAACAAGGAACTCAAGCGGAGGGAAAAGAATGCAGACATAGGAGCTGCCCGCTGAAATCATGAGCAGTCCTGCAGAAAAGGAAATGCAGAATCAGTCTGTTGATTCGTGATCTCTTACCGTTCGGGCGGACCCTTGCGTCAGATTGGAATCGCAACGGCACCTGAAAAGATGCCTGAAATGTCCTCTGAACCCCTTTCTGTCCGGGATACACCTGAAAAGTGCCTGCCATGGGATCGGGAAATCAGAAAACGATAGATAATATAACATCGAAGTACGAAAAAAGCAAGTAAAAACGAGCGGAGATTGTAAAACCTCCGCCCGTTTTGCAGGGGCTGACACCTCAAAAAGGGGGGGCGTCAAGCGTACTGCGGGAATTAAAATAAAACTGTTGAATCAGTCTTTCTTCTTCCAGTCCAAAGCACCGGTGGGGCATTCTTTGACGCAAGCACCGCAATCGACGCAGTAATCGGGGAAACCCTGACCGAATGCAGTGTCGCACATGGTGTGGAAGCCGCGTTTCATGAGAGCAAGCAGAGACTTGTTGATGACTTCGCCGCAGACTTTGACGCAGGTGCCGCAACGGATACATTTCTGCTTGTCGTGAATGATGTATTTGTGGCGGACATCCACAGCGGAAATGGGCTTGGAGCCTTTGTAGGCATCCGAGGAAACGCCGTATTTCTGAGAGTGCTTGCGGAGGAGGCAGTCATGCTTGCCGGTGCAGCTGCATTCGATGCAGCGGTCTGCTTCGGCAGAGACCTGTTCCTGAGTAAAGGTCGGGTACAGCTCATGGAACGTGGTCTTGCGTTCTTCCATGGGGATGTATTCCGGCTCAATGCGCTTGGCATCGGAAATCTTGCGGAGGTAGACGAGGTCTTCCTTGGCAAGCGAACGCCAGTGTCCGCGTGAAATATTGAATTCATAGGGTTCCTTGTGGGCGATGCCCTGGAACGCATCCAGAATGGAGAGGACAGCTTTGCGACCGGCGGCGACGGCTTCCACGACGGTGGCGGGACCGCTGACGCAGTCGCCGGCGGCATAGAAGACCTTGCGGCCCGTGCATGTGAAGTCATCGGCATTGACGGCAATGCCGCGTTTGGAGGCTTCAAATCCGGCAGGGACGACCGTGCGCTGACCGATGGCGGAAATCACGGTGTCTGCGGCGAGTTTGAATTCGCTGCCGGGAATCAGGACCGGGGAGCGACGACCGGAGGCATCGGGTTCGCCGAGTTCCATGCGAGCGCAGGACAGGGAGAGAGAGCCGTCGTCATTCTTTTCGAGAGCCGCAGGAGCGGTGAGAAATTCAAACTTGACGCCTTCTTCCATGGCCTCTTCCACTTCGATGGCCTGAGCAGGCATTTCGTTGCGGGTACGGCGGTAGACGATGGTAACGTCGCCGCCGAGGCGGATGGCAGTACGGGCGCAGTCAATGGCAGTATTGCCGCCGCCGACCACGATGGTGCGACCGGGATTTTTGCAGTTCTGCCAGTTTGCGGACGCGATTGCGCCCAGCCACTGGATACCGCCCTGAGCCAATTCTTCGCCGGGGATGCGCATGGAGGAGGAAGCCCATGAGCCGACTGCAAGAATGACGGCGTCAAAGTCTTTTTCCAGCTGTTCTGCGGTGAAGTCCTTGCCGAGTGTCTGATTGCAGCGGATTTCAATGCCGCCCATCTTGCCGAAGTGGGCAAGTTCGCGGCGGAGCGTGTCTTTCGGAAGACGAAATTCGGGGATGCCGTAGCGGAGCATACCGCCTGCTTCGGGCATCTGCTCAAAGAGAACGGAGGAGACGCCTTCGAGACGGAGATAATATGCCGCAGAAAGACCGGCAGGACCTGCGCCGACGATGGCAACTTTCTTGCCGTTCAGAGGCTTGCAGTCTTCCATATAATCATCGTAGTACATGTCTGCGGAAAGACGCTTGACATCGTTGATGGAGACGGGACGGCCGTCAATGTTGCGGCGGCAGTCGCGTTCGCAGAAACGGGGGCAGACACGACCGATGGACATGGGCAGTGGAATGCGTTTCTTGATGATTTCAAGAGCCTTGCGGAAATCGCCCTGACGTCCGGCGCGGACGTATTCTTCCACGGTGGCATGAGCAGGGCAGGCAAGTGTGCATGGAGCTTCGCAGTCGCCGGTGTGTTCCGAAACGAGCAGGGAAAGCGCAGTGCGGCGCATATCCTTGACTTCGTCGGAAGATGCATCGATTTCCTGACCGGGAGCGGGGCAGGCGGAGCAGGAGGGAAGGAATTTTCCGGTTTTTATATCCTTGACCACGCAGACGAAGCAGCTGGTGGTCTTGGAAATTTTCTGATTGAAGCAGAGAGTGGGGATTTCGATGCCCATGCGAGAGGCGACTGTGAGAATGGTTTCACCGGGCTGGGCAACAGCCTCGCGGCCGTCGATTTTGAAAAGGATTTCAGGCATGATGAAACACCTCATTTCGCGGATTGTTTGCGGACACGGGAGACGGCCTTTTTGGGGCAGACTTCGATACAGGAATTGCACTTGGTGCACTTCGAGTTGTCCACGGAGAAGTTATTGACAGGATCAATGGCGCCGACCGGGCATGTTTTCACGCAGAGTTTGCACTGGATGCACTTGGACGGGTCGATGGCGACATCCACGAGGGCAGGACATGCGAGAGCTTCGCAGACATGGTCCTGAACGTGGGCAAGATATTCATTGCGGAAGTAGCGGAGCGTGGAGAGGGCAGGATTCGGAGCAGTCTGACCAAGACCGCACAACGCGCCTTTTTTGATTTTCGGAGCGATGTCTTCGAGGAACTCAATGTCAGCCATGCTGCCTTTGCCGGTGGTGATGCGTTCGAGAGCTTCGTACATGCGGGTCGTGCCAACGCGGCAGAATGTGCATTTGCCGCAGGATTCACTGCGAGTGAAGTTCAGGAAGTAGCGGGCGGTTTCCACCATGCAGCGGTTGTTGCCGATGACAATCAAGCCGCCGGAGCCCATGATTGCGCCCAAAGCACCGAGGGAGTCGTAATCGATTTTGACGCCGAATTCGGAGGCGGGGATGCATCCGCCGGAGGGACCGCCGGTCTGAACAGCTTTCACGGTACCGGGTTCTGCGCCGCCGATGTCGTACACGATTTCACCGAGTGTGATTCCCATGGGGACTTCCACAAGACCCGGAGTTTTCACGTCGCCGGCGAGTGCGAAAATTTTGGTGCCTTTGCTCTTTTCCGTGCCGATTGAGGAGTATTCCGCCGCGCCGATCTGGAAGATGACGGGGATATTGGCATAGGTTTCCACGTTGTTGATTGCGGTGGGCAGTCCGTTCCAGCCGCTGTCGGTGGGGAACGGAGGACGGAAACGCGGGGTGCCGCGCTTGCCTTCGAGGGAGTGAATCATCGCAGTTTCTTCGCCGCAGACGAATGCGCCGGCACCTTCCTTGATGGTGATTTCCAGCGGAGTCGTGCGACCGGGGAGCAGGTTCAGTCCGGCTTTCTTCATTTCCGCGATGGCGATATTCAGATGCTTGATGGCAAGCGGATATTCTGCACGGCAATAGATGAAAAGACGGGTTGCGCCCGTGGCATACGCACCGATGAGCATACCTTCCAGCACCTGATACGGGACGCTTTCCATCATGGAACGATCCATGAATGCGCCGGGGTCGCCTTCATCGGCATTGCAAATCAGGACCTTGTCGGCTTCTTTCTTGGCGGCAAGGAAGCTCCATTTGCGACCTGTGGGGAAACCTGCGCCGCCGCGTCCGCGAAGACCGGAAGCAAGGACTTCATTCACCACTTCTTCGGGGGACATGGAGGTGGCTTTCGCCAGCGCGGAGAAACCGCCGTTGGCCTTGTATTCGTCCATGGAAACAGGATTGATGCGCCCGGCGAGACGGGTGACGAGAAGTTTTTCGAGTTTGGAACGCTTTTCTGGGAAGGTGAAGCGTTTGTTGTCGCTGAGGGAGAGGATGCCGTCAATATCCTTGTCGGAGCCGTTGACACCGGCGTAGAAGACACTGGAGCCGTCATTCAGCTCGACTTCGACCATCGGTTCCGTGTAGCAGTGTCCCATGCAGCCGACTTCATCGACGGGGACAGAGCCGGCTTTTGCGCGCAACCCATCGAGGACAGCTTTTGCACCGGCGGCGATACCGCAGGAAGCAGTACCGACTTTAATACGTTTCATTTCAGCCATTTCAAATCATCCTTTCGCCTTGTATTCATTGAGGATGCGGGAAAGACTCTTGCGGTCAAGTTTGCCATATACCGTGCCGTTGATGCTCATGACCGGTGCCAGCGAGCAGCAGCCGAGGCAGGCGACGGTCTGAAGGGAGAAGAGCCCGTCTTCGGTGGTTTGACCATCGCCGATGCCAAGTTCGGCCTGAACCCAGGCACGAATCTGGGTTGCGCCTTTGATATGACATGCGGTCCCGTCGCAGACACTGATTTTGTATTTACCGGGTTTGACGCGCTTGAACTGCGCGTAAAAAGTGAGAACGCCCTCGACTTCCGCTTCGGGTGTTCCGAAGTATGCCGCCACGGCGCGAATCGCGTCGTCGGAGACATAGCCTTCGCGTGTCTGAATGAGCTGCAAACCTTTGATCAGGTTGCCTTTCTCAGCTTCCATTTCGCTGAGGTAGGAGAATGCTTCGTTCATTTCGCTTGTTACTCCATGTTTGTTGCACACAATTAGGAAAAATTCAACATTGCAGGTTATCTCCATTCATAGGGAACGTCGTTTTTTGTCTGTACATAGTCCGGTTTCGTACTTTTTCAGGAGGCAGCTTCCGGGCAGCCGCAATCAAAAGTCAGAAAAATGTTTTTGTGCATTCATGCAAAAAATACATTCAGAATATACAGAGACAGCCTATTATTCTCTAATAATATAGCACTTATGAGAAAAAAAGCAAGAATAAGAAAACAATAAATGGAAACAATGGGATAAAAAAAGAAAAAGGGGGGAGAAAATCGATAAAAAAAGATAGATATAAAAAAAGTTATCGGGTGTAACTGTGTCGGGTGATAGGAATGGTTAAGTCATTGTTATGAAATAATTTTATGATTTCTGAAATGTGATGTTGACGTAAGGAAAAATAAAAA
>DCIG01000040.1:0-35114 GCA_002315855.1 Lentisphaeria bacterium UBA1732 | reverse complement strand
TCTTTATTTGATAAAAAAATATCAAACTCTTTTCTGAAAAAATAAGAGGGAAGAATCTGAAATATTACAAGAAAATCAGGGATTGTCCGGAGCGTCCGGGATGGTTTCTGCAGAGGGAATCGGCAGACCCGCCATCAAAGCAATCAGAGCATCGGCTTCCTCATCGGTGCCGATCATGCCCAGCAGATCGCCCGCATGAAGAATGGTAGACGCCAGCGGATTTGAGGTAATCTGTTCATTTCTGATAATGCCGACAATGGATGCCCCGGTTATGGCGCGAATCCTGGTCTGGGACAACGTCATACCGACCAGAGGCGATGTGGAGGAAAGTTTAAGCCAGCGCAGTTCGATGATATTCTGAAGGGCAGTCCGTCCGCCGGAAGCGGGAACCGCTTTGCCGCCCTGAGCCTGATAGCGTTTTCTGCGGATTTCGTCCAAATGATTCCGAATGGAAGATGATTTGATGTTCTGAACTTCGAGGATACGGCGCAGAACTTCCATGGAGGCTTCAAAGCCGACCGACAGAATTTCATCCGCTTTTGCGTCAATATACGCCTGTTCCTCTTCATCGGTTTCCGTGTAAGTCAGGATGCGGATGGATGGATTCATCTTGTGAACCAGAGCGATTTGATTCAAATGCGTGGCAAGGTTTCCGTTTTTGCCAAGCGCAAAAATATTGGCTCGTTCAATTCCGGCGGCAGAGAGGATGGCATCCTGACCTGCATCGCCGTAAATTACATTCATCCCCGCATTTTTCGCATTCTGAAACATTTCGTAATCGGAGGCAATGATGATGCTTTTGCAGGAAAGTTTTTTCAGAGACTGCGCGAAACTCACCGCAAATTTTCCCATACATGCAAAGACGACGTGTCCGGAAATACCGGTTTGCTGAATGGAAATACTGTTGAGTTCCGGTTTTTTCAGAATGGTACGGCGGAGCAGACTGTATACGGGCGAAGTCAGTTCATTGATCAGAGGACCGACGATCATGGAGCAAACCACCACGCACAGAATCAGCGAATAGCATGTTACCGAAATCATGCGGTTTGCCCGTCCGGCTGAAATCACCACAAATGCGATTTCAGAGGTCGGGAACATGCCGAACAGCATGGCAATGGGAATGACGTTGCGATAGCGTCCAATCCACGTAACTGCCGACAGAAAGATTGTTCTGGACAGCCCGGTGAGGATGACAAGCACCGCCACAAGGAGAGCATGATTCATCAGGAAATGAACATCCAGCATCATGCCGATGGAAACGAAAAAGAGCATGGCGAAAAGGTCGCGGACCGGCATCAGTTCACTGAATGCCTTTTTGCCGTATTCGGATTCGCTGAGCGCAATGCCGGCAAGGAATGCTCCGAAAGAGAATGAGACCTGAAATGCTTCCGAAACTGCACCGGCCCCCAACGCGATGGCGGTTACCGCCAGCAGAAAGATTTCCTTGGAGTCCTGTTTCGAGGCGAATGTAAGCAGACGCGGGAAAAAGCGGCGTCCCGCCCAAATCATGACCACCATAAACGCAAGCGATCCAAACAAAGGAAGATAAGTTGCGATTCCGCTTTGAGATTTCCCCATGGATGCAAACTGAGAAATCACGAGCATCAAAGGCATGACCGTCAAATCCTGCACAATGGAAATTCCGATCATCACGCGTCCGCACAGAGATGTGTCGTGTCCCCGGTTTGCCAGCGTCTTCAGAATCACGGCGGTACTGGTGGAAACAAAGCATACGCCGAACATGAAGAGGGATATTTTGTTTTCAAAGAGCAAAGACGATGAGCCCGCATCGAAGTTGATGGACGGTATGGAGTACATCACCCATGCAATTCCCGAAGCGACAAAGAGGGTGAAAATGACTTGCGCCAAAGCTCCGAAAATGGCAATTTTCCAAATGGGTTTCAAGTCATCGGATGAGAATTCCAGCCCCATGGAGAAAAGCAGAAGCGCGACACCGAGGTCCGCCATGGATTCAATGGAGGAATAAGTCTGAACGGAAAAGAAAGGCCGCGCACACAAGCCCACCAGAACACCCGCCATGATGTAGCCGAGAATCAGGGGCTGTTTCAGCCGTTTCGCGATGGTGCCGCCCAGCATTCCCGTTGCGACGATGACGAGAAGCGCGGTGGCAAAAACCATGCTGGAATCAGCGAAATTCTGAGAAAGATTCTGTCCGAGAAGGCGGAAAAAACCGATGATATGATCCATATTAATCCTTAATGAGCCGATGTTAGTGGACATCCGTTCCTTTGACGTGTATTATCCGAAGAGGGGCAGGCGGTGAAAAACGGGGGTATCAGTCGCGGTCCATGGAGAACTGGGTATCATGCAGTTTGCGGTAGAGACCGCCCTGCGCAAGCAGTTCATCATGAGTGCCGCGTTCCACGATTTCCCCATGATCCATGACCAGAATCAGGTCGGCGTTGCGAATAGTGCTCAAGCGGTGTGCGATTGCGAATACCGTGCGGTTTTTCATGACTTTCGCGAGAGCATCCTGAATGATTTTTTCGGTTACGGTGTCCAACGCGCTGGTGGCTTCATCAAGCACGAGAATCGGGGGATTTTTCAGCATGATGCGAGCCAAAGCAATGCGCTGTTTTTCACCGCCGGAGAGTTTACAGCCTTTTTCACCGGCTTCTTCTTCATATCCCAGGGGGTGCGTGCCGGATACGATGAAATCATGTGCATTGGCATGTTTCGCCGCATTGACAATTTCGTCTTTGGAGGCGCCGAGGGTGCTGTAAGCGATATTTTTCGCAATGGTGTCATTGAAAATAATCGGTTCCTGCGTAACGATGCCGATTTTCGAGCGGAGCGAAGAAATCGTATAATCGGCAACGGAATGACCGTCAATCAGGACTTCCCCGCCGGTTGCATCGTACAGGCGGGAGAGCAGAGACGCCATCGTCGTTTTTCCGCTGCCCGTTTCGCCGACCACGGCAACCATGGAGCCGCACAGGAGCTTGAAACTGACATTTTTCAGGACATCATGACCGGGTTCATACCCGAACGAGACATTGCGGAACTCAATCCCGGAACGGAAGTCTTTCAGGACGATGGCATCGGGCTTCTCAAACAGGGAAGTATCGGTATCAATCAGGTCGAAATAACGGTCTGCGGCCGCCATACTGCGCTGAAGATTGTTGATGACCTTGGTCAAGGTTTTCAGCGGCTGATATGCGAGGAGAACCGGGGTCAGAAGCATCGCCATCTGGGATACCGAGAACCCGTTGCGGTATGCGAAAATCAGGAAGCAGAGAGCGACGGAGACGGATGTGAATTCCATCAAAGGCGCCATCATCAATTTCATGCTGAGCGCACGGATAATCACGCGGAAATAAGACCCGTTAATCAGTTTGAAGCGGCGCACTTCGCGCGTTTCCGTATGACTGGTTTTGACGAGAAGAATCCCGGAGAACGTTTCGTGCATCCGCGAGGTCAATTCCGCGATATGAGCGAACGCATGACGGTAACTCTGGCGTATTTTCCGGGCCAGAATCAAAACGGGGACCATGATTGCCGGAATGCAAAGAGCCGCGCCCAGCATACCGAACATGTTCTGTTCAATGCACATGATAATCATGGCAATCAAACATGCGGCGATTTCAATGGGGCAGCGGGTCAAATCGGCGATGACATCGGAGATGGAGGATTCAATCATGGCGGTATCATTGGTGCAGCGGCTGATGAGATGCCCCACATCCTGATGCCCGAAGAACTTCATGGACTGACTTAACAGTTTCTTATACAGCAGATTGCGCATATCCGCGATAACGCGGGAACTGACCCAGCGCATATAGTAGTGGTTGATGTAGGTGGCAAGACTTTTCAACGCCCATGCAATGATGAAAAGCACCGCGTAAATCGAGAAAAACTGCCAGGTCATGCGTCCGGCAGCGTCAACGATGGGAAGAGTCCGGCGATCCGGCCAAAGAAGTGTTACATCGCGTTTCCCGACCTCAACCGGAAGATGAAATTTCTCCTGATAATCCCTCAGGCTGTTCATTGCTTTCGTGAGCTTGGGGTCGTTGTCTTTTTCCGGTTCAATGATGCTGTAAATCATGCGGGCGCGTTCATCGCGGGAGGCATCGGGGGCAGCTTCCAGTGTGCTCAGAATCTTCTCACTCTGCTCGGAATACTGTTTGCTGTCCATCACCGTGCCGCCATCGGCAATCATCACCATATTCGGGACTAACATCAGACTGCCAAACAGAGAGCCGCCGACAATCAGTCCCGCAATCAGACCAACGGCAAGCCGCACCCAGTACGGCTTGACAAATTTCAGGATGCGCCAGTACTGTACGCTCTTGAAAACTTTCTCGTTTTGATCCCTTCTGCTCATTGTATCCTTCCATTCGGGGCAGGCAATCCGGTACGGGATGCCGGCTCCGGGTCAATATATCTTCGGTATCGGGGTGTCCTGCTCCGAAATTTTCCTTGATGGACCGTCAGAAAACGGCGAATCAATCAGCGCAAGGCACACGTATCTTTAATTTAGCACGAAAAGATTGTTTTTCAAGAAAATAACAGCTTATATATCCGTATTCTCTTAAAAGAAATGCAGAACGGACTTTTTTCCGTGAAACGGAAATACGAAGTTCGGGAAGAGATGAAAGTGCACCTCTGTCCCTTGAAAATACAGTCTGTACAGAGTCCGTTTTCTCACTTTCCCGGAAGTCATTTCCCAAAAGTCCAAAAACTGTCTTTTTGTCCATGCTTCCCCAAAACGCGTCCATCCAAAATTCACGAAGATACCCTGAACAGTCAGATTGAAAAACGGAGGAAGTTGAAGTATATTATCTTCAATGGGGAATCTTGTCTTGGGGGTCTGTACATCATAGAGACACCCTTTTGAAATCAGCTCTCAGAAAGGAAAAAAGAAGATGCACATGCACTGCGAAAACGGAGTCTGCCGCATGGTGGACGATGATGAGCCGACGGGGAACAACGGGACCGCTGCGGAAATCACAATTCAAATCTGTTCAGGCGGGAACTGTTTCTTCAAAGGAGCAGGGAAACTCTCGGACACCTTGAAAAAAGTGTTGGGAATTGCACCCGGGCAGACCACGGAAGACGGTAGAATCCGCGCAGAAATGACGGGCTGCCTCGGTGCCTGCAATGAGGCTCCGGCGGTATCCATCAATGGCAAAATTCACGGGAATCTGACGCCGGAACGATTGGAAGAACTGCTCAAAAGTCTGTAACGAGAATCTGTTCATAAAAAACAAAAGCCCGCTTTGCGCGGGCATGAGAAATAATCTTGAAATGAAGCACACCTCCTGCGCGGAAGTGTGCTTTTTCGCCGTCTGAAACGGGTTGAACGGGATGATTTCCGAAGAAAATCACTGGACGTTCAGGCGTCCTCCGGCTTTCAGGATGACGCGGTCTTCATCGCTGATGTTCAGATTCAGCGGGATTGTGAAGACGGTGCCGTCAGCTTTCGCAACCGTGGCGGTGAGCTTGTCGGAATCCACGGCTGTCCGCAGATTGTCGATGACGATTTTGTCTTCCGGGTCAATGCGGTCATAGTCTGCGGGATTTGCAAACGTAAGCGGCAGGATGCCGAAGTTGGTCATATTGGCACGGATGATACGCTCGATGGCAATGGCAATGACCGCCTTGACGCCGAGATACATCGGACAGATTGCGGCGTGTTCGCGGCTGGAGCCCTGACCGAAACTGTCGCGTCCGATAATCACCGCATGGCGACCGGAATCGCGGACGGCGGAGGCGCGTTCGGCAAAGGTCGGTTTGCCCGGTTCATTCATCTGAGCGAAAACAGCCTTGGCGTACTGGGGGATATTGCTGCGGAGTTTCAGGTATACGCCGGCCGGCATAATATCGTCGGTCGAAGTCTTGTCGCCGGTTTTGATGACGACCACACCATCCAGTTTTTCGGGCATGGGGGCGCATTTCGGAGGCTCGCCGATAGTGGGCTTGCGGATGATTTCCACATGTTCGCCGTTTGCGGGCGGCGGAATAATCATACTGTCATCGACATCGAATTTTTTGGGATCATGAAATTCGGGATAGTCGATGCCAAGCTCGGAAGCAAGTTTGAATTCTCCGCTGAGTGCCACGGCGCAAGCGGTTTCGGGGCTGACCAGATAAGACTGATCACCCTTCGTGCCGGATCTGCCGGGGAAGTTGCGGTTGAACGTGCGGACGGTAACGGTATTGTTGGCGGGACTCTGCCCCTGACCGATGCAGGGACCGCAGCCGCATTCGAGAATGCGGGCACCGGCTTTCACGATGTCGGCAAGCGCGCCATTGGAAGCCAGCATGGCAAGAACCTGACGGCTGCCCGGAGCGATGGCGAGCGAGACATTCGGATGAACGGTGCGGCCTTTCAGCATTCCGGCGACGATGGAGAGGTCGCGGAAACTGCTGTTCGTGCAGGAACCGATAATCACCTGATTGACTTTCATTCCGGCAAGTTCGCGGATGGTCTTGATGTTGTCGGGGCTGGAGGGACATGCCGCAAGGGGTTCCAGTTTGCTGAGATTAATCTCAATGATGTTGTCGTAAACGGCGTTTTTGTCGGCATGGAGTTCCGTCCAGACTTCACCGCGTCCCTGAGCTTTGAGAAAAGCGCGGGTGCGCTTGTCCGACGGGAAGACGGATGTGGTAACGCCGAGTTCCGCGCCCATATTGGTGATGGTGGCACGCTGGGGAACAGAGAGAGTCGCCACGCCGGGACCGAAATATTCGACCATCCAGCCGACATTGCCTTTGGTGGTCAAGATGCTCAGGACTTTCAGAATCACATCCTTGGCGGCAACCCACGGCTGCAATTTTCCGGTCAGACGAATCCCGACGACTTTCGGGAAAGTGAGACGGAACGGTTTTCCGGCCATTGCCAGTGCCACATCCAGACCGCCGGCGCCAATTGCCAGCATTCCGATGCCGCCGCCCGTAGGCGTGTGAGAGTCGGAGCCCAGAAGCGTTTTGCCGGGAATGCCGAAACGTTCCAGATGCAGCTGGTGGCAGATACCGTTGCCGGGACGGCTGAAGCGAATGCCGCGGGAAGCCGCGATGCTCTGAAGATACAAGTGGTCGTTGGAGTTTTCCGGTCCGTTCTGAAGCATGTTGTGATCGACGTAGGAGACGGAAAGCTCGGTTTTGACACGGGGTTCGCCCATGGCTTCGAGTTCCAGATAAGCCATGGTGCCGGTGGCATCCTGAGTCAGTGTCTGGTCAATGCGGATGGAAGCGGGTTCGCCGGGAATGCCGGAGCCTGTTACGAGGTGAGCCTGCAATATTTTGTTAATGACAGTGCCTTTTGCCATATTCGATAGTTCCTGAGTAAGAGAAGATGGAAATAAAAAGAATGGGACGCACCGCAAAAGAATGCGGTCGTCCCGTTCGATTAAGCCGCTGATACCATGTTCGGTATCGGCAGATGCCACACCGGATTATTCTTCCGGTTTGGTCTTCGGCAGACCGCTGAGGACCTTCTGGCCTTCCTGCCAGCGACCGTCTTTCAGCAGCATGTTGATCCGTTCAAAACGTTTGAGAACGTTTCTTTTTTTCCGGATGTTGCCGGCGGACTTCAGACTGGGATGTTTGGACATTGTTGATCTCCATTATCAATAAGTTGTTGAATTGAATTTCAGATAATCTTCAAGCTAATTACTATACCATTTTTCAGGAGAAAATGCAAGTATTTCGCATGACTTTTTTGAAAAAAAGTTTGAGAAAAGCCGGAGATGGGGGGAGCAGAAGTCATTCAGGATGGGTCATTTTGGGGGAATCCGAAACGATTTCCGGTTTGGGCAGAAGCACCCAGCTTCCATTCTCCAGCATGGGGGCGGGGCGTGTTTTTTTCAGGGGATATTTCTTCAAATCAGTCTTCCGCGCCACCATGAGATACGGTTCGGCATGTTCGCCGCTGACCGCGACTTCCTCATTGGCATGGGGGATTACGCGGCTGCCAAGATAGAAATAGGCCGAGTAGGGAACACGGCGGTAGAAATAAAGTTCGCCCGCAGGACACTCCTTCGCAATCCGGCGGAAGAAACTGCCGGGCATGGACGAAATGGAACGGTCCGCAATCAGGCACACAACAGCGTGTCCGATGACACAGAGAATCGCCGCGGACGGAATCCCGATGCGCAGAGTCCGGCGGCAAAGAATTGCGGCGTCATCCAGACAGGCGGTATCATCCAGCACAAAGGTCAGCCATACCGCAAAGAAAACACTGGTCGGCAGCAGATAGGTAATCAGAAGACGGCTGGTCAGACACCAGAACCCTGTAATGCAAATCACTCCCAGCAGAGGAAGTCCCGTCTCAATGGAACGGAAAGATTCGCGGGTGATGATCAGTTTCCGCTTCATGCGGTCAGCCAGCGGAAATGCAAGAAGCAGAAACGCAGGCGCGTTGTCCAGCAGGAAAAACAGAACCGACATCCCGCGGAAAGATTCGCGTCCGGCACCGTACTGGTCGCCGTACTCTTTGAAAAGGAAGCGTTTGAAGTTTTCATTTACGAAGAAATATTCGAGGAAATCCGGATTTTTCCGCTGCATCATCACATACCACGGAGCGGCAATCAGCAGGAAGACGACGGGACCGGCAATCCATGCGTGATCTTTCAATTCCTTCCAGCGGTTCCCAATCAGGACGTGGCAGAAGACCGGAATCCCCGCCATGACGAAGACGACAGGGCCTTTCACCAGCATTCCGACCGCCAGCGAAGCGAAGAATCCGGCACTGGCAAGTTTGCGGGAGCGGCTTCCCGACGGGAAAAACTCAAACAGCATATAGGAAAAGACCGCCCACGCGATACATGCGGCAAGCGCCATATCCGTCATGACCTGTCCCGCAAAGAAGAAGTACACGGGACATGCGGCTGTCAGCAGAACTGCAACCTGAGCGGTGCGTTCGTCACGGATGCGGCGGACAGTCCCGTACATGGCGGCAAGAATCCCGGCGGCGAACAGAAATGCGGGGAAACGGCAGGCAAACAGACTGACTCCGAAGAGACGGCAGCAGATGGCACCCATTTGGAAATACAGAGGCGGTTTCCCCTCAAAATTCATCAGGACGCCTTCGTGAATGAATCGGGGTTCAAGGAAATTTCCGCTCTCCGACATGATTTTGCAAATCAGAGCATAACGCGCTTCCGACGGGTCGGCAAGAGGGAGAAGAAGGTTCAGGACGAGACGGGCGACAAGGAGAACTCCGAGGAAAATCAGGAAGTTCCGGCGCGAGAACAATGGCGTTTTCCGGATGGAAGTCATAACTCAGTCAATTCCAAATCCTTCAACATTTTCCAAATCTTCATCTCCGTAAGACGGAAGATCTTTCTCGCGTTGCAGATCATCGGCACGGCGCTGTTCCAGCTCCTTGTCGGTCAGTCCGCCTTTGTTGGAGCTTGTCAGAATTTCCGCGACCCAGTTCTGCTTTTCCTCCAGAAGTTTTCCGCGGGCGGAAAGGAGCAGGACGGTAGCACTGGCAATCGGCCATTCCATTTCGATGCGACCGTATTTGGGCGCACTGTATTTGACGTGAATCACGGGGCGGGTATTGCGGATGATTTCGCGGTGTTTTTCTTCCAGTCGAAGAGCTTTGGACGAGGATGCAAAAACCTGCGCGTGGAAGATCAGGACATTCAGCTCTTCTTCGGTCAGCATGTCTTTCTCCTTTGCCTCGAAGAACGGATCACTTTGGATTTCAGAATGAAAGCACGATGGAAAGAGAACCAAAGCCGTCGCGGCAGTTAAAATGAGCAGAATCATTTTTTTCATGGGTTGTCTCGCTGTTTTACAGTAAAATGGGATAATGTTTTTTCAGGTAAGAACGGAATGCCTCGGTTAAATCCGGGTCATTGCCGTCGGGTGAGGTGGAGACCGGAGTCGCGGATTGCAGGATTTTTTTCAGGACGGGGCAGCGTCCTCCTGCACCGGCGGCGGTGTGAGAACCGAAAGAAACGGTTACGCGCTCGCCGTTTTCGAGAACTTTCCCGGTACGGCTGAGAATCACGGGCCCCTGCGACCCATTGGGGAATGAAAGCCCGGAAACGGTCATCCGGTCGGAATCTTCGGTCATGGACTCCTGCTCTTTGTAAATCGCAAGGAGCTGGGCGGGGGTGAGCGACCTCGTAATAATCTGGTTGCGGTAGGGAATCAGCTTGAAAAGATGGTTCTCGGTGAGAATGCCGGGGCTGACGGTGTAATTGCTGACGGTGGAGCTGAAAGCCGCTTCAGACCCTGTCGATTCGCACATTGCTTTGCAAAGCATTTCCGCAAGTGCATTCGGCTGTTTTTTGTTTTTGAGCGGCCCCAGTTCGACATCCACTTCGGCGATTTTCTGTTTGCCGAACGAATCGGCTTTCGCAAGAACGGGATTCACCACGGTGCAGACTTCGGGAAGACGCGTGTCGTGAACGTCTGTTCCAAGCACATCCGAAGTAATGCTGATGACCTTATGCGGTTTGGCTGCAAGGTCAACTTTCACACTGCAGACAATGGCGTCTGCCCCCAGCGGCGGAGCCTGTACCATCCATGTGCCGGAAGAAAGTTTTTTGCCGGGTTCGGTCTGATGGGAATGTCCCGCAAGAATGAGGTTGATTTGAGGATATGATGCCGTAATGCCGGAAAGGCTTTTCCCTTGTTCCGTTCCCGTTAGGCGTTTGGAAATGAATTCGCCGAGGTGGATTGCAAGGATGATCACATCCGGTTTTGCCGCCATGACTTCGGGCATCACTCGTGCCAAAGCAGGTTCGACTTCGCCGGCATGAACTCCCCGCAGAACTGATTCGGCTGTCCACAGCGGCAGATATGGCGGCACAATTCCGATTACCGCGATTTTCACGCCGCTGCGCTGTACCAGCGTCCATGGTTGAGGCTGGAAATCGCCGTCCAGTTTCAGATTTGCGCCAAGCACTGTCCCGTGAAAGGCTTTCAGATTGCGCCTCAGGGTTTCCAGACCCCAGTCAAAATCGTGGTTTCCGGGGACGAAAATATCGCATCCGGCGGCATTCAATGCCGGCATCATACAGGCTCCGCAATCCATTGTTGCGGAAAGAGTGCCCAGCGTCAGGTCGCCGCAGTCAATCCAAAGGGTACTGCCGGGATGTTCAAGCCGTTTTTTTGCGATATTTCCGGCGATTTGGGCAAGTCCCGTTTCCTTGGCATTTCCGCAGTGTCCGTGGATGTCCGTCGTCTGAAAAATGATGACTTCGCGCACATCCGCAGAAAACAACGGACGACCGCAGGATACAAGCCCCGCAATCAGCAGACAGATGAATGTGAAATGAAAACGCATGAAGCCGCCTTTTTGAACATCCGTAAAAATTCCCGCCCCGAATGAATCGGGATACCTTTATACTTTAGTGCAAAAAACAGAAAAATCAACTGAAAGCACCGCATTTGCGTATTCTTTTCCGGGATTTCATCTTTGCCGCGCATCCCCGGTTACTGTCTTGATTCAGTTTTCCGCCGGCTGCATACTTCCTTTTTTGACTGTTCTCTCTGCAAGAACACGCCACAAATGAGGGGCTTAAGGTATTTTACCCTTGAAAAAAAATAGTTGCAGGAAGTATATTTTATTTCAGTCTCTCTTTTTTCAACGCAGCCTTATCCTCTTATGATGACATCCTCCGGCAATAAACCATTATTCCTCGTGAAGGGTTCCAGCATGGTCCCGCTTCTGCAAACGGGCGACCAGGTGGATTTGCGTCCGATTGCTCGGAAAGATGCTCAAATCGGGGATATTATCGTTTTTACTGCCGCGAACGGCATTCAGGTGATTCATCGTGTCATCTGCACGAATCCGCTTCAAACGAGGGGGGACAACCGTACCGGTGATGACCCGCCTGTCCCGGCGGAATCTCCGGTTTTTCATGCCGTCGCATTCATCCGAAACGGTATTCGGAAAGAATTAACCTCAGGGCAGGCGGGACGGCGCGAGTTCCGCCGGAATCAGCGACGCTGTTTTGCGATTCACCGCATTCGCATGATTGTGGCACCTGTTTGAGACGCAATCCGTTTAAAATACCGTTCAAAAGCCTGACGAAAGCGGTTTTTCAGGAAAAAACGGTGTATTATGCGGGGAAACGTCCGGTCGGCTGGATGGATGCAAAAGGATGGCATTGGATGCGTTTCGCAAGTTTCTATGTAGAGGCTCCGCCGAAATCATTGTTCCGCAAACCATCTGAAACGGCGTCTGAATAAAGCGCTGATTTCAAAAGAGTTTCGTCTGTTCAGCTGCGGAGTTTCCGCATGAGGTCGCCGCCCTGATTTTCCAGCATTTCCAAATAGCGCGGTGCAGGTCCCTGCATAATTCCATCCATCAGGTGTTCAAAAGCATCCTGCGAATTGAGCGTGGAGACTCCTGCCCGCAGTGTGCCGGGATAACCCCGCCCCTTCAGAAATTCAAGCAGTGTTTTCCGTGCCACCACGAATGCAAATTCAGGTCCGTAGCATTCCAGCATGTCCGCCATGTACAGCCGTATGGTTTCCGCAAATTCCGCGACTGACGGCGGCGGTGCGTCCGGTTCTGCGATTTCACGGAAAATCCACGGATTGCCCAGTGCTCCGCGGGCAATCATGCCGTTGGCACAGCCGGTTTCGCGGATGAGTTCGCGGTACAGATCGCCGCTTAATGCGCCTCCGTTTGCAATGACCGGGATATGGAGTGCTTCGCGGACTTCTGAAATGATGGAAAAGAAAACGGAACCGGCATAAAATCGGCGCATGATGCGTCCGTGCAGGGTCAGAGTTTTCGCGCCTGCTTCCTCCGCCCGCTTGCAGAACTCGACCGTCGGGCGGGCGTCTTCTTCGGATTGGATGCGGGTTTTGACGGTTACGGGAAGCCGTGAAACAGCGCAGAGACGTTCAATGGCGCGCAGAGCCTCATCGGGATGCGTCAAAGCCAGCATGATGCCTTCGCATTTGCGTTCGACCTTCGGTGCGGGGCATCCGAGATTGAAGTCCAGGACATCGAAATCCATATCGTTGATGATTTCGGCGGCGCGTGTCAAATGCGCCAAATCGGACCCGACAAGCTGAATCCCCAGGAAGCCGCTGTCATTTCCGCGCTGAGCCAGACGGAGCGTTTTGATTCCTCCGAAAGCCAGAGAACCTGCATCAATCATTTCCGTAAATGCGTAGCGGCATCCGAAACGCCGGATCATGCGCCGGAACGGAATATCCGTATGCCCGGCAATCGGCGCCATCAGCGCGTATCCGGGTTCATAAATCAGAGGCATGTTCATCAGGAGAACGGAAAAATGAGGCTGGGCGCGCCGGAACGATTACGCGTCGCAGCGGGATGCAATCAATGCCACATTGGTGCCGCCGAATCCGAAGCTGTTGCTGAGAATATGGCGAATCGGCACATTCAGACGCGTTTCTTTCACGATGTCCGCCCATTCCATGCCGTCATCCGGATTTTCCAGATTGACGGTACCGCTGACGAAAGAATGTTCCATCATCTGGGTGGAGAAAATCAGTTCAATCGCGCCTGCCGCGCCGATGGTGTGTCCTGTCTGGGATTTGGTGCTGTTGATCATCGGGTGTGATCCGGCTGATTCAAAGACATCGTAAATCCCCTGAAGTTCCAGCGGGTCGCCGACTCCGGTACTGGTGGCATGTGCGTTGATGTAGTCAATATCGTGCGGCGTGAGGTTTGCCGATTTCAGTGCGTTTTTCATGACATCGGCGATTGCTTCGCGGTTGGGAACCACCATATCGGTGGCATTGCTGTTGATGCAGCTGCCGGACAGTCTGCAAATCGGTTTTGCGCCGCGCTTTGCCGCATGTTCAGCACTTTCCAGAATCATCATTCCTGCGGCCTCGCCGATTACAAATCCGTCGCGTCCCTTGTCGAAAGGACGGCTGGATTTTTCAGGCGTTTCGTTGTAGCTGTGAGACAGCGCGCGCATGGCGATGAAACCGATGCACTGCGTCCAGTGTGCTTCTTCGCAGCCGCCCGCCATGACGATGTCATATTTCCCGCTCTGAATCATCTTGACTGCCTGTGCGATTGCAACACCGCCGCTGGCGCAGGCGCAGCTGATGTCATAGCTTTCCCCTTTGATTTTGTAAATGAGAGACAGGTTTGACGCTGCGGAGGACGGCATAATGCGCGGAATCGCAAACGGCGAAATCTTTCGTGCGCTTCCCGTTCTCGCGAATACATCCACTGCCTCGCTGAAATCACGATAACTGCTTCCTCCGCAACCTGTAATGACTGCCATGCGGTCGCCGGGAAGAGTCTCTTTCGTGTAGCCGGCTTCCAGAATCGCTTCGTATGCCGCGGCAACTGCCATAACGGCATTGTTCGGCATGAAACGGCGCTGTTTCCGGTCAAAGGCGGGGCAGTCGAAATTCATATCGACTTTTCCGAGAACCTGAGATTCCAGATTCAGGTCTTTCCATTCATCGAACCGGCAGATACCGCTTTTCCCTGATTTCAGTGCATTCAGGTTAGCTTCCAGACCGAACCCAATGGGGGTTACAAGGCCGCGACCGGTGATTACAACATCTGATGGCATTCTATGTTCCTTGGATTAATTATGACGGGATTGTTGTGCGATTACGGGGTACGCAGTAGTTCTTTCCCTGACAGAATTCGTGTTTTGTCAGCAGGATTTTCTTTCAAAATCAGTGTTGAAAAAGAACTTAACATAATGTACATGAGGATAGCATGAAATTCAACTGAAAAAAAACATTTATCGAAAAAAAATAAGGTTTTTCAACAGTCTGCATTTCCGTTTCCGGCTGATGCGTCTTCCATGGGACATGCTGATCGGAGACCCCGCTTCATAAATCCGCATCATCCAGATAGATTTCGTGCATGAATGATTCAAATTTCAGCAGAGTGCCTTCCACGGAAACAATTTGATTGCGGGCGGCATCCAGTTTCCCCCGTGCGCTTTCCGGGAACGCCGCAATCGCTTTGATTTTGATGGTTCCTCCGAATTTGCCCTTCATTTCGTAAATCTCAAACGATGCTTTCACACCTTTTTTTCCGCGGAATACAAAATCCATGCTGAAAGGCATGATGGAAACAAGTTTGCCGCTCCATCTGACTCTTTTTCCCGCAAATTCGGCAAATGCTTTTTCCGCATTTGCTCCCGTGAATGTTTCGGAGAAAAGTTTTTCCGAAATACTCTGCTCCGAGATGGTGTCATCAACGGGAACGGACTTTCCTGCGGGACCCTGTTCCGTCTTTTCCGGCTTGACTTCCTCCATCGGAGACGGGGCAGACACTGCGGATACATTGATGTCAGCTTTCGGCTTGCTTTCGCGGGGAACTGTGGTTTCCTGCGTGTCAATCGGAGGAACCGGGATTGGTGAGAAGCGTTTGGGGGCTGTTTCCGGAAGACCTGCGAAATCCTCTGTTTTCGCTTCCGTCGTGTCCTGTTCTCCCGGAACAGGAATCGGAGCGAAACGCTTTTCATCGGTGGCCGCCGCTTTCCTGTCCGGAAATTCAATGGCTTCCATTCGTTCGCAAATGATGTCAAGTACCTTGGCAGACGGCACGAGCGACTGATCCATCACATGGACACCGGACGGATTGATGATGATTTCAGGGAATGCTTCAATCAGTTCGAGGATTGCTTTCTGACGAACCGGAGGTGCTATGAAACGTTCAAAATCTTTCTGCGTATTTGCGGAGCAGGCGAACGGCGTAACATTCTCGCCGAACAGTTTGGACGAGCCCCAAATCGGATGTCCTTTCAGCAATTGCGAAATCATCCCCGTACTGCCGCGAATCATACATCCTTCAAAATTCAGCGGAGCCGTGAATTTAACATCGTAAATCAGTTTGCCTTCACTGCCGCGGGCTGAACGCGCGCCGAACGTTTTGTTTGCGGATTTCCCGCCGCGGACCATGTCGTCATAGCCCGGACTGTCATCACTGACCGTAATCAGAATACGGTAGTCGCCGTATTGGGCTTTCATGACAGTCGGCACTCCCGGTACTGCCGGAGCCGCCAAAGTCAGCCCGTATACTTTGGTCAGACGTTCGGCATCTTTTCTGCGGTTCTCATCCGGGCGCACAAACTGCGTCTGCGGTTCATCACTGCCTGTTCGTTTGATCCGTTTCCAGAGAATGATGGCAATAATGACCCAAACAATAAAGATAATACCGTTCATCGAAGATGCCTCCTGACTGAGTTTTCACAGCTGAATCGTTTATGGGGATTTCCCGGAGATTCCCTTATTTCGTTTGTCCTCTTGCAATTGCCGCCTTGCAGGCTCGAATCGTGTTCTTCATGAGCATGGCAATCGTCATCGGTCCTACGCCGCCCGGTACAGGCGTGATATACGAGGCTTTCGGTGCCACCGATTCAAAATCCACATCGCCCACCAGACGGCAGCCGTTTTTCGCGGCGGAATCGGCGATTCGGTTGATTCCCACATCAATGATGACCGCACCCTCTGAGACCTGATCTCCCTTGAGAAAATTCGGAATCCCGATTGCCGCCACGATAATATCCGCATTCTTTGTGTAAAATTCGAGGTCCTTTGTCCGCGAATGACAGGTCGCAACAGTCGCATTCCCAAGCTCATTGTTTGCGGAAAGCATGGCCGCCATGGGTTTCCCGACGATGTTGGAACGTCCCAGTACCACCGCCTTTTTGCCCGCAGGAGAAATCCCCGAACGCTGAAGCATGGTAATCACGCCCCACGGGGTGCAGGGCAGAAATCCTGAAAAATCGCCCAGCATCATGCGTCCCACGTTCATGGGATGGAAGCAGTCCACATCTTTGGTCGGGTCAATTGCCAGAACGACTTTCTGTTCGTCAATGTGCTTCGGGACAGGCGACTGCACCAGAATCCCGTGAATTGACGGATCGGCATTCAAGCGGGCAATCACAGCTAAAAGTTCGCTCTCCTGCGTATCTGCCGGAAGCACGATTTTTTCGGAGCGAATCCCCAGCTCAACGCATTTTTTCGCCTTGCGGTTTACGTAGACTTGGGAGGCCGGGTCTTCCCCGACCAGAATCACTGCCAATGCCGGCTGGATTCCGTATTCTGCTGCGATGGACGCGGCTTCTGCCGCTGTTTCGTGGTTCACCGATGCGGAAATCTCATTCCCGCTGATTAAGTTTGCTGACATATTGGTTGTTCTCTGAATTATTTATTTTTTGGAATCATTTTTTTGCGGTGCCGGTGCCAGATGGTCGATGGCGTAATCAATATCCACAAGCTGCGAATTCAGCAGGATCATATCTTTCTTGCTTTCGATGATGGAGGCAAGTCGGCGGTTCAGGAGAAGGATTTCTTCGCGCAGAGCCTTGGCCGAGGGATCTTCTTCCAGAATGCGGGTGCGTTCAAGATGGATTTTTTCCACCATGGCTTCACGTTCTTTGAACAGTTTTGCCGCCTTTTCCGGATTCGCATACGTGTTCGGATCGATTTTGGAACGGAACAAAGATGCATAGACTGGTTTGTCCTGCTCCGCTTTTTCAACCGTCGCCGGGGGCGCGGATGCCGCCGGTTTCTGTGCCGCTGTCTGGCTTTGCGCGTATGCGAAACCATACCCGGTCATAACCGCGAGAACGGCAAGAATCGTATAATATCTTTTTTTCATAACTGTTTCCCTGAAAATAGGTTGACGAATTCGCTCGACCCGCCTGCCAAAATTCGTGGACGGTATTTGTGTGCGTCGTAAAAAACGAAGCCCGTTTTCCTGGATGCCGCTGCCCGACGGGGATTTTCGGAACTATACAGTTCCCAAACTTTTACAGGACATCAAAAAGTTTTCTGAATTTTGGCTTTCGCGTCTTTCCATAGGACTTTGGAATTTAGCTCCATAGATGTATAAATATAGGTTTATTTCGGGCAGAATGCAAATGACATCCTCGAAAAACCTTTAAAAAAATAGAATAACAGGTTGAAAAGATGCTTCTGTATGCTAATTTATCTTATTGGCTTTTGTTTTTTTCAGTTTCCCCGGATTGCGGCACCCTGTCAGGATGTTTCCTGAATTGCAGCGGTGTGCCGGATTGATTCGGGATGAAAACGGGATTTTTTACCCATGAGCTGTCATCAGCTCCCATGATTTTCCCATAACGTTACGGAGTTTTCAACCATGAGATTAGTGGACATCAAACGCACAACCAAGGAAACCGACATTCAGGTAATTTGGAATCTTGACGGAAAAGGACGCAGTACCATTGATACCGGGATTCCGTTTATGGACCACATGCTGACCCTCTTTGCCAGGCATGGCGGCTTTGATTTGACCGTCAAAGCCACCGGTGATTTGGCCGTCGATTGTCATCACACCATGGAAGATTTGGGCTTGACCATGGGACAGGCTTTGTCCGAGGCGCTCGGTTCCAAAGCCGGAATCCGCCGTTATGGCAATTTCCTGCTCCCCATGGATGAAACTCTTGCTCTGGTTGCGCTGGACCTTTCCGGCCGCCCGTATTTGGTGTACAAGGTGAATCCTCCGGCATCATACATCAAGGACATGGACACTGCTCTTTTCAAGGAGTTTTTCTACGCATTTACTGTGAAAAGCGCGATGACGCTCCACATCAATATGCTTGCAGAAGGCGAAACTCATCATATCTTTGAATCCATTTTCAAGGGCTTTGCACGTGCTTTGAGAGAAGCCGTCTCCATTGACCCGAATGAAACAGGTGTGCCTTCCACAAAAGGCGTCCTCTGATTCCCTTTCCCCTTTGAGGCTTTTTCATGGAACAGGATACTCTGTTTTCCTCGCTGGTTGCCGCTCCTTTGGCTGACCGGATGCGTCCGCGTTCGTTGGATGATGTGGTCGGGCAGGATCATCTTCTGGGGCAGGGTGCGCCGCTCCGCAAAATGATTGAAACCGGGCATTTGAGCAGTTTCATTTTGTGGGGGCCTCCCGGCTGCGGGAAAACCACCATTGCCGGCATTATGGCGAATTACACCTCCATGGATTTCGTTTCGGTGTCTGCCGTTTTCTCCGGCATTGCCGAACTTCGCAAGGTCTTTGACAAGGCTGCCGCCGCCCGTGCCGCCGGAAAGGGCACGCTCCTGTTTGTGGATGAAATTCACCGTTTCAACCGTGCCCAGCAGGACGCGTTTCTTCCCGTTGTGGAAAATGGCACGGTAACTCTTGTCGGCGCGACCACTGAAAATCCCTCGTTCGAGCTGAACAGTGCCCTGCTTTCCCGCTGCAAAGTTTTTGTCATGAAGCCGCTGGACCGCGAATCTGTTCAGAAAATCATGGCTCGCGCGGAAGCTCTGACCGGAAAGCCTCTCCCTCTGGATGCGGAAGCCCGCGAAACTCTGCCCGAACTCGCCGACGGCGACGGCAGATACATCATTAATGTGATTGAAACGCTTTACGATCTTGCAGGCGGCAAAGAGAATCTTCTGGATACCAAGGCTCTGATGAAACTTGTCCGTCAGCGCGCTCCCATCTTCGATAAAGACCGCGAAGGCCATTACAATTTAATCAGTGCCCTCCACAAATCCATTCGCGGTTCGGATGTCAATGCGGCTTTGTATTGGGCTGCCCGCATGATTGATGCGGGGGAAGACCCATTGTATTTGCTTCGCCGTTTGACCCGCCTTTCCATGGAGGATGTGGGGCTTGCGGACCCGTCTGCGCTTCAGATTGCGGTTTCCTGCTGGGATACGTATGAACGCCTCGGTTCTCCCGAAGGCGACATCGCGATTGCGGAGCTTGTGATTTATCTGGCCACCGCACCGAAATCCAACAGCTCGGAGACCGCCTGGAACAATGCTCTCCGCAGTGCCAGACAGTATTCTTCGCTGATGCCTCCTGCGCATATTCTGAATGCCCCGACGAAGATGATGCGCGAAATGGGATACGGTGCCGGCTACCAGTACGACCACGACCTGCCCGATGCCTTTTCCGGTCAGAATTATTTCCCCGATGGTATGCCGCGCACGATTTACTACAATCCGCCGGAACGCGGTTTCGAGCGTGAAATCCGCAGGCGTCTCGCATACTGGGACCGCTTGCGTGCAGAGAAGAATGCCGCCCGAAACGAGGAGCAGAACCATTCTTCGCCGATGCCTCCCCCCGATCAGTCCAAACACTGATTCCGGAAACGGAATGCTTCAAACGAAACGTTCAGCATCCTGCCGGAAGTTCAGGCTCCCGTTTGTGTACTTTGCGGTATAATTTGACTGCCGTCCTGACCACCTTGCGCCACATCGGCGGATCGTAGATTTTCGCCTGTTTCTGGTAAACTGCGACAAACCTCAGGGCATCCTTCCGGCTCAGACCCAAATCCATGGACGAGAAGAAAATCCCCGCTAAATCTTTAATGCGGAATCGTTCCGGAATCTTTGCCCTCAGCTGCGAACGGTGCAAATCAATCACATGCAGTTCACAGCGTCCTGCGGCAAGTACATTCGGATCGAGCAGAAAATGGCAGATGTAGCAGTCCCGGTGATTCAGTCCCGATCCGTGCATTTTTCCGCAGGTGTCTGCCAATGCCTGAATGATTTGGTTTTTGACTTTGGCTGGCGGCGGATTGTTCTTCCAGTCGCGGCAGAAATCCTCCAGCGACACCATCCCGACCAAATCTTCCGTTACTAAAAAGGACTCCATGGCGGCGGGATTGGTTCCCCGGATTGCAAAGGCGCATGGTTTCATTGTGTGTACGCCCAGAAGCGGGAGCAGTTTCAGTGCCTGATATTCATTGGCTGACCCGATGACAGGCTCTTTGAATTGCAGTATATTTTTCCAGATTTCCCCCCAGCCGACCGGTCCGTGCGACTTGATGAAATATGACTTCCCCTCCAGCTGAAACTGCACGGTGCGGCGGTTTTTTACTTCGCGGAAGACTTTCCCTTCCACGGAAAATGCCTTTTGGAAAAGACGGTCTCCTTCTCCCCAATGCCGTTGAAATGTTTGATTGATGTCATATTTTTCCATGATGAATAGAGATACCTTCAGTATTCGGGGATGATGACTTTTCCGTCTGACCCGACCATCGGCTGCGGGTCGAACTGTTTATAATATTCTTCCGGGCCTGTTGCCGCTTCTTCCGGCTTGCCCGTTGCTTCCAGCAGGATTTGGAAAGCAGCCATGGGGGCTGCATCCCTCCGGAATGCTTTGCGGAGTTCCAGCGAGATTCCGCAGCTTCCGGGACCGATGACGCGGTAGCTGTAGAATCTCTTCTGGCTCTTCATGGTGCCTTCCGGTACGCTCGACTGTTCCTCCGCTATGATGCGCATGTCGGCGGCTCCACGGACCGGATACCAGTCGTATCCGGTCGCGGAATCGCGGTCGAGCGTAATATGAACGGAATCGCCGACACGCACGTGCAGAACACTCCCGGAGTCGTTTTGCGTGAGTTCATACGTCTGCGGTGTGAAGAAGCACGAGACCAGTCCCGAAGCGACCGCACAGGCGGCGAATGCAGTTCGGATTGCGTTCATGCAGTTTTTATTTGCCTTCCATGATTGCGGCGGCGTCTTCTTCCGGTGTGGAAATCATCTTGATGCCGTAGTCGCGAATCAGCACTTCGGTCAGTTTTTCGGGACAGAATGCCGGCAGGGTCGGTCCCAGTCGGATGTTCTGGAAGCCCAGCGACAGCAGGGACAGCAGGACTGCCACTGCCTTCTGTTCGTACCAGCCGAGCACGATGGATACCGGAAGTTTATCCGGCGAATGCACACCGCAGGCATCCTGCATGGCGAGGGCGATGCGGATCAGCGAGTAGGTGTCATTGCACTGCCCTGCATCGAGAACGCGCGGAATGCCGTTCACCTTGCCCAGATTGAGCTTGTTGAAACGGTATTTCATGCACCCCGCTGTCAGGATGATTACGTCATCCGGCAGAGCCTGTACCAGCTTGGTGTAGTATTCGCGGGATTCGTCGCGTCCGTCGCACCCGGCGATAATGACGAAGCGGCGGATGCTTCCGCTCTTCATATAGTGAATGATTTGATCCAGTACGGAAATCATCTGATTGTGGGCGAATCCGCAGAAAACGCTTCCTTCTTCCAGTTTCGTGGGCGCAGGCAGTGTCTTCGCCAGCTCGATGACCTTCGAGAAGTCTTTTTGGAAGCCGATGTGGCGGTGCGGAATATGCGTAATTTCAGGATAACCGCACATGCCTGTTGTGAAGAGGCGGTTGCGGTATTCATCGCGGACGGGAATCAGGCAGTTTGAGTTCACGATGATCGGACCGTTGAATGCCGCGAATTCTTCTCCCTGCTTGTACCACGAGTTGCCGTAGTTGCCCTTGAAATGGGTAAATTTGCGGAATGCGGGGTAGGCGTGAGCCGGCAGAAGTTCGCCGTGGGTATAGACGTCCACGCCTGTTCCGTTGGTCTGAATCAGCAGTTCTTCCAGGTCCTTCAGGTCATGACCGGACATCAGGATTGCAGGATTGGTTCCCGCCTCGCAGCTGACCTGCTTGATTGCCGGATTCCCGTAGGTGCTTGTATGAGCATCGTCCAGCATTGCCATGGTCAGTGTGGCGATTCGTCCGCATTCCATGACCAGCAGAGTTAAACGCTGTTCCGTGGTTTCAGGCTTTGCGGCGGCGACCAGTGCTTTGATGATGAAATCGTAGACCGTATTGTCTTCATGTCCCAGCGAAAGCGCGTGGAATGCGTAGGCGCAGATGCCTTTCAGTCCGTACATCAGCAGTTCGCGCAGTGCGATGCATTCGGCATTGCTGCCTGCCTGAACTGACTGGTCGGGGTATTGTACCGTGGCTCCCAGAATATTCAGATAACGTCTCGTTTCATCGATGAGGAAGTAAATTCGGTCGTAATTGAAGTTCGTATTGGTCAGAGTGGCGGTCATTGCGCGGCAGATGAATCTGCTGTATTCACGCGTAACATTGGTCCGTCCCTCCAGCGCGAGTGCCAGTGCTTTCTGCTCGGCGATTAATTGATCCTGCAAATTCGCGACTTCTGCGGTTTTCCCGCAGCGGCCGCCGGACGTGCATCCTTTATTGTTGAGTGTTTCCTGACACTGATAGCAAAACATTTTGTTTTCCATAAAAAGGGACTCCTTATTGATTGCATCCGTTTTGTTATGATTTCATACTGGAATGGGAGTATAGTACACGCTTGAAGCGATTTTGTCAAATGATTCTTGCAAGAAAAATCAAAAATCGTTTCCCCGTCCTCCTCGCAGTGCTTTGATTCTGCCTCGTGCCGCTTTGCTTTTCAGTCTCCGCTCCTGAGAACTTTTCGTCGGTTTGGTCGGCTTCCTTGTCTTGGGTTGAGGCAGACAGGCGCGGAATAAATTCTGCATTCGTATTCGTGCAATTTCCCGGTTGCGGATCAGGCTTCGCTCGCTGTGTTCCAGCAGAACAAGCTCGTCTCCCTGCACGTAGGCCGCCGCAAGGACACGCAAACGTCCTTTCTGCTCCTCGTTCAGCTCAGCGGAGTTTGCAAAATTCCAGTGAAGACGGACGCCGCTGGTTGTTTTGTTGACATGTTGTCCGCCCGCTCCGCTGGCTGGACGCATGAATTCTTCGGTGAATTCTTCTTCCGGGATACAGCGTGGCGCCATGGCTGTTTACTTTCCCTGTACGGATTTGGATTCCGGGACAGGTTCGCTGTTCGCCTTCTCTGCTTTCGCGGATTCGCTTTTTTTCACACGGTCCGTATCTGCGGACGTGTCTGTCTTCTTTTTTTCGGCGGTTTTCCCCTCGTTTCCCGCTTCTTCTTTCGGATTCGGCTTCCCGGTTGTTTCCGCTTCTTTCTCAGTTGTTTTTCCCTCATTCAGGTCGGTCGGAACAGGCGGTGCGAGCATATCCAGCACGCTTTGGGCAAACTCAACGGCTGTTTTTTGTTCATCTTCCGCCTCCGAATCGTAAGTAATGCGCAGTTTGACAATGCGCCCCCGGTACAGTGCCATGACCAGTATCGAATCCAGATTCCCGTCTTCCGATTGCATCCTGAAAAATGATGTCCGGAATGACGTTTTCGACTGGATTTTGAACTCACTCTCCAGCTGCTTGACGGAGCGAATCTGCTTGCTTTGCCCCGCAACTCCCGGAATCCCTTTCACCGTGTCGGCGAAATTTTCGGAAAATTGCTCTTCCGTTACTTCTTTTGCTCCGGTATCCAGCGCATACAGGTATACATCGGCGCAGTTCCCGCTTTCGCTTTCGTAGCGCACTGTGGTCCCGAAAACGGGGTTCAGGTTCCGCCGCACGCGCACCTTGGAAAATTCGCTGATTCTCGCTGGAAAAATCAGCCCCGTGTCCTTGTCCTGAAATGCTTCCGAGGCAGGACGAAGCAGAAAATCGGGTGCCGTCTGCGTGTCGACTGCGTACAGCGGTACGCAGACCGGGGACAGCATCAGAATTGCGGCGGCGAAATGGTTCATGACAGTTTCAGGTTGGCTTTCCAGTAGTCGATTTGAGAGGCCACGGCCTGATAACCCGTCGCGCCGAATACTTCGCGTCCTTCCACGGAATGTTCCGGCTTGAAAAGACTCAGCATGGACTCGTCTGCTTCCGGGAAGACGGACTTCATTTCTTCCAGAGTGATTTCATTCAATTGCTTGTTGTGTTCTCCGGCAAATCGCACCAGTGCTCCGACTTTATGGTGGGCATGACGGAATGGTACGCCTTTGCGGACGAGTGCTTCCGCCAAATCGGTTGCCATCAGACCCGGATCGGAGGCTGCCTGAAGCATTTTCTCAGGATTGACCTTCATGCCCTCAATCATGGGCGGATATACGCTCAGAATCCCGCGCACGGTGTCCAGTGCATCGAAAAGCGGCTCTTTGTCTTCCTGCAAATCCCGGTTGTAGGTCAGCGGAAGCCCCTTGCAGATGGTCAGAAGTGCCACCAGATCGCCGTAGACGCGTCCTGTTTTCCCGCGTGAGAGTTCCGCAATATCCGGATTCTTTTTCTGCGGCATCAGGCTTGACCCCGTGCAGAATGCATCGGAGAAGGTCATGAACGAAAATTCCTGCGACATCCACAGTATCATGTCTTCGGAGAGCCTCGATACGTGCATACAGAAAATGGAGAGCGCGGAGAGCAGTTCACATGCGAAATCCCGGTCTGCCACGGCATCCATGCTGTTTCGCGTCATTTCAGGGAAATCCAGCTGCTTCCGGACGAAATCGCGGTCAATCGGCAGGGTCGTCCCCGCGATTGCTCCCGACCCCAGCGGCATGATGTTGATGCGCTTGCGGGCGTCCGCCAGACGTCCCAGGTCGCGGTTGAACATTTCCACGTATGCCAGCAGGTGATGAGCCAGCAGAACCGGCTGGGCGTGCTGCAAATGCGTGAAACCGGGCATGACGGTGCGGCGGTTGGCGTCGGCTTTCTTGACCAGTGCTTTCTGGAAGCCGCGCAGCAGTTCCATGATCCCGTCGATTTCATCGCGCAGATACAGGCGGATATCCAGTGCAATCTGGTCGTTGCGGCTGCGGGCGGTATGGACGCGTGCTCCTTCCGGTCCCAGTGCCTCGGTCAATGCGCTTTCGATGTGCATGTGGATGTCTTCCAGTTCCACCTTGAATTCCATTTCACCCGCATCGATTTTCTTGCGGATTTCGTCCAGCTTTTCGCAAATCATTGCGGCGGATTCTTTCGGGATGATTCCGGTTGCGCCCAGCATGGTCGCATGTGCCTTGCTCCCTGCTATATCGTGCTTGTAGAGTCGTTGGTCGTATGAAATGGACTGTGTGAAATCCTGAACACATTTCTGTGTGTTTTCTGCAAATCTGCCGCCCCAAAGTGCCATAATTCTGTTCCTTGTCGTTGTGTATCGTCATCACCGGAATCCTTGCGGAGTGTGCAGTCCTGCGGGTTTGCTTCTTCCGCACGGATGCTGCTCCTGCGGTGATGATCGGTTGATTTCGTGTTCGGACGCTCTTTTGCGAGCTTCCGTTCTGTTTCGTGGTTCGCCGGGTATGGATGGCGTTTGAAAACGCTTCCTGTTTCTGCGGAATATGTCCTCATCCATGCGTGCAAATCCCCGAAACGAAGAGCGATATGGGTATCTCTGTCAAGGGGCGCTCTGTGAATTCGGATTGCTCCCGGTGGATGGGGATGCCCACATATCAATATAGCATGAAAAGTTCATTGTTGAAAGCCTGTTTCTTGCTTTTTTCCGAAAAAAGCTGAAAAACTCCTGATTTGCCATGAAAAACACCTTTTTTTACCAAATCCCCGATGAATCGGGATTCCTTTATCACATTCCGTTTCCGTTTCGCACCGAAAAAACATCTCCCCATAAATAGTGTTTGCTCAATAAGGCGTGATTTTTCCGGCAGGTGCAAACATCTTACAGAAAAGCTTTGTTGTGATCATGCCGAGGTGATATGAAGCAAATGACTGTGTGCATTTACTAGATTGCTTAAAACTCGTCATCGGCATCAAAAAACTTCAGAAAATGGCGGTTTTCGCCGGTGTTTTGGACATCCAGTAAAAAGATAATAAAAAATGGTCCGAATGGGATACCGAAAAGGTTGGCAACAAATACGGACAAGGCAATACTCGACAAAGTCGTCTCCTCAAGTTTCGTTACAATCAATGCCGCACCACAGGTTCGCTTCTCCCGGCTGAAAAAACGTTCCACCTCGTTGCGGTCAATGTTGTCTTGGCGCTCAATTTTGCGTTCTTCAAAAGTCGGTTTCGGAGGACGCCCCGGACCTCGTCCGGATAACCTGATACCATTCTCGCGGCAATACTGTCGGTTTTCTGATGTATTGTAGATTTTGTCCACAAGAATCCGTTTTGGATAATGTCCCGTTCTTGTCTTATAACGTTCCAGCGCACATTTGAGCGTGTTGCATTCATTGTAGGCGTCAAATGATATTTTTTCAAGCCGGGCATGACCTTTTTCGTCAACGCTGACATCATACTTTGCTCCGAATTCCACCGGAGCTTTTGCTTTGCCGCGGACGATCGGGCGAATGTACGGTTGCGAAATGCTTACGATACGATTGTCAACGCGATGAGTATGACCGTCAAACATCTCCTTCTGCTGAACATAAAGCAGACGAATCGTTTCCAAATTAGTCAATTCCTTCTTGGTAAGGATTCCTCCCCGGTCAAGATAAGAATCCACAAACTGGAGATTGCGTTTGACGGCACATAACAGTTTGCGAATCAAGGACCGGACAGCCTTTGCTGTCCGTTTTTTCGATTTTGCCACATTCAGGTAGGAAGCATGCAGCACTTCACGGTATGTTCTGGGACGCAGTTTCTCTCGAAACTGTTTGTGCAGAATGTCAATCATGTGATCAGTCTTTTCCCGTGCTTCGTTCAGCAGAGAAAAATCTTGCGGGAAACGAATATTCGAAGGAGAAGCTGTTGCGTCTAAAATCATCGTCCCGACATTTTCCCCGTTTTCGGACTTCTCTGGAGCGGTTTTCTGATGTTCTGGTGTTGGCTTCAGATCTTTCAAACATATTTCATTGAATTTTATCAATGAATCAACATCAAGACGTTTCCGAAACGAAACCAGCGCCGGTGCAGTAAACGGGCATTTCGACGTAAATCGCTGCAAGCCGATAAAATATTGATAGTAAGGATTTTCCGCGATGGCCTTCACCAAAGCACGATCACTCAATTTCATCCTTTTCTGGATAATCAGCGCACCGAGTGCCATGCGAACAGAAAATGCGGGGCGACCGGTGTGACCGGGAAATTTCTTCGAATAGGTTTCTTCCAACTCATTCCAGGCAATTTGGTCGCCGAGTCTGCACCATTCATTTTCAGATGACAGTTCCATTCCGCAACTTTGGTTGAAATCGTAAAAAGTTACCTGATAAGATTGAATCTTTTTGTACACGGTGACCTCCATATATGCAAACAAAAATGATGCAGTTATCAAATTTCATTGCATATAATATACACCGTCAAAGCGTTATTTTCAAGTAATATTAACAATTTATTTATTATTTAGCAGACACTAAATAGCGCAAAAATGCCGTTTTCGGACATCATGTTTTCACTGCTCGTTTTCAGTCAATGAGTTGCCTCGGACAACCTGCCTTGTTTCCTTTGTCCGTCTTTGCTTCATCTCCATCCCCTGCGGACAAAAAAAGACGCACTCTGCGTAGCTCGAATGCGTCTTCTTGTCCTCAGAGAATTTCAAAGTTCCCGCCAGAACTTTTGAATTTAGCTCCGGAAATATGGAATTCCCCCGATGAATGGAGATACCCCCCCCGTTGCTTGTTTTGCTCAATCAGATGACCTTGACTCCTGCCTTGCGGAACTCGTTCTTCAGCGATTCAGGTGCCTGCGAATCCGTTACCAGCGTGTCAATATCCGTGATGCGGGCGAAGGTATAGGGCAGAATCGAACATATTTTGGTGCTGTCCATGAGCATGACCACGCGTCGTGCCGCTGCGACGACGGCCTGTTTCAGGACGCATCCGTGCTGATTGCATACCGAGAATCCTGTAGACTGCGTATACCCCGATGTGCACATGAATGCGGTATCGATATTCAGGTTTTTGAGCTGGTCCAGCACATTCAGCCCCGAAATGGCCATCGTCTTGCGCGACAGGGTCCCACCCAGCATGATGACCGTTGGTTTTTCTTTCTTCATGGCTATCTCAATCCCGATGTTCGGGGATGAGGTGATCACAATCAGATTGCGGTCGGGAATATGACGTGCGAATGCCATTGCGGTTGTTCCTGCATCCAGAAACATGCTGATGTCCGAGTCTATCATGGATGCCGCTTTTATGGCGATTTCCTGTTTCAGCTCATTGTTCCGCTTTTCGCGTTCCCCGTAAACTCCCGTATTGACCTCGTAAATCGCCGGCATGATTCGTGCTCCGCGTTTCGTGCGAATCAGAAAACGGTGCTGTTCCAGAAACTCCAAATCACGCCGGATCGTCATTTCCGACCACGATGAAAACTCTGCCGCAAGCTCAATGAGAGACACTTCTCCCTTGCGTTCGATGTAGCGTTTGATTTGTTCCTGGCGTTCTTTCATCATCATGGCTGTTCTCCGTTTTTGTTGTCGGCGGGTGTGTTTCGGGAGGTTTTCAAAAATACCCGTCTTTGAAATTCAGGGTATCTCTGCTCATTCGGAATCAATGTCTTCTTTGAAATGTGCAGGTCAGTTTGAACAGGGTTTGAGGCGGACTGCTTGAACCGCTTCCGCCGGAAAAGGTCGAAACTGCACTTTGTACAGTCAGAAAAGACAGGATTTCCAATGAATGGAGAGGTTCCTTGGCTCTTTTTGTGTTTGTCTGCATTAATATAGCTCCCAATATGGCTTTTTCAAAGAAAATATTACATTTTTATCATTTTTTTGTGAAGAAATATTTCCATTTTTTCACATCTTGCCTGATTTTGCATTTTTCGTCAGGTCCTTGATAATCTGCTCGTCACGCTCATTACACGCTCATGTCTTCCCCGCGTTTTCCGTCTCCCTCGCTCTTCGTTACTTCCCCGTGCGATCCGTCCCTTTCCTGCTCGAATTTCTCCATTTCCCTGCTCAAAAAAAGACCGTCTCCGGTTGCTGAAACGGTCTTCGCTCAATCAGGGGAAAAATGAACTTAAAATCCCGCCTTGGCGCGGATGTCGATGAGTTTCGCTGTTTCTTCTTTCGAGGTGTTGTACTTGATGAGGCGGTTCAGGATGTCTTTCGTCTCTTTGGCGGGCAGCTCTTTCAGAATCGAGATGCCCACGTTGTTCAGGCGTGTGATGTAATCCCGCGAAACTCGCTTGTCTGCGGAGTAGAAGAATGCCATTTCCAGAGCGGTCAATACGCTTATATCCACTTGTTTTGCCTGAATGATTCTTTTTTTCGAGTCGGCGATTCGTTCTTCATCCAGCTTGTGAAGCCGTTGTTCCCTCGCTTCCTTGGATTCATTCACATCGATGAATTGACCTGAATTTGCGATTTCTCCGCTTCGGATGAGGGACAGTGTAATATCGCTGAATGCCGTCTTGTGAGGTGTTTTCAGCCCCGGCGACTTGATTTGCCATTTGATTGCGGTCGCCTCCTGAAATTCCTGCACGGAATGAGGTTGCGCCAGAATCTCATCGATGAGCGGTTCGATATTTTCGGCAATCTCCATGGAAAGGAATGCGTTGCTGCCGAATGTAATCGCTTCGCGGGAGGAAATCATGCAGTCATAGGTCGGAAGCAGCTCAACCGCACCGTTTTCCAGCTGTTGCACAGCTGAAAATGCCGCCTTGCGTAAATAGCTGTTTTTTGAGGTGGCGGCCTCATTGACGATCATGAACGACTGCGGGGTGTGCATCATGGCCAGTGCGAGGAACTGTGCAATCGGATATTCTTCCGCAGTAACCATGCGTTTGATGGCTTTGACCAGCTGGGGAATTGCCGGATCGTTGAACTTCGCTAACTGTGTGATGCAGAAGCGTTTCGTGAATAAATTTTCATCTTCAATCATCAGATTGTCAATCATCAGCTGCGTCAAATCTGCTCCGTCCTTCATATCCATTGCCCGGAAAAGAATGTAAATCACTGAAATATCGGCAGATGCGAAATAATGAAAATACTTGTCCGTTCCGAGATAGGTCGTGATGCGCTCGTACTGGCACGGGAATTTGCTCCATGTAATCCCGTATTTCATGAAAATAAGCTCACGGAGCGCCTTGTCCGTGGGGATGCTTTCCCGGCGGAGCAGCAGGGCTTTTTCCAGGTCAAGTGCGCCTGTCGGTATCAGTGTTACGGTCGCATTGGAAACCGGTGCTTTTTTGAGCTCAGTAACGATTTCTCCTGCCTCATTTTCAGATTCCGTTTCCTGGTCTTCCATGAGCTCAGTATCTGAGCTTGGCTTGTTGTACGGTTTCGAGAAGACCATGCGCCAGGACAGAATATCCGAATCGGAGAGATCCGGATTGAAAATAAATTCGGAAGTTTTTGACGTAAGTTTATATGGATTAAGTACTTTCTGCAAGCGTTCCGCAACCGTTTCCACAGGATCGCCGATGTCGGGCAAATCTGACAGAAGACCGGATACTTTTTCTGCAAGTTCCTTGTCTTCAATATCTTTCACCTTTTCACTCTCCGTGCGGCTGTCCGCCTGTTCTGCTTTTGTGTCTTCTTCATCTGCGAGCTTTTCGATGGCTGCGCGAACGTGAAGCGGATATGTCAGAACAAGCGATAACGCTATAAGAAGCAAGTGTTTGAGTCGGAAAATCTGAAGTTTCATGAGCATGTTCCTTTCATTTAACCCTCTTTTCCGGGGGTATCCTTCTTTTTCCACGGTTTGCGCGGCTGAGGCACATCACGGTTGGCGATGAGCTTGTAGTGCCGTTCCCCGAGCAGAAGATCCAGTTCATTCAGCAGGGGGGCACTGATTCGCAGACTGTAATATTTTGCGGGTTCGACGAATGCTGTGCGGCCATCTTTCAAGGTAATGCAAATCAAAGGAGTTACGGGAACAGGGTGAGCTTTGTTCATTCGTTCCCGGAATTCACGGGGCGCATTCTCTTCATTGAAACGGTTTCTGTTCAGAAGCTCCTGCAGTTTCGGCAGAATATCATGAGTGCTTTCCAGTTCCGTTTCATAGAGATAGATATGGAGAGCCCCGGTATTCGTCAGGAATGCGTCATCCAGCGGGCAAATATCCTCAATCGTGATGGATGCCGTGGCATTTTCATCCTCCTCGTCCTTCTTCGTTACGGCGCGGATGAAGACCTTGTCATTTTCCACCAGCAGAGGAGCGTATTCTTCGTAGAGGCGGTTGTAGCAGACACACTCCATGGATTCCGTCAAATCCTCGATGGTGAGCACGGCGTATGGCTTGTTGTCTGTCTTCGAGAATTTCTTCGTAACCCCGGTGATCAAAGCTCCGAACTTCACCCCGATATCCGACGGCATGGCGGTGATTTCCGCGAGCGTGGCAGTGGAGAAGGTGTCAATGATCTGTTTCTGAGCGGAAAGCGGGTGTCCCGACACGTAGAAACCGAGGAGAGCTTTTTCGTCCGCGAGGATTTCTTCCTCCGTAAATTCCGGCAGGTCGGGCGGGGGCGGTTCTCCCAAACCGGCGTCTTCGGGATTGTCCAGAAAATCGAAGAGACTGCCCTGACCCGATTCCTTGTCGCGCTTGTTTGCTGCGGCCGTGGAAAGCGACTGGTCGATGATTGCCACCAGCTGGGAGCGTTTCAGACCGAGGGAGTCCAGTGCGCCGGCCCGGATGAGGGCTTCGATGCTCTTGGAGTTCATGCCGGAGGTGCGCTCAATCAGGTCGGTCAGTGTCGTAAACGGACCGTCTTTGCGGGCATTGATGATGCTTTCGGATACGCCTTGTCCGAATCCCTTGATGGCTCCCAGTCCGAAGCGGATGTTTTCGCCGTCCACGGTGAAGTTCACATCGCTGGAGTTCACATCGGGCGGCAGAATTTTGATGCCGATGGAGCGGCACTCGTTAATCAGGAAAGTCAGCTTCGAGGAATTTGTGAGTTCACTGGTGAGCACGGCGGCAAGAAATTCCGCGCGGAAATGGGTTTTCAGGTAGGCCGTGCGGTACGTCATCATGGCGTATGCCGCACTGTGTGACTTGTTGAATCCGTAGTTTGCGAACTTCTTGATGTTTTCCCAAATGGTTTCCGCCAGTTCGCTTGGAATATTGTTGGTGTCGGCACAGCCTTTCACGAATTTATCGTGCTGGGCTTCCATGACATCCAGTTTCTTTTTCCCGATTGCGCGGCGCAGAATATCGGCTTCGCCCAGACGGAATCCCGCCAGTACCTGCACGACCTGCATAATCTGTTCCTGATACAGCATGATGCCGTATGTTTCAGAGAGGTACTGTTCCATCAGCGGATGATCGTATTCCAGCGGCATAGTACCGTTTTTGCGTCCTACGAAAATCGGAATGAACTCCATTGGTCCCGGACGGTAAATCGCAATCAGGGCGATGAGGTGTTTGATGTTTTCAGCCTTGAAGCTGCGGCACAGTTCCTGCATTCCGCGCGATTCCAGCTGGAACACGGCCACCGTGTCGCCCTTGTTAATGAGGTTGAAAGTCTCTTTGTCGTCCAGCGGTATGGTGTTCATATCCAGCTTGATACCGCGGTTTTTGTACACATTGTCCACGGCATCCTGAATCACGGTGAGTGTGCGCAGACCCAGGAAGTCCATTTTCAGCAGACCGATGCTTTCATCCAGCGGAGCCACATACTGCGTGATGACTTCTTCGTGGGCACCTCGTCCCAGCGGGACCAGGTCGGCCAGCGGCTGGTTGCAGATGATTACGCCGGCGGCATGGATGCCCATTTGCCGGTTCAGCTGTTCAATCGGGCGGGAATAATCGAAAATCTCCTTGACCCATGCCTCTTTTTTGACCAGTTCGCTCAAATCCGGCGATTCCTTGATTGCCTTGTTCAAGGTCATTTTCGGGTCATCGGGAATCATCTTCGTAATCATGTTCCCGTCGGCGGGCTTGCGTCCAAGCACACGGGCCACATCTTTCACCACGGCTTTTGCCTTCAGTGTGCCGTATGTACCGATCTGGCATACGCAGTCGCAGCCGTATTTGTCAATCACGTACTTGATGACCTCGCCGCGGCGGCGTTCGCAGAAGTCGATATCGAAGTCCGGCGGCGATACGCGGTCCGGGTTCAGGAAGCGTTCAAAAAGCAGACTGTATTTGATGGGGTCAATATCGGTGATGCCGATGAGGAATGCCACGATACTGCCTGCGCCTGACCCTCGTCCCGGTCCCACAGGCACGCCCATTTCCTTTCCTGCATTGATGAAGTCCCACACTACGAGGAAATAGCTGTTATAACGCGTCTTATTGATAATCCCCAGCTCATAATCCATGCGCTGGAGCTTGATTTTCGCATCTTCCTTTTTGTCTTCCGGCGGATTGAACGGGTCATAGCCGTAACGTTTCTGATACCCGCACAGGGTACCCGGTCCGGTTCCGTACAAACAGAGCTTGCGGAGATAGGCCCCTGTCTTGATCAGGATGATTTCACGCTCGGTCTGGTAGGCGATTTCCGTTTCCGTGGGGGGAGTGGTATCTTTTTTCTTCTCTTTGTTTTTCCTGATGAACGCGATAGCGTCATCATGCGCTTTCAGCTTGATTTGCTCCATGTCCAGTGTGGCCACGAAGTCTTCCGGGGGGGTATATTCGGGGTAATGGTTTTCGTAACCGATTGTAACATCACAGCGTTCCGCAATTGCCAGCGTGTTGGTGATTGCTTCGGGTGTTTCACTGCCGAAAATCTCGAACATCTCGTCTCCGGATTTGAAGTAGAACTCCTCGGAATCCATACGCATACGGTTGGGGTCATCCATGGTGGTGCGCGTGCCGATGCAGAGCATGATTTCGTGAGATTTTGCATCCTGTTTCCGCATGTAATGCACGTCATTGGTCGCCACGAGCGGCACACCGGTACTGCGGCTCAGCTCAATCAGCTCCTTGTTGACGATGCGCTGTTCCTCGATGCCGTGATACATCAGCTCAAGATAGAAGTTTTCCTTTCCGAAAATATCCAGATATTCGTACAGGACTTTGCGTCCTGCTTCCACGCCCTGTTTGCGGATAGCCACATCGATTTCGCCTTGCAGACACGCGCTCATTCCTATGATGCCCTCGTGGTACTGCGCCAGCAGTTCTTTGTCGATTCTGGGCTTGTAGTAGAAGCCGTTCACATGGGCTTCGGAGTTGAGTTTGCAGAGATTGCGGTAGCCGATCTGATTGGTGGCCAGCAGAATCAGGTGATAGCCTTTGATATACGGCACATTGGGGTTTTTCTCCGTGAGCTTGCCCGGCGCCATATAGGTTTCGCAGCCGATAATCGGCTTCAGATCGTTTGCTTTCAATTCGTTATGAAATTCCAGACAGCCGCCCATGACACCATGGTCGGTGATGGCGATTGCCTTCATGTCATTGGCTTTTGCCAGATGAATCAGGTCGTCCTTGCCAGCGGCTTCTTCTTTTTTCAGCTTGTGCCAGGAGATGGCACATGCGCCGTCCAGCAGACTATAATCCGTATGCAGATGCAGATGTACAAATTCGCGCGACATTGTTCGTGTGTCCTGTTTTGGAGAGCCTTTTCCGGGGTGCGGTAAAAATCATGAAGATGCAGAGGGGGCAAATCTGAGTTCAGGAAATAAAGATTTGACAACGGAGCTGCCCGTAAAATCTGCAATCATTATTATACAGCCTTTTTGCATGGTTGTCAAGCGTTCCCGGTAAAAATCACGTTTTTTCCATGTCCAGTTAATTGAAAAAGTAAACGCAA
>DCIG01000059.1 GCA_002315855.1 Lentisphaeria bacterium UBA1732 | reverse complement strand
ATATTTTTGATGAAAAGTTCAGGTTCAATACCGTCTTTTATTTTACCTCAAACACCGACAAGGAATTCAAGTTATTTCGGCTGGATGGCATTCTTTTCGACGGCAGTAATTTCCACCGATGCAGGCGACAGACCGGGTGAAGACGCAGTTACCCGAATTGTGCCGGTACAGCCAGGTTTCGCCTTGATAATTGCCGTTGCACCGCCCCGGTACAACGGCAATTCGCTGCCCTGATAGGAATAGTTATTGGTTAAGTCGCCGTTATCAACAGCGACGAGTTCGCCCGGACCTTCCACCGTAAACTTCACCGGATTTTCAGCGGTCCATGGATTCACGCCATTCCGGTCCAAAGAGCCGATCTGGACATAGGCAAGTTCATAGCAATTCGAGGCGATTTGCGGATGATTGACGGAAGCCGTCAATTTCACAGGGGCATCAGAAGTACGAATCACGTGTTCCGCAACCTGTTTTCCGTCAATATAACCAACGGCTTTCACACTGCCGCGGACATAGGGCATAACGCCGCGAATAATACGGTTGGGATAATCATCCGTTTTCTGCTTCAGGAGCTGAATATTCTGATTGATTGTGATTTTCACCTCATCGCAGTTTGTGAACACCATGTACTGCATCATATCTTCCTGAACATAGTTCCAGTTTTCAGCGAGTTTCAGTGTGCCCCATTTAGCCTTTTCATATTCCGTGCGCTGGCGATCGTCCACAATTGCAAGATACACCATAGGTTCTTTTGTCCAAAGACCCTGATACATACGAGCGGCAGGTTTCAAAACATGGTTTGTGCGAATTAAGGCGGCAGGCCATCCCCGCGAAGGCCATGTCATCGATTCGCCGACATAAGCAACACCTGTCCAAAGGAAAATTCCGGCGGCGCCGGGGCATTCGGTACAATAACTCCACGCAGTCTTATCGACATAAACATTTTTCTCCATATTATCGGGCGTGGTATAATACTGGAACGATTCGGAGGAAAGGACACTTTTGTGAGGATTGCGCCTGCACAGAACATCAAACAAGACTTCGTGATAATTCATCAGGTAAATGTCCACATACCGACCGATTTTTTCCAAAGCGCGCACAGGATTGGAACGGGTATCTTCGGGGCCTTCCGGGGGGATTTCAACGAAGTAAGGGGAAAGAGCACAGCTGACAGGACGGCTCGGTTCATTCTGATGAACAAAATCAACAAATTTGCGCAACGTGGCAATCATACTGTCAGAGCCCTGAGAAGCGACTTCATTGCCGATGCTCCAAATCACAACACACGGGTGGAGGCTGTCTCGACGCAAAAAAGCCTTCAAAATGCGGTCCCATTCCGACAAGTATGGATAAGTCCATTTATCCCAGACTTCATCCAAAACATAAAAGCCGAGTTCATCGCACAAGTCATAGACAACCGGAGGATACGGGTTATGACTGCACCGGATGGCGTTGAAACCGACTTCTTTCAACGCAAGCAAGCGGTCACGCCAGACATTTTCCGCCGTGGCAGTTCCCACCGCGCCATGATCCGTATGCAGGCATGAACCTTTCATCAGCTCGCGCTTGCCGTTCACGAGCATCCCTCCGCCCTCTGCGCCTGGAAATTTCACAGAACGGATTCCGACTTTCACGGTTCTGACATCGGTCTTTTTACCATGGTCCAAAAGGGTCAGGCGCAAATCATACAGACAGGGCGTGTCCGCGCTCCACACATGAGGGGCATCCAGATTCAATTTCAACTCGAAACGACGGTCTTTCAAGATGCCCTGCGCCACAGCGGTCTTTTCTCCCTGATACGAAAGTTCAGCAGTCAGCGACAGGCTCTCCACATTATCACTTACGGGGTCAACCGTGATTGAAGCGATCCCGATATTCTGTTTTTCATCATAATCCGTAATGACATTGATTCCATATTCATCCATGTACGATTTTCCGGTTTCAATCAAACGCACTTTTCCGGTTATGCCCGCCCCGCTGTACCAGCGGCTTCCGTTGGGATCGGTATTATCGACACGGATTGCAACCACATTCTTTCCCGGCTTGACGAATTTGGAAATATCAAAATGGAAACTCATATATCCATAGTGCCATTTCCCTGCCAGCTGTCCATTCACATAGATGCTTGGGCGCTCAAATACGCTGTCGAAAGCCAGCTGCCAGGCACGTTCAGAGGCATTGGCCGGGAGTTCAATCTCCGTGCGATACCAGGCGATTCCCTGACGTGTGAAAAACCCCTGCGCACCGCCGCCGGGCGAAACAGCGGAAGGAGTTTCAAGGATTTGCCAGTCATGAGGGATTGTAACCTCGACACCGCTGCCGCGGAAATCATCTTTCATCGCCTCAGACACATCGCCCCGAATGAATGTCCATCCGCGGTACAAATCAGTTTCTTTCCGAACATTTTCATAGCTTGCAACAATATTTGCCGCCGAAGCAGAAAAAGCCGAGCACAGGAACGCACTGAAAAAAACTCTGTTCAGGATTCGTTTCATCATTTTAATCTTTCCTTTTCCGTATGAGTTTGTTTATGGTATTTTTTCCATAATATACAACGTCAAGAAATAAAATCAAGATGTACTGAATAAAAACAGTTGAAATTTGTGTATTTCAGAGCAATACAGGTGAGTATTATTTTAAAGTATGAGTATTTATTTTTCAATAATCATTCATACATTAAACAATTCAAATCTTGAGACAATCTTTTCACAAATCATGGGAGAAAATTATTTTAAAATGTGAGCAATTTAACCATTGAAATGAGTTTATATACTCAATAGCATATCATTATGTTTGTAAAAAAATTTGATTTTTCTATTTTTTTATTTGATTTATTCGATTAAAATGCTATTTTATTTCCGACGAAAGAAAATGCAATTTATCCGGTTCCATTTTTCAAAAGAAACAAACCATATCATCAGGTAACCAATGAATCCTCAAATTTCTCCGGCCTCCATGTGGCGTGCATTATTTGAGCTGAACGACAAAATACGCATTCCCTCTGACGAAGAAGAGCAAAACGAAGAAAAAGAAATTCTGACCTTAAGTCAGCGACGAATCTTTCTGTACTTTTTCGTGCTTGATTTTGAGCCACCCACGGTAAAGGGGATTTCCCGATTTGCACACATTACAGATGGAGCGGTAACCCAGGAAATTGACCGATACGAGGGAAAGGGTCTGATACAGCGGGTCCGGCGCAAATCCGATCGGAATCATACGCGTCTGGAACTGACGGAAGCCGGTCAAGCATTTAAGCAAGCCGTACAAAAAGCGAATTTGGAACGATACAACCGTTATATCAAGTTAAGGAATGCGGAAGAACACGGAATTTTTCACAGGATTTTAGTCCAGCTTGCCGCTTTTCTGAAAAATAATCTGCCCACAATACAGAGGGAGTATTTCGGCAGTGAGCTAATCAATTTTACAATCCGTCTTCCGCTGGAAAACTGTCCTCCGTATGAACATTTGGAAAATTGGCAGCTTCTCGCCCGAATATTCAGTCATCTTCTTGCATCCATTTTCCCCTTTTTGGGAACAAAAATGAAACTATCCATCGGGAAAAAGCGCATTTTTCTTGCGCTGCTTTTTGCCCGCACATCGAGAATCAGCTATCAGAATATCGTCAGCCAATATCAGTTTTCATCCTCATCTCTGTCCGTGAGTGCAGCGGCACTTGAGCGGGACGGGTTGGTGGAACGCAAGATATCAGCTCTTGACAAGCGAGTATCCTATCTTCTTTTGACGGAAGAAGGAAAACGATTCAAGCATCAAATCATCGAATACTACAACTGCGTCATGAGCCGTTTTTGGGCTGCAGCCGGCTCTGAAGACCGAAAAGTGTTTCTGGCTGAACTGGCAAAACGACAGAAAAAAGTACGGAGCAGCCAATCAATGCTATTTGCAAACCATAAAGTGTGATTCATGATTCGAGGAATCATGCAATTCTCTCCGAAATTATTTCACAGCAACAAACAAAGGAGCATCAAGATGAAAAAACTAAGAAAAACAATTGTTTCCATCGCATTTCTTGCGACAGCAGTTCTTTCTGCACAAGCCATGGGCGGGTTCGGCGGAATGCCTATGATGGGCGGGTTCGGCGGCGGCGCTATGCCGGCTGGCGGAATGCCTATGATGGGCGGATTCGGCGGCGGCGCTATGCCGGCTGGCGGAATGCCTATGATGGGCGGGTTCGGCGGCGGCGCTATGCCGGCCGGTGGAATGCCTGATTTCGGAGCCATGGGCGGGTTCGGAGGAATGCCTATGATGGGCGGGTTCGGCGGCGCAATGCCCGGACAAACTTCTGCTGAAGCAGCAAAGCCGGACAAAGGGAGTCAAATTCCTGCCGGTTACAATGCCGATGGTCCGACCTATGTAAAAGTATCAATGGATTCGGCAGAGAAAGACTGCGCAGTCTGCAAACTTTGGGATGCAGACAAAAAAGCATGGAAAGACATTGAGCCTCTAAAAAAACAGGCAGGCGGAATGGGAATGTTCGGCGGGATGATGGGATTCGGAGGCGGGAGTCTGCTGAAAGCCGGATTCAAGCAAATCGGGGATATTTCTTATGTGAAAGACGGCAGCAAAGCACAGACAATGGATGTCTATCTCCCTGAAATCAAAGAAGGCCAGAAAGTTCCTGCCATCATTTATATTCATGGCGGAGCATGGCTGGGCGGTGATTCCAAAGGATGCAATGCAGGATTCTTTGACCGTTTGACCAAGGCCGGATATGCAGTATTCAGCATCAATTACCGTCTTTCTTCTGAAGCACTTTTTCCACGAGCAATGAATGACGCAAAAGCGGCCGTGCGCTATGTGCGGGCACATGCGAAAGAATACGGAATTGATGCGGACCATATCGGAGCAATCGGAGACAGTGCGGGCGGCAACATGGTGGGGATGCTGGGCACGACAAGCAACATCAAAGGACTTATGATGGGAGATATTGCAGATTATTCCGAGTATTCGTCTGCTGTTCAGGCAGTCGTCGACCTGTTTGGTCCCATCAACCTGATTGACCTGGATAAACAAGCAAAAGAAACAGGTTTGAACGGAATGCTTCAGCATGACGGGGATTCCTCACCGGAAGGGATGTACATAGGAAAATCCGTTCAAACAGACAAGACGCAGGCGGCATTAGCCTCTCCCGGGACGTATGCGCATCTGCTTGATCCCAAAACAGCTCCGGCATTTCTGATTCAGCATGGAACTCAGGATACACTGGTGCCGATTGGGTCTTCCAAACAGTTTGCCGATGATTTGATCAAAGTAATCGGGAAAGAAAAAGTAATCATGGAAACACTTGACGGAGCAGCACACGAAGATGGACGGTTCTTTGACGAGAAGAATTCAAAACGCGTCATTGAATTTCTGGACAAATACCTCAAGGTAAAATAAAACGGAATAAGCTCATCTCGATTCACTGGGTCAAAATGAATCAAGATGACTATGAAGACGCTTATCAGGAAATACAGTTGAGCTGGTTTCAAATGTTCCCGGCGGAACAATTTGAAACCGGCAAAAAACAAGGACACTATCATGAAAAAAACAATTTTGCAGATTACGTGCTTTCTTGCATCAGTTTTATTGGTCGGGAATGCAGTTCATGCACAAGTCCCCGGAAACGGAATGCCCGATTTCGGGGCTATGGGAGGATTCGGTGGAATGCCCATGACGGGCGGTTTCGGTGGTTTCGGCGGCGGCGCTATGCCGGCCGGTGGAATGCCCGATTTCGGGGCTATGGGAGGTTTCGGTGGTTTCGGCGGTGGCGCTATGCCGGCCGGTGGAATGCATGATTTCGGGGCTATGGGCGGTTTCGGTGGCTTCGGCGGCGGCGCTATGCCGGCCGGTGGAATGCCTGATTTCGGGGCTATGGGCGGTTTCGGTGGTTTCGGCGGTTTCGGAGGGGCAGATCAGGGACCGGAAGCTTCTGATATGAAAGAACTCCCCGAAAAAGAAGACGACAGCGGATTCCCTATGGTCAAATCCCTGAAAGCGCAGAAAGGGATTCCCGATGCCATGAAATTCATGGACGGGAAAGAAGCAAACAAGGATAACTGGAGTACACGAGCTGATGAAATCTCCAGGCTGTATCAGTATTATATGTATGGCGTATGGCCTGACCGGAAAGGTGAAAAGACAACCTTTGAGTACGATGCATCAAAGGGATTAACGATTCATATCAAACGCATCAGCACAGGCAAAGAAGGCACCATGACGGTAAGTGTGCGCCTCCCCGATTCGTCCAAAGTGAAAATGCCGGAAGGCGGATGGCCTTATCTTGTCGCGATGACGGGCGGAGTGCAGGAACAAATGGCACTCAATCAAGGAGTCGCCGTTTTTACCCTGAATACGGGAACAATCGCGGCTGACAACAACAAGCATCAGGGGATGTTCTACGAGCTGTATCCCTATACCGACAACTATAAAGAACAAACAGGAGTCCTGATGGCTTGGGCATGGGGAGCCTCCAAGGTGATCGATGCTTTGGAAGCCGGAGCGGATAAAGTTTTGAAGGTGAATGCCAAAAACAGCATGGTAACAGGGGTTTCCCGGTGGGGCAAATCAACGATGGTCTGCGGGGCATTCGAGAAACGATTCAAGATGGTGATTCCATCGTGTTCCGGGACAGGAGGCGTCGCCATGTTCCGCTATCTCTCCAAAGGCAAGACCTACGATCTCACACTTCTCGGCGGACAGAAAGAATATCAATACGGAGACAATGAGCAGCTTCACAATCTCCAGACAACAGGCGGACAAGGGTGGTTCAACAACAAATTCTGCCAGTTCAGAGATCCTGAAACTCTGCCTTTCGACCAGCACATGCTGTGTTCACTGGTGGCAGACAAGGACCGCTATCTTTTCATCATCGGTTCGTGCACCGGCGAAGACTGGGTCAATGCGCCGTCCATGTGGGCAGCCTACCGGGCGACACGCGCCGTCTATGAAAAACTCGGACTGGGCGACCATCTTGCCTGCAACATTCACCTGACAGGACACGCTGTAACTGCGGAAGACATGGGGTATATCCTGGATTATTTCTTCCAGCATGTCTACGGAGAAAAATCGAAACGCAATCTGACAAAACTGACCAGTTCCGTTTTTGAACTGAAACAAAACAAAGATCCGTTCTTTGACAGTTTCGGCGGTACCATTCCGATTCCGCCAATCCCTCCGGAAAAATAAGCGACATACCTCAAAAAAATGGACGGGGGAATGAGTCCGGTATTGAACCGGGCTCATTTTCTTTTCCAAAGATAGAAGAAATTGTACGAGCTCAACTGCGGAAGATGTTAAGCACCCATGTATTCATTGCTTAATTCGCCGAACAAACCGGCATGAAAGACAATGAGTCCAATCAAATACCGAACTCATTCCCTGCATTAAAAAAACATCCAATATTTTGGAGGCATCTCACACTATGTGGGGTATCTTTTTCTTTTCCATCATAATTCTTGCCATGTTTGAATTTGAAAAAATCGTTTTTTCACTGTATATTATATTTTCAACTATCAAGCGATGATTTCAAAAGTCATTGGCAGAAAGATTTGATAATAGGGGAGAGTTTTTGAAAAACCTCCAGCCCCGACTTTTGAAATCAGCTCAATATCCGTAATTTCCATCCCCAGGGAAATCAGTTTTTCGCTTTTTGAAACCGTCATCCGTATTCACAGGTTTTTCTTCAGGGCGTGAAACGGGAGGGCAAACGCAAACAAAAAAGGACAAGTAAAAACAAACCATGAAAGACATGAACATAAAAATCACGGAAGACAAAGATGAAATTATAAATCTGGGACAACAAATCGCGGCGGACAATCCTGAACGCTATTCGGATGCCATGATAAATCGTTTGTGGGAAAAATACGCAGATTGTTTTCCCGGCAAGGATGTGTTTTACGCAAATGTTTACAGTGCCATCTATTGCCAGACGATGTATGGAACCAGCTTTCCTGAATATACTTATTACAGATTTGCAGCCCGCACCCATGAGCAGAAAAAACAGTATATCACTTGGTACAGCCGCTATGCGTATATGACTTTTCTGAACTGTGTCAAAGACCTCCATCTGCTTGACAACAAGTACGAAGCGTATACGTTTCTGAAACCTTATTACAAACGCGATGCCATGCTTCTTTCCGGAGAAGGTGACTACCCGGCATTCTGCAAATTTGCGGCAAAGCACAAGTCGATTTTCGTGAAACCCGTTAATCTTGAGCTTGCCGAAGGTGTTCATCGTCTGGACATCACGGACGGCACGGATCTGTACAGGATATTTCAATTCCTGCTCGCCGAAGCCCGCAATCTGACAAGTTTTGAAATCAAAAGGCCCATCCTTCATCAATTGATTCTCGAAGAGGTGATTGTGCCGTCGCAAGCCATTTCGCAGTTCAATCCCACCGAGATGTCGCTTTTGCGGGTAACAACCGTAGCGGTCAATGGCAGAATTCATTTTTTCTATCCATGTTTCAGGATGATGTGCGGCGATGGCAAAACACAGCAGGGCGAAGTATACAGCATGGATGCTTTGATTGATGCTGAAACCGGGATTGTAACAACCGGCGGCATGAACGGTGTTGCCGGAGAAACCGAATATCATCCCGTTTCCGGCGTGAAAATAAAAGGGTTTGCCATGCCGGAATGGTATGCCCTCAAAAAAATGCTGACCGATGCCGCTAATCAGTTGCCTTCGCTTCGTTATATCGGCTGGGATGTCGTGCACACGGACAAGGGCTGGCTCATCATCGAAGGCAATACCAATGGAGAATTCTTTTTTCAATTGTGTCTCAATCACGGCGTGAAAGATGAATTTGAGAAACTGATCGGCTTTCAATTCAATATGCCGCCCGGACTTCGCTGGGATAAGATTCTGCAGGAACCGGAAGAGGACAAGAAATAATGTGGCTCGTCTTTGCCTTCCTTGCTTTGATGGCATTTGCTTCTGCCGACTTGCTGGGCAAGAAAAAAGTTGATTCGGGAAAATCATCTGCTCCGATGGAAATGCTTCTGTCCGTTTTGGTGCTTGCTTTTTTTATTGGACTTGTCTTGCTTGCATTCGGCTGGGGAGAGAGCGGAGATACTCCGTGGCGGCTTCTGTGGAATCATCCGCTGCTTCTTGCCAATCAGCTCTGCTTCCTTATGTACTGGCTGCTTTATCTTGTCAGTTTTCGCCATATCGGACTTGCTTTGGAATCTGCGGTCAGCGGCGCAAACGGCATCCTTTATTTTTTCGGACTTCTTGTCATCAATGCGGTCAGCGGCAAACTGTCTGCGGTCAATGATGTCTTTCACCCGGTCAGATTGATTCCCGTGCTTCTCGTTTTGACCTTCACGTTTTTGTTTCCGAATATCGAACTGTTTGCCTGTCATGGGTCGGAGGATTTGCGGGGGAAAAAAACGCAGGAACGGCACCGCACCGTCATTGGTCTGTTGATTCTTTTTGCGGGATTGCTTTTTGATGCCGGAGACACTCTTATCACGACTCTGATTTTTGATGATACCGGCATCGGTATCATGGATTTTGTGATGACAGGCTATTTTTTAATGATTCTGCCAATCGGCCTCTTTTCGCTTCTTCTCCGGAGAAAAAACGGAAAGTGGTTCATTCCCTTCAAAAACGGAGAGCAGTATTCAATATGTTATCCTTGCGTGGCCATTTTGTCTTCATTGCTGTATTTATATGCGTCTTCGCTGGATGCAGTCAAAACCGGAATCCTCTTTATCGCGGCTCCCGTCTTCCCGATTATCGGTGCGGAGCTTGTGCTGAAGGAAAAATACACATGGAGACAAAATCTCTGCATTTGGATGATTGCCATTGCCGCAATCGCTTTTGGTGCGGCGGATTACATTTCATAAAAGCTGGCTTCAAAAGACTTTGCAGGAGATTGTTCTATACTCCCGCCAAAACTCTTGGAATCAGCTTATAATTCAGGAGTAACGATTATGAATGACAAAATCAAGCAGATTTTAAAGAGCCTGGTTGCAGGAATCGATGTTGAATCAAAAGCATTGGTTGATGAGGGGTACATCACTTCCATCACCATGATTCAGCTGATTTGCGAACTCGATGTCGCGTTTGACATCAAAATCACGTTCAACGCTATCACAAAAGATAACTTCAATTCCGTTGAAGCCATGGGAAAAATGGTGAAAAGTTTTCAGAAACAGGATTAAGGAATGAGCGGCAGAAAAAATCTCAGCGCAGGAATGATCTTTGCGGCATGTTTTTTGGGACTGATGACCACACTGGGGGGATCAGCTGTTTTTGTCTTTCTGAAAAAACACCTCGTTGCTGAAATGTCCTCGCAAATAGTAATCTGCGCTGATGTCCCTGCTGTCAAATCGTTCAGAGAGAGTTATCCGTTTGACGATGTCGCCGTCAATGACATTTTGGAAACTCCCCCTGTACCGAAAATCCCCGATCCTTTTTCTGCATATCTGGAAATAATCAATGCCGTAAAATATTCCATAGATGGATACTCTGCCTCTCGAAATCCTCTGTTAAAATATTTTTATTGCATCACCTGTTCTTTGGATGGGAAAATCGGAAACAATATAATTGGAAACGGCAGTTCGATGATTGTCAGACTGCCCAATGGATATTTGACCTATACTTTTTCAGATGACTATTCTTCTGATTCATGGGAAACGGTACGGGAATGGCACACTTGGCTGGAAAAACGGAATATTCGTCTTTTTCAGCTGCTTCCTGCCACAAAAATGGATGACAGCATTACGGTTTTTCCTGTTGCTGATACTCCCCTTTCCAGCGGGTACTCTCGCAGGATGGCACAATATATGGCTTTCCTGGCGGAAAACCATATTCCATGCCTGGATGCGAAGGATGTTCTTCTTGCTGCCGACAGCAATTTTTACTCTTGGTTTTACAGGACCGATCATCACTGGAATGTTTTTGCAGGGCGGCTGATTGCTGAAACGGTCGCCCGAAAACTAAATGACGAATTTCAGATTACCGCCGACGCCGATGCAGTGAAAGAGAAAATGTTCACATCAGTTCGGTATCCTTCAGTTTTTCAGGGCAGTATGGCCATCAAAGCAAACGCGTTCCCGGAGGATTTCGATGTACTCTATCCCCAAAAAGAAAGTCGTTTCCATATCAGGATTCCAAGTAAGGGAATCGATCGGGTTGGCGGCTTCAGCGATACACTGATTGCACAACCTTATCTGAAATCGTCTCACACGTATTGTTGCTTTTTATATGGAGATCAGCCTCTGATACAAATTGAAAATCAAAACTGCAGCAATGGCACAAGAGTACTTGTTCTGAAACACTCTCAAGCCGATGTCCTTTGCCCGTATCTGGCATGTACGGTTCAGTTCCTTGATATCATTGATCCCCGGCATTTTGACGGAAGTATCAAAACGTTTATTGAACAGACCGTCCCCGCCGTTGTGCTGCTCTGTATTTGAGGAAGATTTGAAATGAACTGGAAAGACATCCGCGCATGAGTATCGCCTCTGCCACCTTTCTTTTTTTGTTTCTGCCGATTGCATTGGGAGTTTACTTCCTGCTGCCGCAGAGCAGAAATCTCCTCTTCAGAAACCTTTTTCTGATTGCCGTCAGTTTGTCCTTTTATGCGTGGGGAGAACCCGTTTTCATTCTGCTTCTGACAGCTATGATTATTCTCACATGGCTGCTTGGGAAAATGGCGGACGGCAGACAAAATACCCGGGCAGGTAATTTTGCTGTTTTTCTGGTCGTTGTTATGAATGTCGGAGTCCTTTTGTCCTTTGCAAAACTCAAGTTCATACTGGACTGTCTGGGTATCTTGTCGGGGGAGAAAATCTCATTCCCCCTGATGTCGCTTCCCATAGGAATGTCATTTTTTGCGTTTCATTCCATTTCCTATGTGGTGGATATTTACCGGGGACAATGCAAAACCGCGCCTAAACTGCTGGATGCCGCTTTATATCTTTCTGTCTTTTTTAAAATGTTGCAGGGTCCAATCATTCCCTACCACGAGTTTGAACCGCAGATTGTATGCAGAAAAACCCATCTTGATGATTTCTCCTCCGGCATTTGGCGTTTTGCAGTCGGCTTTTGCAAAAAGATGATGATCGCATCCAATCTTGCTCTTCCGGTAAAACTGATTTTTTCATCGGATTTCACTGCATTGTCGTCTGCCGATGCCTGGCTTGGGTGTGCAATCTTTTTGATTATGATGTACTTTGATTTTTCCGGTTATTCTGATATGGCGATTGGACTTGCAAAAATCTTTGGCTTCAAAATGCCGGAAAATTTCAATTACCCCTATATTTCCACTTCCATTGGCGAATATTGGCGGCGATGGCACATCACGCTTTGTGCATGGTTTCGCGATTATCTGTATTTCCCCATTGTTTTGGGACCGTCGGTGAGTTTCCGGAAATTTCTTCTCCGGCATCACGTCAGCGATCAGACGGCGAAAACCATGCAGAACATTTTCGTTCCAAGCTGTGTGTGGCTTGTTACGGCACTTTGGCACGGCACGAACTGGAACTATACCATCTGGGGATTGGTCAACAGCTGTGCCATGATTGTTGAACCGCACATAAAATCTTTCAGAAATAAAAGGGTGAACTCATTAATCCGCTGGGTTGGTGTCATGCTGATTCTGCTGCTGACCGTCCCGCTGATTTGTACGGACTCTTTTGCTCAGGCGGCTCTCTGCTTCAAAGCCATGTTTGCCGGAACAGGAAATGTCGCAATATCGGCGTCGGTTCGCTGGTATCTGAAAGGATTCGAGTTGATTCTTCTGGTCGGTGCGGCTGGATGTTTCCCCGTTCTGCCCCTCATAAAACAAAAAATGTACCCCGTGAACAACACTCGACTGCAAACGCTTTGGAACTGGACGGAAGGACTTCTCCTGATGGCAGCAGTTGTTCTTTCCCTCGGCTGTTTGTTCAAAACGGGTACTGTTACGTTCATGTACCAGCAATGAATGGAGTTGATGATGTCTTCTGTTATTTCATACGTGAAAGAAAATGCTGAACACTTCCCGGATCAGCCGGCGGTTTCTGACACAAGACAAACAGTTTCATATCGGGAACTTTGGCAAAAATCGAAAAATTTGGCTTCATGGCTGTTCGCTCATGGTTTTTCCCGCAATTCAAATATCCTTGCAGATGCGTGCGCAGACGTCTCTTTTGCCGTAACGGCGATGGGCATTCAGCTTGCAGGATGCGTTTTTGTGCCGGTCGGAAAGGACATTTCAGATGATCTTGTTCTCCGCCTTGCCGGAGAAATGCAGTCTCCGCTGTATATCGGAAGAAAAAACTTAAACGGTATATTATGTCTTTCTTCTGCCGATGTGCTGAATTTGCCCGAAGTCAGTACGGGGAATGAGGCCGCATGGAAATTCCCCGATGAAAATGATGTGGCGGAAATCCTTTATACCACAGGAACAACCGGGAAATCAAAAGGTGTGGTGTTGTCTCATCGTGCTGTTTTTACCGCATCCGACAACAATCTGTATGTTGATCGGCTTAACACAGAATCCGTCTATTTGATTGCTTCTCCGCTGAACCATATCAATGCGCTCAGAAAACTGTATTCCTGCTTCCTCGGCGCAGCTCATGCGGTATTGCTGGACAGTTTTTTGGACTTGAAAAAATATTATGAGGCCATCGAAAAATATCAGGTGAATACATTATTGCTTCCTCCGGCGGCGGTCCGCTTCCTGCTCTTTGTTTCTTTGGACAAACTGCATTCTCTGGCAGGACAAATCAAGCTGATACACACTAATAGTGCCCCCTTGACAGAGACAGATAAAGAAACTCTGCATCAGTGCTTCCCGTATGCAAGACTGATTTTCGGTTATGGTGCTACGGAAGCTGGAAGTGTATGCTCTGCCTACAATTATGCAGAATTTCCTGAAAAAGTAAACTGCATCGGCAAATGCAATCCACACACGCAAATCATGATTGTTGATGAAAAACACCGCAAAATCAACTCGTCCAAGGAGAATCCGGGTTTCCTTGCCATATCCGGTGATTCTTTGATGAATGGTTATTGGCGCGCTCCAGACCTCACGGCGGAAATCCTGCAAGAAAATATATTGTATACCAATGACTTGGGATATATTGACGAGGATGGATTCATTTTTATGATCGGCAGAAAAGGAGACATCATCAACTGCGGCGGCTTGAAAATCGCCCCGGCGGAAGTTGAAAATGTTGTCATGCAGTATCCGGAAATCTCTGACTGCGCCTGTTTCGGCGCAAAGGATCCGGTCGCAGGCGGTATGGTTCATTTGCAGATTGTCCCGGCAAACGAAAATTCATTTGATCTCAATGACTTCCGACGCTTTCTGAAAAATCATCTCGAAAACCACCAGATGCCGCGATATATCAAGTGCGTCAAGGAAATCCCCAAAACTCCCAACGGGAAAATTGACCGTAAAAACCTCGCATAACATCAAATTATATTCATAGAGGTCGCAATTAAAAATGAGCCAGAGCCTTTGATGTTGTCCAGATTCAGATTGAATGAAACAAAGGACCGGCAGTGGACGGATTTTTTTTGCAAGCAGGGAAGATGGAATTATTTTTGCTCGTGGTACTCTTCTTCCGTATTGATATTCCACAAACGGGATTTGTCATGTTCGCCGGAAACAATCAGGCGCACCGCCTCTTTCGCCGTGAGCATGGAGTGGTCCATATTGTTGTAACCTAAAAATCGACAAAAGCGTCCACTAATTCTTGATGACACCAAGTTTTTCCAAAAGCAGTCTGTCGCGGGCCACTGATTCCGCTGACCAGCGTATTG
>DCIG01000005.1 GCA_002315855.1 Lentisphaeria bacterium UBA1732 | reverse complement strand
TGCAAAAAAATCAAGCACGATTTTGGACTTTTTCCAAAAAAAGTATATTTTTGATGAAAAGTTCAGGATATACAGCTCAACCCCATTGAGCGGGTTTCCGTTTACATCCGTTACAGTTCCCTGAATATCGAATTGGGAGGATGCAAGACGATTTTCTGTAACAAGATGAACCATTGTTTCCAACAACAGCATACGCGCATCTCCTGCAATGCTGCTGTCATTTGCGTACAGTGAAGCAGATGGCAAGAAAAAAGAAGCCGCAAGCAAGACGATGACATAAAAAGTTTTGTTGATGAAAGATTTTATTTGTTGATCTCCAGAGGAGATGATTTCAAAGCGTCCGACTGGATTGTTGAAGTTGGCATCATGAGCATGAATTTCAGTTTGATGTTGACCGGTATTCCTGACTGATTGCATCTGCAAACTGTATAACGGCATTCGATGTAGTGCGGATGGAATCCAGTTCGATGTATTCGCCCGGTGAATGAATCTCTGCTCCGAGAATCCCTGTTACCGCAACCGGAATACCCAGCACTTTCCAATGACGGGAGTCTGTTGCGCCGCAAAGACGTTCCAGCGGATAATCATGGGCCGGATCATTCTTGCGAAGCATTTTCTGCAGAAGTGTAAATTCAGGCAGGTCGCGGTCAAACGAAACGGTCGGCATAGATGAAACAACAGTGGCTTCGCATCCTGTGAGTTCAGTCAGCGCAGACAGCACTTTGTCCAGTTCTTTTTCATCAGTCAAACGAAAATTCAGAATCATGGAGGCTGTTTCGGGAATTTGATTGTGTGCGCTTCCTGCTTCCATCATGCAGGCGGAGAGACTGCTTCTCCAGTCATTGTCTTCCGCCGGATTCTTCCAGAATGCAAGAAATTTCGCATATCCCGTCATGAGTTTGTCGATAGGATTGTCGCAGAGCCAGGGATAAGCAGCGTGTCCGCCTTTGCCGTGTGCGGTCAGTTTGACAACGAGAACCCCTTTCTGGGAGAAAATGACGCTTGGATCGGAGTTGTCCATGATCAGAATAACTCTTTTTGCCCTGAATCCGAATTTCACCATGGCGGCTGTGGTATCGCCGCCTGTTTCTTCATCGGCAGAAAATGCCGCTGCAATTTTGGTTCCCGGTGTTGCGTTCAACAAGGTTCGGGCCGCGCATACTGCATTGCCGAGGCAGTCTGCTGTTCCGCGTCCATACATGCGTCCGTCTTGAATGAACGGTTGAAACTGGGCATCGTCAGCTGGAACTACGTCTAAATGTGCATTCAGCAGGACATCCGGTTCTTCTTCGCCGCAGTTGGAGGCATACAGCAGGTCGCGTCCTCGGTATTGTTCGGTTTTACAGAAAATGCCGCGCTCCTCCAAAAACTTTCGCAGGATTTCTGCTGCGCGGTTGATGTTGTCGGGTTGTGAGGTTAAAGGACGGCAGCGGATCATGGATTCGAGAAGATTATAAAATTGATTCATGGTTAGTCCTGATGGTGAAGATGATAAGCTTGTTGGAAAACCTGTATGCTCGTTCTGAAAGAGCCTTTTTGTGATTCAGAGACCCCTTTGTGAATATCAAAAGGATGTCTCTGCGTGTTCGGAAAGTCTTTTTATGGATGTGCAGAAGACATTTTTTGCCTTTTGAGGTTGCCTGTTTGAACTGCACTTTCCGAAAAGCACGAAAACGGACTTTGACAGATAAAAAACAGCATTCCCAATGAATGGAGATGCCCTAAAATATAGTCGTTGTTGTACCGCCTGTCAAATTTTCCTGAAAAATTATTGAAAAAAAGGATTTTTTCATTTGAAAAACACATTGTCGGGTGCTACTTTACATTAATTTTCTGAAAAATGACCATTTTCTATAATCCATAAACCAACAGGACAGAATCATTGCCTTTCGGTATTCTTGTTTCTGTCTGTCACATCATCTTCACCAAGGAGAATGAAAAATGCAGGAATCTGAATTTCTTGTCATGAACAATCAGGGGGTTTTGCTGGATGCAAGTCAAATCCCTTCTGCAACCGGATCTGAAGTAACGATTTACAAGGGCGCAACTTTGGTAAGTGCGGCTACCTCCATGCAGGGTATCCGTATTTCGCAAGGACAGACCATGCATGTTTCGAATGGCGGATCTGTTGAGAACATCGAAATCTTCAGTGCCGGTGTCATTAATGTTTCAAATGGCGGTGTTGCCACAGGTATATCCTATTCTGATGAAGGCGCTTCAGTTAATGTTTTGTCTGGCGGACAATTGTTGAACGCTGAAAACATGACTGGCGTTACCGTTTCCAGCGGCGGTATCGTTTCTGGCGGTTCGTTTGAAATTTTATCAGTAAAAGCCGGTGGCTCTGCTTCTGATTTTTCTGTCGGCGGTAGGGCTGCAAATCTTACTCCTGCATCAGGTGCATTCATTAGTGATGTTACGATTACAAGCGGCGCTCTTCTTAAAACTTTGAAGATAACCAGTGCTGTCGTGGAAAACATTACGGTATCAAGAGGTGGGGCAATTGAAAATTTCCTTACGCATGCTGGTTCTTCTCCTGCTTTCATTGAGAAATTATCAAATAATGCGCTTGTCGGCAGTGCTTATGGTATTTACTCTATTGGCGGTGTGCTGATGGTTTCCAGTGGCGGCATTGTTACTGATTCTGTTTTTACCGGAGCAGTAGGTGGATCAGCGGGAACTCTTTCTTTGAAAGCAGGTGCTTCTGCTTATAACGTTAAATTTGAGTCCGGCGCAAGTTTCACCACTAGCAATGGTGCTGTAATAGGAAATGTCGAAATCAGCAATACTGCACAAGAATGTAACTTAAAGAAAGGTGTTACTCTTCGCGGCAACTTGAGAACCGGCAGTTCCTACACGCAATTTGTATTAACTGCCGGTTGCATTATTAACTTCGACTTGAACTATTATGATGGCGAAGCTATGATTAACAATATGGAACAGCTTGGTAAAGCAAGACGTGATAAAGGTTCTAGTCCTACGTTTGCCAGTTGCAACTACAATGAAGCTCCTGACTACTTCATTACCATTCCTGCTTCCATTAAAGATGGCGAATATGTTTTGGCGAGTGGTCTGTCAAAAGATCGCGGCTTTACCAAGACTGTTACTGTGCTTGGCGAAAAGGATACCGTACTTGGTACCATCACTGTTGCTGAATGCCTGGATGACAAGGAGACGAAGTCGAAGACGGTCGGTGACTACAAATTGACTTTGGCTTACACAAAAACAAATACGTTGACTCTGACTGTCGCACATGCCGGCGAACCCGAAACCAAGTCTCTGACTGTAACCACTCTGGACGATGTCGTCAATGCTTACGATGGAAAAATCAGTCTTCGTGAAGCGGTCTTGTATGCGTCTCAGGGTACTAAGAGTACTGTAGTCGGGCATGTCGGAGAAGCATATATTGACTTCGACAGATTGACCGGCGATATCGCATTGGATACTTCGAACGGTACTATTATTGCCGATACGCAGAATCTTGTCATTGAAAGCACAAGTGGAATCAATGTCATAACTTCCGATTTCTCTGCCTTCAAATTCAAGCAGGAAGCAACATTGAAGAATGTCAAAGTTTCTACTGAAACTCTTACTGTACTTCCTGCGGATGTTTCTGTTAGTGTACTTGTCGGAAAAGATGTTTCTGCTTCCAGTTCGTCTGATATGGAAACAACCATTAATCTCGGTGCGGGGGCTTCAAATGCTACCGTTTTCGGTGGTCCGCTGGTAACCAAGAAGACTTTAGACACCGCTGGAAATTTTGTCCAGACTGCCGGCACGATTACTTTGAATATTCAGGGCGGCACATTCAATGATCTCATTTTTGCTGGTGGTGGTGCTTTGACTTGGAATTCAACCGAATGCGTTACAGTTGCCAATACGTCTCTGAACATTGATGCCTCTGTTAATAAAATTACAATCAATCCGACAGCCCGTAATGGCATGAACTTTGGCGGTCTTTATGCCGGTGGTGCAGGTTTCTCGCGGGTGTCCGGTACTTCCACAATGACTTTTACCGGAGATGGCAGTAATTTGACGTTTGGCACAAATGTTTATGTTTCCGGCGACAGCAACAATGCTCTTACCGGTGGCGAGTGGTCTGGTGATGCTTCCGTGCATAGTGGTCGTTATGTCCAGGGCAATCGAACACTTGTGTTCAATGACTTCACCGGTGATTTCGGTGCCACGAAGATTGTGTACTTCGACTGCGTGTCTTTCAAAGAGTCGGAAGATGTTAATTTCACGAGTAATATAATTAACTTCTCCGATGTCAAAGAATGGTCTTTCGAAGAATCTTTCGGAATCAACTGGGCAAATGGTGTTCAGAATGATTTCACAAATGATAGTTTCGAGGTCGATTTCTCGTCAGTTTCCGGTTCTAAAACACTGATTCAGGCAGCAAGTTCGGATGCCTTTGAAGGCTTCGATGCTATGGAAGAAGTGAAATTGGCCGGATTGGTAGCCACATGGAGTAGTGAAATCAATGGTTATGCCACTGTTCTCTACTCTCTGACTGTAACCGAAGATAACAAGCTCGTCGTTTCGACGATTGCGTAATCGTCTTTCAGTACGACAGAAAGTTCTGTTATTTCAGCTCCCGGTTCCTTTTGTGGCTCCGGGAGTTTTTTTGCCTCAAATCTGCTGCTTTTTTTCTTGTTTTATTTGTATTCCCTCATAAATTGATGTATATTCTCAAGGAATTTATTTTTATGAGTCGCGCTGATTTTAATGCCCTTGCTTTTTTGAAATCGGCTTCTGCGAGTTGTTATCCTGAATTTAGATTCCGCCATACTGTTTTTTGAACATCCTACCCAATGGTTTCTTTTTATATGAGTTCGCTCCTTTCTCAAATTCATTCCCCGGATGATCTCCGGAAACTTTCTTCGGAAGAATTGTTGGCCTTGCCGCAGGAAATCCGTGATACGCTGATTCGCACAATTGCTGCGAATGGCGGTCATTTGGCTCCGAATCTCGGTACGGTTGAATTGACCATAGCGATTCATTCTGTCTTCCATGCTCCTGAGGATAAAATCCTTTGGGATGTCGGTCATCAGTCCTATACGCATAAGCTGATTACCGGGCGGGCGGATCGTTTCGATACGCTTCGTCAGAAAGGCGGCCTTTGCGGTTTTACGCGGAGAGGAGAGTCTCCATACGATTGTTTCGGGTCCGGTCATGCCGGGACTGCTCTATCTGCCGCCATGGGGTTTCAGGCGGCTTCGGAGTTGCATCATCATCATGAACATGTTGTCGCTGTCGTCGGGGATGGTGCGTTGGGCTGTGGAATTACATTTGAGGCATTGAATAACCTTCGTAATTCCTGCAAAAGCATGATTCTGATTGTGAATGACAATAAAATGTCGATTGCTCGGAATACCGGGGCTGTAAGCCGTATTTTGAGCCGCATTTTGATCGGACGTTATTACAATGGCGTCAAACGTCGGGCGAAAGGTCTGCTGGGGCGTTCTTCCCTTGGACGGAGAATCATTCGGCACATTCAGAGCATCGAAAATTCCCTGAAAAGTTTTTTTGTCCCCGGCATGTTTTTTGAAGAGATGGGGCTTCGTTATGTCGGCCCTGTAAACGGTCATGATATTCCCGCATTGATTCGCACTCTGCGAGGCGTGAAAATGCAGAATATCCCGGTTGTTATTCATGTCGTCACGGAGAAGGGGCACGGCTATCCGTTTGCGGAGAAGGATCCCGAAGTTTTCCATGGCATTGGACGTTTTGACCCCAAAACCGGTAAATCTCTTTCAAAATCTGCATCTCCTTCGTTCTCGCAGGTTTTCGGTGAATCTCTTGCGAAGGAAACCGCACGTCGTCCCTCTGTCGTTTCGATTTGTGCGGCGATGGCTTTGGGATGCGGCATTCCCGAATCATATATCAGGGAGTACAGAGACCGATATTTCGACGTCGGCATTTCCGAAGAACACGCCATTGCATTTGCCGGTGGACTTGCTGCAAATGGATGCCTCCCTGTTGCTGTGATTTATGCCACGTTCGTGCATCGTGCTCTGGATTGTATTTTCCATGACATTTGTCTTCAGAATGTGCCGATGCTTCTGTGCGAAGACCGTTGCGGGCTTGTGGAAGACGGACCGACGCATCACGGCATTTATGACTTGTCTTTCCTGATTGCCATGCCGAATCTTGTAATTATGATGCCTGCTTCGGAATCTGAGCTGCCCATGATGATGTCTGCGGCTTTGGATTCCTGCAAACCATGTGTGATTCGCTATCCGAAAGGCAACTCCGGTTGTCCGTCGGATTTTGTCCCGTCTCCTCTCAAGTGGGGCAAATCTGAAGTCGTGCGTGAAGGTGCCGATTTGTCGATCTGGTGTGCCGGACGTGAAACATGGACCGGTGTTGCTGTCGCGGAAATTATGGAAAAACAATATGGCATTCAATGTGCTGTGGTGAATGTGCGCTTCTTGAAGCCATTTGATTCCGATTTGCTGAAACAGTATGCCCATGCTCCTGTTGTTACGATTGAAGACCACGTCAAACAGGGCGGTTTGGCTTCGATTGTGGCCGGTCTCCTCGCTCCTTTGGAAAATTGTCCACGCCTGATTTCCTTTGGTTGGGAGGCTGATGAAATCATTCCCCACGGCAATACCGCGAAAATCAGGGAAGAACGCGGCATGATACCGCCCGCAATCGCTGCTTCGATTGCAAAAAGTTTGAGCCTGTGAAAACAGGGCTTTGCTGAACATCAGCTTGTGCGGTCAGCAGAATTGTCTGCGCACGTATTCAAAAAGGATGATTGTAGCTGCCTGAGCCACATTCAGGGATTCTGCATCGCCCGGCATGGGGATATTCAGACCTTTGGAGCCTTCTAATTCTGCAACGCCTGTGGACTCACAGCCCAAAATGATTGCCGTTTTGTCGAATAGTCCCGGCTCTGTAAACAGATTGTTCCCGGAAGCGGGCAAGGTGCGATAAAAGGCCTTGACCCCATGCCGTACCCGCAACTCCTCCGCAAGTGCGCTTAAATCGCCGCTTCTGCGCAATTGAACGGCAAACTGTGCCCCCGATGCGGAACGGACTGCTTTATCCGAAAAAGGATCGACCGTCCCTTTCGTCAGCCACACTTCATGAATCCCTGCTGCCCGTGCTGTTCGCACGATGGTTCCGAAATTCCCCGGATCGCCCACCCGGTCCAAAACGAGGACCCACGAATCCTTCAGTGGCTCCGATACCGGTACGAATGCCGGACGTTTTGATACAACGATGATTCCTTGTGAATTGACCGTCGGTGCAACCCGTTCAAAATCGCGGGCGGATAGAACAATCGGCGGAACTGGAGCTTGATAAGGAAGCTCCGTACCTTCGCGGAGCAGGATACTGACCACAAGATCCGGAGCTAATGCGACGACTTCCGAAGAAGAGCGCAATCCATCACAAACACAATATTCCGCCCCTTTGCGTCCATGTCTTGTACGGAGAGCCTGAATCAGTGCTTCCGTTTTCTTTGTAAGCGCAGGTGTCGTTTGTGTCATGCAGACAATTTTATTTTGCGGCGGTCGCAGGTGCGGCGGTCGCAGGTGTTTCGATGGCGGTCTTCATGGAATCCACGATTTTCTTGGCGCGTACTGCCCAGTATCCATACGGAGTATCGGGTTCAGAGTCGGCGCGGGTCAGATTGATGGCTGCTGCGGCGTTGTTGGCCTTGACGACCTGGTTCAGCTTGGAATAGAGACGGAGTGCCGCGTATGCCGCTTCAGCGCGCAGTTCTTCCTGAATTTCCTGATTGGAATAAATACTTGCGAATTCTGCTGCGGCATCTTCTTCCTTGCCTGTCTTTTCCAGCAGATAAGCGGCGTTGATAGCGGCATGACCCTTCATGAAAAGTTCGGATTTGCCGGAGTTCACGATTGACAGAAGCTGTGCGCGGGCTTCATCATATTTTGATTCATCCACGAGGAGAGCGGCGAGTTTGAAACGTGCCGCATCAGCTGCTTTGTAGCTCGCGTGTTCTGCGAGAACTTCCTGTAAGCTCTTCACATCAGTGGCATTTGCGAACTGATTCATGATTTTCGCATCATGGGCGCGATAAGCATAACCGATCAGAATGCCGACTGTTGCCGCCACTGCCAATGCGCAGCAGCCCATGATGGCCTTCTTCCAGTTTTCGATGAACCATGCTTCAAAGCTGTCAAGAAGTTCGGAAATCGGTGCATCCTGATTATCCTGATCTTTCTTGGCTGCTATCTGATATTTTTTAAGTTGTTCGAGAGAGGTGATCGCGTTCTTTTTGTTCGACATTTTGGGTAAAATCCTGTCATTGTGGGTCCCGGAGAACGTTTGCAAGTAACAGCATAAACAGTTTCTGCTTTTTGCCTCTTGAACTGATTTCAAAAGTCATTGCCGGAGAGAATTTCAAAGCTCTTGTCAGAACGTTTGAAATGGTCTCTCTTGTTTTGCATTCATTCACCTTAAATAAATTTCATTCTGTAATATACTTCATTTTTTGTGGAAAAGCAAGTCCATACGTCATTTTTTTGTGTTTTTCATTGCAATTCTCTGAAAAAGACGCATCTTTCTTTTGGAAAGGCGTTTCAAAATACGTTTCACATGAATCGTGTATCCCGTTGGAAATTTTCGGAATCCGTGTATCCGGGACAATTCTTTCTGCGTGTATAGATCCTATTGCCCTTGTCCATGAATCGCTTGCTCGAACTCTGCCGAATTTTCTCCGTATGCCATTTTGATGCATTCCAGATACCAGCCCCTTTGATGACGTTTCGGCATGTTCTGCGTTTTCATGAGTTCGGATAGCATCTTCAAAAATATTTCCTGCTTGTTTGCTCCATGACCGGAAAAACCATTGGATCCGATTTCCATGATGAGGTACGGATTGGTCAGAAATGCACGCCCGGCGGCAACCCCCTGACATCCTGTTTGCCGGACAAACCCCTTTGCATCTTCGAAGCTGTCTACATCTCCATTCCCGAAGACCGGAATGTCCCCTGCGGCATTGACTGCTGTTGAAATGCGTTCCTGTCTCACCTGTTGTGCATCCGGCAGTTTCTGGTACATTTCCATGGCTGTTCGGTAATGACAGATGATCCATTGTGCACCTGCATTGCATAGGTCGCGAACCAGTTGCGGTGCATCCTTGGCGGAATCCCAGCCGGTGCGGATTTTGACCGACAAGGAAACTCCTGACGGCAATTTTCTGGCGGTTGTTTCAGTGATTTTTGCCGCCAGTCCTGCTTGTTTCAGGCAAGACGCTCCGTTCCCGCTTAATAGAACCGTTTTGCTTGGACAGGCAAAATTCAGATTGATGCCTTCGACACCGCATTCTGCAAAAATTCGGGCTGTTTCTGCTAACGCCTCTGCATCGTGTCCGATCATTTGGAAGATAACCGGTATCTCCGGTCTTGTCCGGTAAGGTGCAATCTTCCTGCGGACTGCTGCCGGCTTGGGAATCGATACGCCGCCCGAACTGTAGAACGGTGTCAGCCAGGCATCAACCAGATTCAGGCGGGAAGCTGCCTGAAGAAAGGTCGAGGTCATGATTCCCTGCATCGGGGAGAGCAGGGCGCGGGTCGGCAAAGTGAGACGTTCGGAAAGATAGAGCGGTTTTGAAAAATCAAACGTCGTTTGGGCGTTCATGAATGCAGTTCGCTTATGAATGCAGTCGAACCAGTTTGCCCGGTGCGATCTCGAAGTCGCCCGCAGCGGTGCGGATCAGCACGCATAGCGCGGATGGATTGTAGACGGAGGAGCAGTCCTGAGTAAACTGCAAAGCACGGTATGCGCTGATATACTGGTAAATTTCCATATTGGTCGCGTACCAGATATTGGGTTTGCACGCCATTTGATCGCTGAAACGTTCGATGATGTCCCAGTTGTTTTCACGCTCGAAATTAAACGAATGTCCCCACACATAGAAAACGGTCCCTTCCGGCCAGCGGTTCTTCAGAAACGATTCGGCAAGCTCGAAAAGATTCTCTTCATGGTGATGACACGTCGGATGCCACTCCATCCAGTCTTCCGGCAGGTGGAAGCCATTGGTCGCCGCCACGGTACGGGAATAAACAATTCCCGCTGCCCGCAGAAGCCGGATTTCTTCCTGCGAATAAGTTCCGAACGGATATGCCATGCCTTTGACCGGTGCGCCCGTAATTGCTTCCAGCACTTTCCGGTTTTCCTGAATGTCTTCCAGCATCGCTTCCAGCGGCATTCGCTCCATAAAAGGATGGCAGGCCGTATGACATGCGATTTCGTGCCCGTTCTCCAGATACAGCTCCCTGTATTCTTCCTGCGGGACAAATGGCTCGTTGAAGTCGACGCGTGTGTTCAGGTTGAACGTGGCTTTCATGCCATGGTCATTGAAGATTTTGACAAGCCGCTTGTCGAAAATCTGACCGTCATCGTAGCTGAATGTCAGACAGCGGTCGCAGCCTCCGGGAAAAAGCGGATATAAAATCATGGTTTTGCCTCACTGGATGGAGTGGATGTTGTCTCTGGAATGCTGAAAGTCGGCGTATCGGTTTGAGCTTCCGTCGATTTCCTTTGATCTGCGGCAATTTCTGCTCTCAGACGGTCCGCAACTTCGGGATAATTGGCAAGAATGGCTTCTGTAACCTGTTTTTTGATTTCATCGAATGCGGGCAATTCCACACGGTCCAGTCCGCTCTTGTCATTGGCATACGACAGATAGACACGCTTTGCCAGAATCAGGTGTTCCGTTGCGGCTTCCCGGTCTCCGTATGCGAGAAGCAGACACGCTTGGAACATTAACCCCGTCAACTGGTCGTTTGCCTGTTTGAAGTCATGGGTGCCTACATCTTCTTCCCATTCCGTCAGAACAAACTGGTCGAACGTCATGGTTTTTGCTCGTTTGTTTTCTGTCGTGGTACGGAGTTCATCGAAAAATTCTCTTGCTTTCTTTTTCTGCCCGTATGCATACAGGGTTACGGTGGTATCAATCAGATAATTTTCGTACAGCGACTTGAAAGTCGTTACATTGAATTCGGTATGCGTCATCAGGTCTTTGTAGAAATTGCGGGTCCCGTCCGCCAAATCGGTATTGGGGATCAGCAGGAAAAATTCACTTGCGTGATTGTCTTTCGGCAGCAGCATACGTCCGTAATTGAATGATGCCACCAGCGATTGGATGATCTGCCTTGCACAGGCAATACTGAAATCAGGCGTTTTTTCATTGCCGATATGAGCCCAGTAAATCGCAAACGATTCCGGAAGAAGCCAGTCCAGTTCACCGTATTTTTGATTGATGACGGTTACAATGGACGGGTCAAGCATCCACATTTCTTTCATCCACTGTTTGCGCAGGTATGCGTTGAGAACTCCTGCATCCTCTTTCGTCAGTTTTGACTCAATGGATGACGGAAGACTGCTGTTCAGGCGAAACTCTCCGGAAAGTGTACTCAAATCTTTGATTCCCGCTTCGTTCATAGCTGTCCACAGTGCATGATCGGCTGGGAAAAGCACACGGAGTTCCTTTTCATTTGCCGGAGCATCGGCAAGTGCCTGCCAGTCGGGATAATGCTTCCCGAAAATGAACAGCAGTTCTCTGGCCATTTCTGTTTTGTAATAACGCTGTGCATCATCCATCACATTCCCCAGCTTATGTGCATAAATCCACGCAATTTCCTGATAGATTTCTGCATCGTTCGGGCTGAGTGAAATCGCTTTTTGGAGCAGTAATATTCCTCGTCGCACCCACCGCCAGCGGTCTTCCTGCGACTTGGTTGCCACTGAGATGTTGTAGGCCATGTTCCAGCCCAGCTGTGCCGCCGCTCCGGAAAATTTCGGTTGCAGTTTCAGAATCCAGTCTGCCAGCTGTACCAGCTCGAAGAATCGTGCGTGCTGCTGCAAATCCATGGCTCTGAGCCACAGTACATCGGCGATTACACCTCGGAATCCGCCCAGAGCCATCGTGGAAAATGCAATCACCGGAGGCGTCCCTTCCACAACAAATTCTGCATCTACCAGTTTGTTCTCTTTGATAACCGTATTCATTTGTTTCTGAATGAATACGTTAGCGAAAATCAGAAGTATTGTGACCGAAAGAATGGTCAGAAATAAAACAAGTCGATTTTTCATTCCGTACTGCCTCAGCGTTTCACTACGATTGCCAGTTCGCGGGTCGAATACAGCCAGACGCCCAAAAGGAACAGCGGCAGGCTCCTCAAGCACAGGTCATTCAGTGCCAGCACCCCGATGGACGACCATTCAATCAGTTCTCCGGTCGCAAGTTTCCCCGTGATGAAGAAATCCTGCAGCGGTACCAGAAGCAGAGTCGTCAGGTTCCCTGCGAATTTCGCATAGGTGTCCATTGCAGACAGCGGCGTACCGGGACTTTCTGCGAATGTCTTTAACAGGAAGTTCGCAATGATTCCGGCAAACAGATAGCCTGCTGAAAAGAATATGGCAATCGGCAGTGACAGATATGCCGCACATGCCGCCGCTATCATGGTGAGGGACGCAAGCCCGATGCTCATAATCAGAATCGCCCGGCAGAAATTGTCCCCGAATCCGCTGGCAGGTACCAGCAGGAACGGACCATGCGCCTTGTCGAACATCAGGCTGGCATATTCATCCAGGTTCATATACCCGATTTCTGCTTTCCCCTCATGGATGATGACTTCAGGGTGCAGCGGTACCATGAATTCCGTCTGCAATGCTGTAACGATTTCCTCCGGTTCTTTCGCTCTTACTTCATTTACAACAGTTTGCGAACCGCTGTTGTCCTCGCGGACGTATGTCGTGCGGAACATCCATGCCCCTTCGTAAATATCCTGTTCTGAGGTGCTTCCGTTCAATGGATAAACGGTATAGCGGACATACAGTCCTTTATCCGTTTTTTCGCCGTTTCCAAGCCCCTCATATTCCCAAACGATTGGAGACCCAGGCTTTACGACCATAGACTGCATGATAAGCTCTCGTTTGATTTCATTGAGCATCTCGTTAGCAGAATCGACCGTCTGGTAATTTGAAATATCCTGATTGTTTCTTTTCGCCAGTTCTTTGCGCGCAACGAATTCCTGCTTTGCCTCCTCATCGAAATTCATTTCGATTGGACTGTATTTTCTTCTCGCTGTAAAAATTTGATTCTGAACGATTTCACGTTCTTCGCTCCATTTTTTATCCGAATATTTTTTCCCGCCTGACAAATTGGTTTCAGAGACTTTAGCCATCACAAAAATATAGATGACAATCGCTGAACAGAGCAAAAGCACCAGATGAATGAGGAAAATACCGGTTGTTTTTGCAAGCAGGATTGTTCTCTTCGTAACTGGTTTGACTACAAGCATGTGGAGCAGTCCGGTTTCCACATCCGTACTGATTTCCGAGCACGCCAGCCATACCGATGAGATTGCCAGAATCGTGAATATGAAACCGAGGCTGTACTGCAGAAGAAGCTGGATTTCGCCCTTCAAAGTGCCATCGCTGATCAGCGTATTGGGCAGGACGAAAACGCTCAGAAGCAGACACCCCAGCAGGAGGCGGAAAATGTGAGACCGCCAGGCTGAACGCCAGGTCAGTTTCACGATTGCGAGAAAAGCGGTCATGGGTTATTTCCCTTTACCGGAGAGCAGGTCCTGAAGTTTGCGGTTCGCCTCATCAAGCTGCTGTTTTGCTTCCATTTCCTGTTCACGTGTCTTGCGGGCTTCCATTGTTTCGGAGGCTTGCTTCGACAAGTCGGCAAACAGCTGATCCTGACGCTTGCGGGCTTCTTCGGACTGCTTCTGTTCCAGCTCTTTCTGCAAAGCTGCTTCCGCGTCTTCAGGCGGTTCTTCCACTCGTTCTTTGGAGAGACGGAGAAGCACTTTTTCTGCATCTTCTTTGGGGGTTCCGGTCAAATAGCTTGCGATTTGTCCGCCCGATTGTGCGCCGGATGTTTCGAGACTTTCCTTCTTTGCCTGACTGACGATGTCGAGGAAGAAATCTTCCAGTGTCATGCGAGGATGTTTGAACGAGAAATTTCCTTCCGGAACAACCTCTTTCAAGGTATCGAGGATTTTCTGCATGGCTTCGGGGCGGAGACTTGGCGTGGTGATGGTATTGTTCGCCTGAATGGTGAGCAGTTCATCAATGGGTCCGTTTGCGCGGATACGCCCGCCGTACAGTACGATAATTCTGTCGCAGACCTCTTCCACATCGTTCAGCAGATGACTGGTTACGATGACGGTTTTGCCGCGTTTTTTCAGGAGTTTGATCAAGTCCTTGACTTCCTTGCATCCCAGCGGGTCAAGTCCTGATGTCGGTTCATCGAGAATCAGGAACGACGGGTCATTGATCATAGCCTGAGCAAGCCCGATTCGGCGAGCCATGCCTTTGGAAAATTCGCCGACCTGACGGTTTCTTGCGTGGGAAAGCCCGACCATGTCGAGGAGCTGTTCGCAGCGGCTGGCGCGTTCTTCTGCGGAAAGATGGAACAGGGAGGCAAAAAAATCCAGCGTCTCAAATGCGGTCAGATATTTGTACAGATAGGTTTCTTCCGGCAAATATCCGATCAGTTTTTTCGTATCCACATCACGGGGCGATTTCCCGAAAACGGTCAAGCGACCTCCTGTGGGATACAGCAGCCCCAGAAGCATTTTCACGGTCGTGGATTTGCCGGAGCCGTTCGGTCCCAGAAGTCCGACCACTTCTCCTTCGCGGATTTCAAAGTCAATGTCATTGACGGCTTTTGCTTTCGGACGGTTCCAGAAATCACGGAAAATCTTGGTAAGTCCCACGGCACTGACGATGACCTGCCGTTCCTGCGGCGCAGTTTCATCAACATTCGGCATGTTCCGGGCTCCTTATTCCTGATGATTGGCGGTGGACATTTCATCCACACGGCTGGAAAGGTCTTCGCCCGTGCGTACCAGACGGGCACTGTTGAAAATCACGATAATCGTGCTGACTGCATGGAGGATGGCGGCGGCAATCGGGTCCATGCGTCCGAAAACGGACAAAATGATTCCGCAAAGCACAAACAGCAGACCGAATGCAAGATTCTGATACATGACAGTGCTTGTTTTGCGGGAAAGGGTAATCAGGAACGGAACGCGTCTTAAGTCATTTGTCATCAATGCAATACTTGCACTGTTGATGGCGATGTCGCTTCCGATTGCTCCCATGGCGATACCCAAATCACCGGCGGCGAGAGCGGGCGCATCGTTCACGCCATCCCCTACGACAGCCACGGTTGAAGACTTTTTGACTTCTTCCACGTATGCCACTTTATTTTCCGGCAGACAGTCTGCCCGGAGATCATCCATATTCAACTGAGCCGCAATGGTGGTTGCGACGCTTGCGCGGTCGCCTGTTACCATGGCACAGCGGGTTACGCCGATGGACTTCAGTTCCGTAATGGCGGCTGCGGCTTCTTCGCGGATTTTGTCTTTGAATCCGATCCAGCCGATGACAACGCCGTCCACCGACACATATACCACGCTCATGGCATCATGTTCGTGCATATCGATTTCAGGCAGCACGACACCCAGTTTTTCCAGCCATACGGGACGCCCCACCAGCACTCTTTTGCCGTCAAGAAGCGCCAGAACGCCTTTGCCTGCGACTTCCTGGAATCCTGTTATCGGTTTTCCCGTGATGCCGACATCTGCGGCAAGCCGCTGCAATGCCTGTGCGGTCGGGTGATTGCTGAATGCTTCGAGCGAAATCGCAGTTTGCAGAAGTTCCGCCGGTTCCATTCCTTCCGCGAGCGGAGCCAGACGTGCCACAGAGAGCTGACCTTCCGTCAATGTCCCGGTCTTATCGAATACGACGGTCCTGATTTTGCTTGCCAGTTCCAAATGGTTGATGTTCTTAATGAGAATCCCCAGGCGGGCGGCCGCGGCGACTGCCGCCACGATGGTGGTCGGCGTTGCCAGTACTACAGCGCACGGGCAGGAAATCACCAGCAGTGCAATCACACGTTCCATATCTCCGTTCGGGGTAAGCCACCATGTGATGATTGCCAGCATGAGAATCGTCGGCGTATAATATCCTGCGTAGCGGTCGATGATTCGTACAATCGGCGTTTTGTTGCGTTCTGCAGAACGGATCATTTCCTCGACTTTGCCAAGCGTGGTATCTTTGCCGAGACGGGTTACTTTGACATTCAGACTGCCGGAAATATTTTCCGTACCGGCATAAACTTCATCATTGACCCCCTTGTCCATGGGAAGTGATTCACCGGTGATGGATGCCTGATTCACGGCACTTTCCCCGCTGACGATGATTCCGTCCACAGGAAAGTTTTCGCCGGGACGCACACTGATGATGTCATTCAAGTTCAAATCCCGCACGGATACATCGCTGGTCGCAATGCCGTCTTCCGCCAGTCTGTGGGCGGTATGCGGCGTCAGCCGGATCAGTTCTTCGATGGAGCGCTGCGCTCCGCTTGCCGTATGCGATTCAATGATAATCGTAATCAGCAGGAAGAAAGCAATGATTCCGGCGGTTCTGAAATCGCCCGACGAGAAGGCGGCGAGGATAGCCAGAGCCACCAGTTCATTCATATAAACGCGTCCGGCAATCAAGTCGCCGATTGCCGTCCACAGGATGGGCAGAGACAGGGTAATGGCTCCCAGCATGGCACTCAGTTTCGAGGCGAAAGTCATGTCGGGGAACAGCAGGGACAGCAGAAACGAGTTGGCAATCAGGAATCCGCCGACAAATGCGAATGATGCGCGTCCCATGGAGCGGTTGTGTCCGGTTCCTTCGCCGATGGGTGCCCCGCAGGAAATACATCTTGTGGGCTCATGGGGATCATCACTGCCGTGGTCATGTCCGCAGCAGCAGTCGTCATGTTCGTGATGGTGGTCATGCTCACAGCATTCTTCGTGGTCATGATGTCCGCAGCAGCAGTCATGATCGGCGGGAGCATGGAATATACGGAAAAGTTGTTTCATTGTTTTCATTTGGAAGCATCCTCCTCGTCATCCGTTTCTTCCACAGGGCGTTTTTCTTTGGCTTCCTGATTCAGTTTCAGCCACAGCGTCGGATGTCCGCCGAGCACGTCCACGATAAATTTATCCTGCACGATGGAGAGAGATTCAGCCAGATTGTCGGAAAACAGGGAAACCAAAGTCGCTTCAGGATTCTTGCGGTATTGCGCGAGAATTTCCGTGAAATAATTGGAGTCAGCTTTGATTTCCTCTACGATTCTTTTCGCGTAAGCATCTGCATCCGCCTTGATTTTTGCAGATTCCGCATTTGCTTTGTTGAGCTGTTCCACGCGGTAAGTGCGGGCTGCTTCCTCTTCACTGGCGGCAGATGTTTCCGAGAGAAGGAGTTTCTGGAACGAATCCAAAGTTACCAGCGGGGGAGCCACAATCTGAAGTGTCAGACTTTCCATCGTGATGCCGATATCCATTTCGGAAACACGCTTCATGAAAGCCTGTTTGACCAGGTTTTCATAGGATGCCTTGTCGTAGTATGTGCTGGCAATATTCTGAGTGGCACTGCATGTGATAATCACGTCATCCAGCAGGTTTTTCAGAATTACGGAGGCTGCCGTCAGCGTAACCGATTCCACTTTGCTGTTGTCGTCGGAGCCGTTCATGCGGTTCTTTTCCCATTCGGGATTTGCGATGGTTGTTTCGCTCAGGCAGTTCAGATAGTATGATTTCGGATCGGAAACGCGATAGGTCATGACCCATTCGCAGTGCATGATGGAATTATCGCCGAGCAAAACGTAACCATCAATGCCGGGCAGCATTTTTTCGTCTCGCGCTTCGGGAAAATCGCCGTCTTTGGAGTGCCCCTGATAATACAGAAATTCAGGTTTCACCGGCATGAACGTACTGCTGCGGACTTCCTGTTTCGTAATCGGGATTTCAATGATGCGGTTGACGGGGTAGGGGAGGAACCAGTGCCATCCTTCCTTGCATTCCTGGTCGAATTTCCCGAATTTCAGGACGATTACGGACTGTGTCGTGGTATCCACAATAAACGATCCGCCGAAGAAGAGGAACCATCCCAAAGCGATTATAATGAATGCCGCAAGAATGATGAAGAACAGTTTCAGAGCGCGCGAAAGGAGCGCGACACCGGCGGAAAACTGTCCGTCCTGCTGGGCATCAGACTTTTTGTTGTTGAGTTCGTCAGACATGAGGTGCGTTCCTTACTTCTGCGCCTTATTGGTCGTGGCGGCCGCGGAAGCTGCGGGCTTGATGACCGGACCATTGAAAATATCAAACGGAGCGGCGTTTGTTCCGAGAATCAGTGTTGAACGGGTTGCCAGAACTTTCTTCATCGCCTGGAGTTTACGCAGGAAAACAGCGAGTTCCGGCTCCTGGGTAAATACGGCATAATGCTTTGCCGCTTCGGCATCGCCTTTTGCCATCGTTTCTTTTGCTTCGCCCTGAGCCAAGGTCAGGATTTTGCTCTTTTCCTTGTCGGCATTAATACGGATTTCAGCGGCGCGGGTCTTGCCTTCATCGCGTTTGCGGGCGGCTTCCGTTTCGCGTTCCTGTTTCATGCGGGACGCGATTGCATCCGCAGTTTTTTCCGGCACGGTGATTGCGGAGAACAGCACATCGGTTACTTCCAAACCGTAGCGTTCCATCACGTCGTCTGCGATGTAGTTCAGGATTTCCTTGCGCATTTCTTCCAGTTTCATCTTTTCCGGATCGGTGTTGATCAGCTGGTCATAGTCGTATTTGCCGATGACTGCCGCCTTGGCGGTACGCATTCTGCTGCCGAGATAATCTTCTGCGGCGGCGACACTGGAAGCTGTTTTGAAGCGAATCAGGTCTTTAATCCGGTACACCACGTTGATTCCGATGACGACCTGTTTCTGGTCTTTTGTCGTGGTTTCTTCCAAACGTCCGATATTACCGTCAAACGTGCGTTTGCGGATGTCGTAGCGGATGATTTCCTGGAACGGCAGCGGCCAGCGGAAATGCAAACCCGGTTCTGCGGTGCCGGTAATCTTCCCCATGGTCAGAATCAGTGCGCGTTCCGGAGCCGGAACCTGATAAGTGAAAATCGCAAGCAGGAAAATGATTGCAACAATGATACCCAGAATAATCGTGGGGAGATAGTACCCCTTTTTCTTGGTTTTGACCGGTTGTTTGTTTTCGCTCATAGTGGAACACTCCGTTTATTTGATCTGTTATTGTTAGTCTGTGAAGCGAGATTGCGAGTGAAAATGCTGATTTCTCACAATTTCAGTCTAAAGAGCTGATTTCAAAAGCGGGACTTTTGAAATCAGCTCTATAATATAATACTGCTTTTCGATTTTTCAAACGGGTTGACGGGAAAAGCGTTTTGAAAGGGCATTTCGACTGGCTGACAATATCAGAAATCGACACTTTTTCATCTTTTTCCCCCTTTTTCATGCCGGTTTACTTTTTCACCGGCATAAACAGAAAATCGTCTTCATCGCCCGCAAGTTTGTAATTTGCCGGATTTTTCAGCATTTCCATGATTTCGGACGGGGTATTCATGACCACGTCATCACTGCTCAGAAGCACTTTATCCGTTACTTTTTCCGTTGCCTTGGTCAGATTGACCGTCGCAAACTGAACAAACTGCACATTGATTCCTTTTCCCTCCGGCGTGTCTTTGGGATTCAGTTTCAGAATGTAGAAATACGGGCGTTCCATGAAGAGGAACATCGGATAAATTTTGTGTTCGAGCACAAGTGTGGAGTTGTCAATCGTCATGATTGCGAACAAATCTTTGTTCTCTCCGTAGCGGAACGGAAGCAGAAGCAAGGGCAGAGTCGTTTCCACGGCTTTTTCCTTTCCTTCCTCCTTTTCTTGCGTCGTCAGACTGAGGCGCACCATCAAATCCTTGGCATCGACTTCTTTTTCCCCGATTTTCCCGCCGTTTACGGGCAGAGAAGCGTGATCGCCGTCCAACTCTTTGTATTCCACGACTTCGAGTGTGGTATCGCCGTCTTTCGTGGTGTATTTTCCGGCTTTCAGCAGTTCCGCCACAAACGGACGGTCAATGAGTTCGACAAATTCTTCGGGTTTATCCCCGAATGGCGCATTGTAAAGCGGCGTGATACCGCAGGATGTTGTTATGCAGGAGAACAGGATTGCAGAAAAAGTGCAGAGCATGGCAGAAAAAATGTGAATACGCATGATTGACCTCATGAAATTTGTTCGGGCATCTGTGAGATGCCTCTTTGTATGCGATAAAGCAGAAACGTTTTACGATTGGCTGTTACAGGGACACTTACATCCGCACAGACAATTTTTTTTTGATTTTGTTCCATGCTTTTCCGAAATAATTCGCATTTTGCTTGATTTTTTCCGGCTTTGTGTTATCTTCAAGGTATGTGCATTTTTTACCCGGTGCAATAAGGAGCTTTGCTTATGAAACTTTGTATGGTCGGTGCCTGGGGGCATTCCATCTACACGCTGGAGAGTTTGCCTGATCTTCCTGAAATCGAACTGACCGGACTTTATTCGGGGAACACCGATTCTCCCGGCTGCCTTCTGGCGGAGTCGCAGAAACTCGGCTTCACTCCCCATGTGTATGCGGACTATGTTGCGATGTTGGACACGGAGAACCCGGATATCGTCAGCATTGACGGGCGTTTTGACGAACATGCTTTCATGTGCATTGAAGCTCTGCGCCGCGGCATTCATGTTTTCTGCGAGAAACCGATTGCCCTGACACTTTCCGATTTGGAGAAAATCGAAGAAGTTTGGAAAGGCGGTTCCGCAAAACTGATTTCCATGGTCGGGCTGCGTTATGATCCCGCGATGTATCATGCACACAAGCTCGTCGAACAAGGCGCAATCGGGAAAATCAAGCTGATTTATGCTCAGAAATCATATCGCCTCGGCATCCGCCCCGAACACTTCAAAAAGCGTTCCACATACGGGGGCACGATTCCCTGGGTCGGCAGTCATGCACTGGACTGGATTCTGTGGTTCAGCGGCAGTTCATTCGAGACTATATTTGCGACGCAGTCCTGCGAAGACAATTTCGACAACGGTGAGCTGGAAATCGCCGCGCAGTGTCTTTTTACCATGAAATCGGGAGTTCTGGCGGAGGCCTCCATTGATTATCTGCGGCCTGCCGCGGCACCGTCCCACGGGGATGACCGGGTTCGCATTGCCGGAACATCGGGAGTAATTGAGGTGCGCGGAGGTAAGATTATCCTGATTGACGCCGCCGGGGAGCAAGTCATTGAGCCTCCCGTCCCGGATCGCAAAATCTTCTCGGATTTTGTCTATGACATTGAGGGGAAACGTCCCGCTTTGGCGGATGCCCGTCAGACCTTTGATTTGACCCGTGCCTGTCTTTTGACCCAAAAATCGGCGGATGAACATGCGCTGATTCATTTTTCCGCATTATGAGGTTTTTTGTAAAGGAAGATTTTATGTCCATTCCGAAAGTTGCAGTTGTCGGTGTTCGCGGTTTTGCGAGCATGTATTTGCGTAATTTTGCACGTTTGCAGGATGCCGGAAAAATCCGATGGGCGGGGGCGGTGGTGCGTTCTCCAGCGAAAGCCGCAGACGAAATCGCCATGCTTGAGGCGCGCGGGGTGCAAATCTTCCCCGATACGGCATCCCTGTATACCGGTGTACCCGATTTGGATTTGGTCGGGCTTCCTACGGGAATCGAGTTCCACCGCGATATGACGCTTGAGGCACTGTCGCGCGGGGTGAACGTCCTTGTGGAAAAACCGGCCTCGACCACGGTCGCGAACGTCGATGCCATGATTGCCGCGTCTGCACGTCATCCCGAATTAACCGTAACCGTCGGCTTCCAGCACATGGCGGATCGTAATCTGTGGTACCTCAAGAATCTGCTTCTTGCCGGGAAACTGGGCGAAATCGAGCGCATCGGAGTTCATGGCGTATGGCCTCGCGCGGATGCCTATTACAATCGCAACAACTGGGCGGGACGGATTGCCGCATCCAACGGAGAATTGATTCTCGATTCCCCGGCAAACAATGCGTTCGCCCATTATCTGAACCTTTCTCTGTTCATGGCAGCGAAAGAATTTGCCGCCACCGCGAAACCTGTGGTCCGGCAGGCGAAATTGTTCCGTGCCCGCCGCACGATTGAGACTTTCGATACATGCGCCATTCGTTTTATGGCAGATGACGTGCCTGTAACGGCATTTTTGACCCACACCGCCCTGATGCCTTCTGAACCTCAAATCCGCATTGAATGCACCCGTGGTACAATCTCGTGGCAGATGGATGCCGGATGGAGTGTCAGAAATTCCGAGGGTGCGGAACTCGCCTGCGGCTTGACCGGATATTCCTACGAAGATATGTTCAATGATGTCATCCGCAAAGTTTCGGACCATTCCGTCTATACCTGTTCGCTTCAGATGGCGCGCAATCAGGCTGATCTGATTGAACAGCTCTATCGCGACTGCCGCGAATCAGCCTTGCCGGAAAAGGCAGTTCATCGCAGGGATGAAGACGGACAGTTCTACATTGACGGGCTGGAGGAATACGGACGGCACTGCTTTGAAACGGGAGAAATTCCGGATTCGCTGTAACGTTCTCCTGTTTGGTGTTTTTCCGGCGTTTCCTGCCCTTTTTTCGGGAAATGATTTGAATTTCAAAGGAAATGTGCTATAGTAATAAAACGGTCTTAATGTGTCCCCATCGTCTAGAGGCCCAGGACATCAGGTTCTCATCCTGGTAACACCGGTTCGAATCCGGTTGGGGATGCCAGTTTTTCCGGGGAAGAGCTCTTCCCGATTTTATTCCATGATTCTTTCGCATACCTGCCGTTGAACTGCAAGTATGCGTTTTTTATTGACTCCTGCATGGATGCAGGAAAAAGGGGTTGCCATTGAAATATTTTGATGTTCATTGCCATGTTTTTCCCGATGCTGTCGCGCCGAAAGCCGTTGCCGCTCTGACCAAACATTACGGCCTGCCGTGGGAATGCACCGGCACGTTTTCCGATCTTTCGCGCAGTCTGAAACAGGCGGGGATTGACAAAGCCGTTGTTTTATCCTCGGCAACCCGCCCCGATCAGGTGGAGCACATCAACGACTATCTGTCCTCGTTCGTCAGCGATTCCATTTTGGCACTTGGTACACTTCACCCCGATTATCCCGACTGCAAACACGAATTGAAACGCATGATGGAGCTTGGTCTGTCCGGGCTTAAATTCCATTCCGATTTCCTCGGAATCCCCGTTGATGATATTCGCATGATGCGCATTTTCGAGATTATTCCCCCCGATATGCCGGTCATGCTTCATGCCGGTGATGAGAAACTTGATTTTTCCGCTCCGCGCCGTATTGCGAATGTTCTGGATCATTTCCCTCATTTGAACAATGTCATCGCCGCGCACATGGGCGGCTACAGCGCATGGGACGAGGCTTGGCGCACTCTTGTCGGACGCAAGGTCTGGTTCGACACCTCCAGCACATTCTGGAAAATCTCTGCGGAAAAAGTGAAAGAGATGGTGCTTGCCCACGGCGTTGACCGTATTCTTTTCGGTACGGACTATCCTGCGGTTTCCCATGTTCACGGCATTGCCGATACCGGGTCTCTCGATCTGCCGCAGGAACAGCTTGAGATGATTTTCTACAAAAATGCGGAACGATTGTTCCACACTGCCCTCAGCTGATTCAACGGAGAGGCGCGATGACGGAAAAATCCGAAAACACAATTCTTGAATGGACTCCGCTTCGACGCTATCTCCTGCTTTATGTTTCATTTTTCCGGATAACCGCCCTTGTTGTGGGGGGCGGTCTTGCCATGCTCCCTGTGATAGAAGAGACCTTCGTCAACCGTTACAAACTGCTCACGAAAGAAGAACTTCTGGATATGGTGGCCTTGACGCAGACCATTCCGGGTATTATCGCCATGAATTCAGCTGTGTTCGTCGGCATGAAGGCAGGCGGTATTCCAGGTGCGTTTTCAGCGATTGCGGGGGCATTTACGCCTCCGTTTTTCATTATTCTGCTGATTGCTTCCTGTTTCCCTCGTTTGAATCCCGACAACAAATATCTGCTGGGAGCATTTGCAGGTGTCCGTGCCTGCGTTACCGGGCTGATTCTGGTTTCCGCCTGCAAAATGTGCCGTTCCGCCATCAAGTGCAAATTTGAAATTCTGGTTGTCGCCGTCTATTTTATCCTTGCACTGTGCAAAGTGAATCCCGCGCTTCTGATATTCAGTGCCATGCCTCTGGGGTGTCTTTATCTGCACATCACGCTCCGCAGAAAAGCCGCAGCAGAAGCCTCACTGAAAACGAAATCACCGGATTCCGAAAAGGAGGCTTGATTCAATGAACTGGCTTCTCCTCTTTTTCCATTTCAGCAAATTTGCACTTCTTTGTTTCGGCGGCGGCTATGTGCTGATTCCGCTTCTGATTACGGCATTTGTGGACGAACAGCAGATCATGACGCTTGCCGAATTCGGCAATCTTCTGTCCATTGCACAGGTTACGCCCGGTCCCGTCGGCTTGAATACAGCCACTTATGTGGGGTATGTCTATGGCGGTGCAATCGGTTCTTTTGCCGCCTCTCTCGGCTTAATCTTTCCCACCGTGGTATTAGGGTGTTCCGCCGTCTTTTCTCTTCAGAAATGGAAACAGTCATTCCTCATGAACGGCATATTAAAAGGAACCCGTCTTGCGGCTGTTGCGATGATTCTGTATGCCGTAACCATTTTTTTCGGCATGTCGGTTTTTACCTCGGCAATTCCCTGGCATGAGCTGGGACGTGTCTTTCTGTTCCAATGTCCGGAAATTCCTGATACATTCCGTATTTCTCCGGCCGGTGCAGTTCTTTGCGCCTGTTCCGCTCTGCTTGTCTGGAAAACGAAGATTCCCACGACCGTTTTGATTCTTTCGTTTGCTGCGGCAGGAGCTTTGCTTGCATTTTTCTGAACTGATTTCTGAACTGACAATTCTTGTTTCAGATTTTCTTGATGGTTTGTTCTTTTATGTTAATTTTATGTTAAAATCTTTTTCTCTTTTCTTTTTTTCGTCTGTTTCCCTTGTTTTTTTGCTTTTGCATGATATGTTTAAAGAAAATTAATTTTGTTTTTACCATTCGGGCAAATCTGTTCATTCGGGAAGATTCCGAATCCACGGAAATACCCGTTTCATGGAAAGAAAGGATTCCATTCATGAAACTCAAATCTTTATCTGCTGTCTTGCTGGTTTTCTCCGCAATGCAGCTTGCCTCAGCCGGTGAATTTTCATGGAAGAATATTCCCGGCGGTTTCACTGTCCGGAACAGTGACAGCAAGGTCGTCCGCAAAGTCGAATTCTTCGGCAAAGGGACCTCTGTGCGCGTCAATACCACTCTGAACGGCGTGAACCATTCACTTCCCAGCATCTGCGTAATCGCCCAGCCGGACAAAGACGCTGTTACCCTGTCTTCTCAGGATGACAAAGTCGCAAAGTTCTCCGACAAAAACCTCGTGATTGAGGTCAATAAAGACACCCTCGCGATGACGTTCCACCGCAAAGACAACGGTGCTGTGATTCTTGCTGAAAATCAGAAGAACCCGGTTGACATCAAGGAGGTAACCATCTCCGATGCGCCGACCTACGAAGTGAAGCAGAACTTCACGCTGAAGCAGGATGAATCCATCTACGGTCTCGGACAGTGCGTCCGTCCGTTCCTGAACTACCGCGGCAAGGAAATTCTGGTTGTCCAGACGAATATCGCCGCCTACAACCCCGTGATTACCTCCTCCGAAGGCTACGGCATACTGTGGGATGTTCACTCCCAGACCATTTACAAAGACGATGCTTCCGGCATGTCTCTGTGGGCGGAAAGCGCACCGGCAGGCAGTGATTACTACCTGATGACCGGGAATAATCTGGAAGATGCCCTGAAAGGCTACCGTTTCCTGACCGGGTCCGCACCGATGTTCTCCAAGGAAGCCTACGGTCTCTTCATGTGCAAGGAACGTTACAAATCCGCCAAGGAAATCACCGGCATTGTCCAGACATTCCGCGATCTGCATTTCCCGCTGGACTACATCGTTCAGGACTGGCAGTACTGGGAGCCCAAAAATGAGAAATGGTGCAGCATGGAATGGGATGCGTCCCGTTATCCCGATCCCGAAGGCATGATCAAGAACCTCCATGACAATCTGCATGTCAATCTGATGATTTCCATCTGGCCGACGGTCGGCGACGACTGTGATCTGGCCCGCGAACTGGATGCGAAGAATCTGCGCTTCAAACCGCTCCACTGGATCAGTAAAAATGCCCGCGTGTACGATGCTTACAGCGAAGAAGGCCGCCAGATTTACTTCAAGTGGATCAAGAAGGGTCTGCTCGACAAGGGGGTTGATGCTCTCTGGATGGATGGTACGGAAGTGGAAACCCGTTCCGCCTGTCATGATCAGCGCGCTATGATTCGCGACATCAAGGAAAACGGCATTAACGCCATGGGCGACTTCACCCGCTATCTGAACAGCTATTCTCTGCTCACTACCAAAGGCACTTATGAAGGTCAGCGCGCCACAAGCACCAAGCGTGTCTTTACGCTTACCCGTTCCGCATGGGCCGGACAGCAGCGTTACGGCGCACTTCCGTGGTCCGGCGATACCACAGCCAGCTGGAACTGCCTGAAAGAACAGATTGTCGGCGGCATGTCCGCCTCGCTCGCCGGTCTCCCCTACTGGACGCAGGATACAGGCGGATTCTTCATCGGAAGCTACGGCGATTTCGTTCACAACAAGGAATATCAGGAACTTCTTTCCCGCTGGAATCAGTTTGCCGTGTTCAACCCCGTGTACCGCTGGCATACCTCCGGTGCGGACTGCGAACCGTTCCGCTTCAAAGATGCGGCCCCGGATGCCTACAATTCCTTCCTGGAAGCAGCCACGCTCCGCTATCGTCTGTTCCCGTATACGTACAGCCTCGCATGGAAGATCACCAGCGAAGACTATACGCCCTATCGCGCTCTCGTGATGGACTTCCCCGGCGACAAGAAAGTCCAGGATGATGAAACCAAGTTCATGTACGGACCTGCGTTCCTGGTTCAGCCTGTTACCAAAGGCCTGCTCAGCAATACAGGCGGCGCCAAGCCCACGACCATCGTCGAAGGCAAATATCTCACCACGCCCGATGGAAAACCCGGCGTTCAGATTGAATACTTCAACGATGAACGTCTCCGTAACAAAGTCAGCACAGCATTTGACCCCGAAGTCAATTACACCTGGCCCGGACCTCCGCTGAAAGCATGGCCGGAAGGCTTGCGCAACGGCGATCATTTCTCCGCCCGCGTTACCGGCTTCATTACTCCGCCGGAAACCGGTACCTTTGAAATCGGCGCAATCGGCGATGACGGCTTCCGTGTCTGGATTGACGGCAAGCAAATCTGCAATGACTGGCGTTCCGCTGATCCTCGTTACAGCGGCGGCAAAGTCGAGCTGGTCAAAGGTCAGAAAGTTTCCTTCCGTATTGATTACTACCAGAATCTTTACAGCAAGCAGCTGACATTCGTCTGGAAGAAGCCTGCTGAAGTCGCCGCAGAAGAGGCCGCGACCAATAAGACCGGTCTGAAATATCCGGTTGCCACCGAGCTCCCTGCCGGTGCCGACTGGTTTGATTTCTGGACAGGAAAAGCCCTGAAGGGCGGTACTCAGACTGCTACGGACTGCCCGCTCAACCGCTTCCCGCTGTTTGTTCGCGCCGGCTCTATCGTTCCGATGGCAGACGGTCTGGAATACAACACGCAGAAGCCGCTGGATGACCTGGAAATCCGCATCTATCCGGGCGCAGACGCCACCTTCACGCTTTACGAAGACGAAGGCAACAACTACAACTACGAAAAGGGCGCGTACAGCACCATCAAGTTCGACTGGAATGACAAAGCCGGTACTCTCACCATCGGCAAGAGCCAGGGCGAGTTCCCCGGTATGCTGAAGAACCGCAAGTTCCGTGTCGTGCTCGTCAGCGACAAGCTGGGCGGCGGCACCGACAAGGTTACAGACGGCGCAAAGACGGTTGAATACAACGGCGCAAGCGTTGCAATCAAGCTGAAATAAGCCTTTCCGCAACCGGAATCGAGACACCTCTGAAAGATGAGGTGTCTCGATTTCAAAAGCTCTTCAAGTCCGTTCAGTTTTGCGATTGACCGGACTAAGAGCTTATCCCTAAATAGCACT
>DCIG01000079.1:51572-63038 GCA_002315855.1 Lentisphaeria bacterium UBA1732 | reverse complement strand
TTGTGCGTTTTCCTTTACAATTCACGTTTCCTGAAAAAAAGTCTTCCTGACGCTCTTGTCAAAAATTGAGTTCCCCGAAAGTCATGGCTGTATGATTGGAAAAGAATCTTCTCGCAGGTTTTTTGAAATCGGTTCACGTATCATTTTTGTCAGTCTCCGCCGCATTTCCCCGCCTTGAAATATCGTCGTTTTGTGATATAGTATTCCTTGCGGCTCTCTTTTTTGAAGTCGCCTCGCTTTTTCTCCCCTGAAATTTTCATCTTCGTTCATTTTGGAGTTGCACACCATGCACACGATCTCGAAAAAACAGATTGCGTCCGGCAAATGGATTGCCCTTCAGGAAATTACCTATCTCTCTCATGACAATACGGTTCGCACTTGGGAAGCCGCTTTCCGTGTCCGGTCAAATGGCGCTGTCATGATGATTCCCATTTTCCCCGATGGCAGTGTGATTGTCATTCGCCAGTATCGTCCCCCCACGGAAGGCCTCGTCTACGAATTTCCCGCCGGTCTGATTAATCCCGGCGAAGACCCCGTTGAAACTGCCGTCCGGGAACTGAAAGAGGAAACAGGCTATGACGGCGTTGTAACTTATTGCACCCCGTCTGCCTACACGTCTCCCGGTCTCAGCGCGGAATTTATTCATGTCGCCATGATGAAAGTTGACCCCGATGCGCAGACTGACCTCAAAACTCATTTTGATGACTCGGAAAGCATTGAGACGTTTATCGTTCCTCCCTCACAGTTTGCCTCGTTTCTGAAGCAGGCGGAAGCCGATGGGATTCGTGTCGATTCCAAAATCTACACTTGGTTCCTTGCTCATCAGTTCTGATTTCCCCCTCCTTTTTCTCCTCATTTTTTTCGCAAAAAAAGACTGTACGGTTTTTGCTCTGTACAGTCTTGTATTTTTTCTTGTGCTGATTTCCTTTCGGAAAATCATGCCTCTGGCTTGATTGCTCCGAATTTGCAGATGCCTTCGCACAGTCTGCATCCGGCGCAAAGCAGCGGATCGATTTTCGGGGCTTCTCCCGCCTTGATTGTGATGGCGGGGCATCCGCATTTCAGACATGCCCGGCACTTCTTGCATTGATCCGCCTGAATCACGCGTTTCGGTCCCGGCATCCGGCGGATGTTCAGCGGACACGGCGCGCGCGATATGATCAGCGACGGTTCTTCTGCCGCGATTTCCCGTTCCAGCACGTCATGAATATTCTGCTGGTCGAATGGATCGACCACGGTAATGCGTTTCATCCCGCAGGCACGTGCGATTTCTTCAATTCGGGCTGCCGGCGCGGGATTTCCCATGATGGTGCGTCCTGTGCCCGGGTGGTCCTGATGTCCGGTCATGGCGGTGCTGGTGTTGTCCACCACGATGAGTGTGGATACTCCGTTGTTGTACACCACATCCAGCAGTCCTGTCATTCCCGAATGGAAGAAGGTCGAGTCGCCCAGCACTCCCACCACTTTCTTCTTTTCGCCTGCCTTGTCCATGCCGTGCGCCAGCGTGAATCCTCCGCCCATGCAAATCAGCACGTCCGTCCGTCCCAGCGGCGGAAATACCCCCAGACTGTAGCATCCGATGTCCCCTGTAACCAGCACATCGAACTTCGTCAGCGCGTAGAACAGTGCCCGGTGCGGGCATCCTGCGCAGAATACCGGCGGACGCGTCGGCAGTCCTTCCGCCTGCTTGACGGGTTGCGGCAGCGGCTCATTCCCGCCGAATAGCTTCCCCCGTATTTCATGGATTTTGTCCGGTGTCAGCTCTCCGCATCGCGGCACAATATCCTTGCCGGAACATTTCACGCCCAGTGACTTGACATGTTCTTCCAGAATCGGGTCGCCCTCTTCAATCACCGCCACTTGCTTGTATTCCCCTGCAAACTTCTTGATCAGCTCATCCGGGAACGGGAATGCCCAGCCCGGCTTGAGTATCCCCGCTTCGGGGAAAATCTCTTTGCAGTACAGCGCCGTGATTCCGCTGGTGATGATTCCCAGATCTTTCCCGCTGCCTTCCCAAATCTTGTTCAGTGTCGGATGGTTTGCCGCGTCTGCCGCCTGTGCATCGAGCCGTTCTTCCACCTTGACGCGCAGTTTGCGTCCCCACAGCGGCAGCGGCACGAAATGCGTCGGGTCTTTCACGAATTCCGTCTTGTTTTTGTCCCGTGCCTCGCCGCATTCCACCAGGGCTCTGGAGTGTCCCACGCAGGTCGTTGTCCGCAGGATGACGGGGCATCCGTACTTCTCTGAAATTTCAAAGCCCTCCATGAGGAAAGCTCTTGCTTCCACGGCGTTTGCGGGTTCCAGCACCGGCACTTTCGCCAGTCTTGCATAATGCCGCGTATCCTGTTCCGTCTGCGAGGAATGCTGCCCCGGATCGTCTGCCACGCACAGCACCAGTCCGCCCCTCACGCCCACATAAGACAGGGTCATCAGCGGGTCGGCGGCCACATTCAGTCCTACGTGCTTCATGGTTACGATGGTGCGGGCTCCCGCGATGGAGGCCCCTGCCGCCGCTTCCAGCGCGACTTTCTCGTTCGGGCTCCATTCGCAGTACACTCCCTCGTATTTGACCAGATTTTCGAGAATTTCTGTGGACGGCGTGCCGGGATACCCGAATGCGGCTGTTACGCCGCCTTCCCACGCTCCGCGGGCGATTGCCTCGTTTCCCGTAAGTAACTTGCGCATCGTCCCTTATCCTTTCGCCGCGTTCATCGCGCGTTTGAAGGATTCTGCGGCATCCGTGATGGTCTTTTCGTTGACGCAGAATGCCAGTCGGATATGACCTGCCATGCCGAACCCTCTGCCCGGCACTGCGAGAATCCGTTCTGCCACCAGCATCCTCACAAATTCCACATCGTCCTCTATCGGAGACTTCGGGAAGAAGTAGAATGCTCCCGGCGGCAGATAATATTCCATGCCTGCATCGCTCAGCACCTGCGCCATCAGGTCTCTGCGGACGCGGTAACGGTTCATATCCACTTCGCAGTCGGTGCATTGGTTGATGATTTCCTGTCCCAGAATCGGGGCGTTCACGAATCCCAGAATGCGGTTCGTCATCGTTACGGCCGCCATGAAAACCTGTGCATCCGGGAAATTCGGCGCGGCCGCGATATAGCCGATTCGTTCCCCTGCCAGCGACAGATTCTTCGAGAACGATCCGATGACCACGGACGCGTCATAGAGCTGGAAAAGCGACGGGATTTCCACCCCGTCGAAATTCAGGAACCGGTACGGCTCATCCGAAATCAGCAGGATGGGACGTTCATTCTTTGCGCTCTGTTCTTTCAGCACTTCGGCGAGCCGGTTCAGTTCTTCTTCGGTGTAAATTCGCCCGGTCGGGTTGTTCGGCGAGTTGATGATGACTGCTCTTGTCTTTTCGTTCAATGCCCCTCGGAATCCTTCGATGTCCAGCGAGAAATCATCCTGATTGGACGGCACGGACACAAGTTTCCCCCCGTAATTCCCCGCGTAGAACCCGTATTCCACGAAGTACGGCGCGGGGCACACCACCTCGTCGCCCGGCTGTAAAATCGCCCGGAAAACGCAGTTCAGTCCCCCGGCCGCTCCGCAGGTGATGATGAGTTTGGAGGCCGGGATTTCCACGCCCTGTTCCCGGCTGACTTTTTCGGCCAGTGCCGCGCGGGTTGACGGCAGTCCGGCGTTGGGCATGTACCCCAGGGAGAATGGCTTGTCCACGTTCGCGGTAATATCCGCCAGCACTTTTTTTACCTGTGTCGGCGGCGGCAGGTCGGGATTTCCCAGACTGAAGTCATACACATTGGCATCGCCGTATTTCTTTTTCAGCTCGATTCCTTCTTCGAACATCTTGCGAATCCAGGACGAGTGTTCCATATATCCGCGGATTTCATCCGATACGATTCCTTTCATTTCGTTTCTCCTTTGCTGCTGTTATCGTCGAGTGTTTCGTAGAAAATTCGTTTCGCTTTGCCTTCGCTGCGGGGCAGTTCTCCCGGCTTGTAGATGTCGCCTTCCGGCGAGAATCCCAGATCTTCTTTCAGCTGTTTTTCCACCATGAATCCTGTTACGCCCGGTTCTGCTTCCACGTTGATGCGCAGGCTCTTGATGCCGTGCCGGTCGCGGATGATGATTTGGTAGTTCGGCAGCACTCCCGGTATTTTCAGCAGTGATTGTTCGATTTGCGTCGGGAAGAAGTTCACGCCGGAGATGATCAGCATGTCGTCCAGACGTCCGCTGATGGTGTCGAGACGCAGGTGGGTCCGCCCGCAAACGCATTTTTTCCGGGTCAGAATGCGTCCTCTGTCGCTTGTTTTGAACCGGATGACGGGCAGGGCTTCCCGGTTCAGCGAAGTGATTACGATTTCCCCGAATTCTCCGTCCGGCACGGGTTCCCCCGTCTCATGGTCTACCACTTCCACGATGTATTGGTCTTCCCACACGTGGATTCCTTCGTGCGCGGGGCAGTCCATGCCCAGCCCGATGCCGCCTGTTTCGGTCATCCCGTAAATATCGAATGCATCGATTCCAAGCCCCGTGGTAATGCGCTTTTTCATTTCCGCCGAGAATGATTCTGCTCCGAATATTCCGATTTTCAGGTCAGGAAGTCCCTGATTTGTCTGTCTCAGCAGTTCCATGATGCGGATGGAGTACGATACCACGCTGACCATGACCCGCGTCCCGAAATCCTGGGCCAGCTTGATTTGGCGTGTCGTGTTTCCTGCTCCCGTCGGCACGATGAAAAGCCCTGCTTCTCTTGCTCCGTGATAGCATCCGAAACCTCCGTTGAAGAGTCCGAAGCCCGGTGTAATCTGGCACGTGTCGCCCCGCTTCGCTCCGGCCATCACGTAACACCGTCCCATGCACTGGGCCCACTGCTTCAAATCGTAGGCGGTCGAGGGCATGACCACGGGGGTTCCCGTTGATCCGCTGGACATGTGCATTTCTGCCAGCGTGTTTCTTGGCACGCAGCACATTCCCAGCGGATATTGTTCGCGGAAGTCTGCTTTCGAGCAGAACGGCAGTTTCGTAATTTCCTTTATCCCTCCGAAGTTCAGCGGATCGACTCCGGCTTTGCGGAATCGTTCCGCGTACCACGGATTGCTTTTAGCCGTGTAGGCGACGATTCGTTTCAGTCGTTCGTCCTGCAGTGCCTCGATTTTTTCGCGGCTCAGCGTCTCCGCCTCTTCGTTCAAATATTGGAACATTGTTCATATCCTTTCATAAATGCTTGCAGATTCATTTCTTCCATCCCGGGCTTTAATTTCGCGAGTAAGCCTTTGCGCCAGTGTTCGATTCCGATTTCCGGCAGTTCTTTTGCCATCGCCCCAGTCAATATCGTATTGGACAGTCGCGCGTTCCCCATCTTCAGAGCCTGCTCCACGCAATCCAGCCAAACCAGATGGTCGAATACCTGGTTCAATCGTTCTTCCACGTCATTGGGATAACTGCATTCCCCGTTCGTTACCGTAACCGGAATCACTGCTGTTTTGGCCACGACGGCTGCACCCCCCTTTTTCAGCCAGTGCGCATAACGCAGCGCCTCGATTTGTTCCATGGATGCGAGTACGTCCACGGTCCCGACCAGTGCCAGCGGCGACAGTTCGCCCTCCTCGTCGCTGAATCTCACTTGCGCTGTAACGGACCCCCCGCGTTGAGCCATCCCGTGAATTTCGTTCGTTGTAACGTTGTAGCCTGCCGACTCTGCGGCGGATGCGATGATTCCGGCGGAAAATAGGACACCTTGCCCTCCTACGCCGGTCAGTAGTATGCTCTTGATCATAATTCGGTTTCTTGTTAGGGAGTTTTTGGTTTATTGTCAAATACCCCGAAAGTTTTTGTTTTTTACTCTTTTAAATAATATATCACTTCTTTTCTTGAAATCAATTAAAATAGTTCCATTTTATTCTTGATAATTCGCTTTTATCTCATTTGGAGCACTTAGAGGAAAATGCACGGCTTTCTTTTTTTGCCCTGTGGGTTTACTTAGAGAAGTGGCACCACATTTGAAAATTGATGATTTCTCATAAAAATCGTTTGCTTTTTGGAGATAGTATGCTATAGTAACAAGTCTATGTAGGCTTTTGCAGAACGTTAATTTTTTAATGCTTGGGTATGTTTCCGCAAAAGTTTTTGCCCGATATTTCTGCCCAAAAAGCAATAAAGGAGAGTACTATGCTGATCCGTTTTACATGCGAAAATTTTAAGTCTTTCAGAGATCGTACTGAATTTAGCATGATTGCTGGAAAAGATACAGGGCATGAAGATCATCTTGCCAAAATTCAAAACGGTGTAAATGTGTTATGTGGTTCTTACATCTTTGGCGCAAATGCGGCAGGTAAATCGAATTTTATTAGAGCCTTAAATTTTGCGCGGAATATCGTTTCAAAAGGCGAGTTGGATTCTACAGATTTTTCTTCTGATAAATTTCTTCTCTGTTGTAAAAATAAAGAAAATAATGTTGGATTTTTTCAATTCGATATCTTTGTTAATAAAAAATTTTATTCGTATGGTTTTTCTCTTAATTACATTACTCGCGAAATTGAGAGAGAATGGCTATATATGTTGAATAAAAACAATAAGGAAACTTGTATTTTTTCTCGTCTGAAGGAAGAAAAGGATCAGACTCTAATAACAACATATTGTCAAATAGACTCTGAAATTAAACTGAAAAAAGAAGAAAAGGAACTCTTTAACTTTTACAAAAACGATTTTTCAAATTTTGGTTTTCTTAACTCTTTTTTCCTTCATTATGTTGCCAAAAGGTATCGTCCTAATGACCCAAAACATTTTTCCAATAAGTTTTATGATGTTTTTCAATGGTTGTCTCGTTTGTTGATTATTTTCCCGGAAACTCATTATTCTGGAATTCCATCTTATTCAACTAGTGATGACGCTCGAAAAACCTTTTCTGATTGGTTGAAACATTTTGATACGGGAATTGAAAAATTAAGTGTTTTAAAGATTCCTACTGAAAAATTTTTCGAGAATATTCCTGAAGAAATTCGAGAAAATCTTCGTTCAGATATTTTATCTTCTCTTTCTAAATCTTCCAATCAGAAAATCTTTCTTAATAATAACGGGAAAATGTATCAGATTTATTATGAAAATGATAAAATTATAGTTAATAAAATTGTTGCTTTCCATGGCGATTCAGATGTTCCTTTTGATTTACAGGATGAATCAGATGGAACACGAAGACTATTTGATTTCCTTCCGTTATTGCAGTTTTTGAAAAAAACAGCAGGTAGAGTTATTATCGTTGATGAACTGGATCGGAGCCTTCATACGAAAGCTACTCTTGAATTTGTTCGAATGTTTTATAGTATGAATAAAAGACATAATTCTCAGCTAATTGTTACGACGCATGATGATGACTTGTTGAATGCGGATGTAATCCGTCACGATGAGATTTGGTTTGTGGAAAGAGATAAAGAGAATGTATCTCATCTCTATCCTCTTTCTGATTATAAGAAAATTTGTAAAGAATCTTTGAGAAAAGATTATCTTTTAGGGCGTTATGGTGCTTTGCCTGTTTTTAATGATCTCTTCGAAAATAATGAAAATAGAGGATTGTCCAAATGATTAATAGCGAATTTCGTGATCAAAATCGTTTGAATAGTAGATTAATGCTTGTTCGTCCCAAGGAAGAAAAAGATCCTATGCGTTTTATAATTTTGTCTATGGAAGGCAAAACTGAAAAATGTTATTTCAGTCATTTGAATACTTTCTTAAAAAAATTTGATGTGAAAATTAATTTTCATACTTTGCAGCATGATGAAGGAGAGAATACTCCTCGTAAAATTTATAATTATTTAGTGGAGAGCCGAACATTTGATTATAAAAAGACGTTAACAGATGATTTAGTGAATCAGATTAATAAAAAAAATAAAAGTGGTAACGAATTTTCAAAAAATGAATGTATTCAAATTCTTGAAGAATTCTTTTCATCTCCTTTTGAATTAAAAAAATCTGTCCGTTTTAATTTATTGAAGAAAATATTGTTTTCTTTAGGAATTGATATAGAGTATCGTCATTTTCTTAAAGAATGTAATAATGATTTGGATAGTTTTGCTGTTGTTTTTGATTGTGATTGTACTTGTCCTTCTCATTCTAAGGATGAAATTGAATCAATTCGTAATGAGAATAACAAGAATATTGAGCTCTGTATGTCAAATCCTTGTTTCGAGTTTTGGCTTTATTTGCATTTGAAAGATGTGCATTCCAAAGAAAAAGATGGTTCAATTACTCCTTTGGATACTGCAAAAGCTATTGAAAATAAAAGGGTAACGGACAAGCATTCATATATGAGTAATTTCATATCCGTACACACGTCCCAGAATAAAAAGATTAGCTCAAATGCTTTTTCTACATTCTATGCACCGAATATTTCCTATGCAATGAAATATGTTGAACAGGCATTTAAGACTGATTTCCCTGATATTTACAATAACCTTGGCTCTAATATTGGCGTTTTCTTAAAAAAAATAGAAGAGAAGTATAAATTTTCTTTTGAGAATCTGTGTGAATTACTTAAAAAACAGAATGATGTACTGAAATAGTAGTTTCCTTCTTCCCTCTTTGTTTTGGGAGATGCGTCATTTTATCATTTTGATTCATTTCTTGTTCACCTTTTTTCTCCCCTTGACTTGCAACTGCCTCTCCCGCGTGATATATTAATAAGATACGCCCGAATGTTTTCCGGTCGTTCTCTCTGTATCATTTTTTCTCTTATTTTCATACCCAACTTTTCGACGAATGGAGGTCATTCATGCTCGAAGCCCTGAAAAAAAATAATGCGTTCCAAACCCGCCGTGGTCCCGTTGTCCTTGTCATTATGGACGGTGTCGGCATTGGCAAATACAAAGAAGGCGATGCAGTTCTCGATTCCAATACCCCGTTCCTGCATAAGATGATGTCCACACTCCCGATGACCACTCTGAAAGCTCATGGTACCGCCGTCGGTCTGCCCAGCGATGCCGATATGGGCAACAGTGAAGTCGGTCATAACGCCATGGGGTGCGGTCGCGTCTTTGAACAGGGCGCCAAACTCGTTTCCGCCGCCATCGAAAGCGGACGCATGTTTCAGGGCGAAACTTGGAAACAGCTCATCAAAACCGCAAAAAAGGGCGGTACGCTCCATTTCATCGGTCTGTTCTCGGATGGCAACGTCCACAGCCATCTGAACCACCTGAAAGGCATGTTGGCGCAGGCGAAGAAGGAAGGCGTCAAAAAGATTCGCATTCATGCTCTCCTCGATGGCCGCGATGTCCCCGAAACTTCCGCACTCGATTACATTGACCCGTTTGAAGCGTTCCTGAATGATTTCAATACCGATGGCATGGACTGCCGTCTTGCTTCCGGCGGCGGCCGTATGGTCATCACCATGGACCGTTACAATGCCAACTGGGATATGGTCCGCAAAGGCTGGGCAACCCATGTGAAAGGCGAAGGCCGCTTCTTCAAGTCCGCTCACGAAGCCGTCGAAACGCTCCGCAGGGAAACGGGTGCCATTGACCAGGATCTCCCCCCGTTTGTCATTTCCGAAGACGGCAAGTCCCCCGTCGGTCCCATCGTGGACGGCGATGCGGTTGTCTTCTACAACTTCCGCGGCGACCGCGCTCTCGAAATCAGCAAGGCATTTGAAGCTGATTCGCTCTCCGAATTTGACCGCGGACCGAAGCCGGATGTCTTCTATGCCGGTATGATGGAATACGACGGCGATGCTCACATGCCGTCCCGCTTCCTCGTTAATCCCCCGGAAATCGACAAGACCCTCGGCGAATACCTTTGTGCCACCGGCATTACCTCTCTCGCAATCAGCGAAACCCAGAAATACGGTCATGTTACCTACTTCTTCAACGGAAACCGCACCGGAAAATTCGATGACAAGCTCGAAACTTACATCGAAATCCCGTCCGACATCGTTCCGTTTGAACAGCGTCCCTGGATGCAGTGCGCTCTCATCACCGACCGCGTTTGTCAGGCGATTGACAACAACGAATTTCAGTTCATCCGTCTGAACTTCCCCAATGGCGACATGGTCGGCCATACCGGCGTTTATCAGGCCGTCCAGACCTCGATGGCCGCTCTTGACATCTGCCTCGAACGCATTTACAACAGTGTGAAGAATGCCGGCGGCGTCATGCTCGTTACCGCTGACCACGGCAATGCCGATGATATGTTTGAACATGACAAGTCCGGCGCGGTGAAGATGGACAAGGAAGGCAACCCGAAACGCAAAACCAGCCACTCCCTCAACCCCGTCCCCGCAATCCTCTTCGACCCCGAATTTAAAAACGACTATGACAGCTCCAAACTGAATGAAGGCCTCGGTATCAGTTCCATCGCCTCCACTTGCATGGTCCTCCTCGGGCTCGTTCCCCCCGCTGATTACGATAAGCCCGTCATCAACGTCAGATAATTTCATTCGCCCCTCAACCCGGTATCCCGCATGAACAGAATCCTGCTTGTTGATACGTATGCGCAGATTTACCGCGCTTTCTACGCGGTGCGCTCCCTCACAACCAAATCCGGCAGACCGACCAACGCCGTTTTCGCGATGGCTCGATTCCTGCTGAAACTTCATGCGGAATTTCCTGATTATGACGGCGCGTTCGTCTCCGACCTCGGCAAGCCCGTTCATCGGACTTCCCTTGCGCCGGACTACAAGGCGAACCGCCCGCCTGCTCCTCCCGAATTAAAGGAACAGATTCCTGTGATTCGGGAGTTGATTCAGGCGTTCGGATGGCGCTTCATGGAGCAGGAGGCATGGGAGGCTGATGACCTGATTTCCGCCTTGACCCGCGCGTTCCCTCACCGCGAGTTCCGCATCATTTCCGCGGACAAGGATTTGGCGCAGCTGGTCAATGACCGGGTCGCCATGCTGATCCCCTCCCATGACGGCAAGGGGTTTGAGCTGCGCGATGTCTCCGGCGTGGAGGCTAAGTTCGGCGTTCCCCCGGAACGCATCGTCGACTACCTCGCCCTGATTGGCGACAGCGCCGACAACATCCCCGGAATTGAGGGGGTTGGACCAAAAACGGCCGCCAGACTCATTCATGACTGCGGCTGCATCGAATCAATGTTGAATAATCCGCAAAGCATTGAAAAAGATACGCTTAGATGTAAAATCTGCGGTAGTTCCGACCTCCTGCGCAAAAACGTGAAACTCATAGAGTTGCTGGTGAATCCGCCTCAGGGAGCAGAATGGGACGACCGTATTTTCACCCGCAAATCCCCTGATTTCAATCGCATACGCTCGATTGCAGATGACCTCGAACTGGCCGGCATCGTTCGTGATGTCGACCGGATTGCTCCTCCCGAAAATGATGTCTTCTCTTGCTTTCATCTTGAAAATCAAGATGTTGCAACGAATAAAAAAGATATGTCCGCACCCGCTGCTGATAAGGATGCTCCTCAAGCTCAGCCCGTGCAGCTGGAGTTGTTCTGAATGTCTCTGATTACTGAACATCTGACGCAAATCCGCAC
>DCIG01000079.1:0-51502 GCA_002315855.1 Lentisphaeria bacterium UBA1732 | reverse complement strand
CTGCTCGCGGTATCCAAGACTTTCCCTGCTTCGGATATTGCGGAAGCCATTGCAGCCGGACAAGTTAGCTTCGGTGAAAACCGTGTGCAGGAGCTTGCGGAGAAAGTCCCTGTACTGCCGGCTTCCGCAGACTGGCATTTGATTGGGCAACTCCAGTCAAATAAAGCAGTTAAAGCAGTTTTGCTGGCGAATTGGATACATTCTGTTGATTCTCTGCATCTTCTGGAGAAAATCGGCAGAGCGGCATCTGTAAATCAAAAGAAAATCAACATCTTACTCGAAGTAAACTCCGGCGAAGAAAATAAATCGGGATTCCGTTCCGTGGATGATTTGAAGCAGACTCTGGAACGCGGTTTATCGATGGAATATGTTGAAATAAAAGGTCTTATGACGATGGCTCCGATGGATGCGCAGGATGCGGAGCTGCACCGTGTTTTTGCTGATTTGCGGAATCTGCGCGACCGTTTGCAAGCTCAATTTGAGGTCAAATTGCCTGAATTGTCCATGGGAATGAGTCGTGATTACCCTCAAGCCATAGCAGAAGGTGCCACAATGGTACGAATTGGTACCGCAATTTTCGGGGGTCGCACGTATTCTGCATGATTTTCAATTCTGTAAATTGTTGAAAATAGTATAGTTATAAAAAGATAAGCAAAATATGAGCAGATGAAATGATTTTTTATTCTGCTCTATTATACTGATTGTTAATAATTTATAAAGTCCCTCAAAAATCAAGGTAATTTATCTTGTGTTTTGAGGTATTTTATATCTTGCTTAAATATGAATCACTTACACCGGTTCAATCTGATCCTTTTTTTGCTCGATGAGGATTGAATTTTCTTTATCTGACTTAAAATAAAGCAGTTATGAAAGGCGTTGAAAAGCAAAAAGAACGATAAAACGTGTATGATGCAGAGCAGTTTTAATGAGATACAGTCCTTTTGGTGCATTATGAGGTCCGGAGAGAATTGAACGTAAGCAGAAGTCGAGGGGGGGACTGCTCACGACGGAACCTTAATCCCGAATCGAAAAAATGAGGGTGAAATGAGGTCGGACTGAGCGTGCAGAGGGGGGCGCTATTTCAGATCATGCCGATAAATTTTCGGGAAATAGTCGATTTTACTTGACATCGCGGAAAAACAGGGTATATTCTTTAGAACTAATGTATACAACCACAGAATGACCGGAGATGACCTGATGGATAATGCCGGACGCAACGGTGAGGCAACTATTAAGAAATTCTCAACAGTTTGTCAGGAAGAGACAAGATTGGTTCCGCGTGAGCTGGAATACTACAATCCGGATATGATTAATTCCGTTGGGTACCGCGTCAAATCAAAAGTCGCAACACAGTTCCGCATCCGGGCGCCCCGGCATTTGAGTGAATTTATCCGCAAAGGTTTTATTTCGGATGATGAATGGTTCAAAAATCCTGAACTGCCATGATTAAAAATATTGCAGTACGCGATGAGCAAACAGTCAAGCGGATTGCACTGCGAAACAGTCAGAGCAACGGAGCAAATATGATGAAAATTCAGTTCAAGCGGGCTGTGGAATATCCATTTCTGAGCGGGCATCTCAATCTCGGAGGGGCGCGCGCGGATGGGAAAACAACAGAGGTCAACAGCCGTTATCTTGTACGGGACGGGAAGCCATGGGTTCCCGTGATGGGAGAATATCATTTTTCGCGGGCGAAACGGGAGAGCTGGAGGGAAGAACTGGCGAAGATGAAGGCGGGGGGAATCACGGTGGTTTCAACGTATTTGTTCTGGATTTATCACGAGGAGGAAGAGGAGGTATTTGATTTCAGCGGAGACCGTGATGTCCGGAGTTTTGTGAACGAATGCGGACGGGCAGGACTGGATGTTTTTGTGCGGATCGGGCCATGGTGTCACGGTGAATGCAGAAACGGCGGATTTCCTGACTGGCTGCTTAAAAAAGACGGGATGAAACTGAGGTCAAATGATGCAGCGTATCTGAAAATCGTGAGGCGGCTTTTCGGTCAGTACGGGGAACAGCTGGGGGGAATGTTCTGGAAAGACGGCGGGGCGATCATCGGCGTACAGGTGGAAAATGAACTGACGGATGATGCCGCACATTTGAGTGAACTGAAGAAGATTGCGCAGGAATGCGGGATTGATGCACCTTTGTGGACGGTTACCGGGTGGAACCGTGCGCGAGGCGCGAAAATTCCTCTGGACGGAGTTCTTCCGGTTTTCGCGGGGTATTGCGATGCGCCGTGGGCGGAGGGCGTGGAAAAGATGAAGCATCCCCCGGCACGGTATTTCTTTCTGGAAGACCGGAACGACAGCGCGGTCGGGGCGGATTTAAGCTCAATGCGCGTGGCAGAGGGAGAGTGGCAGCTGCCCTATCATCGTTATCCTTTTCTGACCTGCGAGCTCGGCGGCGGTCTGCAATCGACCCATCACAGGCGTTATGCGGTCAAGCCGATGGATGTGTATGCGGCGGCACTGGTTACGCTGGGATGCGGGAATAATCTGCCGGGATACTATGTGTATCACGGAGGGACCAACAAGACTGCGCGGGGCGGAGGAGGCTTGCAGGAATCGCGTGCGACAGGATATCCGAATGATTATCCGATTCTGAACTATGATTATGGTGCGCCGCTTTCGGAATACGGCGAGGTGAGGGGACATTACCGGCTTTTGAATCTGCTCCATTTATTCCTGGCTGATTTTCAGGCGGACTTCGCCGTGCTTTCTCCCGCATTCCAGACAGTGCAAATTGATGTGGAGGATCGAACGACTCTGCGATGCGCCATGCGGACAGACGGGCGGCGGGGCTTTGTTTTCGTCAATCACTATCAGAGACTTTATCCGCTGGAAGATGTTTCAGGAGCGGTGATTGATACGGGGGCAGGGGTGGTATTCCCGCCGATTGACGTGTGCGGCGAAACGGCATTTTTTCTGCCGTTCAGGATGAAACTGGAGGGGATAGAGCTGGAATATGCAACGGCGCAGCCATTGTGCCGTGATGGGAAGACCTTCTTTTTCGCGGAGATTCCGGGGATACCGGCGGAGTATCAATTCAGCGGACGGGAGAAGTCAGTCTATGTGGAACACGCGGGACGTGAATGTGTTTTCGAGGCGGGAGACAGCAGAATCGTTACATTGACGTGGAATGAAGCGCAGTATTTGCGTAAACTTGACGGGACTGTGTATCTGGGGGAGGATGGATGCGATTTGTACCTGAAAGACGGGAAATTGAACGCTGTGCGGACGGGAAGATTCGAGGTGCAGCAGTGGACGGAGCGGGGATGGCTCAGTATGAAAACAGGCTTGAAAACGGAAGAAAATGCGACGGTTGTTTTCAGTGAACTTGCCGGGGCGGCATTTGAAATTCCGGCAGAATATGAGGCTGAATTGGAGTTGGGGCGGGAGAATGCGCCGCGAATATGGATGTCAATTGATGTCAGCTCGACAGAGGGGATGATTGATGTGCCGTACCGGTTTGACAACGGACAAATCTACGCCGACGGCGAACTGATTGCGGACTGTTTCTACGACGGGAGACCGTGGCGGATTCCTGCGAAAATGCTGTTCGGCAAGACGTGTTATCTGGTCATGACCCCATGGGTGAATGACGGGAGATATTACGCTGAATTTTCGTGAGGGAGGGAGATTTATTCTGCAGGGGCGGAAGGGACCGGTTTGTCCGGGGAAAGAGCGTTGCGGTGTTCGCACCAGCTTTTCCAAACATCAGGGTAATGACGAAGTGATTTTTCGAGTTTTGAGGCGGAAACGTGAAGTGAAGACGCGGTATTGACGAGGTCCCAGCCGCAAAATTCGGCATGGTCAAAGACATCTGCAATCCAAGGAATCAGGCGGGACGCATTGGCGGGGGAGGGGAGAGGTTCCAGTGAAAAATCGAAATCGGGAGCCGTGCGAATGGAGAATGCCGTTTTGAGGCGGAGTTTATTCAGTGCGATGTGGCGGTTCTGAGATTGACTGCGGTGCTCATTGGCGGCGACAGCCAAGCCCGTGAGTTTGTGACGGAGACGGACGGCGGAAGAGGTTTTGTTGATTTTCTGACCGCCGTTTCCAGTGCCTTTCTGCATAATCAATTCACACTGCTGCATCAGTGCGGAATCATCCGCAAGAAGGATGAGATTTCGTTCTTCACGTGTCATGACCGATCAGTTTCCAGTTGTTTCGGACGGAAGAACGGCACGGACCAAACGTTTGCCGGAGGATGTTTCAAGAATGACAGCTTCGCCCGGAACAGCTTCGAGATTGACCTGAAGATGATTTGCAGAACCGCGGCGCACAATATTTTCCCGAACCAGAGAATCGCATATTGCGGATGCGATTTTGTCGGATTCCGAGGCTGGCGAAAGCTCCATGTCGTCCAGACCTGCACGTGAAATCGCCATAATCAGTTTCTGGGTCAAAAGCTCAGTGATTTCCTGTTGAGAAAGTATTTTTTTCTGTGCCGTCTCCACCGGAATCAAAACTTCATCGGGCGGATTCGAGTCGGAAAAGCGCAAATCGTGCCAAAAGTCAGCACACGAGGTAAGCGGGAGCAGAAGAAGCAGAGGAAAGGTTTGACGAAGAATTTTCATAACGGAGAAATACGGGGGAATGATCAGTGGAATACAATGCAGGACGTTTTTTTCTGAAGGACGATTGTATTTTTTGAAAAGCAAACAGCACAGAAAAGGGTACTTCCGAGGTCAGCGGAGGTACCCTGAATCATGAGTGTGCTTATTCAGCAGGAGCAAATTCGTCTTTGCCAACACCGCAGAGGGGGCAGACGAAATCATCTGCGATGTCCTCCCACTTCGTGCCAGCCGGGATGCCATTGTCAGGATCGCCGACTTCAGGATCGTACACATAACCGCAAACTTTGCAAACGTACTTCATTTTCATATCCTTTCTTTTGAGGATGTCTCAATTCATTTGGGAATACAGTTTTTGCCTGTCCAAAGTCCGGTTTTCGTACTTTTTTCGAGGTTGCTGTTCATACAGCCGCCTTCAAAAGGCCCGAAAACGTTGTGGGGGTACATCCAAAAACTTGTATTCCGAATGGATAAAGATACCTTTTTGAATTTATTCTTTTGTTTTATGAAGGGACGCGGCAGAACGGTGCGCGTCCCGCAGATGAACAGATTATCTGAACTGATGCCAGCTCATTTGATTGGTTCAAAATCCGATGCACCATGCTTGCAGAGGGGGCAAACGAAATCTTCGGGGAGTTCATCGCCTTCGTAGATGTAGCCGCAGATTTTGCAGACCCAGCCTTTTTTGCCTTCGGTCTGAGGTTTCGGCTTCACATTGTTCTGATAGTAGGTGTAAGTCATGGTTTCGACCTTGGAGAGAACGCGGGATTCCGAAATGGAGCAGATGAAAATGCCGTGAGTATCCAAATCGATGTAGTTTTCGACTTTCAGCGAGAGGAACGAATTGACGTGCTGGGTCAGGAATACAAGCCCGTTGTCGGAACGGCAGATTTCCATACCGGCGAATTTGTCAACCGTGCGTCCAGACTGGAAGCCGAAGCGTTCAAAGAGTGCAAACGGAGCATCCTGAGAAATGCAGTTCAGATTCATGATGCCGGTCTGCTTGATGACGTGATAGGAATAGTTCTGTTTGTTGATGGTAACAGCGACACGGTTCGGTGTATTGGTGAGCTGAGCGACGGTATTGACAATCAATCCGTTATCGCGTCCGTTTTCATCCTTGGATGTGATGACATACAGACCGTAGCCGATGTTGAAAAGCGCAGACAGGTCGTTCTTGACGGCGGTGGTTTCCTGCATATTCTTGTAGCCCTGGCACATTTCATCCGCGAGGGATTCAAGCTGTGCGGAGCTTTCTGCATTCAGAGCCGATTTGATGTGGACCGTGGTATCGGTAAAACGGATGTTTTTGCAACGGTTGAACAGGTCGTGCATTACTCTTGCCGCACAGGGAGCCCAGCTGCCGTTTTCAATCAGACCAATCATGCGGTTCTGATAGTTGCGTTCGGTAAGATGCTCGATAAACGTGCGCATGAACGGGAAGATTTCGGCGTTGTAGGTGGTCGTGGCAAGGATGAGTTTGCCATAACGGAACGCGTCTTCCACGGCTTCCGCCATATCGGTGCGGGCCAAATCATGGACAACAACTTTCGGAGCACCTTTGATTTTCAGTTTTTCGACCAGCTGATCGACGGCTGCCCTGGTATGACCGTAGACCGAAGTGCAGGCGATGACGATGCCTTCGCTTTCCACATCGTAGGAAGACCAGATATTGTAGAGATTGAGGTAGTAGCCGAGATTTTCCGTGAGAATCGGGCCATGGAGCGGGCAGATGATCTGAATGTCAAGTCCGGCTGCTTTCTTGAGGAGAGCCTGAACTTGAGCACCGTATTTGCCGACGATGCCGATAAAATAGCGGCGTGCCTCACACGCCCAGTCTTCCTGAACATCCAGCGCACCGAATTTGCCGAAACCATCGGCGGAGAACAGCACTTTGTCGCAGGTATCGTAGGTAACAATGACTTCAGGCCAGTGAACCATCGGAGCCGCAACAAATGCGAGCGTGTGTTTGCCCAGGGAAAGCGTATCGCCTTCGGCAACCACAATGCGGCGGTCTTCAAATTCAGTGCCGAAGAAATTCTGCATCATGGCAAATGCTTTCGCCGAAGAAACGATGGTGGTCGTTTTGTAGAGGTTCATGAAGACGCCGATATTGGCCGCATGGTCGGGTTCCATGTGCTGAACAATCAGATAATCAGGGGCTTTGTCTCCGAAAATTTTGTGAATGTTGTCCAGCCATTCGTGGGTGAAATGCTGGTCAACCGTGTCCATAATGGCGGTTTTGCTGTCAAGAATGGCATAGGAGTTGTACGCCATGCCGTTGGGAACGACATATTGTCCTTCGAAGAGGTCGACCTGATGGTCATTTACTCCGATGTATCGGATATCGTCGGTGATTTTCATGAAATATCTCCGGTTATTGGATGATTGAGAGAAATGCTTTATGAGGTGAAAAGAACGTGTGCCTGAGGCGGAAAACTGATCCATTTTTGTTTTCAGACAGAGCGATTTCCATCAGAAACGATGCGCGAGGCAATGAAGCCGTTTTCCTTTTATTATAATATACAGCAGGGGACTATGGTTTTCAAACTGATTTCGAGGGTATGAGGTAATTTCAAAAGATTCGCGTGGACATAAAGATGCTTTCCGGCTTTGTCGAAAAGCGTTTTCGGTGGCGGCGTTTCGGGCAGCGCCTCAAACATGTCCCTGACATCTGCGCGAATTTTCTTCCAAAATCTTTCCGTCAATGACTTTTTGAAATCAGAACATTAAGGTTAAACGAGCTGAGCTGCATTGTCGATGATGAGTTTGCACATCGCACAAGCATCGCAATTGCACCAGACCGCACCTGCTTCTTTGTCTTTGTGAGCTTGCAGAGAAAGTTCTTTGGCTTTCTCCTCGCCGAAATATTGGACTGCGAGAGGTGAATCGAAAAATCCGATTTCCTGATCAATCGTGCAAATGTCGTCTTTGACCTCCTGAAGCAGAGCCTCGGCGGCAGCTTTTTCTGCGGGAGTTCCGATTGAATCAAGCCACTTTTGTCCGGCGAGTTTGAGTTCCTGACAGCAAGAGTGGGCCGAGATTAAGGATTTTACAGTTTGGATGAGTTCATTTTGTGTCATGGTATGGCCTCCTGATTCAGTTTTGTGAGTATGGTTTAATGAAGTTAATCACTAATGTCCCAATAAAATACGCTTAAATTTTCTATTTGTCAAGCAAGCTAAGTATAAAAAGTGTAGTTTTGGCATCAAGATCATCCATTTTCCGCTTTTCAAATAACTCCCGCACAGGAGTTTTGTCCGTCAGCGAGATTCCCAGTATCTGAAGAAGCTCATAGATTGATTCAGTTTCAGTTCATTCCGTATAATTGCGACAAGACAGCAGGTATGGATAAAAAGAAGGGGCGATTTTCGGTAATTTTCGGGAAATCCGTCTTGTTTGTCCCCAGCTGGGACAATGGCGTTTTGAGGTGAAATCATTCGGTAAATTTTCCAAAAAAACGCATAAAAACGGCATTGTACGGCATTGTAATGGGGAAAAGCTGAAAAGACCGAAAAAAGCGGTTTTGAGGTGAAAAAACCCGAAAAAAGGGCAAAAAAATGGTGGATCCGGCCGGGCTCGAACCAGCGACCAAAGGTTTATGAGACCTCCGCTCTAACCACTGAGCTACGGATCCAATCCATATCGGAACGGCAGTTCTGCACTCCGTACCGAAAAACGCACTTATAATATACTTCTTTTCTTCCAAAAATCAAATTGAAAAGCGCGGATGGAGCAAATTATTTGGCTGCATCCCGTGAAATCTCATTTGATTGATGATTTCACTCACCAATCAAATGAGCTAAATTCAAAAGTCCTGCCAAGAGCTTTGAAATTTTCTTCGTCATTTGCCGAGAGAACGTTTTCGGAAGTTACTTTCCTCGCAGCCACCTCAAACTATCCCTAGCAAATGTGCAAAATCCTTATCAAATCTTTCCGCCAATGACTTTGAGGAATCCGTTCAAATGAGAAAAAGATGCTGATTTCACAAATCATCCAACAAAAGAATTGACATTTGAATACGTTCTATATCAATACTTTTCGACTTTCCAGTGTGCGGCGAGCTGCTGTGCTTCGGATTTCGTCAGCGGGATGACTGCGCCGTGCTTGGCACCGCGGAAGTTTGTAGTTTTCATGACGCCCTTGTTGAAGCGACCCAGCGGCGTAAATGTCTTGAAATCGGTGGTTTCCTGGAATGCCATTTCATTCGGCATGGGCTGGAAATTGTCATACATCAGCACATATTTGTCTGTCCCGATGCGTTTCCACACGTTCGGAGCTTCGCAGGAGCCTTCTCCGGTAACAATCGTTTTGTCGTCGTACACATAGCCGTTGCGCAGATGGTCGGAGACAGCCAGCTTGATGCCGTTGGATGCCAGGAACATGTAATATTTCCCGTTTGCGTGGGTAATATCGCCGTCGATATAGGTTTTTTCTTCGGGGGCCTTCATGCCGATCAGCTGCGGTTTCTCGATGAATTTCGTGAAATCCTTGTCGGTGTGTGCGTAGTAGAGGCGTTCTTTTCCGTTTTTGATGCGCAGGGTGAAATAGACCATCATGCTGTCTTTTTCGGGGTCGTAGATGATTTCAGGAGCCCACGAGCATCCGATTTCGGCGTATTCTTCGGGGAATGCCTGATCGAGGCGGTAATCGCTGACGGACCAGTTGATCAGGTCTTTTGATTTCATCAGGACGAGAGCCCGGTTGTTGCCCCAGCCGTATTCTTCCTGCGGGTGAAGCCACTGGGTATCGCGGATGCGGCTGCGCTGTGCGAAAATATGCAGGTCGGTGAGAGCCATGTAGAAGCCGTCAGGACCGCGCCCGATGAAAGGATCGCGCACACCTTTCTGTTCGGCGAGGTTTTTGCCGTCGAAAATCGGATTTCCGTTATTCACGTCCGTGAACGTATAGCCGTCACTGCTGATGGCGAAATACAGGGAATGCGTTTCGTCCTTGAAATAGACAAGCAGGTATGCGCCGAAATCTTCTTCGCTGACTTCGAGACGCGATTTCGAGGCGGTCGGGAGTGATGTACATGCTGTAAAAAATGACAGTACAGACACTGCCGCAAGTGTGAATGCGAATGCAAGGTGTTTCATGATGTGCCTTTCTTGCAAGCCGATTTCAAAGCCAGTGAGATTGGCGGGGATACATGCCGCGAGCTTTGAAAACGGCTTTGGGTGAATATTGGAAATTGAGTTGATTTCAAAGGTCCTTGCCGGAACTGTTGTTTGATTCTTCTGGTGATTCCATGGATTACAGGCGGGCTTAAGATTTTCTATAAGTTTTGCGTCGGAGTTTCCTCATGCTGCCGGTGCTGAATGCCCATAATCTCGCGCAGTTTCTCTTCATTTCTGAGAAAATCTTCGGTTTTTTGTCCTGATGCGGAGGATTCATTCCGCACCCTTTCCACGAGCTGCAAAACGGGTATTTCATTCAGAAGGAGGTCATTGACTTTGTAATCGCCGTTTGGAAGAATCGAAACGCTGAGGACGGCTTGCTCTTCTTCTGCTGCGATTCTCAACAGTATTTCTGCAATCCCGACATCATCTTCATTGATGAAGAAACGGTTAAACGGGTAATGACGGGATTCGAGTTTCAGGCAGGTGTTTCCTTCTTCGATTTCGGAAACAAGGCGCAGGACGGTTGCAAAACCTTTCCCGTCGGTGCCGAGAACCGCATAAACCACGGGAGTCCGGCGGATGGCAGTGGCTTCGTCCGAGAAGCTGCCGGCGTAATTCATCGGTATCGAAAACCTCAGATATTTTCCGCGGAAGACGTCTTCCGGATCGTAGCCTTTCACCTGAAAACGCATTGTAACCGCCCCTTCTGCCTGCTCCATGCGGATAATTTGCCAGACGGGGCAGATAATCCCCAGTAAAAGAATGAAGGCGTAAAGAGCGATGCGGATTTTTGCAAACTTATTCATGTGCAGTTCCTCCCTGCTTGCGGAAATACTTCACAATCAAACGCGTGATGAAGATGAAAACAAATCCGGTGATGATAAAGACAATGGCTCGCGTCAGAATTGACCAGTCCGTATTGAAGAAGTGGTAGCTGATAAGGGTGAAAAGCTGGATTTCGCCGAAAAACAGGAACATCAAATCGGCTTTTCTGAGGGAATGGACAAAGAATGCCGCAGACGAGCCCAGCATGAAAACTGTGCTCACAATCATGGCAGCGGTGTCATGATGACCGCAAATCAGCGGACAGATAATCATAAAGACCGTCAGCAGAACCGGCGCAATGTGGGCAAGGGACGGCTTGCGCATGATGCACAGAATCTGAATCGAAATGTAAAACGCAAACGCGATAACATATACGCCGTCGTGCATGGCGTTTAACAGGACATTGCGTCCAAAATCCCAACCTGTTATGGAAATCACGATATAGAGCACGGTGGAATATAAAAACGGCAGAATCAGCTGTGGATTGATGCCGTTTCCGGGAGACGGACGGGCTGCCCAGCGGGAAATTCCGTTTGCCCACAGTGCGGATGCGAGCACCGTAAACAGGATAAGACATTCGGCATCGCTCCCGGATTTTCTCGAAAGAGTCAGAAGCGTCAGAAGCAATGCTGACAGATAGGTACACGAGGCGCAGTCCATGAAAAATCCCGGATTTCTGAGCTGACAGCGGATGATATAGGGCAGCAGAAGCACAATCGAGAACCATTGTGCGGTCTTGAATTCCGGGGAGACGAAATGAAACAAATTATCTCCTGTGCAAATGAGCAGTCCGATGGTGGAAATGAAGCAAAGCAGACGACTGTCAAACAGCAGGGACAGCGGCACCGTGAAGAACAGACAGTATGCCACGAAGGACTCAAGTTCGCCATGAATATGGTAGATTTGCGACACGAGTGCAAGCAGAGAGGCAATCCCCGCCGCCGTCAGAATCGCAGATGATTCCCGCTGAACTGAAGACTCCCATTTGGCAAAAAGCGTGTGGAATGAAAAGACCGCCGCAATCATCAGCGGAACAAACGTAATTGCCAGACGAATGAAGTTCGGCATGGTGTCCCAGTTATGGGCAGTCAGGAGCAGAACCCCGCCCGCAATCATGACTGCTCCGATCAGGTACAGGAAAATCATGAATTTGCTGTAGGATAAATGATTTTCTTCCGCAAGCATGGGCGAATAGTGCGCCTGAAGCTGTTCTGCATGAAGTTCGTCCAGAATGCCCGTCGATTTCAGCGCCGGAATTTCTTCAAGCAGCCATCGGATGTGGCTTTTATTTTGTTTGTTGTTCATCAAAATCTCCGTTTTGAAATCTGTTCCAATGATAAAACTCAATTTCCCCGTCTGCCTGTGAAATATTCGGCAAATCACAGAAAGCATCCGGTCAAAGCATTTACCGTCCCCTGCAAATACACTCAAATCGCACATCCGCATGGTCAAATAATCTGCATTTCCAATACTATAATTGCTCTTTTGCTCAATGTCAAGAAAAAATACGAAAAAAACGGGAATGAAGTACCTCATGCTGAAATGAAAAAGCTCCCGCTTGCACTGGACAAACGGGAGCTGACGGGCTTGATTGGAAGAATCCGATTTTATTTGCCGGAAACGTACTCAATGAGGTTGTAGAGCAGTTTGCGGGCTGTCGGATTGTTTCTGTAGCTGTTGTCGATTCCCAGCGTGGAGTAGGTGATTGCTCCTGATCCGGTCGGAACTCGTCCGATTGCCGTACCGAGGCGGCATCCGAGGGAGTGCCATGCACCGGCAATCAGTTCTTCCTTTCCTTCCATGATGATGCCAGTGCGCGGATTGGACACGAGGCTGTCGAATGCGAAGTCAAGCACAGCGGGCTTCGCAAAGCCGTTGAAGACGGGGTGATTCTTGCAGAAGTACTGACCGCCGACCCAGTTGTTGCCGAGACGGAAAGACCCCTGGAATTTCAGTCCACCGGCGGCGGCAATGGAGGGAGCCCAGTCCACTGCGTTGGCGAGCAGAACAACTTCCGTGCCGGATTTTGCAAGATTCAGGACACTGCTGACATCTGCATAAGTGCCTCTGCCCGGTGTGAAGCAGAGAACGCGCAGTCCCTGTGCTTTTTTCTTGGTCATGGTAATCACGAACGGCACATTTCTGCCCTGTTCCAGATTCACGCTGACGGAGCCGTCATCGGCGATTTTCAGTTCTTTGCCGTCCATGGTGAATTTCAGCTGATCGCCGGCGACGGTGGGACCATCGAGACGGAACAGATACGTGCCTGTTCCCTGGGGGATGTAGCTGCCTTCGATTCGCACGGTAAAGCCTGCATTCACATTGACTTCGGGATCCGGCGGTGTTCCGTCGGGATACTGGAATTCCAGACGTCTGGAGGAGCGTTTCACGATTTCCTTGCCGTCAATCAGGTAGGTAACATCCACGCTTCCGACCTGACCTGCCGGAGATGAGAAGTTGTTGGCGCGAATGGCGGAGGGATTCGGGAAGGCGCATGTAACGAGCAGAACATCGGGCTTTTCTCTGGAGGAGGCCGGATTGAAGCCGGTGAAGTTGAATCCGCTCTGATTCAGGGTGTCGCGCATCTGGGTGCCGTTTTCGTAGACGGCGTATTTCTTTCCGGCTGGCAGTTTGGGAATGTTGTTGATGTCGATTGCGACAATGTCCACATTGCCTTCGCACTTCTTGGAAGCCCCCTTCAGGAATGCCTCAATCTGACCGACACCGGCATCCTTGACGTCAAATTCGATGCCTTCTGCGAGAAGTTCGCCGAACGTTTCGCCGCCGGTAACCTTGACGGCGCGTTCGTTTTCAGCCACGACCTTGCCTTCGATGACGAGCCGGGTAACCAGTGTCTGATTGCCGGAGAGATTTTCTTCGTTGATGATATGCACGTCGGCTTTCAGTTTCTGCGGCACGGTGAAAGTCGGTGTTGCAGTATGCACGGCGAGTTTCAGCGGCGCATTGTACTGCGCGAGAATCTGCGGATCGCTCTTCGGGTTGCGGAAGGTGTCCACTACGCCGGAATTGTTTTCGCGGAGCATGGCTTCCCAGCCGTTGATGGCATAACCGTCGGTGATGTTGTTCATACGGATCAGCTCGATGCGGCGCCCCTGATGGCGGATTGCGACTTTGCCGAGTTCCTGATTGAATGCGTCAACCGTCGGGAAATCTTTCCGCAGGTCTTTTTCATCGAGATAGGCTTCCGTGCGTTTCAGCCAGTTGCGGTAGTCTTCGCCGTCCATGCCGTTCTGTCCGAGACGGTCGAGGTCTTTGACGATTGGTTCGAGACGGGCCGGCGATGAGATAGCACCTTCTTCGCCCCACATCACGATTTCTTCTTTATTGCCGGAATTGTTCAGGTAATCCTTGGTGCTCCGGTAGTAGTTGGTCGGCCACGAGATGTTCGGACCGCCCGCGTTGTGATTGTCGCGCCAGCCGACCAGACGAACGGTGTCATCGTATGGCATGGCGTTCATCTTGCTCTTGTCCTCGTTGTTGATGCCGTCTTTGCTCCATGCGCTCGTCAGCGTAACCACGCGGGACGGGTCATTCCGGTGCGTGAAAGATACCATTTCCGTGAACCATTCTCTGTCATCGGGTTCGCGTCCCAGTCCCAGTTCGTTGATCAGGTTGTACACGCACAGGGACGGATGCGAACGGAACATTTTCACCATGCGGCGCACGCGTTCCTTGGCGATGACTTTGCCCTGCGGAGACTGGCTTCCTGAGATGAATCCGCCCGGTTCGATGTAGTACATGAGCCCCTGCTTGTCGGCTTCGCGGAGCACGAGGTCCTGTCCCATGTGGCGGTGGAACGTCAGCATGTTCATGCCGTAAGTCTTGGCCGCCTTGATTTGCTTTTCGGCGTATTCCGGCAGGGGGATTGTGCCGGTAACGGGCCACCAGCCCCAGCTGATTGCGGTACGGAGCACGACGCGTCGTCCGTTGAGGCGCAGAATTGCGTCTTTGCCCACTCCTTCGGGCGAGAACCAGCGGAATCCGAAAGTCTGATCCTGAGTTTCGTCGCCGACTTTCACGTTCATGGTGTACAGATTCGGCGTGTCGAGGTCCCAGAGTTTCGCATTGTCATAGGTGAACTTGCGGACGATGGTGTTTTCGCCCGGCTTCAGCGTAACTTGTTCTTCTGCGGCAACCACCACGTTGTCCGGAGACATTTTCACGCTGATGGGCTTTACAACGTCCTGATCGGTCGTGTTGACGGCAGTGATGCGGAGTTCGACTTCCTTCGGATTCGGCTTGTTCATTACGAAAACATCGTCGATGTAGACCGGATCGGTTACTTCCAGCTTGACGTGTCCCGTAACACCGCCCACTGCACGTCCGCCATTCAGCTTCACGCCGTTCCAGGTGAACGGGATGTAATCGGTCCAGTCGTAGTCGCCGCCGGGGTTGGTGATGCGGATATCGAGCTTGGCCGTATCGCCTTTTTTCAGCTTTCCGGTAACATCGAGCGTAAATTCCGTATCGCAGGCGGAATCGCAGGCAATCAGTTCATGGTTCAGGTAGATTTCCGCCTGAAAACGGAGCGCGGAGAAGCGCAGAAAAACACGTTTCCCGGTTAAATCCTGATCGACTTTGATGGTTCTGCTCCACCAGGAAACTCCCTGAAGCGGAATCCAGAATTCTTTCGGGTCGATGGTGTAGTCTTTTTCCAGCGCGGACATATCCGTGAAATACTGTTCCACGGTGCCGGGGACGACCACGGATTTCCGGTCTGCTTTTTCCAGTGCATCCCAGCCGCCTGTCGGCAGATGCCGGGTAACGGAGGTCAGCGGGGTGCCGGGGACGACCACGGATTCCGATTGCCATTTTGCTTCGGTATCACGCCAGAGTTTCCAGCCGGGACCGGAAAGCGAGATGACGTCTCTCGCAAAAATGGGGACGACTGCTGTCGCCGAGAAAATGAGTGCGCATAATGATTTATTCATGAAATCTCCTCAGGTTTGGGTAGTATGAATCTGCTCGTATGAGTCGAAATTTTTTTCAGTCGGGTGCGCTGATTTCCTAAGTCTTTGACGGGAAACAGCTTTCCCGTGCTTCCTGCAAGACTTTTGAAATCAGGTTGCAAATCTCTGTTTACACATCTGCGGAAGATGTTTTCACTTGCCCCGCCAATGCCGTTTGAATGATGCCCGGATGTCTGTTCCCCTCACAATGAGTCAAAGGAATGGTACATTGTCCGAATTTTCTTATACAATAGCATGTTTCTCCCGGATTTCAATCTGAAAATTATGAGAATAATTACTTTTTATGAAAAAAGCCGATGAAAAATCGTATTGGAGGCTTCTTCTTTTTGGGCGAATGTCCGCATTGGCGTCTTTTCCTGTTCGTTTTATTCCTGCGAAGCCGTATCCCCGCTTTGAATATCTTTTCCGCTTTCGTCCTCCACCTCTTTCTTCAGCAGAGGCTTCATTTTTTCGAGGACTTTCTTCCGGACCAGATAGATGCCCTCGACTGTATCATGTGTCCCCCCGTCTTGAATGACCACAGCTTCTGCGCCGACCTTTTTCCCTTGTTCAATCAGTTGATTCCTGATGTCCTTATCATTTTTTGAGATGGCTTTTTGATTGATTTCCGTGAGCGTGGCCCGTCCGATTTCCGTAAATTCAGGCGGCACATTGTTCAGACTGGGATAAAGCCGGATTTGGCTTTGTAAAATAAATTCATCCCCTTGATAAATCAGTTCCGTCTGTCTGGGAAACAGCAGTGTGCATCCGCTCTGCATCATGGTCAGCAGGACGGCGCAGCACATCGCGGTCAAAAAATCTTTCTTCATAAACAAGCGTCTTTCTGTATGCTTATAAAATGGTTTCACGGCAGTAGATACGCGAGGTTTCGCCCCATGGATGATACCCCGTGCCGATGAAATTGAATCCAAAATGTTCATAGAATCCTGTATGATCGGTCGCGCAGTACAGTTTGCGGAAGCCCATGTCCGCTGTGCTTTTCGCGATATGTTCAATCAAGGCGCCCGCAATTCCCCGATGACGGAAGGCTTCTTCCACAAACAGAGCGCACAGCCACGGATACAGGTCCATGCGGCTGATAAAATCATTCGTAATCAGCCCTGCACAGCCTGCGACTTCATGATTCGGACGGATTGCAAGATACCATTGCGGCAGAGGAGACTCCGCCGAAAGCGAGGCGGTCATGCAGTCGCAGTAGAGTTCGGCATTCCCGTAATGCGAAGAAAAAACGGCAATAAACTGTTCCAGCATTTCGGGATGTTCCCGCAGTGAAATGATGGTTTCTTTCATTTTGCTTCTCTGCCCCAGAAGAAAGACAGTTTCCTTAATCTGAGAGTCTTGTTTTCACTCGCAACGAAAAGTATTCGTGCTTTTTGAGCTGTATGTTTCGATGATTGTGATGCAATACTTGTGGCTGTGAATGTAATCTTATACGGTTAATATTCTGAAGACGTTAATGATTTGAAGAAAATGTATCAAGAACGGCGGATATGAATTCAGGCGGATTGTCGGCAGATAATGTTTCAAAATATCTTTTATGGTAATCCAGGAACTCTTCATCACTGATATTCTCATCAAGAAAAGAATCGATAACTCCTTTTCTACTTTTCACAAGTTCAGCAATATCCAAGGCTAAATGAGAAATTGTTTCTTTGGCTGCTGTATCCGATTCGTCGGACGGATAAATATGCCCGTCTCCTGTAAAGTGAAAATGCGCACGACAATTTTCATCCAAAGGTGAAATCAACTTTGTTTCATCAAACCAATCGCCTTTTGCATTACCGCAATGAACAGGCATTCCTTTTTTCAGGTTGCACTGGCACGAACATAACATATTCTGATAGTCCAAAGAAAGCTCGGGAAAACTTTTTTGAGGGCGAAAATGTTCGATATGAGAGTAATTTTCTTTCAGTTTTGATTCACAATAGCAACACAGCCCTATTTGTTCTTCAATTAAAAAAGCCTTTAATTCTTTTTTGATTGACATTTCCTCAAAGGTTGGTTTCCAATCATGAGTTTCTTCTCCTTTCCATTCTGTGAAAAAAGAAGGTTCTTCATAGTCTTTTCTGATGAATCTCATTTTGAAATCAATTCCTTGCGGCGAATCAGAGTCTCAGCTCTTTTGAGTTCAGGATCATCAAAACCTTTTTGAAGTAATTGTGCGATACCTTCACGTGCTTCCGTCAACTTATCCTCCGAAATTTGAAGATAAATCTTTTTCAAGGCATCAGAAACATCATCAGTATGAGTTGTTTTCAGCCCCATCAAATCTTCCAGAATTCTGGTGCTGTCTTTTCCGTATGAATTACGCGGACGCTGGACAATCAATTCATTGTCCAGACTTTGAAGCATGAACAGATTATTGGGCTGAAGATGATTTATGACAAGCGGCGAATGCGTCGTAATAAAAAACTGGCAATTCGGGAATGTCTCAAGGAGACGGGGAATAACCATTCGCTGCCATTCAGGATGCAAATGCAAATCAATTTCGTCAATAAGGACGATACCTTTCCCGTCCAGTGGATTTCCGTCTTTCCCTGTATTGGCAATTGCCAAACGTCGTGCAATATCTCCGACTAATGCAAAAAGACATTTTTCCCCGTCTGAAAGCTGATTGAATTTTAGAGCAAATCCTTCCTTTTGAAGAACAAGGCAATTAGAAGAACGATTGACTCTGATGTTTGAAAACTCAGGAAGAAAGCGATGAATAGCAGCTCGCACGGCTTCTAATTGCTTATCTTGAGCAATTTTATATAATTCTTCTTTATCAAAGCAGGATGAAGAAGAATTATTTTGCGTTACTGTTTCTGTTAATAGATGAATAATATTTTCATTTTCAATATCTTCTCTCGCACGAAACCACTTAAAGAATGATTGAAAATCCGTATTCCCGGACAAGGATTCGTCATAAGTCTTTAGTGGTTCAAGAATATTGCTGATTTTTGAATCTGATACATTACTTCCGTCATCACTTGCATTCGAATCTTCTTTGGCTTGCTTGTTCAAAAAATCCTTAAATGCCGTGCGCATGATTGGATAAAATATCAAAACCGGGAAAGAATGATTCTCACGAATTTCTGCACATAGTTCATAAAAAGAGGGACTGTAGAATTGAATACAAGAGCCTTTTCCTTTCCTCTTTGATAAATTTCTTGATGTCCACCAAGACACCGAGCATTTATCATGCTTAACTCGTAGATATATTCTTGATGAATCCGCGTTTAAATTTATATCATCATTTGAAATATATGCACCTTGTTCATATTCATATTTTATTTTTGCAATTAACCATGAAAGAAGGATGGTAATTGCATCAAGAATAGTGGTTTTCCCCGCACCATTGATTCCGTAAAAAACGTTGATATGGGGATCAAAGGCAAGATCATCTAAGAATTGAATGTTCTTGGCACTGCGAAAGTTTTCCAAAGAAAGACAGTCAATTATCATTGCTTTTTCTCCGTTTTATATCAGCATGAAAAAACTTTTCAGCAGATGATTGTATGGACGATTGTTCTGCCCCCATAAAAAGAGCAGAAAAAGTTAACAGGGCAGAGAAATTCTGCATAAGGAATTGAGGAAAGATTACCCCTTTCAATAAAATAGCATATTTCCTGTTCTTTTCAAATTTTTTTGCATAGAAAACAAAAAAAAGCCTGTCAAAGACTTTAGAAAGGTTATGACAGGCTTTCAATTTTGAGAAATCATATTCTCACAAGAACTGAGGTCAGTTCTTTTACTTCAGCGAAACGCGGTAGACCGTGAAGCTCCCCGGTTTCAGGGAAACATCCAGATTGCCGTCTGTCAGAGTCAGACCGGATGTTTCGAGCTTGATTGTATCTGGGGCCGTCTCGGTGTTTTTGTCGCGGCGGTTGCCGAAGATACCGGAAGCCTTGACTGCTGCATTTGCCGGCGCATCCTGAATTTTGAGCTTGACGCTGACGGGCATCGTGCCGACATTGATGGCTTTCACGATGACCGAATTGTCTGTTTTGTCTGCCACGGCGGACAGATAGACACCCTGCGGCTTGTTCGCCAATGACGCAATATCAAGCGTATGGGTTCCCTTGTTGTTGCTGTAGAGATACTGCACGTAGTAGCTCGGTGTGCGGACAACCTGCTTGTTGTTGAACCAGATCAGGTCATGCGCCCACTGCCACGCGCGGTAATTCGCCAGCAGAGGGGCGTAGCTGGTCATGCGGACCACGTCAGCATTCTTTTCCAGACCGGTCATGAATGCCGCTTCGCTGAGTGCGGCGTACAGGCTGTTGGTCGGATTGTCGTGGCTGGCGTATTCCCCCGCGAAAACTTTCGGACCGCTGCGGTCGTAATTGTCGTAGCGGTTGACATTGTTCAGGAACCAGTTCGGGTCTTTGTAATAGTGTTCATCCACCAGATCGACTTTGAATTCTTTCATTTTCGGCCACAGGTAGGTGAAATGATTGCCGTCCGGGCTGGGACCGGAACTTCCGACCACTTGGATTTCGGGGTATTTCGCTCTGATTTTTTCGAGGAAAAGCGGCAGGCGATCCGTATAGAGCTTGCCCCACTGTTCGTTGCCGATGCCGATGTATTTCATGTTGAACGGCGCGGTGTGTCCCATTTCGGCGCGGAGTTTGCCCCATGCGGTATCTGTTCCCCCGTTGGCAAATTCGATGAGGTCCAGTGCGTCCTGAATATACGGTTCCAGCTTGTCCAGTGCGACTTGCGCGGACAAATCGCGTTCATCGTTCTGGTACTGGCAGGCGAGACCGACATTGACCACAGGAAGCGGTTCCGCCCCGATTTCTTCGCAGAAAACGAAGAACTCATAGAAGCCGAGACCGTAGGACTGGAAATAGTCGGGCGTCAGATGGTCGACGAACGTATTGTTCCAGCGGTTGCCGTTCAAAGGACGGTTGCCCACGGGACCGACGGAATCTTTCCAGTTGTAACGCTGCTCCAGCGTTGTGCCTTCCACGATGCAGCCGCCGGGGAAACGGAAAATGCCCGGTTTCAGGTCGGCGATGGTTTGTGCCAGATCTTTGCGCAGTCCGTTTGCATGGCCGTTGAACGTGTCGGCGGGGAAAAGCGAAATCTGTTCCACGTCCACAGAGCCGGAATGTCCGTCATAGAGAAGCCGGAATTTGCCCCGGTCGGCGCTTGCCGATGGCGTGAGCGTGGCTTTGTATTCCTTCCAGGCCGGAGAATTGACGTTGACGTTCTGTTTCGCCACGACGGTTCCGCTTTCGTCCACCAGAGACACCACGATGTTCTGCCGGGCGGTGTTGTTGGCGGTGCGGGCGTAGAAACTTGCATTGTAGCGTTTTCCGCGTTCAAATGCCAGTCCGCGGAATCCCGTGTTGTCCAGCGCGGTCCACTGGTCGCGGTGCCTGGTGCCCGTCAGACGCACATAATGCGGATTTTTCGGGAACGGCACATCATTGGCTTCCCCTTTGCGGACTTCAAAATCTCCATCGGGTTCCCACCCGTGAAGCGCATCGGGAAATTCAAAGGAACGGTTGCGAATCAGTTCTGCATACAGACCGCCGTCGGCGGCAAAGTTGATGTCTTCAAAGAAAACACCGTACATCGTGTCGCTGATTGGATGCTTGAGCTGTGTCGGCTGGATGGTTCCGGTAACTGCATTCATGTTTTGGGCTCCTGCTTGCGCGCAGAGGACTGATCCGGTCAGGACAGCCGCTGCGGCGGAAGCGGTGAGGATAAGTTTGTGTTTCATGAGATTGCCTTGTTGAAAAGGTTGGTCGCAAAACGGATGAAAAAAGCGCCTCTGAAACAAAATCCTGTTTCGTCGGCGCTTGCAGATGTAAATTACATGAAACTTATGGAGTCAGGATGTTTTGTGAACATGCCGACGCACCGTTGTTTCCGTAAAATACTTGGCTGATGCAGGGCGCAAATCAGTACTTGCGTCCGTCAACAACTTCCTGAGTGATGGACTTGGAATCGAACACGCCTTCCTGGGACGGAACGCGAGCCGGGAATTCTTCCTTGTTCATCATCTTCTGGGCGATGTCGAACAGCTGACCGCCGATCATCGGGTTGCATTCCACTGTGCAGTTGGCCTTGCCGGCGAGGATGGCCTTGAACATTTCTTTCACACCGTCAATGGAGATGATGATGATGTCTTTGCCCGGCTTCTTGCCGGCTTCTTCGATGGCCTGGATGGCGCCGAGAGCCATGTCGTCGTTATGGGCGAAGAGAACCTTGATCTGGTCCTTTTCAGGCGACTTGAGGAACTGTTCCATGACTTCCTTGCCCTGAGAACGTGTGAAGTCGCCGCTCTGGGACTTTACAATCTTGAGGCCGGGGTGCTTTTCCAGCACTTCGCGGAATCCTTTGGCACGGTCGGTGGCAGGAGCGGAACCCACGGTGCCAACCAGTTCGGCGATACCGGCTTCTTCGCCGACGTTTTCAACGATCCAGTTTGCGGCGCGGCGGCCTTCTTCGACGAAGTCGGAGCCGATGTAGCACTGATACAGACCGTCTTCGGAGACGTCAACGGTGCGGTCGAACAGAATGACCGGGATACCGGCCGCTTTGGCCTTCTTCAGGATGTCTTCAAAGCCGGAGGAAACGACCGGAGAGAAGGAAATCACGTCAACGCCCTGTGCGATGAAGGAGTCGATGGCCTTGATCTGGTTTTCCTGCTTCTGCTGGGCATCCGAGAAAATCAGATTGATGTCGCGCTTCGCTGCTTCTTCCTGAATGGAGGTCGTACTGGCTTTGCGCCAGTCGGATTCTGCGCCGATCTGGCTGAAACCGACGGTGAGTTTCTTGCTTGCTCCGTTGTCTCCGCAGGAGACGAGGACGGTTGCTGCGGCTGCGATTGTGAACAGTGTTGCAAATTTTTTCATTTGTCAATCCTTGTTTGTTGAAATTTTTATGGAAAGTTTGGGAATCAGTTGTTGGAAATGGTACGGCGTTTTGAAATCTTGGTGATCAGGTTCTGCATGAAGATGAACGCCAGAACCAGTGCTCCGACGATGATGCTCGTCCAGCAGTCGTTGATATGCCCCTGGAACATAATCAGAACCTGAATCAAACCGAGAACAAGCACACCGAAAAGCGACCCGATCATGTACCCCACGCCGCCTGTAAGCAGAGTTCCACCGATTACGACGGAGGCGATGGCGTCCATTTCGAGTCCTACGCAGCTGAGCGGGTTGCCGGACTTCAGATAAATCGTATAGACCACACCGGCGATTGCCGAGCAGATGCCGGCGAGCGTGTAAATCATGATTTTTGTGCGGACAACGGGGATGCCCATGAGCTTGGCTGCAAATTCATTTTCACCGATTGCATAGATGCACCGTCCCGCATGGGTTTTCTGTGTGAACAGAATTGCCGCGATCAGCAGCACGATGTACAGTACTTCAATGAACTCGATGGAAAGCCCTTTTCCCAGCGGGATTTCCATTTTGTTTTCAATGAAGTTGAAGACCGGGTCGTTCAGAATGGCGCATGCCTGCTCATTGACGATGTAACTGCACCCGCGGGCGAAGAACATGCCGCCCAGTGTTACGAGGAACGGCGGAAGCTCATAGCGTGCAATCAGGATGCCCTGAACCATGCCGAACAATGCTCCCAGCACAAGCGCCAGAAGAATTGCCCAGATGGCGTTCACGCCATTTCCGATCAGTGTCGCGATTAAAACGCCCGTGAATGCAATCACGGAACCGACTGACAAATCGATGCCGCCCGAAAGAATGACCAGTGCCGCGCCGATTGCCGTAATGCCGAGAAATGCGTTGTTATGGAACAGCCCGATGAATACGCGCAGGGAACCGAAGTTCTTGAAACTGCAAATGCCGATGATGTAGGCCGCCATGAAAACAAGCACGGTGGCGGTAAACGGTACGTAACGAACAGGGAATTTGAATTTTTTCATTTTACCGCACCTCCTTTCTTGAAAAGATGTGCAAGTTTGGTACGGAAGACCTCCGACTGAAGCAGACATACGATGATGACGATGATTGCCTTCGGGACAGCCACGATTGCAGGATTCACGTCATTGGCGAACATGGTTGTGGCCACGGTCTGAATCAGGATGGCTCCCACGATGGAGCCTGTGAGATAGAAGCGTCCGCCGGCCATGGAGGTTCCGCCGATCACGGTAGCCAGAATCGCATCGAGTTCCAGATTGAGTCCGGCATGAATCGGGTCTGCGCATTTCACATTGGAGGAGACCATCAGGCCTGCAATACCGGCGCAGAATCCGCAGATGATATAGGTCATCCACTTGATGCTCCGTGCTTCGATGCCTGCGTATTTGCTTGCTTTTTCATTGTTGCCCACGGACTCGATGAAAAGCCCCAGTGCTGTTTTGCGCGTCAGAAGAAGTGCTGCGGTGATCATGAAAATCGCAAGACACGTGGTGAACGGCAGCGTGAACAAATGTCCGTTTCCGATGAAATTCAGATACTTGTTGTCGAAAGTGATGATTTTTGCATCGGTGATTACCTTCGCAATGCCGCGTCCCGCAACCATGAGTACAAGTGTGGCCACCATGGGCTGAATCCCGCACCCTGCCGTAAGAAAACCGTTCCATGTGCCGAGAACCAGAGCCACTGCAATGGCGGCGGCGACGGCGAGGAGGAACTGCGTCAGTCCCGCTTCCGCCGATCCGCTGCGGACAATGATTGAGGCCGCGACAGCTCCGGCAATTGCCATAACGGAACCCACTGAAATATCAATGCCTCCCGTTGCAATGACCAGCGTCATGCCGATGGCGAGGATGACGATTTTACTGCTGTGATTCAGTACGTCGATGACACTTCCGTAAAGATAGTGGTCGGCGGTGATGTCGATGTTGAAGAAAGTCGGTTTGAAAAACAGGTTGAAGAGGAGCAGAAGTCCCAGCGCGACAACCGGCCATTTCAGATGACGGAATTTGTCGGAGCGTCCGCTCAGAAACGTAATGCCGCCCAGAATAAGCAGCAGAATGATACCGATAATATAGCTTTTCATAATGGATTACCCCGCAATCATTTTCATAATGCCTTTGAGGGAAACTTCTTCCCCTGTCAGTTCTCCGACTTTCTTGTGGTCGCGGAGTACCATGACCCGGTCGCAGTCGCGGACGACTTCTTCCAGTTCGGAACTGATGAAAATCACAGCCATCCCTTCCGCGCAGAGGTCTTGCGTAAGTGATTCGATTTCCGCTTTTGCTCCCACGTCAATACCGCGGGTCGGCTCATCGAGAATCAGAAGCGACGGCGAGGTTGCCAGCCAGCGCGCAATCAGCACTTTCTGCTGGTTTCCGCCACTGAGGTTCTTGATCTGCGTTTCTCCGTCCGGAGTCTTGATGCGGAGCAGTTTGATGTATTTTTCGGTCAGTTCCTGCTGATGCTTCGGGCTGATGGTCTTCCAGATTCCCTGAGACGCCTGAAGTGCAAGGATGATGTTTTCACGGATGGTGAGGTCGGGGATGATGCCCGTTACTTTGCGGTCTTCGGCAATCAGAGCCAGTTTTGCTTTCACTGCCTTGCGCGGCGACCAGAAACTTCCGCTCTGTTCTTTGCCTTTCACGGAAATAGTGCCCGTGTCGCGCGCATTCACGCCGAATACGAGCTGTGCGATTTCAGAGCGTCCTGACCCCAGAAGCCCCGCAAATCCAAGCTGTTCGCCGGAGTGCACATTCAAATCGACCGGGTTGATCATACCGGCGCGGCTGAGATTCCTGACCTCCAGCACCACATCGCCGAGGTTGCCTTTGCGGACCGGACGCGACTGCATTTTGCTGATGTCATCTGCCGTTTTCCCGATCATTTTCGCAACCATTTCGATGCGGGGCAGTTTCGCCGCTTCGTAAGTTCCGACCAACTGTCCGTCGCGCAGAATCGTGATGCGGTCGCTGACTTCGTAAACCTGATCGAGGAAGTGTGTGATGAAGATAATCGCAATGCCTTCTTCACGGAGCTTCTTCATGACGGTGAAAAGCTGCTTCACTTCATTGTCGTCCAGACTTGAGGTCGGTTCGTCGAGAATCAGCATTCTGCAATCGACGTCCAATGCTCGCGCAATTGCAATAAGCTGCTGAACTGCAATGGAATAGGCGGAAAGGTTTTCTGCAACGTTGATGTCCATGTTGAGTCGCGCAAGAGCTTTTCTCGCACGCTCTCTCATGGCGCGTTTGTCGATGAGTCCGAGTGCATTTTTCGGTTCACGTCCGATACAGATATTTTCTGCAACGGAAAGGTCGGGGAGCAGGTTGACTTCCTGATAAACGGTGCTGATTCCTGCATGTTCCGCATCAAGCGGAGAGCGGAAGGAGCATTGCTTGCCGAGGAAAGATACCACGCCGGCTGACTGCGGATAAACACCTGTGATGATTTTGACGAGGGTGCTTTTCCCAGCGCCGTTTTCACCCATCAAGGCATGTATCTCGCCGGATTCTACGGAGAAATCGACACCTTTCAGTGCTTTCACTCCACGGAATTGTTTTTCAATCCCTGTAGCTTTGAGAATTTCCATTCACGGTTCCTTGAATATTATGATAAAAATGATTATTTGAGTACAGTGTCTTTGCGGACGTAGAAAATCCACAATTACATAAAAAATAACATAAAAAAATAAATTTTCAAGTCCTAAAGTCAAAAACGTTCGCAAAAAGTAAAAAAATGATGAACAGATTAATAATCGTCATTATTTTTTGAGTTTCTGTGAATTTTGAAAATGCAGCTTTTTTCCATAGAATGTGCCAGAAATCTCTTTCGGGTGCTTTTGAAACTGTCTGCTTGAACAGTACCCGCCGGACAGTACGAAACCGGATTTCGTACAGACAAAATTCCCAATGAATGGAGAAACATAGAAAGTATCCTGAAATTTTTTCCTTGATTTTTTTCCCGCACAGGCTATATTGTATGGAGATGCACATGGATTGCTCCGTTTGTCTCCGTCAGGATGACGCGGAATCTTTTTGTATCTTTGTCTAACCTTACTTTTGTTAACCTGAACGGAGACAATGATGTCCAAAACAGTTTTTATTACAGGGGCGTCGCACGGAATCGGCGCGGGTATTGCGGAAAAACTTGCTTCCGAGCATTGGAATGTGGCTGTTTGTGCGTTGAAAGACCCCGAAATCGGACAGGTCCCGTGTTCCGCTTTGTCCGAACGCTATGGAGTGGACGCTCGTTATTACCGCTGTGATATTTCCTGCCGCGAAGACCGCGAGAATACTTTTGCGGCTGTTATTCGCGACTTCGGCGGGTTGGATGCCCTCGTCAACAATGCCGGTGTGGCTCCGAAAGTCCGCAATCCTCTTTTGGATATGACGGAAGAAAGTTTCGACTATGTGCTTGGCATCAATCTGAAAGGCACGTTATTCATGTCCCAGCTGGCGGGACGTTATTTTGCACAGCGGAAAAGCGGCACAATCATCAATATTGCCAGCTGCTCCTCCACGGTCGTCAGCACCAATCGCGGCGAATACTGCATTTCCAAAGCCGGCGTATCCATGGTAACTCAGCTTTTCGCGGTGGAAATGGCGAAATACGGAGTGAATGTCTACGAGATTCGTCCCGGAATCATTGCCACCGATATGACCGGAGGCGTGAAGGAAAAATACGACAGGCTCATTGCCGACGGACTGACCCTCCAGCCACGCTGGGGCTATCCGGAAGATGTCGCCAAGGCTGTGGCGATGATGCTCCGCGGCGACCTCGGATATTCCACGGGGCAGGTCATCAATGTCGGAGGCGGGCTGGAGGTTGTACAGCTGTGAAGACGAAACGCGTTCACACGCTTGTGATTGGGAGCGGTGCTTCGGGTTTGTGTGCGGCTCTCAGACTTCATTCGACGGGCATGACCGATCTCCTTGTTTGCAGTGAGGGGCTGGACAAAGGCACGTCCGTCAATACAGGAAGCGACAAGCAGACATATTACAAACTCGGCATGTATGGCGCAGAGCCGGATTCTCCCGGTTTGATGGCTCAGGATTTGTTTGCCGGCGGTTCCGTTCATGGGGATTTGGCGTTGATTGAAGCCGCCGTATCGCCTCAGGCGTTCGCCCACCTGACCTCGCTTGGTGTTCCGTTCCCCCACGATGAATACGGACAGTACATCGGTTACAAGACGGATCATGACCCGAAACGCCGTGCCACGAGCTGCGGACCTTACACGTCCCGCGATATGTGCCGTGCCTTGATTTCTGCGCTGAAGGAGCGCGGTGTCAAAATTCTGGAACAGCGTGTCGTCTTTTCTCTGCTCACCATTGAAGAAAACGGTGCGAAACGCTGTGCCGGTGCCCTCATGATCAACCGCAAAGCCCCCGTGAAAGACTGCGTGGAAGCCGTTCAGGCAGAAAATGTTGTCTTCGCAGTCGGCGGTCCCGGCGGTCTGTACGGCAAAAGCGTTTATCCTGAGGTGCATACCGGCGGCATCGGCATCGCGCTGGAAGCCGGGGCGAAAGCCCGCAGTTTGCCGGAATCTCAATTCGGGCTTGCTTCCGTGAAGTTCCGATGGAATGTTTCGGGCAGTTATATGCAGGTTCTGCCTCGTTTCATCTCCACAAATGCCGACGGCGGCGACGAACGCGAATTTCTCCGCGAGTACTTCGCCTCCCTCCCGGAATTGCAGAACGCTGTGTTCCTGAAAGGCTATCAGTGGCCGTTCTCTGCCGGGCATGTCCCCGGCTCGTCCCTGATTGACTTGTTCACCTATGTCGAAACGGAAATCCGTCATCGCCGGGTTTGGCTGGACTATCGGCGCGATCCTGCCGACTTCGATTTCTCTTCCCTCCCGGATGAAACTCGCTCCTATCTGGAAAAAAGCGGATGCACGGGCGACACCCCGTTGAAACGTCTTGCCTGCATGAATGCCCCCGCCATTGACCTTTACCGCGAACATGGCATTGATTTGGCGAATGTCCCGTTGGAAATCGCCGTATGCGCCCAGCACAACAACGGCGGTCTGGCTGCGGATTTGTGGTGGGAATCGGAAAATATTCAGCACCTTTTCCCTGTGGGCGAGGTCAATGGCTCTCACGGTGTGATTCGTCCCGGCGGTTCTGCTCTGAATGCCGGTCAGGTCGGCGCATTTCGTGCTGCGGAGCGCATTGCCGCGAAATATTCCGGCTGTTCCCTGGACAATGCTTGTTTCGATGCCATCGCGGAGAAAGCCGTTGAATCCCTTTCCGTCCGCATGGCGTGCCCTCCCGCTTTGGATTGGCGTGCCGAACGGAAAATCTTCCAGTCCCGCATGAGTTTAGCCGGTGCATTTTTGCGCCGGAAAGACGCGCTCGAAAAAGCCATTCGTGAAGCACGCGCCCAGCTTGCAAAAATGAAAAATGACGGTCTTGCGTGTTCCGATGCCCGCGACCTTTCGGAATGCCTCCGCAATCGGTCATTGCTGACGGCATCCGTGGTGTATCTGGAAGCCATTTTGGCACAGGTGAACTCCGGCGTCGGTTCGCGGGGCGGGGCGGTTGTCCTGGCGGATACAGGCTGTCCCGTTCACCCGAAACTTGATTTCCGCATTGTTGCGGAGGACACCTCTTTCCGCTCGAAAGTTCAGGAATCTGTCTTGAATCAGGATGGCTCCGTTTCGATTCAATGGACTCCGTGCCGTCCGCTTCCCCGCACAGACGGCTGGTTTGAAACTGTTTGGAGACAGTATCGCGACAAGCAGATTTATGACACCTTTCATGAGGCGAAAAACGTAAAATGACACACGAAACATACCCGAAAATCGCATCTTTCAAGACCCTTGACTCGTTCCGTTCATGGCTCGATTTTCAGAAAATCCCGTTGGGACTTGCCGATGATGTTCCCACAGATGGCACTTCCGCGCTGGCGCAGCCGCTTGGTCCCGTTGGCAACCGCTGGGCCATTCTCCCGATGGAGGGCTGGGACTGCGAATCCGACGGTTCTCCCTCGGAATACACGCGCCGCCGCTGGCTGCGGTTTGCCTCCAGCGGGGCCAAACTGATTTTCGGCACGGAGGCCGCGGCTGTGATGAATTCCGGTCGAAGCAACACCCGTCAGCTGATGGTTTGCGATGCTTCCGTTGGAAAACTCAAGCGGCTATGTGCGGAAATGCGGGCGGTTCACCGCACGAAATTCGGCACGGACGATGATTTGCGAATCGGGCTTCAGCTGACGCATTCCGGGCGTTTCTCGCATCCTTATGACGACCGTAAACTCGCCTCGAAAACCGCCTATGCGCATCCGCTTCTCGACCTGAAATTCCACAATTGCGCCGCAAATGTCGTTTCCGATGAGGAGATTGCAGACATCATCGCGCACTATATCCGTGCAGGCGAGCTTGCGCAGGAAGCCGGTTTCGACTTCGTGGATGTCAAAATGGCGCATGGTTACCTCGGTCATGAATTTCTCACCGCCTATGACCGTCCCGGTCCCTACGGCGGCTCTTTTGAGAACCGCACGCGCTTTTTCCGTGAGATTGTGGAGGGCATCCGCGCGAAATGCTCCGGGCTTGGCATTGCCGCCCGCTTCAGCATTTTTGACAATATGCCCTTTGAGAAAGGCGAAGACGGCTATGGCCGTCCGATGGCATGGAATTTTGCGGAACGCCCCTATCCGTATGCGTTCGGTGCGCTTGGCGACGGCCTGACCATGGACCCGGATTTGAAAGAACCCGTCCGTTTCATTCAGCTGTGCCGCTCGCTTGGCATCTCCATGATTTGTGCGACCATCGGCAGTCCGTATTATTGTGTGCATATTCAGCGGCCCGCGTATTTCCCCGTGTCCGACGGCTATTTGATTCCGCAGAATCCCGTTTACAATGTTTACCGCCATATTGCGGCTGTTCGCCGTCTCCGCGAACTCTGCCCCGGTCTGATTACGGTTGGTTCCGGCTATACTGCTTTGCAGGAGTATCTGCCGAATGCCGCCGAGTACGCCGTCCGGAATCACCTCACCGATTTTGTCGGAATCGGGCGCATGGTTCTGTCCTATCCTGAATTTTGCGCGGATGTCCTGTCCGGACGCCCCTTGCAGCGGCGTTGTATCTGCCGTACTTTCGGCGACTGCACCAATGCTCCGCGGGCCGGACTTCGTTCAGGGTGCTATCCCCTTGACTGCTTCTACAGAGACAGCGGCGAAGCGAAAATCCTGTCCTCTCTGAAGCACAGCTGAATTTCCTTCCTCCGCAGGGCAGGGGGGCATTGTCTTCCGCGTCTTCCCGTTTCCTTTTGCCGCCATTTGCCGGACACCCCGATTGCCCTCGCAGGGCAGGGGACGCGTCTTCCCCGTCTCCCGCCCCGAAAAATTCCCCTTTCTCTCCCTCTCCGATTTGTTTTTTGCAAAAAAAAGGTGTATATTATTAAAACCGGGTATCGGAATAGATGCCCGTTGAACTGAAATCAAACGACCTCCCGCATGAACTCAATTTCTCAATTCTGCCCGGAGTTCTTTGATTTTCTTTCTTTAGAGCAGATGCTCTTTGTTTCCAATAAGGAGAAGTTCCTCAAATGGATTCTTTTCAGAAAGGGTGAATCATGTATCCTCGTCTTTTGAGCATTCAGGATGTTTCTTGTGTTGGACAGTGTTCCTTGACTGTGGCACTGCCTGTGATTTCTGCTTGCGGCATTGAGACTGCTGTTTTGCCGTCTGCCGTTCTTTCGACCCACACCGGGGGGTTTCATAATTACACGTTTTGCGATTTGACCGCCGAGATTTCCAAAATAGAGCAGGGCTGGCTGAAGGACGGCTTGAAATTCGATGCATTTTATACCGGCTATGTGTGCCCTGCGCAGATTGACCCGATTTTGAGCGTCATGAAATCGACTGCCGCGTCCGGTGCCGTGCGTTTCGTGGACCCTGTGATGGCCGATAATGGCAAAATGTACCCCGGTTTTCCCGATGATTTCCCACAGCAGATGCTTCGCCTGTGCCGAGGTGCGGATTATTTGCTTCCGAATCTGACCGAAGCCGCCTTTTTGCTTGGGCGCACCCCTGTCTTGTCCGGTTATGACCGTGCTTTTATCGAAAACATGGTGAAGGATTTGTATGCGCTTGGCGTGAAAAATGTTGTTCTCACCGGTGTGTCGTTCGATCCCGGACAGCTTGGCACGGTCGCGTATGACGGCAGCCGGATGTTCTACGATTTCAACCCCCGGCTGGAGCGCATCTCTCACGGAACCGGCGACCTGTATGCCTCTGTCTTCGCGGGCGCGATTTTGCGCGGACTTTCGCTGGCAGACTCTGCGGCTCTTGCGGCGGACATCGTTTGTTCCGCGATTGCCGCCACTCCGGATGAACATTGGTACGGCGTTGCATTTGAAAAGGTTATTCCCGAATTGACACAGCGTCTCGCCTCCGCCGCCCGCTGAAAACCGCACTCTCTGTTTCAGGCGGAAGTCTCTTCTTTCTGCCTTCTGCCTGATGTTTTCCCCTCATTCGGATACCTTGCTGTAAGTTCTTGCGCAGGCTTCATTTCCCTTTTCGGCGGCTGCGTCTGTCCCTTTGGCGAAGAACAAATTTCTCAAAATATTTCAAAACTGATTTGCTTTTTCCCAAAGAAGTGTTATATTAAGTAGCATACCAAATATAAAATGGTGGATGTGGCGCAGTTGGTTAGCGCGACTGGTTGTGGCCCAGTAGGTCGCGAGTTCAAGTCTCGTCATCCACCCCATTTGAAATTCAGCGTTGGAGAGCTATCTTTCCGACGCTTTTTTGTTGCCGTTTTTTTGTGTGTTATGGGAGAGTTTGGACATTACTTCTTTTCTGATACTGTCCTTGATGGCCGGAGAAAAATATTCCTTGCGCAGGATTCAGATGTGATGCTGTCAGAATTTTACGGGTAATTTTGTTGACCGTGGAAAAATAGATTTCAGATTCAGCTGCGAGCGTCATTTTGTGTTTTTGGGGCATTTCATTTTTTTGTGATAATTTAACTCTCTATTTCTATTTTTTTACTTGCCGAATGAGTCAAAATCCTGCTTGTATGGTATAATTTCCTGCCCGAAATCTCCCGTTTGCCTGTGTGGTAATTTGCTGTGTTTGGATAATATTTGCCGGACAGTGCGGCATCGGACTTCTACAGACAAAATAATCCCCGATGAATCGGGTTGCCCTTTGGGGAAAATCCTTGAAATCGGAAAATAAAAAAACAGAAGCAGGGTTGCATAAACGCTCCAATATTCAATAAAGGATCCGTTAAAGCCTGGTGGCTTCATTATGTTTCTCGTTCAGAGGAATGAACTCCTGCTTCCTGATTATTACTTTACAGCCTTTTTTCGTCTTTTCAAGCGAATTTCTCAAAAAAATTCTTTTTTCTCTCATTTGGGACGGGTTCAAGCACATTGCCGGTGCTTTTTGATTCTCTTCACCGCTTCCATTTTGAGTGCCTTTTGCGTGTGTTTTTAGTTTTTTTGTTTTTTTTTATCTTTTGGGGTTGAAAAAAACACTAATGAGGCTAATTTATAGGGTATCTCTGTCTTTTAGTCGTTGTTTTTTATCTCGAAGAGGCTGACGAAAATGAGTTTTTCAGGCGGACTTCCCTCGTATGGGATTGCCTCCGAATCCTTTTTGCCTGCTGAAATGAGTTTGTATTCGACGGCTGGCGTACAGAGTGCGCTTTCTTAATCCAAAATATTATGTTTACCAAATATTTCACCTCATAACCAGGCTGTCTCAGACTCCCTGAAAGCAACAAGAATGGAGCAACAATGAAATCATTCGCCAAGTTTGCAGCAGTCGCCGTCATGGCTGCAGCAGCCCTTATCCCCGCGTCTTCTTTCGCTCAGGACAAGGCCACCCCCCAGTACAAACCCGTCAAGTACATCATTCTTATGATTGGTGACGGTATGTCCCTTCCTCAGCGTATGCTTGCTGATTCCTACAGCAACAAGCTGTTCGGAAAAGGTCTCACCATCAACGAACTCCCTTTCATGGGCTACACCAAGACCAGCTCTGCCGACAGTTTTATTACCGACTCTGCTGCCAGCGGAACCGCTATCGCCACCGGTGTGAAGACGAACAACCATTACATCGGCGTTGACCCCAAAAAGCAGCGTGTGGAATCCGTCGCGGAACTCGCCAAAAAGAATGGCTTCGCCGTTGGTATCCTTTCCAGCATCACCATCAACCATGCTACCCCCGCGTCTTTCTACGCTCACAACGATAACCGCGATAACTACTATGCAATCGGTCAGGACCTCGTCAAGTCCGGTTTCGATTATTTCGGCGGAGGCGGTGTCAACAACAACCGCGGCGGCGGTTTCGGCGGCAATAACCGCGACATCTATGATCTGGCAAAAGAAGCCGGTTATACCGTTGCACACGGCAAAAAGGAAATTGAAGCCATTGACCTCAAAAAAGCGGACAAAATTCTTGCTTACGGGCACGGCGGGCAGCTTCCCTATGCCATCGACATTGACAAAAAGAATGATTTGACCATTGCCGACTATACCAAGCAGGCCATTGACTTCCTTTATGCCAAGAACAAACCGTTCTTCATGATGGTTGAAGGCGGCATGATTGACTCACACGGACACTCCAACGATGCCGCCAGCTCCCTCTTTGAAACCATGGGACTGGATGAAGCCGTGAAAGTTGCCTATGACTTCGTCAGGAAACATGCCGATGAATCCCTTCTCCTCATCACCGGCGACCATGAAACCGGCGGTCTTACCCTCGGTTTTGCCAATACCGGATACAGCTCATACATCGAACTCCTCGGCTTCCAGAAGGGTTCCCGCGATGTAATCCGCGGTCGTATCGACCCCATCTTCCGCGAAATGAAGGGCGAAGGCGTCCTCAATGATGCACTCAAGCAGGCTGTTACCGATAACTTCGGACTTGTTTTCCCCGACAAGCGCGATGCCGGTCTTGCCGCTCTCCGCGATAAAGTCAGACAGGATAATCTGAAGATTGATCAGGGCGTCCTCAGACAGCTCGTTCTCAGCAGCAGTGAAGTCAAATCCATCGAAGACGCTGCCAAGCAGAAACGCGGCGACAAGTTCGTCTCCGTCGTCTATGGTATCTTCAACAACAAGTGCGGCGTGGGCTGGACTTCCGGCGCACACACTGCTCTCCCCGTTGCCACAAGCTCCGTTGGTGTCAATGCTGACCTCTTCTCCGGTATGTACGAAAATACTGACATTTCCAAGCACCTGAAAGAAATCGTCAAGGTCAGTGCCGCAAAATAATCCGCGTTTTTGACGCATTTTCATGAAACAGCTGATTTCAGAAGCCTTTGACGGGAATATCCTTTTTCAAGGTTCCCGCCGGGACTTTTGAATCGGCTCGGAAGATACTCCTGTTTTTCCCGGAACGGGGTATCTTTCTTTTCTCATTGATTTTCTTTCTTTTCAAAAAGGTAATCCGGTCTCATGTTCTGGAATCATTGGAAAATTAATCGCCGTGATGCGATTATGGTTGTTGTTCTGCTCCTCTCGTGTATTGGCTTGGCCATGATTGATATTGCTCCGAAAGGCTTCGACAGCAATACCGGTTCCAAAGAACGAGCCCTCGTCCTTGAGGTCAACAATGATAATGTCATGAAGATCGGACTCCTCACAAAAGGCGAACAGATTCTTCGCGTCCGCATTATGTCCGGCAAGTTCAAAGGACGTGAATTTAACGCAGGAAATCAGATTCGCGCCAATATGGAATTGGATAAGGACTTCAAGGTCGGCGACTATGCTTTGGTTGCCGTCCCCGATGATGCCGACGAAAATTCCACCTTGAATGCGCAGGACCACTACAGGATTGGTTATACCATCCTGCTTTTCTCCCTCTTCGGTCTCCTCCTGCTTGCCTTTGCCGGAATCACCGGATTCAATGCGCTTCTTTCTTTCGTTTACAGCTGCCTTGTCATTTGGAAGCTGGTCATTCCCCTGATGCTGAAAGAATGGAATGTCCTTGCTGTAACGTTTTGTGCCGTGGCTCTGCTGAGCGCGGTTATCATCTTTCTCGTCGCCGGACTTTCGCGCAAGGGTGTAACCTCATTTGCCGGTACGATGCTTGGCGTTCTTGCCAGCTGTATCATGGCCTATATCTTTACGCATCTCTTCAAAATCAATGGCGGCATGATGCCTTATGCACAGCCTTTGATTTACTCCGGATTTGAGTTCCTGAACCTGGCTGACATCTACATCGGCGCAATCTTCCTGTCCAGCTCAGGGGCCGTTATGGACCTTTCCATGGACGTTGCCGCCGGCATGGAGGAAATCCTGATGAAAAAGCCAGATATTTCCCGTTCATCCCTCGTTCATTCCGGACTGAATATCGGTCGCAGTGTGGTCGGTACCATGACCACCACCCTCCTGCTGGCATATTCCGGCGGCTATCTCACCCTCATGATGGCGTTCTGTGCCCAGGGAATCGGCCCTGTTGACTTCATCAACAACCCCTATGTTGCTTCCGAAGTCGTCAAGACTCTCATCGGCAGCTTCGGTCTTGTCCTCGTTGCTCCGTTCACGGCGTTTGCCGGCGGACTGATTCTTTTCCGCCCCGACCCCAAATCCCCCGCCCCTGCCGCGAAGTAAGCCGCGTCGTCCCCGTCTGTCGCTCCCGCCCCATCCGCGCCGCCCCGCCCGTCCTCTCCCACTCCCCTCATGTTGAAAATGAGCGTGGAATCGAGTGCTTTCACCTCAAAACAGGTTGAAGATGAGCGCGGAAACGTGCTTTTTGCCTCAGATCAGGTTGAAAAGCGCTTAAAATCAAGCATTTGTCCTTGAATTTATAACGTCTTATGCTATATTATGGGGAGAATCCGATTGGATTGGGGATTCTTTATAAAATAAACGGTGAAATTTCTGATAATATGAAGCTGCTCCTGTCTCTCCTGACACTGCCGACAACAACGGCACTGGTTCTCTCCGGCATTTGCGCGGGGGGATGCCGTTATGCGCTGTGCAGCGGCATCCTACAGGGGGCGGACAGCAAGACGCACATCATGCGCGGGGTTGTGTATATCCTGATCGGATGCGGTCTGCCGCTTGCGGTGTATGTGTGCGCGGGGGGGGCGATTCTGATGGTTCTGGGGTTTATTTTCAAGAGCTGGTACCGTGCCGCCACGTGCGGCATCTTCGCGGTATTAGGTTTCCTTTTATGGAAATATTACCTGTCGATCCCCTATTTTCTCGTGCTGGAATCCTGAGGAGAGTGGCAGGAAAACGACGAGGAAAAGGCGGCCAGTGAGGGTGAATGATGGAAGTGGACGCGAGGAGGGGACAGAGAGGACGGACAGGAAGGCTTGATACGGGGCGTGCGGCGTACTTCCGTTATGGGGATGTGCGCGTGGCGGGGGGAACTTCGGAATCCTCTTTTATTGAGGTAAGGTCAAATGTTCAGCGGGGGCTTTGAGAGTGTCTTCGGCATTTGCGGGGAGAGCGATTCGGGGCGGCTTAGTTCCCTGCAGATACCTCAAACTATTCCCGACAAACTGTACGAACATGCTCAGCAAGTTTGCGGCAGGACTTATGAAATCCGTGCTGTTGAAACTCCGTTTTTGGCGGAAAGCCGGATAAAATGGGGAAAAAGGAGGAAAAAACGCAAAAAAGTAAGAAACTTGCTTGCATTTTTGAAAAAAAATGGTATGTTAATAGGTAATATTCTCAAACGACAACCATATTTTTTTCAGGAAACAAATTCAATGGAAAAAACGAAGAAGACTGAAATCATTCAGAAGTATGCTCGCAAAGAAGGAGATGTCGGATCTCCTGAAGTTCAGATTGCCTTGCTCACCGCAGAAATCATCGAGCTTACCGAACACATGCGTTCTCACAAGAAAGATCATAGCTCCCGCCGCGGTTTGATGGCGATGGTCAATCGTCGTAAGAAACTGCTCAAGTATTTCTCCAAGGAAAACCACGAGCGCTTTCTTGAGATCGTAACAGAACTCGGTATTCGCGGTCAGAAGTGATTGCAAATCAGAGGTTCTGAACATAAAATGGCTGTCGTACACTGCATCCGCGGTGAGCGGCGGCCATTTGTGTTTTGCGAACAGTGAATGGGGCGGGGATTTCCCGCCGATTCACCACCAGCATTGATTTGAAAAAATTCATACCAAAGAGCTCATTTCAAACGTTCTGCCGGGAGCTTTGAAAGTCTCCTCAAGTATTTGTCGGAAGAGCTTTCATCGGCGGTTGCTTTTCCAGCAGCCGCCTCAAGCTGTTCCCGCCAACTGCGTGAAGATTCTTTTCCAATCTTTCCGTCAATGATTTTTGAAATCAGCTCTACCAACCATAAATTCAGAAAACTTACAAAAAAGCCGGAGTTCCGCGCAAGACGAGGGACTGAATGGAACAATATTCAGATTGACCGGTGAAAGTGCGCTATCAGGTTCTGATTTATCGTGATAAAACGTTGTAACGTCAGAATTTGATACCGCGGTTTCACCACGGGTCATTCAGTTGGATAAATCCATTCGGCGACAAATCTTTCCCAGTCGGTATCTCCGGTGCATTACCAAGGAGGTAAACATGTCTCAGGAATTTTCTGTAACCATCAACATTGCACCGGGCAAGGAAATTACGTTAGCCGCGGGCAAACTTGCCCAGCTCGCCAACGGGTCATGCACCGTGCGTCAGGGCGACACCGTGGTCTTTTCCGCCGCCTGTTCCGGTGAAGCGAAAAAAGGTCAGGATTTCTTCCCCCTGCAAGTGGACTACCGTGAAAAATATTCTGCGGCGGGCAAATTCCCGGGCGGATATGTGAAACGCGAAGGCCGTCCCAGCGACAAGGAAATTCTGATCTGCCGCATGGCGGACCGTCCGATTCGTCCGCTGTTTCCCGAAGGCTTCTACGATGAAGTTCAGGTCTGCGGACTTCTGCTTGCCGCCGACGGCGTGAATGACGGCGACGTGCTGTCCATGCTGGGCGCATCCTGCGCACTCTGCCTGTCCGATTTGCCGTTCCAAGGCCCGATCGGAGCAGTCCGCGTGGGCATGATCAACGGTGAATTCATCGCCAACCCGACCATTCAGGAAATGGCGGTCAGCGATTTGGAGCTGGTGTATGCCGGTTTGCCGGACAAAGTCATCATGATTGAAGGCGAAGCCAAGGAACTGCCGGAAGATGTTCTGGAAAACGCAATGCGTTTCGCCAATGAAGTGGTCAAGAAACAGTGCGAAGCTCAGCTGGAACTTGTTGCCAAGGTCGGACGTCCGAAAAAGACCCCGGAACTTCATCTTGTTCCGGAAGATTTCAACAGCACCATGATTGCCCTGCTTCAGGACAAAATGGAAGGTGCTTGCCTGATTCCGGGCAAAGAAGACCGCGGCGCAGCTCTCGACGCTCTCAAGAATCTCTGCATTGAAAAAATGCACGATGAATTTGCAGAAAAGTACGGTGATGAAGAATTTGATTTCTTCCTCGGCGTTGCATTCGATAAGTACACCCGCGCCACCATCCGCAAGGCGATTCTGGAAAAAGGATATCGTCCCGACGGACGCACCACCACGCAGATTCGTCCGCTTTCTGCGGAAGTCGGCGTGCTTCCGGTGGTTCACGGCAGTGCATTGTTCCAGCGCGGCGAAACGCAGGCACTGGTGATTGCCACACTCGGCGGTCCGAAAGACGCCCAGGAAACAGACCTCATCTACGGCGGAACAGAAACCAAGCGTTTCTATCTGCACTACAACTTCCCGAACTACAGCACGGGCGAAACCGGCCGCATCGCAGGTCCCGGCCGCCGCGAAATCGGACACGGCAATCTGGCCGAACGCTCAGTTGCCCAAGTTGTACCCAAAGATTTCCCGTACACCATCCGCTGCGTATCCGAAATCATGGCCTCCAACGGTTCCACCTCCATGGCGTCCGTCTGCGGCGCGACACTGGCTCTGATGGATGCAGGTGTGCCGATCAAGTCGCCGGTTGTGGGTATTTCCTGCGGTCTCGTTACGGATGACAACGGTGCAGAACTGCTGCTCACCGACATCATCGGCGCAGAAGACCACTTCGGCGACATGGACTTCAAAGTCTGCGGCACAGAAGACGGCATCACCGGCTTCCAGCTCGACCTGAAGCTCCCCGGCATCTCCATTGATACGCTTGCCCGCGCCATGAAGCAGAACAAGATTGCACGTTCTGAAATTCATCAGGTCGTCCGCAACTGCATCGCCGCTCCTCGTGCCGAAGTCAGCCCGCGTGCACCTCAGATGGAAGTCATTCACATCAATCCTGACAAAATAGGCGCCCTCATCGGAACCGGCGGCAAAAACATCAAGGAAATCACCGAATCCACGCAGTCCCAGGTGGACATTCAGGACGATGGCTCCGTCAGCATTCTCGCCGGCAACAAGGCGATACTGGAAGAAGTCAAGCGCAAAATCCAGTTCTACACCGCCGAAGCGGAAATCGGCAAGATTTACCGCGGTCTGGTGAAGACCATCAAAGATTTCGGTGCATTCGTGGAAATTCTTCCCGGACAGGACGGACTGCTCCACATTTCCGAAATGGCAAACTACCGCGTTGACAGAGTTACCGACATCTGCAAGGAAGGCGACTATGTGAGCGTAAAAGTGGTCGATATTGACCGCAGCGGCAAGATTCGTCTGAGCCGCAAGGCCGCATTGGAAGACCTCGACAAGAAAAAATAATATCTGTCGTTCATCCGAATTTATATCCGGCACTTCATTCGTGAACTGCCGGATTTTTTTTGAAAAAAGAACCTCTGTTCACCGGGAATATTCCGCATGAACAGAGGCAATTTTTTTTGCAGGTGCACCTGCCGAACGAGGAAAGGCGTTTTTTTCGATTACGATTCGGGAATAAAAGGAGCAGGTTTCAACATTTCCTTTAATTTCCTGTCCAAACCAGCCGGAAGCGTGTTATAATTCCTGAATGCTTCCTTAAATTCCTGCGGAAACATCTGACTCATATTCTGTTTGGCGAGCTGGGAAAGGGAGTGAAAAGCAACAAGTTTCCAAGGGGCAGATCGATAATCATGGACAGCCTTTGAGATGGCTTCCGGCAATTCTTCCCACTGCTGTGTCATCGTCAAATAATCACAAAGTATGGAACGGCAGCCGTAATCAGAAGGATTGAGCACCGAAAGTTTCCGCAAAAGCGTCAAAATATCCTGCGTGGAAATTTTCTGAAGGAAAGCCAAAGCACCCGTCAGTTTTGTTGCGAGGCGAGGCCGGTCGTCTGGGATTTCGCATTTCATCAGCAGAGCAAGCTCTTCCTCATAGGGCTGAATCAGGCGGGCGACCATAGCCTGACGGGTTTCCACGGTACCATGACACCAGAAATGAGGTGGATGTGTCCAAATCAGCGACCATGGATTCGGGCGAAGTTCCGTGTCTCCTTCCAAAGAGAGCTTAAAATACAGACCGACATCGTCCTCCACATCGTCATATCCTGAAAAACCGCCGCACGCCCGAAGCGCCGACATACGGAAAAAAGCACCGTTTGTGCTTTGCGTCATCGCGTTCAGACTGTAAAAGTCCGAAGAGGGCAGGGTTCTAATCTGAGTAAACTGAGCGGTTTCCGGTGAAAATTCAAACCCGCGGCTGTAGGCGGCTACAACGGACGGATGCTCATCCAGATACCTGACCTCTTTTTCCGCATCAAAAGGAAGCAGAAGATCATCGCTGTCAAAGTTGAAATAATAGCGGCCAGCCGCAGCATCCACCATAGCCTGCCGAGCCGCATGGATTCCCTGATTTTTGTCCGACAACTGGATTTTAATCAAATGAGGATATTTCTGCTGCCATGCTTTCAATGCAGGCACAATCCGTGAGTCGGTGGACGCATCATCATGAAGCAGAAATTCAACTGCGGGATAGCGTTCGGCAAACTTGACGACACTCCGCATCATCAGGGGGAATGCTTTTTCGGGGGGATTATAGACCGGAATCCCGATTGAAATCACGGGGTCTTGACCGGAAAGAAGCACCGGAGCAGAGGGCAGACTATCCGGGAAATAATCCGTGTCCTCATTGGAACAGACGGAGATATTCATCGATGACAGGGAAACATTTCCGGAGGTCATGGAGTCATTTGTCTTCACCGAAAATTGTCCGGCAGAATCATTGCTGTCCTGTGAAAGAGGTTTCAAAGGCGGATTTTCCGATTGCGGGTGAGGATTCAAAAAACAGATTTTTTCCAGATGAGACGAAATGACACCGGGCAAAATTTTATCCATGAGATTGACATCGGAAAGGGAGAAAAAGACCAGTTTGGTGCATTCCGTCAAAAAGAGAGCGGAGCATTTCCTCCATTCTGCGACATCCAAATCGGGGTCTGTCTGCGGGAGATCCGGAATCTCCGTCTTCACACAGGATTGGCATTGCCGCACATCGGGAGACGGATTGCAAAAGAGAGATTGACCGGATTTCAGGAACAGACGCGGACACACCGTGAAAAAGTCATGAAAATAATAAACAAGTTCGCAGTTGAGATACTTTTTCAATTTCAAAATGGAATCGACCAGTTCACGGTAAACAGACAATTCCATTCGGTCCTGCGGGGAGAAAAAGAAAATGCCGTTGAAGTTATTCACCCTGATACATGAAATCTGAGCAATGCTTTTCCCCCACATGCAATCAAACTGCTGAGACAGGAAAGTCCGGGGTTTTTCCCCTTTTCTGAGTATATCAATCCTGAAAACCGGGGAGAAATCCTGTGTGGCAGACGGTGAAATCACAATCAGAGAGTATCCCGCCTCCATACGTTCCCCGCAAAGTTTTTTCAGGAAATCAAAGCCTTTGACATTCCAGTGGACAGGATGTGTGTAAATCAGCTCAATTTTCTCCGAAGGCGAAAAGAGAAGCTGTGAATCGAATGTATTATCTGCGAGCTGAAAGTTAATCATGAGAGAAGCTGTCCAAACATTTCTTTGGGAACGGATTGATTTGATGACAAAAAGCGATTGACAAGCTATACTTTAGCATACGCGAAACATTTTTTCCAATGGTGAACGAAAAAAAAGCAAAATATTCAAACGATTGAGCTGATTTTCAAGATGACGGGGGGAAAGTGAACGAACAAGGGTGATTTTTTCAAGAAAAAATAAATATTTTAATTTGATTTTTGCAAAATAACAGATTATATTATTTTCATAATAAAGAGTTCATCGGAGGGCGAATTTCACAGATTGTGAGGTCATCTTTCCATACTATTTTTCACTGCTTTCACTGCGAGATGTCTCAGAAATGTTTCTGAAAATCTGCGAACCATACCGAATCATCATGAAAAAACTTGCTCATCTTGCCGTTTTTTTCGCGGCCTCGCTGATTTGTCCAGCGGCAGAAATCGCCACGCCCGCACCCCCGTCTCCCGCCGTTCCGCTGTGGGAAGCGGGCAAAGTACCGCTGGCACGCGGCACAACTCCCAGAGACACGCCGACACTTCAGGCATATCTCCCGGCGAAGAAAGCAGACTCCAGGGAGAAGATGGCGGCTGTAATCATCTGCCCCGGAGGAGGTTATACGGGGCTGGCGGATGGACACGAGGGAAAAGATTACGCTCAATTTTTCAATCTTCACGGGGTGGCAGGATTTGTCCTGCGCTACAGACTTGGGGCTGCGGGATACCGTCATCCGGTCATGCTGACCGATGCGGCGCGCGCCCTGCGCACAGTTCGCGCAAATGCGGAAAAGTACGGGATTGACCCGAACCGAATCGGCATCATGGGGTCTTCGGCAGGCGGACATCTTGCCGCAACGCTCCTGACCAAGTTCGATGCAGGGAAAGGCGATGCGGAAGACCCGATTGAGCGAGTGAGTTCGCGACCTGATTTCGGGATACTCTGTTACCCCGTCATCAGCATGAAACGAGGCATTACGCATCAGGGGTCCCGCGACAATCTGCTGGGACGCAATGCTTCGGAAGAGATGGTGAACGAGCTTTCCGCCGAACTTCAGGTAACGAAAGAAACACCGAAATGCTTCCTGTGGCATACGGCAGCCGATAACACCGTGCCTGTGCAAAATTCACTGCTTTTCGCCTCGGCACTGGCGGAAAAGAAAGTGCCGTTCAGTATGCACATCCTCCAGGAGGGAGCGCACGGACTGGGACTGAAAGCGCAGTTCCCCTACGAGGACGCGCTTCCGTGGGCGGCATCTCTGCTGTACTGGCTGAAAGAAAACAAGATCATTACGGAGTGAGGGGCATCATCAAGAGCTGATTTCAAAGGCGGGAAAATCGGATTATCAAGATGTTCAAAGGGATTTCAATGCAGGTTTGCGGATGACAAACTGAGTTTTATTCCGCAGACATCAAGAAATTTTTCGGCGGTTGCTTCGTCCTGTTGGGGTGGCGTTGTAACCGTCGTTTTTTTGCTGCTTATTTTCCGGTGTCGTGCAAGGATTGGACGGTGAACGAAACGGTTGCGGCAGAAGTTTCGCCGCCGCTGACGACAATCGCCTGAACTTCGTGAAAGCCGACGGGAAACATCACGGAATCCGGTGTGTTTTCGAGGAAAACACCATCGGCGAACCATTGGACCGGCTGAACGGAAGCGGCATCACCCGCCGCAACACGCGCCGAAAGCTCCAGCGAAAGAGGAGCACCGTCTTCGCTCAGATAATCCACGGAACGGGGAGAGAGAATTTCGAGGCGGAGAGGCGCGGAGCCACTGCATTGGCGGCACTGCGTCAGGGGAATGTCCCTGACACACACACCGCGGAATGTATCCGTGCAGTCCGGGGAAGCCCGCAAGCCCGTTTTCCTGCAAAGTGAGATTTCGGTCAGCTGTTCCGATGCAAGCTGCCAGTCGGGGGGGAGTTTATCGCGGTAAATCATATCCATGATTTCGGCGGCGGCAGGGACAGCGGAGACTGCACCGACCAAAGCATCGGCGGACTTTCCGTTTTTATTGCCGAACCAAACGCCCAGCGTGTATTCGGGCGTGAATGCGAAACACCAGGCATCATGGAGGTTGCTGCTGGTCCCGCTTTTCCACGCTACAGGCAGATTCGAGGCACCGAGGGGGCGTTCCCGAAGGATGCGCCCGATCATTTCGCAAGTACCCCCGGAAAGGATTTTTTCCGCGGGGGCAGGGGGGGCATGTTTCAGGAAGCGCATGGGGGAGTATGTGCCGCCATTGGGAAAGACGCGGTAGGAGCCGGTGAGAGCGGCAAGCGTATTGCCGGCAGTGCCCAAGGCAAAAGACAGGCCGGCGTAATCGGGGGCATTGAGATTCAGGACAGGGCGCGGCCAGTGGAAACGCTTCCGCATTTCCTCCATGCGGGAAAGGCCCAGACGGGACGCCAGACGCACGGCAGGGGTGTTCAGGGAGTTGGAGAGGGCGTATCTGACCGTAACCTGACCTTTCCATGTGCCATCGAAATTTCCGGGCATGTAGTTTCCGAACTGCACGGGAGAATCGGTTACGACGGTGTCCTCTGTCATCAATCCGCCCTCGATTGCCTCGGCGTAGAGGAAGGGTTTCAGGGTGGACCCGGCGGAACGAATGGCGTTGATGACATTCACCTGACCCGCCAGGGGGCTGTGAAAATCCAGCGTGCCGACGTAGACCAGCACATCGCCGCTCTGATTGTCCAGCAGGACTGCGGCGGCATCTTTCACCTGCTGATGTGATTGGACATTTTGCCGCAGAATTTCCAGGACTTTCGTTTGCAGGGCGGAGTCCAGCGTGGTTTCAATCACTCCGTTTTTGCTTTCATGTGCGCCGGGGAGCTGTTTCGCGGCTTGATCGAGGAAATGATTGAGTTCGTCCGGCTGAGCGAGAAGGATGTAATCGGGCGGCTGCCTGAAATCACGGTAGCGGAGTTTCTGCGTGAACTCGATGTCGTCGGCGGCATCCTGCGTCAAGGTCCCCTGAGCGACCATCAGCTTCAAAACAACGTGCTGACGATTTTTCGCCGCCTGAGGATTGCGGTCGGGGCGGAACACATTCGGGCACTGGGGGAGACCGCAGAGCAGGGCGGCTTCTGCTTCGTTCAAATCCGCCGCGTGAATGCCGAAATAATAGAGAGCCGCTGCCTCGATGCCGTAAATCTTTCCGCCGAAACAGATACGGTTCATGTACTCCGTCAGAATCTCGTCTTTGCTGTGGCACATTTCCAGTTTGCGGGCGAGGACGGCCTGACGGATTTTGCGGAAGAGGGTATGCCTCCCCGGAGGGAACGACATCGCCGCAAGCTGCATGGAAATGGTGGAGGCACCGGAAATAATCCGGAACGAGCAGATATTCTGTTTGAACGCGCGAAGAACCGCCCCGTAATCCACACCATGGTGATGATAGAAATCCTTGTCTTCCGCCGTGAGAATCGTTTTGACGGCGCATCCCATCTGATTCAGGGGGACGGGAAAACGCCATTCGTAATCACAGGTGCGGCGGTAACGGACGGGACGGCCGCTGCGGTCCAGCCAAACTTGCGCGGGAGTGTGTTTCTCCAGACTCAGCATGGGGTCGTCCGCAAAATACGGCGCGAACAGATACCATGTGCCGAAAAGGATGATAAAAACTGCCGCTGCGTACAGGATACGACGGGCACACAGCGGCAAATATTTTGTGATGAGAGATTTGCGGGACATCTTATTCAATGGTGAATGCCCCATCCGCAGGGAGAAGCGCAGAGATTTCAGGATTGTACATCGCTTCCGCATGGGCTTCCGGCACATGGAAAATACCGCTGGAAACAGCGCGGAGCTGATATACGATTTCATGAGTGCCTTTCCAGCAGTCGGCGGCGGTAACAATCAGGCGGTCGTCACGCTTTTCGAGGCGAACCCCGCTCATACTTTCCTTGCGCGGGCGCACGGCAGGCGGGAGAACGCCGCTGTAACGCGTGGAGAGAGCGGCATCTTCGATTTCCAGACCGCCGGGGAGCAGGTCGGCAATCACAAGGTTTTTGATGGAATTTTCAGCGATATTGACCGTGAGGCGCACGAAAACGAGGCTTCCGGGAAGGACCTGTTCGATCAGATTACCGTTGGCATCCAGATATTCGCGTTTCAGGGAAATGGACTGAGCGGGAGCGAAAACGGCCTGATCCTCCGGGGTTTCGGGAGTGCCGGGGCGCGTTACCTGAACGTATGCCGTGCTTTTTCCTGTGTTCTTCACGGTGAACGCGGCGGACGATGGCTTCCAAGTCATCATTTCAGCGGTTTTCACACTGCCGCTTTCGGCAATGATTTCTGCGGCGAATGATTTCAGAGAGGCATTTTCGGCGTATTTTGCGAGACCATAGCTTGCCCATGCGTTCGCCTGAGTGGTGCCCCATGCCTTTTCGTCTTTGCGAATCATCTTCGCCAGACGCATTGCCAGCCGTGCTTCCCCATCGGCGGCATCCGGGAGTCCGCAGTCGTGGAGAATGGCGAGCGTCATACCGAGCCTGGATGCTTCGGAGGAGAATCCGGGGAGATCGTCAGCATTCGCCCAGAAGGTGTTCTTCAAGGCTTCCTGAACGATTTTGGCACCTTCCGCCGCATATCCGCCGCGAATCAGAGCCGCACCCGCCAAAAACGCGGCAAAATCATCTTTGACGTCAGCGGTCAGGTTTCTCGCGGGAACCGTGCATCCGTCATTTCCGGCGACAGCCAGCACGTATGCCGCATAGGCGCGGACGGCACGCTGATTGGTTGCATCGTTTGCGACGCGGCGCAGCCAGCCGGACATGCCTGTCAGCAGAGACGGATCAGGGGTGAGCATTTTCGCCTGTGCGGCTTCAAAAATGAAGTGAGCGGCGTAAATCGAGCCTTCTTTCCATGTTTCCGTTCCACCGTTCCACATGGAGAAAGAGCCATCATTTCTGCGCATTCCGAGGATGGAGGCGTATGCGTCTGCAATGCGGGTTTGATTGGTTTCCATCAGGTCGTCATCAATGAGGCCTTCTCTGTTCAGGGCTTTCAGAGCAAGGAACGGGAATGCCCCGGAAACGGTCTGCTCCAAACAGCCATAGGGATATTCATTGAGCCAGTTCAGCGCATTGGAGACGGTGTTCAGCGGAAGCCCCGACACGGTTACGGAGGCATCCTGCGGATTGAACCCAGAGGGAATCGTGATGCTTTTCTCAGTTCCGGGGTCTATGAGATACAACTCGGAAACAGTCTTCGGAGCGGAGAGCGGACGGACGGTGATGAGTTCCTTTTCCGTGCGAGAATTTGCGCCCAGCGAAACGGTAACCGTTACGGGGAATGAGCCGTTTTCTGTGGCGGTCAGAATCACGGGAATGTCGACGCTTTCATTCGGCTTCAGCGTATCAACGGGGCAGTTGGAAACCTGCGGTTCCATGCCCGAACAAGCGACAGAGAGCTGCCCCGAAGCGTCCTGACCAGTGAGGTTGAAGATACGAATATTCGCCGCGAAAATATCACCGACGGCGACCGTGCGCGGGACGGTAACATTCATATTGACGGGGGATGCGACTTTGATTTCCGTGTCCGCACTGCCCGCCATGGAGGAGTTTGCCATGACAGCCATGAGCTTCATGCTCCCGGTCATATCGGGCATTTTCACCTTGAGATTGACCTTGCCTGTATTTTTCGGCACGACAACCGGAGGCAGCACCAGACGTGCAGTCTGCTTCGCTTCATTGGCACCGCGTTTCATAGCCAACGTCGCGGCACTGCCGCCGCCGATGGTGCCATCGGGCAGGATTTTCAGGTACGGGAACAGATTTGCATACGACTCGAACAATTCAAAATGATTATTCTGCCGTCCGAAGAAGTATTGATAGGGGTCCGGTGTTTTGAAACCGGTCAGAGACAGTACGCCGGAATCCACGGCGAAGAGCATGAGGCGACCGCCTTCCGGCTTGCCGTCGGCATTTGCGACTGCGATATCCACAGGGATTTCCTGTCCGGGGGCAGCCTTGTCCTGCGCGTGAATGGTCAGGTTCAGCAGGTGAGCGGCTTTCTGGTCGATTTTCAGTTCGGCTGTACCCTGAACTCTTTGGTAATCTTCACCGTTTTTGCCCACCGCGATGCACTGCACGAAGAAACTGCCCGTATGGAGATTTTCGGGGATGTCCACGCTGATTTCATTTTCGCCGGAATTGACTTGAACCGTCTTCATGGCACTCAAGGTGAGACCGCCGCCCGCGACAAATGCTTCACCGTCGAAAGCCGTCGTGAATTTCAGAGTTGCGACATCGCCGGGCTTGTACGTTTCCGAATCGGTCTTGAACGTCAGGATTTTCGGGTCGCGAGAACGAGTGCCTGCTTCCCCTGCATAGTACCAGACTTCGTGTTCGGAGGTGTACTGACCGCCGCTTTCCGCCACGATGGTGTAATTGCCGTTATTGAGTTTCAGCTCAGTGTCCCACGTCCATGAGGACGGAGCGGCATCTGCGGGGATCGTGAAGTTTGCGGCGGCCTCCTTGATTTCCCTGCGGACTTCTTTCCAGCTGCGGCTGTATGTGCCGGAACTGTTGTCCAGCACATATTCCCAGTCGGTGCGGAAGACTTTGACCTGCACGGGGAGGTCCTGCGCCAGCGGTTTTTTCGAGTCAGGATCGGCGGCAAGGAGACCAGCGGTCAGATGAAGACCATCGGGGGTATTTTCGGATTTCAGTCCGATAAAGGCATCGGAGGGAAACACCGTAATGCGGTCGGAAGTTGTTACACTGCGTCCGCCGGGTTCGCCTGCGGTGAGATAAGCAGACACCAGAACGGGGCGGGAAGATTTCCACGATTTCGCTTCAAGTCCGCTCCATGAAAAATCCATGGGACTGTCGCCCTTGATGGTTTTCGATTCACGGAATGACTCCAAATATTCCTCGCGCTTTCCGACGCTCCACCCTTTCCAGTGTTTTGGCATCTCCGCATCGGCACATGAGATATTGAACTGCCAGTTCAGATTGGACGCGGCGGGACCGAAGTAATAATCGGCATTTCCGGTGAATTTCACAGCGTCTTTCTTCCCGAAAACGCCGCCATTAGCCTTGTCCGCATGGGTGAGTGAGAGTTTCATGCGGTCCGGCACATACTGATTCACATAGATGGATTCGGAGCCCCATTCCGTCTTATCCATTCCGAAAGAACAGCGGTACATGCCGGTGGCACCCGCAGAGGGAATGCTGATTTCATCGGTAACGAAGCCGTAAGCATCGGTTTTGAGGGTGCGTTTTGCGAAAATCATACCCTGCGGGTCGCGCACGGTCAAAGTTACGGGAGCATTTTTCATGGCCGTAAAGGAGTTATTTTTCCATTGGCGGACGAAAGTAGAGACCTGAAAACTTTCGCCGGGGCGGCAGGCTCCGCGCTCCATGAAGACGAACGCTCGCGGACGATCCAGTTTCACGCCGTATTTCTGTTCCTCCGCCACGGGGAAATAGCCGATTTCCTTTTCTTTCACGACCTTGATTCCCGCAACGCCGTCGTCCTCCTTTTTCCTTTTGGAGCTGAATTTGAGCATGACAGAGCCATCTTCATCGGTTTTTCCGCTTGCAATGACCTGATTTTTGGTACTGATGAGGGTAACGGAGGCATCTTCGACGGGTTCATTTGCTTCAAGGGAACGCACATGGACGGCACAGCCCGTGTAGTTCGAGGTGTCGCAAACGGCAGTTACGGCGAAGTCGCTCAGCATGAATGTCTGTACAACGGGGACCCGATAATAAGAGTCGGAGATATTCAAATCGCCCTGCGGGTCAGCCGCCGTAACGCGGACGACATAGCATCCGGTTTTGCGGAGGCCGGACGGGAACAAATCTTCCAAATCCAGCATCTGATTTCGCACTGTGTTTTTCGGCTGATCAAAGACAATGAGCTTTTCGCCGATTTTCTCCATGCGCGATAAGTCATTGCCGGAGTACAGCTGTGCGTCAAAATCGAAAAACAGGTTGTTTTCATAGGCGCGGAAGAGTTCCACCTTCGCATTCAGCAGGTTGACGGATGAAAACGGGAGTTCCAGCTTTCTGCCCTTCGCGGGGAAATAAGAACCCTCGCTGAGAAAACGGATATTCGGTTTCTTGTCGAACGTGCGACCGACTGCGACAATGTCGTTTTCGAGCGTATTCCCGCTGAGCGACTTCAGCCCGCTTTTCACGCGGAAACGATAGGCCGTATTCGGGGCAAAATCCCCGCATACATCAATTTCATTATAATAGCATTTCACGCTGAACGGCACGCTCGGTTCACAGGTGATTTGAACGGTGCTTTTGTCGATTTCCTGCGCGCCCTTGAGGTAAAATTCAAACGTATCCCCCTCGTAATTTTCGAAAAAACGAAGTGAACGGAAAAAGACAGGTTCCTTCGAGGCGGGGTCATTCTGCAGCGTTTTGGCTGACTGCCCGGATGAATTAGAGGCTACAAAGACAGATGTCGGACCATCGGCACCTCCAATGATACTGACGGAGGCGGCATTCATTATATCGGAAACGGCACTTTCCGGCTGATCGTCCGGCAAAACGGTTTCCTCGGGCTGATCCAAGGTCAGTGCAACAACGAAAGAGATGACAACAGCGGCTGCGGCAGCGGTAATCGCAAGTTTTTTTCGGTTCATTTTTTTCTCCCGGATAATAATATCATATAAGTTTTGATTATAAAGCTGATTTCAAAAAAGCATATTCGATTTTGTATTCCCGTTTGAGACCCCCGAAAGATTTTTGAAAAGAGCTTGGAACAGTGGAATTTTTCGGCCGTACAGGGGGATAGAATACGCTTTTCAAAAGTACAGATGAAGTTTTTTCGGAAAGGCGCGAGTGTGTCTTTCATTCCCCGCTGAAAGCACCTAAATAATGTACCATGTTCTATCAATAATTCAAGAGAAAAATGCAAGTTTCCCGTCTTTTCTCAAAATAGTTTATCCGCGCCGTCGGCAGGGGGAAGCCGCGGGGCATTCAGACTGCGATTTTACAGTGAAGAACTCGTGAAAATAGCTTCTTTTTGAGAAGAAAACAGTGTTTTTCCCCCGAATTGCGTGTTTCATTCGTTCAAATGCGCTGTTTCTTCCTGCATAAAATCCCCATACCCGATTTGGATGCGGGTATGGGGATAAGATATTACTGCTTTTATGAGCAGGGATTGAGGCAATCAGTTGCCAGCAGCCGGGGCACCGCCGCCGAAGCCGCCCATGCCGCCCATGCCGCCCATCATGCCGCCCATGCCGCCGCCGAAGCCGCCCATGCCGCCCATGCCGCCGCCGAAGCCGCCCATGCC
>DCIG01000015.1 GCA_002315855.1 Lentisphaeria bacterium UBA1732 | reverse complement strand
TGAGAATTTCTAAAAACATTTATGAGCTGATTTTTTCTAAAATCGGAAAAGATTGCGAATTTTTTCAGAAAAAATAAGAAACTATGTTTGATTATTATCCGAAATGCGTGTATAGTGCATATAGTCGGCGAAGTTTTGAACAGAGCTGACCTAACAAGCGAGCTAAATTCAAAAGTTCTGCCAGGAGCTTTGAAATTCTCTTCGGCATTTGCCGGAAGAGCGTTTTCGGCGGCTGCGTTCCCCGCAGCCACCTCAAACTACTCCTGACAACTGTGTGAAGACTCATATCAAATTTTTACGCCAAAGACTTTTGGAATCAGCTCAAGCAACAAAAAATCCCCCCATCATCAACATGAAGGAGCGACCCTATGGATATTATGAAGGAATTGCCGGACGAGCTTGAAGAGCGCATGATGAAGGCGCAAGATGCGATGAATCACGATTTCGCATCCATCCGAACCGGAAAAGCCTCCGTTTCAATCGTAGACCCGATTACCATCGACTATTACGGGACGCAGACGCGTGTGCGCGATTTAGCCGGTGTATCCACGCCGGATGCCAAGACCGTAACAATCCAGCCGTGGGATAAATCGGCACTGGGTGCAATCGAAAAGGCGATCATCAATTCCAAACTGGGAATTACGCCGCTGAACGATGGAAAACTCATCCGTCTGCCGATTCCTCCGCTGAGCGGAGAACGCCGTCAGCAGCTATCCAAGCAGGTGAAAAGCCGTGCCGAAGAGGCCAAGGTGGCAGTCCGCAATATTCGACGCGATGGAAACGAACTCGCCAAGAAGGCTGAAAAAGATTCACAAATCAGCGAAGACCAGATGAAAGATCTGCTGGATGTGATTCAGAAGCTGACCGATTCCTACATCAAGGGCATTGATACGGATGCAGCCGAAAAAGAAAAAGAAATCATGACCGTGTAATCAGACGCAGGAATGTGCATCTGAGACACGTTTTCAGGGAAAAACTGAAAAGGGATTTCCTGAATTTTCAAAAAAGAAAAGCCGTTCTGAGCCTCGGAGAGAGGTTCGGGAACGGCTTTTTGTCTATCGGAGAGTCGATTTCAAAAGTCAAATGACAAACGCCTTTGAAATCAGGACAAAGATTGAACAGATTGTTTGAGGAAAAGGGGATACCGGAAAAAAAAGGGAAGATTCGTTTACGATTCGATTTTCTGAACTTTGAAGATATTGCCATTGACGGCAATGGTTTTGACTTGAGCACCGGTAGGAATGGGATTGTCTGCTATCGCCTGAATTTCACGGGTGGAATTGTTGAGGGTAAGAATGACTTTACCGGGTTTGGCATCTCCGCCGGGAATGGAGAGGTAGACGGTCCCCGTCAAACCAATGAGCTTGGTGTTTGAAACGGTACCACTCTGCTGGAGTTTCAGAATCATGCAGACAATCCATGCCGTGAGCAGCATGGTGATAATACCGCAGACCATGGCTGCAATGAATCCGCCCCATCCGCGTCCGCCCCAAATGACGCCGCCCCAACCGAACATGGCAATAAATGCAAGGATGGAACGAATGGAGAAAATCTGGAAATCAGCAAGACCCGTATCAGCATGAGGGATGTCAATGTCGCCGTCCATATCCAAATCAATGTCGGCAGAAGCATCTGTGTTCAGACCGAACAACGCCATAATCCCCATGATAAGGAAAATAAGCGTGCCGCCGATGGCGAAACCAAGATAAATGGAATGCGCACCGGAGCTTTTGAGGAAAGTTTCGATGTCAGCAAGGAAACTTGCGGCTAAAACCGGAATAAACATCATGGTGAGACTCCTTTTGTTCAAGGAGGGATGTGATACCCTCAATTATTTGAAATGAAACAACGGGATTTCTGAAAAAAACAGTTCAGTTACTTTTTTCCAAGTTCGGCGGAACGTTCTGCAGCCGCGATGACACAGTTTTCAAGGGTGCCGCGGAAGCCTGCCTGATCAAGGACGTGAATGCCGCGAGCGGTCGTGCCATTGGGGGTGATGACCGCATTGCGGAGAGCTTCAACAGAGGCAGGATTCTGTTTGCACATGAGAGCCGTGCCAAGAACCGTCTGAATGGCAGACTGGAGCGCCAAATCACGGGGAAGACCGCAGTAGACACCGCCTTCCGCCAAGCCGAGAATAAACTCGATGACGTAAGCGGGACCGCTGCCGCTGAGTCCGGTAACGGCATCCATGAGGGATTCCGGGACTTCACGAACCAGTCCGAAGGACGACAGGATGGATTCGGCAAGCTCTTTGTCTGCGGCAGAAACATCGGGGGAGACAGCAAAGCATGACATGCCCTGACGAACCAGAGCCGGGGTATTGGGCATGACGCGAACAATTCGGGAACATCCGCTCAAGTTTTTCAGCGTGTCAAGTTTCATGCCGGCGACAATGGAGATGACGAGACGTCCGGCAATCAGAGATTTCGCTTCCGCAAGAGCAGCGGGGGCATACTGGGGTTTCACGGCAAGAAGAACGATATCCGTGCCGGCCAGAGCATCCGCCATGGTCGCGTGAACAGTGCAGCCCGTGGTTTCCCGGTAAATCCGGGCGGCATCGGGGCTGACATCATAAGCATGAATTTCATCGTGTGCATAACCTTTGGCCACAAGTCCAAGGGAAATGGCAGTTGCCATTTTACCGGCACCGACAACGGTAATTTTCTGATTCATAGAGCAGACCTTACAAAACGGTTAGAGAACAATGATGTCGGAAACCTGACCATTGGTGAAGATGATGCGTTTTCCGACGATGAAATCGGTCCAGTAGCACCATGTATCAAGGCTGACGGAGCGGGTGCGGAATGCACACGGGGGACCGAAAGCGAGGAGAACTTCCTGCTTGGTCATGCCGACTTCGACAATGCCGCGTTTGAGTTTTTCCACAGTGAGGGAACGGATTCCAGCGGTGAGGTCATCGGTATTTTGCGTGGAGAAGAGTTCGCGGACGTAGTCTTCGGGCGTCAGCATACGGTACTGAGGATCGTACTGAATGGTAAAGGTGCGTCCGGTATCAACTTCGGTGAAAGTGATTTCATCGGTCGTGGATTTTTCGATGCGGACTTCGGTGCCGAACGGAATCATACTGCCTTTCTGAATGTTCAGCGAACTGATTTCAGATGGGTCTTCATACCAAATATTGTATTGTGTATAAATGCGAGCCTGTTCCGGGGTCTGAAGGATTTCCGCGACAATGATTTCCTTTGCGCATCCGGCAGTGAAGAGAAGCGCAGTCAAGGCAGCGAGAAGAGAGATGATTTTTTTCATAAAAACAAAGTCCTTTGGTGGTTGAGCCGATTCCGGCTAATATTATTTGTCATTGTCAGAAGCACCCTGACCGGAAAGAATGGAGGCACTGCGGAGAACCTCGATGGCGCGTTCGAGCTGGATGTCGCGGACGGCATCGGGGATTTCAGGGAGAATCACGCCCGGATCGGTATTCAGCTGATTCATGAGGAACGCGTATTGATCCTGCGGGATTTCGACCGTAATGTCGGGGGTTAATCCTTTTCCATGGATTTCGGTGTGGGACGGGGTGAAATAGTGAGCGATGGTCATGCGCAAGGCACCAAGATCGCCAATGGGCATCACATTCTGGGCAGAGCCTTTTCCGAAGGTGCGTTCGCCTAAAATGACGGCACGCTTGTAGTCGCGGAGAGCAGACGACACAAGCTCGGAAGCACTGGCGGAATTGTGGTTTACCAGAATCATCAGGGGAAGCGTCTCGTATTTTTTGCAGTCATCAGAGGTTTTGAAAGAAACATTTTTCGAGGGATCGCGCCATTCCAGCGTAACGACGAGCTGATCTTTCGGGAGGAAACGGCTGCAAACATCGGTGGCGACTTCGACAATGCCGCCGGGATTGTTGCGCAAATCGATGATCAGGGATTTCATACCATCGCCGGTGAGTTTCTGAAGAGCTTCATCCATCAATTTGGACGTATCATGAGCGAACTGCTTCACCATGACATACCCAATGCCATCTGTTCCGGGTATGATATGCGGAGACGCAACCGAAGGATTGGCGACAATACCGCGAATGATGCGAATATCCAGAAGTTCTTTTTCACCGGGACGGCGAACGGTAATCGTAACCAACGTACCGATTTCACCGCGAATCATGGAGGAACAGTCGGAAAGTTTCATTTTTTCGAGGCTTTTGCCATCAATTTTGACAATGACATCGCCGGGTTTGACTCCGCTTTTTGCGGCTGCGCCATTTTCATCCACGCTGACGACTTCGAGGATTGAGTTTTCCGTGGAGAGCAGGACGCCGATTCCGCCGAAATGACCGGAGAAATCACGGACGACACTTTCGTATGATTCCTGCGACTCAAAGTTGCTGAAGCGGTCAAGGTCCTGCATAACGCCGCGCAGGGCAGACTGGAACATTTTCTTGTACGTTACTTTGCCGGGATCGACGTAGTGCGTTTTCAGGAGAGAGAGGGCATACATGAACGAAACAAGCATTTTCGCGCCGTCTTCATCCAGTTCGACAGATTCATCGGCAACAGGCTGCATCCGAGGCGCACTTTCTTCCGCCGGGGAGGGGACGGAAGGCGCAGGGACATTGTCCTGAGCATCCGAAGGACACAAAGGCAGAAGCAGACTTACGGAAGATAAACCAACCGCGACCGCCGAATTGAGCAGTTTATGGTGCAGAAAAGAAATGAAACGTGGCTTCATTCTGAATAAATCCTTTCCAAAAAGAATCTCCATACATGGTCAAATCGTCTTTTCCATGGGGGTATAAAGCCCCGAAACAGGATTGAAGACAGCAGGTGAGCCTTTACAGAGACATCGTGAGCCGGTTTCAAATGTCCCGAGGGAACTTCGGGGGGAGGCTCCGTCAAAAACTTTTGAAATCAGTTCTATTCTAAATAAAATACTTCAAACAGATGCGGTATTCAAGCAAAAAAGTGAAAAAAACGGAGAAAATGCGAGGCAGTTAATTGAAAAAGTAAACGCAACATTGGAAATCTGAGTTGTGCGTTTAGTGTTACAAAGTCGATTATAAGCGTTTTGTGTTACAAATG
>DCIG01000007.1 GCA_002315855.1 Lentisphaeria bacterium UBA1732 | reverse complement strand
AAAAGTTATGGGATATCTGTGAATTATTTTCAGAAAAATTTGATTTTTCAAGAAAACGGGTTATATTAATAAGACTTGGATCATGAAACCTTAATCCGGAAACGGATTCGAGGACAGTCTGCAAGCAGGCTGTCCGAAGACCGAGGGGTTCCTCCCGGCGACCGGCCTTCTTTCTGTGCGACACAGAAAATGCAATACGGCGGTGCATCGGGAACGACTAAGCAGGCGCAAGAAAGTGAGCGCCTCTCCATCCTCTCCTCCGAATCTCTTTCCGTCCGGCGACATGAAACGGGCAACTATCGAAAACTGAACAAAAACGTGTTATTCTCAAGGAAAGAGACAGAACATCATGGAAGGTAATGCAAGAGACATCCGGCTGTATAGCGGAACCTCGAATCCGCAACTGTCGCAGGCAATCGCAGATTGTCTGGGGCAGCCGCTGGGGCATGTCGATGTGCAGCGATTCCCCGACGGGGAAATCTTTGTCCAATTCAAGGATTCCCTGCGCAATGCCGACGCATTTATTATTCAGTCGACCTGCAATCCGACAAACGAAAACCTGATGGAACTCCTGATTATGCTGGATGCGGCACGCCGCGCCTCAGCAGCCCGAATCACCGCAGTGATACCGTTTTTCGGGTATGCACGACAGGACCGAAAAGACAAACCTCGCGTACCGATTACGGCCAAGCTGGTGGCGAATCTGCTGACAGCGGCAGGAGTTGACAGAATTCTTGCAATGGATCTCCATTCGCAGCAGATTCAGGGATTTTTTGATATTCCGGTGGATCATCTGTACGGTTCGCGCGTCCTTATTCCTTATATTCAGCAGAAAATCACGCCGGAATCGGTCATCGTATCCCCGGACTCCGGCAGTGTGAAGATGGCGCAGTCATTCGCCGACCGTCTGGGTTGCGGTTTTGCCGTGGTCGCCAAACGCCGCGTGGATGCCATACATGTGGCCTCGTCGCACCTGGTCGGCGATGTAAAAAAACGCACCTGCGTGCTGGTTGACGATATGACCAGTACAGCGGGCACACTGTGCGCGGCAGCGGAACTGCTGAAGCGCGAAGGAGCAGGCGATATTTATGCCGCAGTTTCGCACTTCCTCGCCCGCGAAGAAGCATTCGAGAAGCTGAAAAACAGCTGCATCAAAGAACTGATCACGACGGACTCCGTGCCCTTTGCAATCCATGGAGACAACGTCCATGTGCTGAGCATCGCCGGAATGCTTGCCGAAGCAATCCGCCGCATTCACGAAGGCGAAACGATTTCCTCGCTCTTCTTTTCCAAAAACAAGTAATTCCACACATAAACATTTGAATAAAAAAAACGAAAGGACATCAAATGGCAAAAGTCAAACATGTGTTAAATGTCCAAGCCCGTATCCCGGGCGGGACAGGCGCAGCGCGCCGTCTGAGAGGAACAGGACTGATTCCTGCCGTTATCTACGGCAAGGGCAAAGAAACTCAGTCCGTATCCGTCAACGCAGCCGAATGGGGAATGCTTGCCCGTTATGAGCTGAACGTGATTTCTCTGATTCAGGACGGCAAAGAAACAATGGTACTTCTGAAGGAAGTCCAGCACAATGCAATCAAGAACTGCACCAGCCACATCGATTTCCAGGCAATCGATATGAACCAGAAGATTACCGCACACGTGGCAATCCATGCCGGGCATACTGCTCCGATTGGCGAATCCGCCGGCGGTCAGCTCTCCCAGATGCTGCATGAAATCGAAGTTTCCGCACTTCCGCAGGATATGCCGGAAGTCATCGAAGTGGATGTCAGCGGCCTGAACGTTGGCGAAGAACTGCGTGTCGGCGATATCGTGATGCCGGAAGGCGTTACAGCAGTTACCGATCATACACTTGTTGCTTTCGGCGTTGTCGTTGAATCTGCTGAGGAAGAAGCTTCTGCAGACGGCGAAGCAGCAACGGAACCTGAAGTCATCGCTGAAAAGAAGGTCGAAGAACGCAACAAAGAACGCGAAGCAGCCAAGAAGGCCTGATAAGCTGACTTGTGCATTCCGAAGAGTTCTGAAAGCAAAGACAGGTTTTTCATGGGAAGTGTTCCTCAGCAGATGCGCCTGATAGTCGGTTTGGGCAACCCCGACCGCGAATATGAAGGCACCCGGCACAACGCGGGATTCATGCTGATTGACAAACTGCTTGCGAAAATGCCGAAAGGATTTGAGCAGATTCACACATGCCAGTCATACGTATGGCAGGGGAATTATGCAGGGAATCGGATGCTTCTGCAGAAGCCGCTGACTTACATGAACTTGAGCGGAAATGCAGTTGCGCCGCTGATGCGCAGTGAAGAGATTCAGCCCGGTGAAGTCCTGATCGTTCATGACGACATGGATATTCCGCTGGGACACATCAGAATACGCAAAGGCGGCGGACCGGGCGGACACAATGGGATTAAATCGCTGATTGAGCAAATCGGAACCGAAGCGTTCTGGCGAGTGAGAATCGGCGTAGGACATCCCGAAGAAGGCAGGTCAGGCGTGATTGATTATGTGCTTTCGCCGTTTACCGAAGCGGAAAAAGCGGTATTTGACCGAACTCTGACCGGCGCAGTGGATGCCATCATTCTGATGCTGAGGCGCGGACCGCAGCAGGCGATGAATGAATATAATTCCCGCACGTGGTGCGAGGAAGAAGAACCGGAAACCATAAACCAAAAAATCAAATAAAAATCAAAACAATACCTGGAGGTACAGTCTTGAAAAAGTACGAAGCAGTATTCATCCTCGACCTTCGTAAAGTCGACGATGAGGGCAAAGCCTTTGCCAGCGAGTTCGAGAAAATGATCCTCGACTGGGGCGGCACCGTTACGCTGTCGCAGAGCATGGGCCAGAAAACATTTGCGCGTCCGATCAACAAGCGCAAAGCCGGCATTTATTACAACTTCCTGTTTGAAGTTGCACCTGAAAAGGAAGCGATGATTCGTGAAGAATATCGTCTTGATGAACGTGTTCTCCGTCATCTCATCATTCTGGACGAACGTCCTGCAAAGGTGGTCACCCTTCCTGATTTGCCGCCGCCGACCTTTAATGCGGCACCCGCAGCAGCACCCGCAGCGGAATAATCAACGATTACAATCCTGAAACGAAAGGGCAACGATTATGGCCTCTCTCAACAAAGTCTTTTTGATTGGAAATCTGACAAGAGATCCGGAACTCCGTTATGTGAATGGCAATTCCGCAGTTACAGAATTCGGAATTGCAATCAACCGCCGTTTTATGCAGGCCGGCGGGCAGGAGAAAGACGAAACCTGCTTCCTTGACATTGTTGTCTGGGGGAAACAGGCTGAAAGTTGCTCACGTTTTCTGCAGAAAGGTTCGTCTGTTTTCATCGAAGGTCGACTTGTTTATGACCAGTGGACCGAAAAAGAAACCCAGAAAAAGCGTTCCCGCATTCGTGTAACAGCCGAACGAGTCCAGTTTATGAATTCCCCCCGTCGTGATGAACAGGGCGGAGTTGAAATGCCTCCTGAAGACGAAATGCCCGCTGACGGCGGCTACACACAGCCGGCCCGTTCGCAGGGTTACGGACATCAGGGTGGATATGGCGCACCTCAAGGCGGCGGATACGGCGCACCGCGTCAGCCGCAGCAGGGAGGAAGCTACCACAGACAGAGTTTCGACGCTCCGTCCTACAATTCAGCACCGTCCATGCAACCGCAGCGCGGTGTTCCCCAGGGCGGCGAAGATAATCCGCTGGAAAATGTGGATGACATCCCGTTCTGATAGAAAACCAAATCAGGAAATCCAACAAAACAACCTTAGGAATTTGATATTATGCCTATGCCTCAAAGAAGACGCCGCATGAAACGGCGCATTTCCAAGCCCAAAGTTTGCAGATTCTGCGAAGCCCACGTCAACTACATTGATTTCAAAGACGGCGAAAAGCTGAAAGGCTGCCAGACTGAAAAGGGTCGCATTCTCCCCCGCCGTATTACCGGTAACTGCCCGGATCACCAGAAGATGCTTACGATCGCTCTCAAACGCGCCCGCATCATCAGCGTTGTCCGCTAACCCCAAGCATAAGGAATCACACTATGGCTCATACAAAACTGATTCTTCTGAAAGACGTTGACGATCTCGGTCTTGCCGGGGAAGAAGTCTCCGTCGCCGCAGGTTATGCCAGAAACTATCTGATCCCCCAGGGCTTTGCGACCGTCGTCTCCACCGGCGTACTCCGTCAGCTTGCCGCCCGCAAGGAAAAAATTGAAGCGCAGCGCAAGGCTGACCTGGAAGCCGCAGAGGCTCTGTCCGCCAAGATTGCCGCTCTCGACATCACGATTCAGATGCAGGCCTCGGAAGACAATCACCTGTACGGTTCCGTGAACGAACGCATGATCTGCGAAAAGCTTGCTTCTCTCGGAATTGATGTCAATGTCAGCAAGATTCACCTGAGTGCCCCGATCCGCATGGTCGGCGAATTCAAGGCTGAAGTCAAGCTGTATCACAAAGTGGTTGCTATCGCCACCGTGAAAGTGGTTCGCGCCTGATTGGTGTCCACCACGCTTGACGGAACAGTCATGTCAGACGGAAGTTTCGACAGAACAAAGTCCATGAACCCCGCAGCGGCTGCAGCTCAGTCGCGCGAGGTTCAGAACAATCCCTCTTCCGTACAGAAGCCGGAGCTGGAATATGCAGACTTCGATACGGAACGGGCTGTTCTTGCCTGTATTCTGTCTGATCCCGACTGCATGAATACCGTCATGACTGTATTCGGCGGATTGCAGCCGATCAGTCACCGCGATACGCGGAAAAAAACGGGAAAAAAGAATTCGGACGATTTGAAAGAGTCCGTTCAGGAGGGACTTGCGGGAATGCTTTTCCGCGACCCGCGCCACGCGGCCATATTTCAGGCTGTGCTGGAACTGAACAACGGCGACAAAAACATTCGTCCCGATATTTTATCCGTACAGGATGCCCTGATACGCAAAAACCGTCTGGAGCAGATCGGCGGTTTAGATGCCCTGCTGGATATTCAGGCATCCGTGGGAAATATTGCAAACCTGGAATCATGGTGCAATATTCTCGTAGAATGGGCAATGCTTCGTGAAATGATCCATTCATGCAGTACCGCACTGCAGCTGGCAAGAACTCCGGGCAAGATGGTTCGTGAGCTCCTTGATGAAATCGAAGCAAATCTTTTTGCGGTACGAAACAGTTTCATCCGCTCTGAAAACAAATCGATTTCCGATTTGATGGAAGATACATTTCAGTATTTCGTCGATTTGATGAATCGTACCATTGAACCGGGTATTCCCACCGGATACGCCGATTTGGATAGTCTTCTCGGCGGAGGCCTGAAAAAACAGGAAATGATAGTTCTGGCGGCACGTCCTTCCATCGGGAAGACGGCATTTGCCTTAAATATTGCGCGGAATATTGCAATGAAGCAAATCCCCGACAAACCGCGCATGAAAGTTGCATTTTTCTCGCTTGAAATGAGCGCAGAACAGGTGGCACAGCGTCTTCTCTGCACGGAATCTCATGTCCCCCTGTCCTCCATCATGGACCGTTCGTTCAATCCGAACGAACTCTACAAACTTACCGGAGCCGTCAACAACTGGTCGAATACGGAACTGTATATTGACCCGACCGGCGGCCTGACCATTTTTGAACTGCGTGCAAAAGCGCGCAAACTGAAAGACACCCACGGAATCGACATCATCATCATCGACTATCTGCAGCTGATGCGAGCCGGAGACGCTTCGCTTTCCAAAGAAAACCGACAGGTCGAAGTAGCCGCCATCTCCGGTGCCGTGAAAAAACTTGCCAAGGATTTGGATGTACCGGTCCTCGTGCTGTCTCAGTTGAACCGTGAGGTGGAAAGCACACCGACCGGAAAACCCGTGCGTCCGAAATTGAGCAATATCCGTGAATCCGGCTCAATCGAACAGGACGCAGACGTTGTAATCTTCCTGCACCGCGACCGCGACGAATCCAAAGAGAACAAACGGGAATCCTCCGCGCAGGGAGTCGTTACGGAAGTAATCGTGGAAAAAAACCGAAACGGAAAAACCGGAGAAATCAAGGTGATGTTCCATCCATCCTTGATGGAGTTCCGTTCCATTACGCACAAATACGACACCAAAGACATTCCGGCATCGCCGGAGTCCTAACCATATATTATCTGGGAACTTGTAATCATGTTGAGACAAAAAATTCTGACCATCCTCATTTTGGGGTGTTTGACGATTTCCGCTTTCGGGCAGGTGATCGGGAAAGTAACCTTCCAGCAGCAGGGGACCTACCTCCTGCCGGAAGATGTTTTCGAGATGAATACGCAAACCAAAGCGGGAATGCGCTATTCCGAACGAATCGTCAATGATGATGTGCGACGTCTGTTTGCAAAAGGAATTTTCACGGATGTGGTTTCGGAGGTGAAAAATCTTGAGAACGGAACAAAAGAAGTTATTTTTCATATTTCCCCGAAACCGCTTGTGGAATCCGTTGTTTTCACCGGCAACAAGAAAGTTCCGGAGGAAAAACTCCGCGAACTGATCAAGATACAGTCCGGATCGCCGCTCAACGACTCCCTGCTTGTGGAGTCCACGGATGAACTGCGGAAATACTACCGCAGCAAAGGAATGACGGATGCCGAAATTCTGGTGCGTCCGGAAGTCGTCGGAGAAAATCTGAAAATCGAGTTTCTGATTCAGGAAAATGCGCGCATCCGAATTGACCACGTCGATTTTGAATACATGACGGCATACACCCCGAAAGAAGTGCGTCCGGAACTGGAAACACGCTATTTCTTCCCCAGCGTGGACTGGCTGTCATGGTTCCCGATGGAAGCCCTGCTGGGCATCCCCGGAACGCTCGGCGTATTGGACCGCGAAGCCATCGAACGCGACAAAATCCGTCTCCGCGAACTCTACTGGCGCAAAGGGTATTTGGATTTTGAGGTTACGGAAGTGCAGATTTCCGAAATCCCCGGCAATCCGGACATGGTCGCAGTAACATTCGTCGTTGACGAAGGCGAACCTTATCAGATTGGCAAGGTGAGCATTACCGGAACCGAACAATTCACGGAAGAAGAACTGCTTTCCTATGTTTTCAGTGAAACGGATGCTGTTTACAGCAGTCAAGTGGAAGAAGAAGACGTCCATGCACTGGAAGCGCAGTATTCTCCTCTGGGCTTTGCTGATTTTCAGGTTCAGGTCAGGCGTTCCCCCGACTTCAGCACGCATAAAGTCGATTTGGAATTTCAGGTGCGCGAGGGAACGCAGTACACGGTCAACGAAGTTTATATTTCCGGCAACAAATGGACGAAACAGCATGTAATCCGCCGTGAACTCGCCATTGAACAAGGAGATTTCCTGGACAAAGAACTGCTCGAAATCAGCAAAAGCCGCCTGATGGGAATGGGATACTTCGGCTCGGAAGACGCCAACAGCGACGGCGTTGACATTGTGGCGGTGGATTCCCCCGTCCCCGGCAAAAAAGACGTGCATATCAAGGTCGAGGAAAAACGCTTCATCGACGGCTCCATCGGCGCAGGATGGAGTGATTCCGATGGTCTCGCCGGCAGCATCCAGATTACCCACAACAACATGGACATTCTTGACCCGAAGAACTTCTTCACGGGCGGCGGCCAGCGTTTGCGCATCGGCGCATTGATCGGTATTGAACAGATGGATGCCGAAACCACTTTCTCGGAACCGTATCTTTTCGGGATTCCGCTGCGATTCGATATTTCCGGTTACTGGCGGCGCATTGCATACGATGACTGGATGGAACAGCGGCTCGGTCTGACCACATCTCTGACGAAGCGGATTTTCGATGATTTCACGACAATCAGCGGCGGTTATACATTTGAGCAGGTCCGCATCATGGAGATGACCGGAGGAATGTCGAAACACTTTACGGACTACAAAGGCAGTGAACTGCTGGGACGCATATTCCTGTCGCTGGATCGGGATACCCGCGACAATGCGCTGAATCCGACCTCCGGCTACACGGCAGGTCTGTATACGTCCATCACGTCCAAAGCACTGGGCGGTTCCCGCGATTATTACAAAGCCGAACTGCATGGCACATATTACTATCCGTTCATCAACGACTGGTTTGTGATGATGGTGGGTGCGAAAATCGGCACCACAGGCTCAATCGGAAGCGGCGATGTGCCCTTGTACGACCGTTATTTCCTTGGCGGCGGCGGCTCAGTTCGCGGCTTCCCGTATCGTTCGATTGGTCCGACGGACGGCAATCGCGACAATTACGGCGGACAGTTCATGTATCTGTTCACTGCGGAGTTAAGTCATCCGATTTATTCCAAGATGCTTCGCGGTGCGGTCTTCGTCGATGTCGGCGATGCGACCAGCGGGAGATTCGGTCCGATTACCTCGCCGAATGTAGGCGTCGGTTATGGTTTGCGGATTCTGGTACCCGGCATTCCGACCCCGCTTCGTTTGGATTTGGCATATCCGATTGTCAATCATCAGGACAACGTGTCAAATAAGCTCCGTTTCCATTTCAACATCGGATTTTCCATTTGATTCAGGAAAAAATTCCCGTTCGGCTTGCATGAATGTTGAATCAGGAGTATATTATTGCGGAAACGCTTTTTCAAGGAGATTTTCACCGATGAGAAAACATATATTTGCCCGGATTGCTTCACTCGCTCCGGCTTTGCTGTTCATGATGCTGGCTGTGTCCTCATGCCGGACTGATTATTCGGAAAACGCCGTCGACCGCGCACGCGAGTATGTGCTGGACAATCTGACCGGACTGAACGAAAGTCAGCGCAATTTTGTCAGGTTCACACAGCCTGTCATTTATGAAAACATGATTTTCCCGCGCAACGTGCTGCCGCTGAATGTCAACGGACACATTGAAATCGATGATGTCCGCAGATTCCCCGAAGCGCCTCAGCATGACCTGATGCACAGCTGTATCGTATGGTCGCCGCCTGATCTCGGCGCGAAAATCGTCGTCGCAGGCGAGGGAGAACGCAATATGATGTTCTGGAATCCCTATCGTGCGCTGATTAAGCGTTATGACGCTGGTAATCAGGCGTTCTACAGTGCGATGCAGGCTGCATCCGTTTTTGTGGTTTCCAATATGCTGTATCTGACGACGGAGGAAATCAACCGTGCGCGCTTCGCAGAACCGCAGGTGTATTATACCAAGTTGGATGTCCGCCCGGAAGAGCAGGGAAATCCCGATGAACTGACGCCATGGGAAGATTATCTGAATCAGAAGAACGCCCCCCATACCTATACGCAGATTTCACTGGTGTGGCCCGGCAATGCCCCGGACCAGAGTATTGTGGTAACAGGTTTCTCGACATCCGGAACTTTGTCCGGATGGAAAATTCGCACTGCGGAACTGATGAACACAAGCAAGCTCGACAATGCAAAACTGACCACAGAGGAAATCGCCGCAATTGACAAGAAAATACCTGTTTCGGAAATGGTGTTCCCTGCTCAGGAAGACGTAATCCGCAACCCGTATGATTCCGAGAGCAACCCGAATGCACCTTTCGGCGGTGCAATTATTTATCATTAAAGCTGATTTCAAAAGTCATTGGCGGAAAGATCTGATAAGAATCTTCGCGCCGTTGTCGGGAGTAGTAGTTTGAAGTGGCTGCCGGGAAAGTAACCGCCGTAAACGTTCTTCCCGCAAATACCGAAGAGAATTTCAAAGCTCCCGGAAGAACTTTTGAAATAAGCTCATTAATCAAGGAGATATGATTCCATGCTGAACAGTATGACGGGTTTCGGTCGTGCAGAAGGTATTGAGCGCGACTTGGGCGTAATGCTTCATTTTGAAATTTCTTCCGTCAACCGGAAACAGTTCGACGTCAAATTTGCGTTGCCCAAAGAACTGACCATTTACGAAGGTGTGCTTCGCAGCCGTATTTCACAGCGGATTTCCCGCGGGTCTCTCATGGTTCGCGCGGAGATGTGCTTCCTTGAAAATGCGCAGCCGTCCTCACGGATTGACCATGCTTTTCTGGCAAAACTGATTACGGAGGCGACCGACATCGCTTTGGACAATGAAATCGAAGCCGGATTGACAATCGGCGGACTTCTCACCGTGCCGGGGGTGGTTGTCCCGGCTCCGCAGGTTACGGCAAAGCCCGAATTTGAAAGTTTCCTTTTCCGTGTATTCGATGAAACGATTGAGCATCACATTCAGATGCGCCGTACCGAAGGGGCCAATCTTGAAAAAGACATCCTCGCCCGGATTGAACGTTTCGAGTCGATTGTCAGTCAGATTGCCGGATACGTGGTAAATCTCCCGGAACAGCAGGCCGCGCGCCTGCGCGAACGTCTCCAAAACGCAGGATTCAGCAATGAAGCAGACGACGAACGCCTCCTGAAAGAATTTGTGTTTTTCGCGGACAAACTGGATGTCAGCGAAGAATTGACCCGTCTGAACTCTCATTTCGCGCATTTCCGCGAGCTTGTCGCAAAATCCGATGCGGCGGGGCGTTCATTGGATTTCCTGATTCAGGAAATGTTCCGCGAAATCAATACGCTCGGCAACAAGGCCGCTTCCCCGGATGTTTCCCCGCTGGTCGTGGAGCTGAAAACAGGCTTGGAGCAAGTCCGCGAACAAGTCCAGAACATTGAATAATCAAGGAGAATGTCGATTCCTCCGGAATGAAAGTCTTTTGTGAATGTGCAAATCAGGACTTTGTGCAGAGAAAGACAGCATGTCCGATGAATCGAATTTCCCAAACAACAGGAGCCGGAAGTGAATTCCTGCATTGACCACACAGTACCTGCCGCCGGTAACGACAGCGAATTGATTGAACAGCTGGTTGACCGGCTGTCGAAAACCTACGAAGACGGCATTGGCGTCAACCATACCGAAGGGCTGAATCTGCCCCACGAAACTGAAATCCTCGATTTGCTCGGTCTGCTGCTGGAGCTGATCTTCCCCGGTTTCGCCGGACGCAAGGCTTGTTCCTCGGAACTGATCCGCTTTACCACAGGAGACCTTTTAGTACGCGTCCATGCGCGTCTGACGGATATTCTGGTGCGAACCTATCGTTATACCTGCAGCAGTGTGAAAGACGGCTGTGACTGCAGTGGAAAGGCAAATGAAGTGGCTCATTCATTTCTGGAGGAGCTTCCCGCCATTCGTGAAATCATGAAATCGGACGTGCAGGCCGCATACGAGGGGGACCCCGCCGCACGGAATACCGATGAAGTCATCATGAGCTACCCCGGCTTGAAGGCTTTGACGATTCACCGTCTCGCTCATGCGCTTTTCGTGCGAAAAGTGCCGCTGATTCCGCGCATGATGAATGAATATGCCCATCGGATCACCGGGATCGACATTCACCCCGGCGCAACAATCGGACGCGGTGTTTTCATTGACCACGGCACCGGAGTCGTCATCGGCGAAACTGCGGAACTTGGCAACGGCGTTAAAATCTATCAGGGCGTTACGCTCGGCGCATTGTCTTTCCCGAAAGACGGATGCGGCATGATTATCAAGGGGGCGAAGCGTCATCCCACAATCGAGGACAATGTAACCCTGTATGCCGGAGCCACCGTGCTTGGTGCAGTGCGAATCGGAAAAGGTTCGGTAATCGGCGGCAATGTATGGCTGACCGAATCCGTCGAACCGGGGACGCGTATTGTGATTGCTCCGCCTGAACTCTCCATCATCAAAAAGAAGTCCAAAGAATCGTAATAATCATCATTCCCCCGGACTCTGTTTGAAATATCTGGAACCGGAAATGATTCCGGCTTTCATTCGTATTCTTTCTCTCCCGTAATTCCATGCGTGTTCCGGGGGATTTTTTTGTCTTTGCAATGCCCGTGAAAGCATATCCTTATTCTCTGAAATTTAAGGATAACAGGCTGATAAAACAGAATGTTGCATCATGCGTACCCCGATGTGATATTGGGGATGAAATCTGCTCTTCTCCCCCGCAGACAACGACCTTGCTGTCAGAGAAATCACAAGTGCAGATAAAAACGAATCATATTTTCAGCAAAGTCTTTCCCGGCCGATTTGATGGCTTTTTAAAAAATAAAAGACCGCTTCCCGATTAAGAGAAACGGTCTTGAACAGCAGATAACTGAGATAGGCAAATATCAGTTAAAAGACTTCAGGCTGCCACTCGGACCCTTTGTGAGTTCATCAGCCCACTTGTTTCCGCCGACGTTGGCAACGGAACCATCACCACGGACGAAGCGACCGGATGCAACGTGGTTGTTCAAACCATCAGCGGCAACTCCGGAAACGGTTGCAGAAGCACCCATCAGACCATCACACCAGTTGTAGCCGACGTTTTTGGCTGCGAGTTTATCACCGACTTTAGCAGCGGTAATAGTCGCCAGAGACGGGCAGATGTAACCTTTCGGATCGGAGAGAAGATCCTGAGAACGGAGCAGTTCGAAACTGTCCTGAGGAGAGCTGCTCCAGCTTCCTTTAGCACCGGAAACGCTTTTGGCTGTGGGCAGCCAGTCATCATAGCTCATGGCATACTGGAAGAATGCTTTGCCAATCTGGGAGAGCTTGGAGGTGCAGTCGGCCTGTTTGGCTTTTTCTTTTGCCTGGTTCAGGGCAGGAAGCAGCATACCGGCCAGGATTGCGATAATGGCAATCACAACCAGGAGCTCGATCAGTGTGAAACCTTTGTTTGCGTGTTTCATAATCTTGTTTTCCTTCTTGTTTGGAGAGATTTGTTTGGGTTTTTTAAAAACTTTCACTATATATTATACGCTTTTTTATGAAAAAGGCAAGCGTAAAAAGCATTTTTCTTCGATTTTTCTTTGATTTTTCCTGTTTTATCCTGTTTTCAGTTTGTTTTTTACTCTTCTTCGGGGATTTTTTCCCAATGCCGGAATATTCCCGTTAAACACAGATGTCATTGAGCAGGCAAACTCATTTTTCCCTCATTCCGATGGACGCCGTTGCCGAAAATACAAGTCATTCGACTTAATTTATTTATCTGTAAAAAAAAGAGTCTCCAGTTCCTCGAAAGACCGGATTTCGCTATCCGCTCTGTCCTGTCGCATCTTGCCGTAACCGTATTGACAGAAGCATGACTGCATTCCGGCGGCATGTCCCGCCTCCACATCCGTCCAGTTGTCCCCGATCATACGGCTGACGGCAGGATTGCAATGCAGTTCGGAAAGAATGGCATACAGTGCATCCGGCTGAGGTTTCAGGGGGTATCCCGAATCAGCACCGATAACGCATTCAAAAAATTCGCGGCAGCCGAGCGTCTGCAAAATGACTTCGCTGGAGTGCTGCGGCTTGTTCGTGAAAACTGCGAGCCGGACACCTGCGGATTGCAGTTTTTCCAGTGTTTCGGTTACATGAGGGTACAGAGTTGTTTTCACCACCAATGCAGCATCGTATGCGGCGCGATACCGCCGCAGTGCTTCTTGCGGGTCCGCATCCAGCCCCGCCATTGCGCGTTTCACCATCATGGATGCGCCGTCGCCGACCATCGGGATGACTTCCTGCACAGGCACCGCCGGAAAACCGTATGACATTCGCATGGTGTTCACCGCATGCGCAATATCTTCGATGGAGCGAATCAGTGTGCCGTCCATATCGAAAACAGCACACACGCCTTTCGGTTCTCCCGGCCTGCTCATTCGCTTACTCGAAACAAATCGGGAGCACCTGATTCAGGGGCAGACGCGCCTGCGCATCCAGAGTCAAAGGACTGCTGACGCCGTTTTTCCAGTAGTGCCAGCCCAGACCGCCGACCATGGCCGCATTGTCGGTGCAGTATTTCTTCAACGGCAAAATCGCTTTGCAGCCCGCGGGAATTGTGGCGGCAAAACGTTCACGCAGTGCCCCGTTGCAGGCCACGCCCCCCGCCAGCACCACGGATTTCACGTGGTAGAACCGTGCCGCGTCAAACGCTTTCCGGCACAGCACATCCACGATGGCTTCCTGATACGACGCGAGAATGTCGAACAGCATGGCATCGGAGATGTTTTCAATGCCGCCGCAGTCGCGCACATGATACAGCAGTGCGGTTTTGACACCGCTGAAACTGAAGTGGAATCGGTTCTCCGGCGCAAGCGGCTTGCCCGATGAAGCAATGAAAGAACGGGGAAATTCAACCGCATGAGGATTGCCGTTTTTGGAAAGTTTCTCAATCAGCGGACCGCCGGGATACCCCAGATTCAGGACCTTGGCCGCTTTGTCGAATGCTTCCCCGGCGGCATCGTCCATGGTTGTGCCTGCAAGTGTCATTTTGCCGTCGCTGTCCACGACGACCAGTGCCGTATGACCGCCGGACACCACAAGCGCCAGCATCGGGAACAGCGCAGGATCGCCGAATACGATTTCGGGCTGTTCCAGAAACGCCCCGTAGATGTGTGCGGAAAAGTGGTTGATCCCGATCAGCGGCAGATGATTCGCACTGGCGAACCCTTTTGCGAAATTCAGTCCCACCAGCAGAGACGGAATCAGCCCTGGCGCGTGCGTAACCGCCACTGCCGACAGGTCAGACGGTTTCACCCCGGCTGTTTTCAGGGCTTCCTCCGCCGTGGGAAATGCCGCCTGAAGATGCGCCCGCGCCGCAAGCTCCGGAATCACGCCGCCGTATGGCGCATGTTTTGCGATTTGCGAGGCAACCGCATTGGACAGCACCTCGCGCCCGTCACGTACAACCGAAACCGCTGTTTCATCGCAGCTGGATTCAATGCCAAGTATCAAACTCATTTTGTTTACCTTGATAAAAGCTCAAAAAACATCGCCGCCGTTTTGTCGCTTCCGCGTCGCGCAGTGTTTTTGTGCCGGATTGATGGAAGAGAATCTCCTTTGATTGCCTGTCAACGCGTTCCGTTTTGCCATCCGGCATCAAAGAAGAATCCCGTATTTTTACCGGAATCTTTGTTTCCCTCCCCGGTATGACGTATTCGCTGAAAGTGAAGATGCCGTATTTGGTACAGCTTGCAAAAAACGGAAAGCGGAGAGTTGAGGCAGCTGCTTCCTTTCTGCGGCAGATGCCGGAAATTCACGCTTCCGGAACTTTTACAAGACGCTCAAAGACGGTTCTTTTTATTTTAACAGATACGCCCTGCTTCTTTATCATTTCCCCTGAGAGCTGATTTCAAAAGTCATTGGCACAAAGATTTGATAAGAATCTTCGCGCAGTTTGCGGGAGTAGTTTGAGGTGGCTGCTGGAAAAGTAACCGCCGAAAACGCTCTCACGGCAAATGCCGAAGAAAATTTCAAAGCTCCCGGCAGGACTTATGAAATTAGCTTTAATATAATAATATACCGCTCCTTGCCCCGTTTTACAAACATGTTTGCACACTTTCCCCGCGTATTCCCCGCCACTGACACGTACCCCCGCTGCTGACACGTATCCCCGCTGCTGACACGTATCCCCGCTGCTGACACGTATCCCCGCTGCTGAACACATTCCCTGCTGCTGTACACATTCCCCGCATTTCGCAATTACCCCCTTTGATGCGGGATGATGTTGTACACCCCGCAGGATTACTGCTCATTCCACGCTTTTCGTATTTACCCTTTTTCTTTCGCCTCCGCCTAAAATAAAGGTGAATTGTAAATGAAAACGCACAACTGGCGAAATTAAGTAG
>DCIG01000066.1 GCA_002315855.1 Lentisphaeria bacterium UBA1732 | reverse complement strand
TCAAGCACGATTTTCAACTTTTTCCAAAAAAAGTATATTTTTGATGAAAAGTTCAGGTGTTAAATGGTCGAGAAAAAAAATCCGTCTCTGCCAAGAAACAGAGACGGAATGCTCGATTATTCATTGATAAAGAACTGAAAACCGGCATAAGCATCGGTTCCATGTTCCGTCATATCCAATCCCTTGCGTTCTTCATCATCCGAAACGCGGAGACCAATCGTTTTTCTGATGGTTACAAAGGTAATCAAGCCCAAAATGAATGCCCATGTTCCGTAAGACGCAATGCCAAGCAACTGAACACACAGGGAATGAAATCCCCCGCCATAAAACAACCCGGAATTAACGGGGGCAGTTTTCAAAACGGCTTCAGCACCAAACAGACCACATGCCAAAGTTCCCCAAACGCCATTAACCAAGTGAACACTGATTGCGCCAACAGGATCATCCACACCGAATCGGTCAATGAAAAGGACACTCACAACGACGAGCCATCCTGCAATGCCGCCAATCATCAATGCACCAACCGGAGTTACTATATCGCAAGAAGCAGTAATCGCGACCAATCCGGCAAGAGCACCATTCAGAGTCATTGAGGCATCCGGTTTCTTCAGAATAAACCAGGCTGTGAACATGGCGGCAAGCGTACCGGAAACAGCACCGAAATTGGTTATCATAGCCACGCGTCCGATATCGCCAATGCCAGCGACAGTGGATCCCGGATTGAAACCAAACCATCCAATCCACAGAACAAGCACCCCTGTTGCGGCAAGCGCAATGCTGTGTCCGGGAATGGCGCGAGGCTTGCCGTCCGGTCCATATTTACCAAGTCTCGGACCAAGAATGAGTGCCCCCGCAAGAGCCAGCCACCCGCCGACACTGTGTACTACCGTAGAACCTGCAAAATCATGGAAATTCAAATCTGCCAACCAGCCGCCGCCCCATGCCCATTTTCCGGCGATGGGATAGATAAAAAGTGAAATGACGACAGAGTAAATCAGATAGGAACGGAACTGAGTACGTTCGGCCATGGCACCTGAAACAATCGTCGCCGATGTGGCACAGAACATGGTCTGGAAGAACATATATGTCCAGTTCCAGTCATCTCCGCTTTTGAAGATGTCCATAAAAAAACCGCTGGTTCCAATGATTCCAAATTTCGTTGTCCCGAACATAAATGCGGAACCAATCAACCAGAAACAGATGGAGCCAATTACGAAGTCCATTACGTTTTTCATCATGATATTGCAGGTATTCTTCGCACGTGTCAAACCTGCCTCAACAAGTGCGAACCCGGCCTGCATTGTAAAGACCAGGATTCCGGCAATCAGAGTCCAAACGACATTCAAATTGGTTTGAACTGCATCCGCAGTATTCAGAGAGACAGTGACATCATTTTCAGCAGCATACGCAGTGCATATCACACAGCATCCCAATATAAGAGAAAATAGTCCTTTCATATTATGCTCCTTTTATCCTATGGCTTTCGCGCCGCGTTCTCCGGTACGGATGCGAATACATTCATCCAACGGCAAAACGAAAATTTTTCCATCACCGATGTGACTTGTTCTTGCGCCTTCGCAGATGCCTTCGATTGTAGTTTCGACAAATTCATCGTTTACGGCAATCGCGAGTCGAACTTTTTTCAGAAGATTAACTTCTTCAAGAGCACCTCTCCACATTTGGACATACCCTCGCTGCTGACCGCAGCCAAGTGCATTTGTAACGGAAATTTTGAAGATATTACGGGCATACAATGCCTGTTTGACGGGATTCAACCGATCAGGCTGAATATAAGCAATCACCAGTTTCATAAGACCTCCTTTGGTTTCTGGTTCTTACAGATAAGAGCAATTTTCATGCCAACTTTCACCGCCTCAGGTATGAATTATTCTCCGAATGAATCATTACATAAAATGGAAAACAAGACAAAAAATGGAAAAAACGTTTCTGTCTGTTTTCCATTATTACCGGACAGCTCCAACCATGGGAAATAAATCCGAATCAACAGAGATGCCATTCCCGACAAATTTCATTTTCCGGTCATGATTTTACGATGGTATTCCTGTAGAGAAGAAAAACGGAAACGATTGCCTTTCATACGATCCTGAATTCCATTCAAGGCGGCTTCTGCGCCGGGAATCGTTGTTGTAACAGGGATGCCCGCTGCAATAGCATTGGAACGCATCAGGACTTCATCCGTCATAGCTTCCGCGCCCGATTCGCTGGTATTGATAATCCACTGGACTGTTCTATCATGGATTAAATCCAGGATATTGGGACGTCCCCGCGAAATACGGAAGATGGCATGGCATTTGATTCCGGCATTATAAAGAACCGTGGATGTACCCCGTGTAGCAAACAGAGAGAAGCCGAGCTTCAGCAGTTTCTGCGCAATCGGGATTAATCTTTCTTTGTCCTGATCCTTGACGGAAAGGAAAATATTTCCTGATTCCGGCAGCTTGTTTCCGGCAGAAATCTGACTTTTGAGATAGGCGATTCCGGCATCCGTGTCAATACTCATGACTTCACCGGTGGATTTCATTTCCGGTGTCAAAAGGATGTCCGTGCCGGGAAATTTGATGAACGGGAAAACGGCTTCTTTCACGGCGATATAGGGGAGATCTACTTCCTGCGTAAAGCCAAGCTGTTTCAGTTTTTTCCCGACCATGCAAAGAGCCGCAAGGCCCGGCAAAGAAACACCGATTGCTTTGGAGACAAAGGGAATAGTACGTGATGCCCGCGGATTGATTTCAATCATATAAATATCTTCGTCTTTGACAGCCAACTGCATATTCATCAGACCATTGACATGCAGAGCAGCGACGAAATCCCGTGCATATTTCCGAATTTTTTCCAAAACGCCGCCGGAAAGATTCTGAGGAGGCGTAATGCTTGCAGAGTCGCCGGAATGACATCCGGTAGGTTCGACATGCTCCAAAACGGCACCAATCACCGTTGTTTCCCCATCTGAAATACAATCGACATCCAATTCGATTGCATTTTCAAGAAATCGGTCAATCAGAATCGTTTTACCATCGGCGATGGAGGATGCTTCTTCAACATATTTTTCGAGATTGCTTTCATGGTGAACAATCACCATGCCGCGTCCGCCCAAAACAAAACTGGGACGAACCAAGACGGGATAACCGATTTTTCGGGCAATCTCCAAAGCATCCTGAGGACGATGAGCGATTCCATTATCCGGCTGGAGGATTCCGATTTCCGAAGACAACTGCTTGAAGAATTCGCGATCTTCCGCCAAATCTATATCATCCGGACTGGTTCCAATCACATTCATCCCTGTTTTTTTCAGTTCCTGAGCCAAATTGAGCGGAGTCTGCCCCCCGAATTGCACAATGACACCGGAACACTGTTCTCTTTCATAAATGTGCCGGATGTTTTCCAAAGTCAATGGTTCAAAGTACAGTTTATCACTGGTATCATAATCAGTGGAAACCGTTTCAGGATTTGAATTGACCATGACGACCTCATATCCTGCCTTCCGCAATGCGAAAGCCGCATGACAGCAGCAATAGTCGAACTCAATACCCTGTCCGATTCGATTTGGGCCGCCCCCCAGAATCATAATCGATTTTTTGTTATCGTGCGGATGAAACGGATCGCCATGCTCCGCGTAACAACTGTAATAGTAAGGAGTAATCGCTTCAAATTCTCCGGCACAAGTGTCAACCGAACAAAAAGATGGAAAAATCTTCCATTCTTTTCTCTTGTCAAACACTTCGGACTCTGAAGCATGAAGCAGAAACGCAATTTGTTTATCGCTGTAACCAAATGATTTTGCCTGCCGCAGCAAACATGCGTCAATCGACAGTATTGATTTCGCAGAGCGAATCTCTTCTTCATAAGAAGCCAGTTCAGCTAAATGCCGCAAGAAGAAACGGTCAATTTTCGTCAACCCGTATATTTTTTCAATCGTCCAACCGCGTTTCAATGCGGCTCTGAGGAAAAAAAATCTTTCTGAATCAGGGGCAAGAAGTTTTTCCTCAAGTTCTTCATCCGAAACAGCTTCATATTTTTCATCTTTGCCATCGGCACCGAACCCGGAACGTCCGATTTCCAAAGAACGAAGAGCCTTTTGCAGACTTTCTTTCAAGTTTCGTCCGATGGCCATGGCTTCGCCGACCGACTTCATCTGCGTGCCGAGATGCGGGTCGGCCGCTGAAAATTTTTCAAACGTGAAACGGGGAACTTTTGTAACGACATAGTCAAGAGCGGGTTCAAAACAACTTGGAGTAGAACCTGTAATATCGTTGCGAAGTTCATCCAGTGTATACCCGACCGCCAGTTTTGCGGCGATTTTTGCAATTGGGAATCCGGTTGCCTTGGATGCCAGTGCGCTGGAGCGGGACACACGGGGGTTCATTTCGATGATGATGCGTCTGCCGGTTTCGGGATTGACGGCCCATTGAACATTTGCCCCGCCGGTTTCCACGCCGATTGCGGCAAGCACCTTAAGTGAATCATCGCGCATGGCCTGATATTCACGGTCCGTGAGAGTCTGAATCGGCGCAATGGTGATGGAGTCCCCCGTATGAATGCCCATGGGATCAAGATTTTCGATGGAGCAGACAATAACACTGCTGCCTTTTTTATCGCGCATAACCTCCATTTCAAATTCTTTCCATCCCAGCAACGACTCTTCAATCAAAACTTCATGGTTCAGGCTGGCTTCCAGTCCGCGCCGGACGATGGTCAGAAATTCCTCCTGATGATGAGCAATGCCGCCGCCCGTTCCGCCGAGGGTGAATCCGGGACGGATAATCAGGGGCCAACACCCGATGGACTGAGCAATCGTTATGGCTTCGCTTTCACTGTGAGCGGATCCGGATTGAGGCAAATCGAGACCGATTTTCTGCATTGTTTCCTTAAAAAGCAGGCGATCCTCAGCCCGTCGGATGGCCTGTGCATCAGCTCCAATCAATTCTACCTGATAACGCTGAAGGATGTTTCTGTCTTCAAGTTCCATGGCCAGATTCAGAGCCGTCTGACCGCCCAAAGTTGGCAGAATCGCATCCGGACGGTCTTTGCGGATAATCTCCTGGAGGACATTGACGGTTAAAGGTTCGATATAGGTTCTGTCGGCCATTTCGGGGTCGGTCATGACGGTTGCCGGATTGGAGTTGACCAAAATAACCTCATATCCATCGCTTTTCAGAGCTTTGCACGCCTGAACGCCGGAGTAATCAAATTCACATCCCTGACCGATGACAATCGGTCCTGAACCGATTAGAAGAATTTTATGAATATCAGTGCGTTTCGGCATTTTCAGTTCCTTTCAGTGCGGCACGGATGAGACCATCAAAAAGCGGATGCGCTTTTTGCGGACGAGATTTAAATTCGGGGTGGAACTGGCAGGCGATAAAGAACGGATGACTGGGCAGTTCTACAATTTCCACAAGATTCCGCTGCGGATTCACACCGCTCACTTTCATTCCCGCCTTTTCCAGCAAATCCCGGAATTTTGAATTAAATTCATAACGGTGGCGGTGGCGTTCGCGGATGTTGGACTCCTGATAGCATCGTGCCGCAAGTGTTTCCGGTTCGATCTGGCAGTCGTATGCTCCCAAACGCATTGTTCCGCCTTTGTCGGTGATACTGCGCTGTTCATCCATAAGATCAATCACGGGGTGAGAAGTTGCCGGATCAAATTCAGAACTATTGGCATCCTGCCAGTTCAGAACATGACGGGCATATTCAATGACGGCGCACTGCATTCCGAGACAAATGCCAAGGAAAGGAATCTGATGAATGCGGGCATACTCAATTGCCCGGATTTTGCCGCTGACGCCGCGTTTCCCGAACCCGCCCGGAACCAGAATTCCATCGACATCATTCAGCAACGCCGCAGGACTTCTGTTTTCCAGTTCTTCCGCTTCAATTTTTCTGATTTCCACTTTGCAGGAATGTTTGATTCCGGCGTGGCTCAAAGATTCGTAAATGCTTTTGTAGGCATCCTGATGACGGATGTATTTCCCGACCACGGCAATGGTGCATCGTTTCCGGGGATGCAGGACACCATCCAGCCAAAAGCGGTATTCATCCAATTTCAAAATTCCCGGTTCAAGGTGAAGAAGTTCCAGCACCCTGACATCCACCCCCTGCCGTTCCAGTTCCAGCGGGACTTCGTAAATTGAGTTCTGCACATCCAGTTCCTCCATGACGCAGGCACGAGGCACATTGCAGAACAACGAAAGTTTTTTCAGGTGATCTTCTTCCAGCGGGACTTCCGTCCGGCAGACCAGAATATCCGGGGTAACCCCGATGCCCCGCAGTGCCGCCACGGAATGCTGACTCGGTTTGGTTTTCAATTCTTTTGCCGCACGGATATAGGGAACCAGCGTCAAATGCAGGAAAATCGCATCTCCGGGGGAAGATTCCAGTTTGAACTGGCGGGCTGCTTCAAGAAAGGGAAGACTTTCTATGTCGCCGGTAGTACCACCGATTTCTGAAATCGCAATATCCACATTTTCTTTGTGCAAAGAACGCATTGCCGTTTTGATTTCATCGGTGATATGGGGAATCACCTGAACAGTCCCCCCCAAATATTCCCCCGCACGTTCTCTGGCAATCACACTGCTGTATATTTTCCCGGAAGTATAATTGCTTGCCTTGGAACACTGAACACCGGCAATCCGCTCATAGTGTCCGAGATCGAGGTCCGTTTCCGCGCCATCATCGGTTACAAAGACTTCCCCGTGCTGGTAAGGGCTCATGGTTCCCGGATCGACATTGAGATACGGATCCAGTTTCTGCATTGCTACGTGATAACCGCGCTGTTCCAGCAGGAAGGCGAGAGCTGCACCGGTAATGCCTTTTCCCAGACTGGAAACCACGCCGCCCGTTATAAATATATGTTTGGTTTTCATTGATTCTGCTCCATCATTTGAGTAAAAATGTCAAAAAGTTTGTGTGCATCATGAGGTCCGGGTGCGGCTTCCGGATGATATTGCACACTGAATGCGGGCAATGTTTTATGGCGTATTCCTTCGCAGCTTCCATCATTGAGATTGATATGCGTAAGTTCCAGGCATTCAGGCAATTTCGACAGCGCATAATTGTGGTTCTGACTGGAAATGACGACTTCTCTGGTCAAGCGATTTCTGACCGGATGATTGCATCCGTGGTGTCCGAATTTCAGGCGGGTGCATTTTGCTCCGCAGGCAAGCCCCAGCAGCTGGTGTCCCAAACAGATTCCCATGATCGGGAGTTTGCCAAGGAGACTGCGTATATTTTCAACGGCATAACCGACTGCGGAAGGATCGGCCGGACCATTGGAAAGAAAAACGCCATCCGGGTGAAGAGAAAGTATTTCTCCGGATGGCGTTTCAGCGGGGACGACCGAAACATGAATGCCATGTTCGGCAAGCTGACGCAAAATATTGTACTTGACGCCGAAATCATAAACAACAACATGATATTTTCCGCTTTCATTCCACTGGTACGGCTGCTTCACGGAAACAAGGGAGGCATAGTCTTTTCCGTCCAGACCTTCCCATGCTTTGGCTTTTTCGACCGCATCCTGTTCCTTCATATCCTGATCGGATACATGGAGATATGCTTTCTGTGAACCTTTGTTTCTCAAAAGCATGGTCAATTCCCGCGTATCAATTCCGGCAATGGCAGGCTTGCGGAAACGTTTCAGGAAATCGGGGAGGTCCTCTTTCGAGCGGTAATTGGATGCAGGATTCAATTCCTGAATGATCAGTCCGTTCAGGAAGAGACTGCGCGATTCCATATCCTCCGGACAGCATCCGTAATTTCCGACCTCCGCCGTTGTCAGAACGACAAACTGTCCGGCGTATGACGGGTCCGACAAAATTTCCTGATACCCGGTCATTCCCGTATTGAAAACGACCTCTCCGGTGCAATCTTCGGGAGCTCCGAAGCTGTAACCGTGAAAAACAGTTCCATCTGCCAAAGCGAGGAATGCTTTCCGTTCCCGCTGTTTTATCCATAAATCATTCATATCAGTATGCTCTTTCATGATTGTTTTCCATAAAATTGACCAGTGCTTGATTGACCATCCTGAAACCTCCGGGAGTAGGATAGTTTCCGGTAAAATACCAATCGCCCGTATATTGCGGACAGCATTTGTGCAAATGATCCGTGGTCTGATAGATGACACACAATTCTGCGGCAAAAACGGGCGGTTTCAAAAGAAGAGCGATTTCATTTTGCAAATCGGCGTCATTGATTGCGTCATAGATTTCTTTCATGCGATTGCGATTCTTTTTGTTGGCAATATCCTGTTTTGCGTGTTCGTATGCTTCTTGCAGAACCGATTCCCGCTTTTGCTTTTTCAGAAGGGAAATCGCCGCTTGAAAAGCAATCAAATCTCCTGCATACGCCATATCGATCCCGTAACAATCAGGATATTTGATGATGGGAGCCGAACTCGTGATAATAATCTTTTTCGCGTCCAGACGGTTCAGAATCGGCAATACGGCATTGCGCATGGTAGTACCTCGTACAATGGAGTCATCCAGAACAACCAATGTGTCCGTACCGGGATGCACGAGACCGTATGTAATGTCATAGACGTGCATTCCAAGTTCTTTTCTGCTGGCAGCATCCGCGATAAAAGTACGGAATTTCGCATCTTTGATTGCAATTTGTCCGAAACGCACATTTTTTTTCTGATCGAAAGCCTTTTTCATCAATCCCTCCAGCATCCCGTGAAAACATACTTGAGCTGAATTTGGAATATAGCTGAAAAAAGTATTGTCAAAATCCTGATTGGTAGCGTTCAGAAGCGCAGGAACAAGTGTTTTTCCGAGAGCCTTCCGTTCTCTGTGGATGTCCGCATCGTTGGGTCTGGAAAAATAAATGCGTTCAAAAACACAGCTCCTGCGTTCTGCTTCTTCCAAACAGTCAAAAATTTGAATTTCACCGTTTTTCAAGATGACAACAGCTTTTCCGGCGGGAATTTCCATGACTTCCGCAGTGGAGCAGTTGAAGGCTGCCTGAATGGCGGGGCGTTCACTGGCCGCCGTAAATACTTCATCGTCGAAATAAAAATATCCGGGACGAATCGCATGTGGGTCACGGATGAGAAAAGCGTCTCCGCTGCCATTGAATCCGCAGATGGTATAGGCACCGTCAATATCACAAAGTGCAGTCCGCAGAATTTTCTGCCAGTTCGGCGTTCCGGCATGAAGATTGGAATCTTTTTCCAAATAGTGGGCAATGGTTTGCGTAATCAGATACCCATCTGCTTTACTGACAGGGAAATGATTTTGTTCCAGAAAACGGTCAAAAAGTTCATTGGTATTCGTCAAGTTGAAATTACCGGCCAAAAGCATGGTCCTCCGCAGACAGCTGGACTCGTGAACAAAAGGATGACATGCAGAAAGTTCGTGTCTTCCATAGGTGGCATACCGTAAATGACCAAGGAAAAGTTCGCCCTGCATATTCTTTTTTTGTGAGCATCTGCCCAGAAGATCGGCAAGAGGATTTTCCTGAGCGGCAGATTTTTCAATATGATAAGCGGGGAACCCCGGTTCAGGATTAAGGTGGAGCGAGGCAATCCCCGCTCCATCCTGCCCCCTGTTATACTGTTTTTCCAACAGAAGTGCCATTTTGCTGAAACCATAATCTGCGTTCCCGTATTTTCTCAGATAATATTCCTGATTTTTACGCAGTCGTAACAGAGCGATTGCACATTCATGTTTTACGGAGTCAGACATCTTCAAAAATTCCTTTATGAAATCAGTAGATAAACAGCATTTCCCGATATTTGGGCAGTGGCCAGCAATTGTCAGGAATGATTTTTTCCAATTCATCCACCGTAGTCCGGATGTTTTTCATTGCATTCAAAATTTCTTCATGCTTACCCTTGAGAGCTTCTGCAAGGAAATCCTCCTCCTGAGACAAATGATCCAGTTTTTCACCGAGAAGTGATGCCCGTTTTCTTAAACTTTCCGTTCCCTTTTTCATCGAAACAGACTTCGCTTCATTCAAACTGCGGATTGTTTTCTCGTATTCAGCAGATACAACAGGGAAAATCATGCTTTGAGCGATTTCGAGCGCAATTTCACCTTCGATTTTCACTTTGTAATGATAATCCTCCATGAAAACTTCATAGCGGGATTCCATTTCACGCCGCCGGAATACGCCGTATTTTTCAAAGAGGGCAATATTTTCCTCTTTTACCAAAACGGAAAGAGCATCCGTTGTGGTCTTGAAGTTCGGGAGTCCGCGTTTTTCGGCTTCTTTCAGCCAATCGGAAGCATATCCATCTCCATTGAATATGATACGCTTATGTGCTTTAATGATTTTCTGCAAATGCTCCTGAAGTTTTGAATGGAATTCATGTTCGGGGAACGTCGAAAGAGTTTCTGCCATTCGCTCAAAAGAATCCGCAATAATGGTATTCAAAATCACATTCGGCCCGGAACAGGACTGACTTGAACCGGGAGCCCGGAACTCAAACTTGTTGCCTGTAAATGCAAAGGGGCTTGTCCGGTTGCGGTCCGTAGCATCCTGCGGCAGAGGAGGCAATGTATCCACTCCTATGCGGAGTGTACCGCCGTGCTTGCTGGACTTTGTTTCACCCTTTTCCAACTGCTCAATCACATCCGCGAGCTGATCGCCCAAGTACATGGAAATCACGGCCGGCGGAGCTTCGTTTGCACCGAGGCGATGGTCATTGCCGACACCTGCGACGGTGGAACGAATCAAATCGGCATGAAGGTCCACGGCTTCAATGATGGCGCAGAGCGTGGTCAGGAAAATGGCATTCTGATCGGGATCATTGCCGGGATTCAGAAGATTGCGCTTGCCGTAGTTGACGCTCCAGTTATTGTGCTTTCCCGATCCGTTGACACCGGCGAATGGTTTCTCGTGCATAAGACAGACAAAACCGTATCGGTCCGCAGTCTGACGCAAGACTTCCATTACCAGCATGTTATGATCACAGGCAAGATTCAGCTCTTCAAAAACCGGAGCCAGTTCAAACTGCGCCGGAGCAACTTCATTATGGCGTGTCTTGGCGGGAATCCCCAATTTCCAAAGTTCTTTTTCCACTTCATTCATAAAGTTCAGAACACGCGTCTTGATGGTGCCGAAATAATGATCTTCCAGCTGCTGATGCTTCGCCGGAGGCGCACCGAAAAGTGTACGCCCCGTCTGAAGCAAATCAGGACGCAACAGGTAGAAGTGCTTGTCAATCAGAAAATATTCCTGTTCCGGGCCGAGTGTAATCGTAACTTTTTCATCGGGCAGACCGAAACACTTCATTAGTTTTTTTGTCGCACAGGACAATGCCTGAATGGAACGCAGAAGCGGCGTTTTGCGGTCGAGCGCTTCCCCCGTATAACTGCAAAAGGCCGTTGGAATGCAAAGTGTTGCGCCATTCCCATGTCGTTTGATGAAAGCGGGGCTGGTCGGGTCCCATGCCGTATATCCGCGCGCTTCAAACGTGGAACGCAAGCCCCCCGATGGAAAACTTGACGCATCAGGTTCGCCGAGAATCAGATTATTCCCGGAAAAACTGAAGATTGCATGACAGCCTTCCGGTTCCAAAAAAGAATCATGCTTTTCTGCTGTGTTCCCGGTCAGCGGCTGGAACCAGTGCGTATAGCTGGTTGCACCGCGCGAGACAGCCCACTCCTTCATCGCATGAGCCACATCCGCTGCAATCGTAGGATCCAGAGCCTCCCCGCGTTCGATGGTTGCCTGAAGTTTCTTGAAAACATCTTTCGGCAGATGTTTCTGCATTGCCGCAAGATTGAATACGTCCTCACCATAACAATGTGTATCTGCGGGGACAGCTTCGCATTGAACAGAGGCTTTTGCCTCCGCAATGGCTTTAATTGCTTCATAACGTTTTTCACAACTCATTTCCAAATCTCCTGTTTTGTTGGAAGTGTAAAAGGTTGATTTACGCTTATAAAGCAATTTGCGTGCCAATTTCGTTTCGCCTCATAAAAGGCAACATGGTTTACATTCGGTGTAAATATGAGATTTCAATTTTACAGGATATGTAAAACAATCCCCTGATTTTCCTGCATTTTGATTTGGCATGAGAATTGCTTGTTGTCATAAAGCTGATTTCAAAAGTCCTTTGTCGGAAGCTTGGGAAAAGTCTTCGGCATTTGCCCTGTGAGCTTTTTCGACGACTGCGCGAAGAATCTTTCCAAAATTTCCCGACAATGACTGTTGAAATCAACTCCATAGGATACGAAATTTTCAACCGATGAAAGGTTTACGACTATGCAGCAAATTTACCATCAGAGTGCAAATGCTCTTTATCATCCTGAACTGGAGCATGATGCGTGCGGAGTTGGCCTCGTTGCCAATCTCAATGATTATCCTTCTCACGATATTGTGGAAAAAGGAATCATAATCTTGTCGCGGCTCATGCACCGCGGTGCTTCGGGCAGTGATCCTGAAACAGGAGACGGTGCCGGATTGCTTTTTACAATTCCTGATTGTTTCTTTCGCGAACAGTGTTCTTTTTCTCTTCCTGAACAGCATAAATATGCCGCAACAATGATTTTCGGCGGGATTGGCGCAGAAAAAAAGATGGAAGAAATCATTATGAGAGAAGGAGGACAAATCATCGGCTGGCGGGATGTTCCCGTGAATCACGCTGCAATCGGGAAAACCGCCCGCAGCAATATGCCTCTGATCCGTCAGCTGTTTATTGATGGGACAAACTTCGCAGATCAAATGGTTTTTGAACGCAAACTTTTTGTTATGCGGCGGCTGATTGAAAAAGAACATCTTGATTTGTACATTTGCAGTATGTCTTCCCGAACGATTGTATACAAGGGGCTTCTGCTTGCAACCCAAATTAAACAATTTTATCCGGACCTTTCCAATCCGGCATTTTGCTCAAGGTTCGCGATTGTTCATCAGCGATACAGCACAAATACGTTCCCGTCATGGCATCTGGCGCATCCTTTCCGCCTGCTTGCACACAATGGTGAAATCAATACGCTGCGAGGGAATCTGAATGCTCTGAAAGCAAGAGAGAAACTGCTTCAAAGTCCGCTGTTCGGCGATGATCTCAAAAAAATGATCCCCCTGATTGACCCCGGTCAGAGCGATTCCGCCTGTCTGGACAATATCCTGGAACTTCTGGTTGCCGCAGGGCGGCCGATTGAACATGCAATGCTGATGCTGATTCCTCAGGCATGGGGCGCGAAATACTATATGGGACGCGATGTCCGCAGTTTCTTCGAGTACCATTCGGCACTGATGGAACCATGGGACGGCCCTGCCGCCGTTGCTTTTACAGACGGGGTAAATTTGGGAGCGATTCTGGACAGAAACGGACTTCGCCCTGCACGCTATACAAAATGCAAAAACGGGTTGTTTGTGCTGGCAAGCGAGACAGGAGTGCTGGATATTGCTCCTGAAGAGGTGGAGTATAAAGGGCGTCTGAAACCAGGCGAAATCATTTTACTGGATATGCCGCATAAGCGTTTGATAATGGATTCTGAAATCAAAACCCGTCTCGCGCGCAACAAGCCGTACCGTCGCTGGGTGGAGGAAAATCGTCTTTCCGTGCATGGCCTTTTCACCGATATAACTGCGTCCGAAACGAAACACGCACTTTCCGCCCGACAGCAATTTTTCGGTTATACCCGCGAAGATATCGACATGATTCTGCGGCCCATGGCGGAACAGGGAAAAGAGCCTGTGGGCTCCATGGGCAATGATGCGGCATTAGCAGTTCTTTCCGAAAAACCGCAACTGCTTTTTGCCTATTTCAAACAAATGTTTGCGCAGGTAACCAATCCGCCCATTGACCCGATTCGGGAAGAACTGGTGATGAGTCTGATGACCTACATCGGCAACAAAGGCAATATATTGGAAGAAACGCCGGAACATGCCCGTCTCATCAAATTGCGCCGGCCTGTCCTAACGGATGACGAACTGCTTCATTTGAAGGATTTTGAGGCGCATGGATTTCGTTCGCTGACGCTCAACTGCGGTTTTGAAGCTGCGGGTGGAAAAGACGCTTTGAAAAGCGCTCTGAAAAAACTGGAACAAGCCGCAGTGGACGGAGTCCGAAACGGACAGCGCATTCTGATTCTTACCGATAAGGAGCTGGCTCCCGGTATGGCGGCAATCCCAAGTCTGCTGGCCTGTTCGGTCGTCAATCACGCCCTGATTGAAGCGGAACTGCGTCCTGAAAGTGGAATCATCATTCAATCGGGTGAAGTCCGCGAAGTGATGCACTTTGCCCTGCTTCTTGGATTCGGGGCTACCGCCATCAATCCGTATCTTGCATTGGAAACCGTTACGGCGCTTTCCCTTGATGAAATTGTAAAGACGGATACCGTCAGTGCTGCGGGAAATTATATCAATGCGGTGGATAAAGGATTGTTGAAAATCATGTCAAAACTGGGCATTTCCACTCTGCGCAGCTACCGTTCGGCACAAGCCTTTGAAGCCATTGGATTGAACCGCGAATTGATTGATGAATATTTTCCCGGCACCATCTCCAGAATCGGCGGAATCGGTCTGTCTGAAATTGCGGAAGAATCTGTCCACCGTGCACAAGCTGTGCGGCTTCCCGTTCTTCTTGCCGGAGGTCAGTATAAATACAGGAAGGACGGAGAGGCACATTTGTGGACTCCGCAGTCCCTTGCGGCATTCCGGCAGGCTGTTCAGCAGGGAGATTTCAATAAATTCAAGGAATACAGCAGACTGATTGATGATCAGGCTCATCACTTGTGTACCTTGCGCGGGCTTTTCCGGTTCAAGGAAACTCAAAGCATTCCCATCGAAGATGTGGAGAGTGTGGAAAGCATCCTGAAACATTTTGTTTCGGGAGCGATGAGTTTAGGCAGTTTAAGCCCTGAGGCACATACCACGATTGCGGAAGCCATGAACCGCTGCGGCGGAATGAGCAACTGCGGCGAAGGCGGCGAAAATGCAGAACGTTTCTCTACGGAGTTCAACAGTGCCATCAAACAGGTTGCCAGCGGTCGTTTCGGCGTTACCATCAATTATCTGCGTCACGCCAGGGACATTCAGATAAAAATGGCACAGGGGGCAAAACCCGGCGAAGGTGGACAGCTTCCGGGACATAAAGTCAATGATTTTGTGGCGAAAATCCGTCATGCCATGCCCGGCGTAACACTGATCTCGCCCCCACCGCACCATGACATCTATTCCATTGAGGACCTCGCTCAGCTGATTTATGATCTTCGTAATGCAAATCCCAAGGCCCGAATTTCCGTCAAACTGGTTTCTGAACCGGGGGTCGGCACGGTAGCCGCGGGCGTGGCAAAGGCAAAAGCAGACGTGGTCCTGATTTCCGGACATGACGGAGGAACAGGGGCTTCACCTCTGACCAGCATCAAATATGCAGGAATGCCATGGGAACTGGGGCTTGCCGAAACACAGCAGACGCTGGTATTGAACGGCTTGCGCGGGAACTTGAAAGTTCAGGTCGACGGGCAGCTGAAAACCGGAAGAGATGTGGTCATCGGTGCCTTGCTGGGGGCTGAAGAATTCGGTTTCGCAACAACGATTCTGGTCTGTCTCGGCTGTGTGATGATGCGCCAGTGCCACAGCAATACTTGTCCCATGGGAGTCGCCACGCAGAATCCTGAACTCAGGAAAAACTTCAAAGGAAAGCCGGAATATATCATTCATTTCCTGCATTTTATCGCGCAGGAAGTCCGGGAATATCTTGCTCAGCTGGGATTGCATTCTCTGACGGAGGCCTGCGGTCGCAGTGATCTGCTGGAAATGAATCACGCGATCGATTTCTTCAAGTCAGAACATCTGGATTTCAGTGATGTATTCAAGACGGCTGACGGTCCGCAGAAGTGTTTCGACGCAAACAGACAAAAAGAGGAACTTCACAATTATGACCGTAAAAAGCTGCTTCCGTATTTGAAACTGGATGGAAAGCCGGAGACCATCCATGCGGAAATCACAAATGCAGACAGGACTGCCGGTACGGAACTTTCCGGAATCCTCATCGATAAATTCGGCGAGGCGGGACTTCCCGATGATACGATACAGATTCATTTACACGGGGTTGCCGGACAAAGTTTCGGAGCATTCCTTGAACATGGAGTTACACTGAAACTCGCAGGCGAAGCCAACGACTTTGTCGGGAAAGGACTTTCCGGAGGAAAAATTATCATTTGCCCGCCGGAGAAAGCACTCTACTCTGCGGAAAACAATGTAATTGCAGGAAACGTAATTGGCTACGGAGGAACCTCCGGGAAAATTTTCATCAGCGGCATTGCCGGAGAACGTTTCGCGATTCGCAACAGCGGAATGACTTTGGTTGCGGAAGGTATCGGGGATCACGGCTGCGAATACATGACCGGAGGCAGAGTCGTCATTCTGGGACACGTTGGGGTGAATTTCGCCGCGGGAATGACCGGTGGACTTGCGTATATTTATGATGAAAAAGGCCTTTTTGACCTGTCCTGCAATCTGAATGATGTAGATTTGGAAAGCATTGAACCGGGAACCGACAAAGAAAATGAACTGAAAACTCTGATTCAGGAGCATTTTTCTGAAACAGGAAGCAGAAAAGCGGCGGAGATATTAACAAACTGGGATTTGCATCGTGCCAAATTTGTGCTGGTTTTCCCTGTGGAGTATAAAAACGCACTTCGCCACGCTCGGGAAAGGAATCAATGATGGATGGTTTTTTCCGCATTGCAGCAGGTGTGCCGGAACTCCGCATCGGTGATCCTGAATGGAATGCACAGGAGATTCTGCGTCTGTATCAGGAGGCGGAAAGCAGGAATGCTTCCGTGTTCGTCGTTCCCGAATTATCCATTACGGGATATTCGTGCGGAGACCTGTTTGAACAGGAGATTCTGTTGGATGCCGCAATGAAGGCTTTGCTGAAAATCGCCGGGAAGGTTCATTCAACGGTCATGATTTGCGGTGTCCCATGCAGAATCAGACACGCATTGTTCAATACTGCGGCAGTCCTTCAAAACGGCAGAATTCGTGGTTTTGCAGTAAAAGAATATTTGCCAGACAGTGGTGTTTTTTATGAAAAACGGCAGTTTTCTCCGGCACATGAGCTGACGGAAACTGCTCTTTCCATCATGGGGGAATCTGTTCAGATCGGGGATGATCTGCTTTTTGATTTGGACAAAGCCTTCTGTTTTGGGATTGAAATCTGCGAAGATTTATGGGCTGTCCGTCCGCCTTCCGGTGATATGGCACTGGCGGGAGCGGAATTGCTTATTAATCTCTCCGCGAGCAATGCCGTTGCCGGCAAGGCAAAATACCGGAAAGAGCTTGTAAAAAACACATCGTCAAAACTGAATGCGGCTTATCTTTATACGGGAGCGGGGATTGGAGAATCGACTTCTGACCTTGTTTTCGATGGACAGGCGATTGCCGCCGTCAATGGGGAAATCGTCGCAGAAAGCAGGCGATTCCAAAAAGAAAGCCAGATCATCTATTCCGACTTCAAACCGCTATGGCTTCAGCATTTGCGCAAGAAAAATTCCTCCTTCCTTTCTTCCCGTGGAATCAGGGCTTTTCGCCGTATTCCCATGGACAATGTGAAAAATATCGAGAATCCTGAATTCTATCCGCTCAATCCGCATCCGTTTTTTCCTGAGGGGAAATACGAATGTGGGGAATATTGCCGCGAAACAGTGGAAATCCTTGCCGCCGGTCTGGAACGAAGAATGGAATACAGCCGCTCGCAGACCATGGTAATCGGTGTGTCCGGCGGACTGGATTCCGCACTTACTCTCCTGATTTGCGCACGTTGTGCAGACCGGATGAAAATTCCCAGAAAATCCATTGTCGGAGTTTCGATGCCTGGATTGGGAACCGGAAGCATCTCCCAAAATGCGGCAAATTCACTGATGGAAATAATCGGAACGACACAAAGGTGTATTCCCATCAGCAGCGAGGTCAAAATTCATTTGGAATCCATAGGACACAGCGGTCTTCCTGACACAACGATGGAAAATGCTCAGGCACGTGAGCGTACCAAAATACTCATGGATACTGCCAACAGCATTCATGGCATTGTGATTGGAACTGGTGATTTATCTGAAATCGCATTGGGCTGGTGTACCTATAACGGAGACCAGATGTCAATGTACAATGTGAATGCCTCTTTGCCGAAAACTCTGGTGAAAACGATTGTGGAATATCTGGCTGATACCGCAGACAAAAAACTTCGTGAAATTTTACTGAAAATTTCAGGTCAGCCATTTTCACCTGAACTGATCCCCGATGCACCATCGACCGAAGAGCAAATCGGAAGCTATGAATTGCATGATTTTTTCCTGTGGTATTTCCTTCGCTATGGTGAAAAACCAGAACAAATTCTACATCTTGCGGATATTGCGTTCAAAAATCGTTTTCCCCAAGAGGAATGCCGCAGGACGCTGTCAATCTTTCTGAAACGCTTTTTTACACAGCAATACAAGCGAAATCCCATGCCTGACGGACCGAAGGCATCCGATTTATCCCTGTCCCCCAGAGGAGATTGGCGAATGCCTGCCGATATGGAGCCGGGCTTATGGCTGTCTGAACTGAAACAAACAATATAAGGATTTTTGAAGATGACATCAACACAGAGAATTCACAATCTCTATCGTCCATTAGATGAGCGCAAACACGATTTCCTGGAAGTGGAAAGAGTTCTGTCTGCAGCAGAACTCAGGGAACAGGTCAGTCTATGCCATAATTGCGGGATTCCATTTTGTCATGGTGCCGGATGTCCGCTGAACAATCAAATCCCGGATTTCAATGCGGCTGTTTCCTCTGGAAAATGGAAGGATGCCTATCATATTCTTTCCCAAACAAGTTTCTTCCCTGAATTTACCGGACGTATCTGTCCCGCACTATGCGAAGGTGCCTGCTGCTGCGGAATAGACGGTGAGGCTGTCATGATTCGTCAATGTGAAAAACAGGTTATTGAAACTGCCTTCGAGGCAGGATATGTTCAGCCGGTAATACCATCTGTGCGGAACGGGAAAAAAGTTGCCGTCATCGGGAGCGGACCATCCGGCCTTTACATGGCGGAAGGCTTGAATCGCGCAGGTTTTTCCGTTGTCGTTTTTGAGGCGAACCATCGTCCCGGCGGTCTGCTGCGCTATGGCATTCCTGATTTTAAGCTGAATAAAAAAATCATTGACCGCAGAATTTCAATGATGGAACAGGAAGGTATTTCTTTTGCCACAGATACAAAAATCGGAAAAGATATTGCCGGAACCTGTCTCATGCGAAATTTTGATGCTATTGTCTTGGCTGTCGGAACGCCTGTCGCAAGAAATTTGGAGATACCCGGACGCAATCTTTCCGGTATTTACTTCGCTTTGGATTTCCTGCAGGAACAAAACCGCTGCATCAGTGGGGAGCTTGACACCAGACACATCAATGTCGCAGGAAAAGATGTCCTCGTCATTGGCGGAGGAGACACGGGAAGTGATTGCGCGGGGACTGCAATCCGGCAGGGCGCGAAAAGTGTGCGTCAGATTGAAATTATGCCGCAGCCGCCCGAAACGAGGTCGCCGTCAACTCCATGGCCGGCATGGCCGTGGATGCTCCGTACAAGTTCCAGCCATTTGGAAGGATGCAGTCGGGAATGGAATATCGCCACGGAGCAATTTCTGGGAAAAGATGGTCATTTGACCGGGGTTGAAATTCACCGTGTCGCGTGGAGCTTTTCACCGGATGGAAAACCGTTCAAGCCGGAGCCTGTCCCCGGTAGTTCGGAATTCATTAAGGCTGAGACTGTTTTACTTGCCATGGGATTCTCCGGTGTTCCTTCTCAGGGGCTTGTGGATGAACTTGGGCTTAAACTTTCTGCCCGGTCTGCAATTATTCCTGCTCCCGAACGCCATATTTACGCCGTTGGAGACTGCGCAAATGGTGCATCTTTGGTAGTCCGTGCTATGGCAGATGCGAAAAAAACACTTGAAACAATCAGAAAGGACTTTTTGAGTTAAAATTACTTCGATGACGGGTTCAAACGGAATCCGCATGAAAACAGATTCATTTCAAGTATGTCATTCGAGCTGATTTCAAAGCTTTCGGCAGGACTTTTGAAATCAGCTCGCACGTCCTGTCTTTGTTGTTTTCAGAGTGTTTTGACTTGCTATGATACCATTTTGAATGTATATTATCTGAAGAGTTTTCAATGACTGTAAAAAAAAGGAAAGGGGAATGCAAAATTAGATTTGCTGTTTCCCCTTTCGTTTTATGTACGTTGTTAAACATGAAAGGCGTCCGGCTGATGAATATTTCTCCTCAACTGAAAGTAATTCAGAAAATCAGTACAATCATTACTCATGAACGTAATGTGGAATCCATGCTTGAAAAAGTTTTGGAAATCATTGAAAGTGAAATGGGAATGATTCGCGGTACTTTTGCTTTGCTTGATGGCAATACACTCCATGTGGAAGTATCACGAGGTCTGACTGAGTCCGAAAAAAAACTTGGTCTTTATCACATCGGCGAGGGAATTACCGGACATGTCGCAGAAAGCGGAAAAAGCCAATTGATTCCCGACATCAGGAATGACAGCCGTTTCCTCAACAAAACGGGCGCAAGACACTACTCGGAACAAGTTGCGTTTATTTGCGTTCCGCTCCTTCATCATGAACAGGTAATCGGAACTCTTTCCATTGACCGCCCCGTGAAAAAGGAGACCAATCTTGAAAGCGATACAGCTTTTCTTGAAATCATTGCCAATATCACTGCTGACGCGGTTTCTGCGTGGATGAAAGTTCACGAAGAACAGAAAAATCTCCTTGACGAGAATCAGAAACTCCGCAGTATGCTTCAGAAAGCACCCGGAAAACTGATTGGTTCATGTCGCGAAATGCAGCAGGTCTATCGGGAATTGCGGCAGGTCGCCCCCACAGATGCTACGGTCTTGATTCGAGGTGCCAGCGGCACAGGAAAAGAACTTTTGGCTCACGCCATTGTTGAACTTTCCGGACGTAAAAACAAACCTTTTATTACGCTGAATTGTGCGGCTCTCCCTGAAAATCTTGTCGAAAGCGAATTATTCGGACACGAAAAAGGCTCATTTACCGGAGCGGTGAGCCGGCGCATCGGGCGTGCAGAAGCGGCTGATGGCGGAACTCTGTTTTTGGATGAAATCGGTGATTTGACCATGCAAACTCAGGTGAAACTTCTGCGATTCCTTCAGGAACGTACTTTTTCCCGTGTTGGAAGCAATGAAGAACTTCATTCCAATGTCCGTTTTCTTGCTGCAACCAGCAGAAATCTGGAAGAGTTGATGGGAAAAAAACTGTTTCGGGAAGACCTTTTCTACAGATTAAATATTTTCCCGATTATGATGCCATCGCTGGCTCAGCGTTCCAGCGATATCATCCTGCTTGCGGAGCATTTCATTGAGATTCTGAATGTCAAATACAATAAAAAAATCTCGCAGATTTCCCCATCGGCAACTCAGCTTCTCATGTCATACAGCTGGCCGGGCAACGTGCGTGAACTGGAAAACTGCATGGAACGTGCAGTCCTGACATCCATCGATGACTGCATCCACAGTTACAATCTTCCGCCGTCTTTGCAATCGGGTGTCGAATCGCCTGTCAATATTTCTGCTAAAGGGTCCCTTGCGGAAATTTTATCCCGCTATGAATATGATGTCCTGAAAGAAACAATTGCACGGCATAACGGAAATCTTTCAGCAGCAGGTCGGGAGCTCGAACTTTCCCCCCGGATGATGAATTACCGGATGAACCGACTTGGTATCAAAAAAAATACACAGAGGTAATTTCAAAAGTTTTTAATTTTTGGCTTGAAAAAAAACATGGAGGTGGCGGGAATTGAACCCGCGTCCTGAGAAGGCATTGCGGCAGCATCTACATGTTTGTTTTGTCTTCACTGCTTATCGTCTCGCGGAGAACCGGCAAACAGGTTTCGTTGAGACTATCCCGTCTGAAATCTCGTTCGTCAAGCGGCAGGAGAGCCATCGGAACCAGGGCGCTGGCATCGTTTTCTTCCCTTAGCACCCGTCAGGGAGAAAACGTCACTGCAACTTAGGCAGCGAGTGCGTACTCTTCGTTCGCAATTATAGGTGTAATCGATGATTAACGAGGCCAACGATCATCCTCGACATGCAGCTGACGTTCAGCACGACCAGTCGAAACCGGAACACCCCCAAACGTCTATGTGACAGAGCTTCTCCCGCTTTCCGCAAAATAAGCTCTTCATATATTATACCATCGTCTTTTACGAAAATCAAGTATAATCATCGAAAAAAGTATAATGGATGCGTTCTTTTTTGGGAAAAGGCAAGGTTTGCGGTTGAAAAAAACAGTTTTCCATGTTATTTTTATTTGGGTCTATTTCATGATTCATGGACAAACAAATTGAAAACCAGGTAATATGAGCGAAATCAAAACATATCAGCCACGGGAAGAACGCTGGAATATTTATACTCATGCTTTCGGCGTGATTCTGATGCCGGTTTGTTTCGGGGTATTGCTGTATTATGCACACGGCGGCAAACAAATTTTTGCATGTGCACTGTATATCGTTTCACTGACGGCCATGTATCTGGGGTCATCCCTGTATCATGCGGCGAAAGAACCGTGCAGACGCCTGATGCTGAGACGGGTGGATCATGCAATGATTTATTTCCTGATTTCCGGTACATACACGCCATTGATGCTTTTGGCTGTAGGCGGGAAAGCGGGGATGACCGTACTGTCTGTATCATGGGCAATTGCGCTGACGGGCATGACACTGGAACTTGCGGCAATCAAGCCGTTCAAAGGATTTTCCCTGATGATGTATCTGATTTCCGGCTGGCTGTGTGTTTCGGTTTTCGGCCGGCTCATGGAAGCCATGCCGCGAGCGGGAATGATTTTTTTATTTGCCGGAGGCGTGGTTTATACGGCCGGCGTGATTTTCTATGTCAGCCGCCGATTCGGAGCACATGCGCTGTGGCATATTTTTGTGCTGGGCGGAGCACTGCTTCATTATTGTGCGGTGCTGACCCTGCTTATTCCATAAATTTCAACAGACAAATTCACATATAACACAATACAGGAGTTAATTCCATGAAAGCAGAATTGCTTGCCTTCAGTGCTGCGGTTGCACTCTGCACCGCCTGCGCCCCTGAATTTCAGTCTACGCTCGAACCATCGGTCAAAGACCCCGGCCGCGACATGCTGTCCAACGGTTTTGTGGTCAATACACCGGAAACAGCAGTGCGCGTTGTCTTTTACACGCCGGACATCGTCCGTGTCATCAAGGAGCCGGTCAAAAATGCCGCAGACCCGCTGCGCACCCCGACCGTGATTCTGAAACCACAGTCTGTGGAATTGAAAGTCAGCGAAACCGATACGGAAAAAGTGGCAAGTTCTTCGGCTTTGACAGTTCACTGCAACAAGAAAACAGGCGTGGTGTCCTTTGTGTCAGCAGAGAAAAGTCCGCTGATGGCGGAAGATGCCGCCGCGCCGTTTGCGATTGAACCGGTAACCTATCCATCCGGGAAGTCTTCCAAAATCAAGGCGAAATTTCATGTGGATGACGATGAACAGGTCTATGGTTTCGGTCAGCCGCAGAACAACAAACTTTCCCAGCGCGACGGGAAATTCGTGATTCATCAGGGGTATAAATTTGTGTCCATTCCGATGTATCAGTCAATCAAGGGCTACGGCGTTTTCCTGGACAACCCTGCCAGCGGCGAATTTGAATCGAAAGGCGATACGCTGAGCTTCATGTTCAAGGAAGGTGAAAATCTGGATTATTATTTCATGTACGGCAAATCCACGGACGGCACGACTGCTCTGATGCGCGAACTGACGGGGGATGTACCGATGCAGGCACTGTGGACTCTGGGTTACTGGCAGAGCCGCGAACGCTACAAAACTCAGCAGGAAATGGTGGAAGTCGCGGAGAAATACCGTCAGCTTCACATTCCGCTGGACGGCATGATTCAGGACTGGCAGTACTGGGGCGAAGACAATGACTACTGGAATGCAATGCAGTTCCTGAATCCGGGCTTCCCCGAACCGAAAAAGATGTTTGACCGCGTCCATGAACTGAACGCCCATGCCATGCTTGTAATCTGGCCGGACTTCGGGCAGAAGACGGAACAATATCCCATTTTCGATGAAAAGAAAATGCTCTTCCCGATCACCTGCTGGCCGGATGACGGCAAAGCACATCCGTATATCCCGTACAGCGCCGAAGCCCGCGATCTCTACTGGAGTTTCGCCCGCAAACTGCTGGATTACGGTATTGATGCGTGGTGGATGGATTCCACGGAACCCGATCATCACGATATCAAGGACACAGATTTCGATCTGCCGACCCCGATGGGGTCATTCCGCCGCGTCCGCAACCTCTATCCGTTCTACACGGTAGGCGGCGTGTATGAACATCAGCGCGCCGAACAGCCCGATGGCAAGCGAGTCTTTATCCTGACCCGCTGTGCCTACGCAGGACAGCAGCGTTTCGGTGCGAACACATGGTCCGGGGATACGGTTACTGGCTGGGATTCGTTCAAAGATCAGGTGGCATGCGGTCTGAGCATGTCTCTGGTCGGCATTCCGTACTGGAATGCTGATATCGGCGGTTTCTTCCTGTGGAACTACCCGCGGCGCACGAGAGAAGTTTCCTTCCATGAACTCTATGCCCGCTGGATGCAGTTCGGGGCATTCACGCCGATGATGCGCAGTCACGGCACCGACGGCGCACGCGAACTCTACTACTATGGAAAAGAAGGCGAACCTGTTTACGATGCCATGGTACGTGCCATCCGCACACGCTATGCGTTCCTGCCGTACATTTATTCCATGATGCACGATGTGTCTGCGAACCGCGGCTCCATGATGCGCCCCTTGTTTGCCGATTTCCCGGCGGACAAGAAAACACATACGCTGGAAACGGAATTCTTCTTCGGAAAATCTCTGCTGGTCGCTCCGGTCTTCAAGTCTCAGTATCTCGTGAACAACCGCATTGATGTTTCCAAGGTGAAAACCTGCGATGTCTACCTGCCCGCAGGCGCAGACTTCTACGATTTCCACACCGGCAGGAAAACCTCCGGCGGCAAAACGGTTACGGTGGAAACTCCGCTGGATGTGATTCCTCTGTTTGTCCGTGCCGGAAGCATTCTTCCGATTGCCGAACCTGTGGAATATGCCCAGGAGAAGCCGTGGGATGATTTGGAAATCCGCATTTATCCGGGTGCAGACGGAACTTTCACTCTGTACGAAGATGAATTTGACAATTACAATTACGAAAAAGGAAAATTCTCCACCATTGAATTCAAGTGGGACGATGCCGCGAAGAAACTTGCAATCGGCGCAGTTTCAGGCAAATTCAACGGGATGCTGAAAGACCGCAAATTCCGGATTGTGATGGTCGGCGACGGTGTGGGCGTGGAAGAAACCCGCACGGATGTCAGCAAGGCGAAGACAGTCCAGTATAATGGGGCTGAAACATCCGTCCAGTTTTAACTGATGAGATGATTCAAACATCATTGACGAAAAGATTGGAAAAGAATCTTTTCGCTTGTCAGGAGCAGTTTGAGGCGGCTGCCGGGGAAAGCAACCGCCGAAACGCTCTCTCGACAAATGCCGAAGAGAATTTCAAAGCTCACGGCAGGACGTTTGAAATCCGCTCTGATATTCGGGCAGGTATTTTTCGGAATATCTGCCCGATTTTCCAATATGCGCATGAGATTTGAAATCAGCTCTATCGAGTGATTTTTTTCTGAAACGGGAAGACATGGATGAATCCGTCCTGTGGAACGGCGTTTTTTGAAAACGGGAAAGCACAGAATGCAATCGGGTTAAACTCTGAATAATTAAGAAAAACGGGTGATTATTTTTTTACAAAACCTTGTGAAAAAAATGTGATGTTTTGAAAAGTTATTCCATTTGAATGAAAATTTTATCCATTGTGTCAAATCGCCTTGCGTGATACAGTATTGTATTGTAAAAATGTCTAATTTTATTCCGTTCAATAAAACCAAACAAAAACAACAATGTGAGGAACAAATCTCATGAAAAGAAAACACTCTTTTGCAGCAATTCTGTCTGCAATCGGCATGGCGGCTCTCGCAGTTGCCTGCAGCTCCGGCAACACTGCGGCACCGGAATCCACTGATACGCTTCGCGGCGCATCTCAGGGGCATTTCCAGATTGGCGTTGCCCTTCCGACCCGTGCACTGAACAACAAGGAAGCCTCTGCAATCGCAGCCAAGCATTTCAACCGTGTCGTGGCAGAAAACGAAATGAAGTGGGACACCATCGAACCGCAGGAAGGCAAATTCAATTTTGCACCGGGCGATCAGCTGGTTGCATTCGCACAGAAGAATGGCATGGCTGTCCATGGACACTGCCTCGTTTGGCACTCTCAGACCCCGGCATGGGTGTTCCGCGGTGAAGACGGCAAGCAGGTTACCAAGGAAGTCCTGCTGAAACGCCTGAAAAACCATATCACAGCTGTTCTGACGCACTACAAAGGCAAAGTCGCCACATGGGACGTCGTGAACGAAGCGTTCAATGATGACGGTACTCTCCGCCGTTCTCAGTGGTCCAATATTCTCGGCCCGGACTTCATCAAGACCGCATTTGAAATGGCCCGTGAAGTTGACCCCGACATTACACTGATTTACAACGATTACAGTATGCCGAATGACAGCAAGCGCGCCGGCATCATCAAGTACATCAATGAAGCCAACAAAGACAAGAAAGTCATCGACGGCATCGGTCTTCAGGGACACTGGGACCTCAACTATCCGAATGCTGAACTCGCCGAACGCACCATCAAAGAATGCGCCGCCACCGGCTGCCGTCTTGTTGTGTCTGAACTCGACCTCAACACCAACCGCGGCTTCCGCAACAGCGGTCGCGGTCTCGAACGCGTTGAAGGCGCCAACGATGCCAATATCTCCGACATGAATCGTGCACTCCGCGACCGTTATGCCGAAATCTTCAAAATCTTCTGCAAATATCAGGACAGCATTGACGCGGTTACCGTTTGGGGTATCGCCGACAATTATTCCTGGATTCGCGGCGAACCTCTGCTGTTCGACAGCAAGCTGCAGGCCAAGCCGGCAGTTGACGCCGTAATCAAAGTTCTGAATGAAGCCCCCAAGAAAAAATCCGACAAGGGTTTTGATTTCTTCGGACTGTTCTAATTGAATGATACGCTGTAAAACACAATAGAAAGTTTTATCATGCACCTCAAAAGTATTAAGAAAATTGCTTTTTCCTGCATTTTGAGTCTTTCCTGTGCGGCGTGCTCCATCGGAGCCGCCGCCACGGATGAACAGGCCGAAGCAAAAGTTCCGGCAGACAAATCCAAATTCCACGTGATTGTCCTCATGGGACAGTCCAACATGGAAGGTTCCGGATACCCTGTTTTCTCGGAATATATCAACGGCACCCCCCGTGTCCTCCGCATGAACAAGGACGATATGGAATGGAAGCAGGCATCCCTGACACTGGGCCCCAGCTCCGGTATCAGTCCCGGATATGTTTTCGCACGTCAGTATGCTGATATGCACCCGGGAGTAACGGTCGGTTTCATCCAGTGCGCACTCGGCGGACGCTCTCTCCAGCAGCTGAGCGAAAACGGGGAACGTCTGTCCAATGGAAAGACCGTTTATCAGGACTCCATTGACCGTATCAAAGAAGCTCAGAAAGTCGGAGAAATCAAGGCAATCCTCTGGCATCAGGGCGAATCGGATTCCGGTGATCGCAATTATGTGAAACGCCTCGCCGCTTATGTGGAAAAACTCCGCAAAGACATCAACGAACCGAATGTCCCGTTCATCGCGGGGGAAATCGGTCCGTGGGGCGGACAAGTCAACTTCAACCGCAATATTGCCTCTCTTGAAAGCAGCATTCCGAACAGCGGACTGGCATCTGCTGAAAATCTGAAGCACCGCGGCGACGAAATCCACTTCTCCAGCTTCTCGCACTACATCCTCGGCTCACGCTACCTTGCTAAGTTCTATAAACTTACCGATAAAAAGATGGCGGAAAAGTATGATGCTGAACTGAAGAAAATCGAAGCCGACATGTATGCCAAAGACAACGACTGGAAGATTATCTACAACGGTGATATGAGCCTGGGCGAAATCCGTCCTCTCGGCTGGGATGCCCGCTATTACGGTCAGACCGGTGAAGTCATCGGCATCAAGGACACGAAAGTCTTTGCTTCTTCCCCCGCCTCTCTGCGCGTGGAAAACGTCGGCGGTCCGGCAAGCAACCATGTCGGTACTTGCCTGCGTGATGTGAAAGGCAAGAAAATCCGCGTTTCCTGCAAAATCAAAAATGAAGGTTTCACGGAATGCTGGCTGTACTTCTTCGGTTTGAACGGCGGATTCTCCCCGTGCGCCGAAAAGATTCTCTGCGATGGAACGAATGCAAAGGAATGGACTTCCTATACGGCAGAGTACAATGTGCCTGCAAGTGCAATTCGTGACCGTCTCTATTTCCATGTCAAAGGCGAAGGCAAAGCCTGGCTTGATGACGTAAAAGTCGAAGTAATTCCCTAATCTTCAAGCATATACAAAAACAGTGGAAATTTTATGAAATACACTTGCTTCAAAACATTTGCCGCAGCTGCCTGCATTTTTACAGCTGCGACTGTTTCCCTCGCAGCCGACAGTACCCTGTCCGTTGTATTTGCCAAACCGGCATCCGGCACAGCATTCTGTCTTGCAGAAGGTCAGAAGCCCGCAACCGTCTATGTTGACCCCGGCGACTCTCCGGCAGTACTTCGTGCTGCGGGGGATTTCGTGGCTGATATCGGACGTGTTACCGGAAAAGACGCCGAACTCCGCAAAGAGGTATCCGGTCTTTCCGGACGGCCTGTGATTGTTGGCACCATCGGACAGAGCAAGCTGATCGATCAGCTTGTTTCCAGCAGCAAACTGGATGTAAAAGGTGTCAAAGGCGCATGGGAATCCCATATTGTCCAAATCATCGATAAACCGATGGCGGGTGTCGATCAGGCACTCGTAATCGCCGGCAGCGACCGTCGCGGCACCATCTACGGCATGTACGGCATTTCCGAGAAAATCGGGGTGTCTCCGTGGTATTATTTTGCGGATGTCCCTGCCAAGAAACACAATGCTCTTTATATCACTTCCCGGCGTTATGTGCAGCCTTCCCCGAAGGTGAAATACCGCGGTATCTTCATCAATGACGAAGAACCGGCATTCGGCGGATGGGCTCGTGCCAATTTCGGTGGCATCAACTCCAAGATGTACGTCCATGTCTTCGAACTGATTCTGCGTCTCCGCGGCAACTATATGTGGCCGGCAATGTGGGGCAAGGCATTCAACGAAGACGACCCGCAGAACCCTGTTCTCGCTGATCAGTACGGTATTGTCATGGGAACGAGTCATCATGAACCGATGATTCGCGCTCAGGAAGAATATACCAAGCGCAAAGGCCGTATCGGTGCATGGAATTACGGTACCAACGCCGCCAACCTCCGCGAATTCTGGAAGGAAGGCGTTACCCGCAATATGAAGTATGAAAACGTCATTACGGTGGGTATGCGCGGCGATGGCGACGAGGCCATGAACAATAACGGGCACATGGAAGACAATATCAAGCTCCTGAAACAGATCGTTGACGACCAGCGCAAGCTGATTGCCGAAGCAGCAGGAAAACCCGCTGACCAGGTCCCCCAGATGTGGGCCGTCTACAAGGAAGTTCAGGACTACTATGATGCCGGAATGCGCGTCCCCGATGACGTAACCATCATGTGGTGCGATGACAACTGGGGCAACATCCGTCATGTACCTTCCAAGGAAGACCTGAAGCGCAGCGGCGGCGCCGGCATGTATTACCATGTGGACTACGTCGGCGGTCCGCGCAGCTATCGCTGGCTGAACGTTACTCCGCTCACCAAAATCCGCGAACAGATGAACTATGCCTATCGCTACGGCATTGACCGTTTGTGGATTCTGAACACCGGCGACCTGAAGCCGATGGAAGTTCCCATTGAATTCTTCCTGACCTTTGCCTGGGACCCGGATGCCATCTCGGCTGAACAGATTCAGTCCTACACCCGTGCATGTGCAGCCCGCGACTTCGGCGAAGAATATGCCGATGAAATCGCTTACCTCATTTCCAAGTATACCAAGTACAACGCCTGGCGCAAGCCGGAATGCACCGGTACCAATACTTTCAGTGTTTCCAGCTACCGTGAAGCGGAATTTGTTCTGGCCGCATGGAATGATCTGGTCAAGCGCTCCGAAACTCTCCGCAAGAAACTTCCTGCTGATGCGCAGGATGCCTACTACCAGCTGGTTCATCACCCTGTCAAGGCGTGTGCCAACCTGGTGGAAATGTATATCGCAGCAGGTCGCAATGCTCTGTACCGTGAACAGGGCCGCTCCGCTGCCAATTATTTTGCCGACCTCACCGAACTCTGCTTCAAGGATGACAAGGCATACAACAATTACTACAACACCAAAATCGCAAACGGCAAATGGGCTCACATGATGGATCAGACCCACATCGGGTACACCAGCTGGGATGCTCCGCGTGCCGATACTCAGCCGCGTGTCAGCCGCATTACGCCGGTTGAAGGCGCCGCCATGGGTGTTGCAGTCGAAAATGAACGCAAAGCCGCAGTTGCCGCCAATGAAAGCGTTGCTCTCGGCAAGCTCAGAGTTGCCGGCGAAAAGACTTCCTTTGAAGTTTTCAGCCGCGGCACCAAAGATTTCCAGTTTACTGTTAAGAACGTCCCGGCATGGCTGAAACTTTCCGCCACATCCGGCACAGTTCCGGCAGAAGGTTCGGTCCTCATCGAAGCGACATTGCAGCCCGGTACTGCCAAAGGCGCACTGACAGCCGCTATGCAGGTTGTCGCCGCCGATGGTACCTCCATGACTGTGAATGCTTCCGCTGACCCGGTGGCAGTGCCTGCCAATGCTTCCAAGGCGGTTGCCGTGGTTGCCAATCCGGTGAACATTCCGGCTTCCAAGTTCTCCGCCAAGACTGCAGTCAACGGTGTGGAATGGAAGATCGAACCTGACTTCGGTCGTGCCGATGCCGCCATGGCTGTGGAACCTGTTACAGCTGACAGTGTCCTGCCGCCTGCAAAGGCTCCGGAACTGCAGTATCAGGTCTACTTTGCCGAAGATGGTGAATATGAACTGGATGTCCAAACCGGACCGACTCTGAACTTTGTAGCCGGACGCGGCGTTCGTCTGGGGGTTGCCATTGATAATGGCGAAGTCCAGTCGCTTGATCCGTTCACTGCAAAACGTCTGTCTGTGAAAAACCTTGACTATAACGGAGATTGGAGTGCTGAAGTGCAGGACAATCTGCGTCATCTGAAGTCGAAACACAAAGTCGCAGCCGGTCTCCATACTGTACGTGTGGTTATGATTGACCCTGCGGTGTCCGTTGAACGAATCCAGATTTATCCGGCCGGTCAGCGTTTACCTCAGAGTTATTTCGGACCGGGCTTCTTTGCTGCAGACAGAAAATAAAATTTACAGGAGAAAAGAATGAATTCAATTTATCCATTCGGGAAAGCCCCGCTGGTTATCTTGATTCTTGCCATACTCTCCGGAGCATTCCTGCTGGTTCTTGATATTAAGCACGGCAAAGAACCCGTACCGGATCTCGTTCTGGCGACGCAGGCAAGAAACCATAAGCCGGCGTATGACAAAGCCATTGCCGAATTTGAAGCCATGAAGGCGAAAGAAGGCAAAAACGTGAAAATCAAGCTCCAGCTTGTCCAGAAAGAAGCTCTCCAGAGCCGCCTCCAGTCTGCATTGCAGACTGGAAGCCCTGCTCCGGATCTGGTGGAACTGCTGGAAGGCACCATCGGGTTCTTTACCCGCGGTCCGATTGAAAACGTTGGTTTTGTTGACCTCACAGATCGATTGAAAGAAGAAGGTCTCTACGACAAATTCGTGGAATCCCGTTATGGTCTGTGGTCCAGCCGCGGACACATCTTTGGTCTTCCTCATGATGTGCACCCTGTCGGACTCTGCTACCGCAGAAGTGTTATCGAAAAACTCGGTATCGATGTTACCAAGCTCAAAACTTGGGACGATTTCGTCAAAATGGGCGAAAAAGTTTCCAAGGTGAAAGGCAGCGATGGAAACAGACTGCATTTCCCGCTTGAAATGCAGACCAGCAATACGGTTGCTCTCGGTATTCTCGCATTCCAGAGAGGCACCGGATACTTCGACAAGATGGGCAATGTTACAATCGACTCCAAAGAATGGCTGGAAACGGTTATCTGGTTTGTTCATCAGGTGTCTGAAAAGAACCCGAACCGCGTGGGCTATGACCCCGGCGAAGGTCAGAACCTGTATGCCGCTTTGCAGGACGGCCTTGTGCTGTTCTTCTTCACGCCTGACTGGCGTACTGCTTCTTTCCAGCAGGATATTCCGCAGTTGAAGGGCGACCTCGGACTGATTCCGCTTCCCGCATGGGAACCGGGCGGATGCCGTACCAGTACATGGGGCGGTACCGGCCTTGCGATTACCAAGCAGAGCAAAAATCAGGAACTGGCATGGGAATTTGCAAAATTCCTCTACTGCAAGAAGGAAGACCTGGCCGCGCGTTTCAGCGACACCAACCTTCTGCCTCCGTTCAAAGATGCGTGGACGCTTCCTGAATTCAAGCAGAAAAGCGAATTTTACGGCGGACAGTCCATCGGCGAATTCTTCATTGACATTGCCGATGAAACTCCTGCGAACAATGCAAGCCCGTACACCAAACTTGCGACAGACCGTACTCTTGACGCTGTACAGACAGCTCTTCATTTCTACAATGAAAATTACGGCAAGATGCCGACGGAACAGCTTGAAGCTGAACTTCGCACGCTTACGGAAAAGCTGCTCAAGGAAAAAGCAGATTATGTCCGCGCTGCAATCAAGCGCAACGTCTTCCTGTCTGCTGATGCCGAAGCTGCTGCTGCATCTGTACCGGAACAGAAAGGAGATGACGCGAAATGAGCAACTCCAAAACTTTCCGCGGAGTCAATTATCATCCGTATGCTCCCTGGCTGTTCTTGACCCCCTACATCATCATTGCGCTGACATTCTTCCTGTATCCGCTTATCTATGCAGGCTGGCTGTCGTTCCATCAGACGGATGGACCTCACAGCGCAGTTTTCGTCGGCTTGGATAACTTCAAGTTCATCTTCTCCGACCCGTCATTCTACAAAGCACTGAAGAACACCACCATTTACGCGATTGCCTCCATCTGCATTCAGCTCCCGCTGTCCCTTGGACTTGCCATTCTGCTGAATAACAGCCAGAGCAAACTGAAAAACCTGTTCCGCCTGTTGATTTTCAGCCCGAACCTGGTTGGTCAGATTTTCGTCGGTGTGCTGTTCTCCGTGATTTTCACCCCGCGCTACGGTATCTTCAATATCGGAATTGAAAAGCTGATTCACTGGGGACTTGATACTCAGTGGCTTTCCAAGCCGGGACTGATTATGCCCGCCCTGATCATCGTGTCGCTGTGGATGTATGTCGGTTACAACATGATTTATTTCCTCGCCGCACTTCAGACGGTTGACAAGCAGCTGGTGGAAGCCGCTCAGATTGACGGTGCAAGCCCGTGGCAGGTGTTCCTCCACGTTACGCTTCCGCAGATTCGTCCGGTAGCCGTGTTTGTCGTCATCATGAGTACGATTGGTTCGTATCAGCTGTTCGAGCTTCCGTTTGCTTTGCTGAAGAGTTCCTTCGGGGTGGACCAGGCCGGTCTCACCATCGTAGGTTATCTGTATGACAACGCATTCAACAGCGGCGACCTCGGAACCGGGGCTGCGATCGGCTGGATTCTCGCATTCATTATTTTCGTCATCAGCATTATTCAACTCAGGGCGACGAACTCGCCGGAAGATAAATAAGGAGACGCAATCATGAATACGATTCATTATGTCCTGATCGCACTTTTCGGAGCGTATTTTGTCATGCGCTTCTTAATCCCGACATCTGTTTTCCCCCGCAAAATCAAAGTTTCCCGCGCTTATCTGGCGGCAATCTTCCTGATTCTTGCGGCGGCTCTTGTCATCACTCCGTTTGTCTGGCTTGTCTGCAACGTTTTCAAAGACCAGTCAGTCCTCATGAAATATTCTTTCCTGCCCCCCATTTCCGAATGGTCTTCGCAGACTCTGAACTTCACGAACTTCACGAAGTTGTTCCAGGGTGAAGAATCTCCGCAGGGCACGGTATATTTCTGGCAGTATATCATTAACTCTATTTTCCTTGCCTGTGCCGGTACTTCCATCAGCCTCTTCCTGACCTCTCTGTCGGGCTATGCTCTTGCCAAGTATAAATTCAAAGGCCGCGGATTCCTGATTTTCTTCATGGCCGGCTCCATGATGTTCCCTGCGATGCTTTTCCTGGCGCCTTTGTATCAGATCATCTACAAAATTCACTGGATGGACAGTTACCTCTCTCTGCTCATTCCGAATGCCTGTGCCGTCTTCGGTATTTTCCTGTTCCGTCAGGCGATGCAGGGTGTTCCGAACAGTTTGGTGGAAGCCGCCCGCATGGACGGTGCCAGTGAATTCCGTATTTACTGGAACGTCATGATGCCGCTGGTCCGTCCCATGACCGGTGCATACTGTCTGATTACCTTCCTCGGAAACTGGAACAACTTCCTGTCTCCGCAGCTCTACATTCAGACACATGCCAAATTGACTCTGCCCGTGATTCTGAACCAGTATCTCGGACTTTACCTCAATGAATACGGTGTCTTCCTCGCAGGTACGCTTCTTGCTATTATTCCTCCGGCGATTCTCTTCTTCGCTCTCCAGAAAGAGTTCGTTGCCGGTTTGACCACAGGTGCAACTAAAGGTTAATTACCATGGCTGAAATTATACTGAAAAACGTTTCGAAAGTTTATGATAACTCCGTTACCGCTGTTCGCGATGTGAATCTCGAAATCAAAGATCATGAATTCATGGTTTTGGTCGGTCCGTCCGGCTGCGGTAAATCCACTACTCTCCGCATGATTGCCGGTCTGGAAGACATCTCTTCCGGCACCATTTCCGTCGCTGACAAAATCGTCAACGACGTCCAGCCGAAAGACCGCAATCTGGCAATGGTTTTCCAGAACTACGCTCTCTATCCGCACATGACCGTCTATGAAAACATGGCATTCGGTCTGAAGCTCCGTCATTTCCCGAAAAATGAAATCGACGCCCGCGTGAAAGAAGCTGCTGCCACGCTGGGATTGGAACCCTATCTCGACCGCTATCCCAAAGCTCTTTCCGGCGGTCAGCGTCAGCGTGTTGCCGTAGGCCGTGCCATTGTGCGCAAGCCGGCAGCATTCCTTTTTGACGAACCTCTGTCCAACCTTGATGCCAAAATGCGTGTCCAGATGCGTACCGAAGTCAGCCTGCTTCACAAGAAGCTCGGCACAACCATGATTTACGTTACGCACGACCAGGTCGAAGCTATGACCATGGGAAGCCGCATTTGCGTCATGAAGGACGGCGAAGTTCAGCAGATCGACACTCCGCTTGCCATTTACGATTCTCCGTGCAATCTGTTCGTTGCCGGTTTCATTGGTATGCCTCCGATGAACTTCTTCGACGGCACCGTGGAAAATAAAGACGGCAGCTTCTTCTTTGTCGGAAAAGCCTTCTCCTTCCCGCTGATTAAGCCGGAATGGAAAGACAAACTGGCTGCCGCAGTCGGTCGCAAAGTTGTCTTTGGTGTCCGTCCGGAAGACATCGGTTCTCCGTCTGCCATGCTGGTCAAAGATGCTCCCACGCTCTCCGGCTCTTTGAAGGTCAAAGAACCCATGGGCGCAGAAACCTATCTTTATCTGGATGATACCGCGGCAGAACGTTTCATTGCCAAAGTTGATCCGCACATGGTCGCAGAAGTCGGTCAGAGCATGACTCTCCCCGTCAATCCTGCAAAAGTTCATGTGTTTGACGCTGAATCCACAAATCTGATTGTCTGATTTTGCGCTTTGACATGCTCTCCGGTTCTTTTTCAGGACCGGAGTATTTTTAACATTCCGGCGTCGTTTGCTATTTCCGTTTTGATTTAGCAGGAGGCGCCGGATTTTTCAAGGAGAATTCCTGTAATGAGTGGAACAATCTTTTTCAATGCAATTCATGCCCCTGTAGGTGCTCATTCCTCCCTTACTTTGGGATGCAAGGGGCGCCTTGGCGGTCTCGGTCGTGAACTCGGCAATCCTGCCCGCAAAAACCTTTTCATCGGTCTGGAAAATCCAAAAGGATATTTTGAAGCTCTTCCGTTCTGGGAAGGCGGTACGGATGAAAGTCTTCGTTTCGACCACATGAAGGAGAAAACGGAAGAAATTCAGCTTCCGCTTCGTCCGTTTGCCGATTCTGCGATTTCCCGTGAATTCAGCGTGGGACGCGATATTTGGACAGCCGGTGATTTCCGCATGGAAATCCTGTCCCCGGTTCTGCCTGCGCCCGATCCTGCCAAGGCTGGTTATGAAGCTCAGAAATTTGCTTACTGTCCGGCAGTGCTGGTGGAAATTACCGTGGATAATACGAAATGCGACCATGCCCGCCGTGCTTTCTTCGGCTACGAAACTGACGGTTTGGACGGCGTTTTCCAGTCGCAGTATCCCATCGGCGTGGTGAATGGACGCGCCACTGCTCTTTTCACCGATGACCCGAATGCCATCGCCGGGTGCGGTTTCTCCGGTCAGGACATTCTGCTCCAGAAATGTATTCCGAACCTTCGTTTCGGACTCGGCACCTGCGGTATGCTCATGTTTACGGCGAAACCGGGTGAAAAGGCGGTCTTCCACATGGTTGCCGCATTCTTCCGCGAAGGTCTCGTTACCACAGGTCTGGAATGTTCCTACTGGTATGCCCGCTTCTTCAAGGGACTGAACGATGTCGGAGCCTATGCGCTTGCCAACTTCGAGCTTTATCGCAATGCCATCCTTGACAATGCCGCCAAGTTTGATTCCCCGAATCTGAATGATGCGCAGCGTTTCCAGATTGCTCACTCCATTGCCAGCTATTACAACTCCACACAGCTGCTTGACCTCGCCGGAAAGCCGCTCTGGATTGTTCATGAAGGCGAATACCGCATGATGAATACTTTCGATCTCGTTGTCGACCAGCTTTTCTTTGAAATGAAGATGAATCCGTGGACGGTCCGCAGCGAACTCGAACTTTTCGTAGACCGTTACAGCTATGTGGATCAGGTTCATGCTCCGGGTGATGCCAATACCCTGTATCCCGGCGGTCTTTCGTTCAATCATGATGTCGGATGCCGCAACGCATTTGCCGCGCCCGGACGCTCTGCATACGAATGCGATGACAAGCCCGGCTGCTTCTCACACATGACCCATGAACAGCTCGTGAACTGGATTCTCAGTGCCGCGACTTATACGCATCAGACCGGCGACAATCCGTGGGGCGATGTCCCGGAACGCTGCTTCGACTCCATGCTGAACCGCGATGCCGCCGATCCTGCCGACCGCAATGGTGTGATGGATTTGGATTCTTCCCGTACTGTCAGCAGTTCGGAAATCACCACCTACGACAGTCTGGATGCCTCTCTGGGACAGGCGCGCGCCAATGCGTACCTCGTCCTGAAGTCTTTCGCGTCCTATCTCGCGCTGGTTGACCTTATCCCTGCAAATCGCCGTGCAGAAGCCATGAAACAGGCTCATCTTGCCGCCGATTCTCTTGTCGCCGCCTTCAAGAAAAACGGCTTTATCCCCGCAATTCTGGACGGCTCCTGTGATTCTCACATCATTCCTGCGATTGAAGGTCTGATTTTCCCGTGGATTCTCGGCAAGTGGGACCTGATGAAGGAATTCCTCGGTCTGCTTGATGCTCTGAAAGGTCATTTCACCTCCATCATGGAATCCGGTGAATGCCTCTACGCAGATGGCGGCTGGAAACTTTCCAGCTCGGCGGACAATTCATGGCTTTCCAAAATTTATCTGAATCAGTTCATTGCCCGTAAACTTCTCGGCGTGAATGCCGCCTATACCGGTGTTTCCGCGGACGAAGCACACCGCGCATGGCTTCTGAAAAAAGAAAATCTGGAATACGCATGGAGCGATCAAATGACCTCCGGCGTTGCCAAAGGCAGCAAATATTATCCTCGCGGCGTTACCAGCATTCTTTGGACGCTGGAATAATCGTTCCGTCTGCCTGGGATACATGCAGCGGAAATGATTCTGTTTGACAAACAGAAGACTTCTTCTCTGCATGTATCTGATTGAGCTGATTTCAAAGTTACCCTCGTGCCTTTTGAAATCAGCTCCTGATGTATGGCATTTTGTATGGCATTCCGTTTCGGCGGAGTGCCTTTTTCGTCTTATCGTTTTTTGTAAAACACTGCTTGGAAAGCCTTATTCCGACCTGAAACAGCTTTGTTTTCGGACTTTTTTCCTGTTTTTATGAAGTACGGTTTCTTTTTTTGTTTTTTTTATGCTTTTTACTTGACTTTTGTATAAAAACAAGTATATTAAATTATATTCTTTTCAGAACGGAGAGATGGCCGAGCGGTCGAAGGCGCAGCATTGGAAATGCTGTATAGGGGTAACTCTATCGGGGGTTCAAATCCCCCTCTCTCCGCCATTTTTTTTGTATTTTTTTCAGACATTTTGAATCGTTGATGTCAGTAAGGGGATTCTTGAAAAACAGCTTTTCTGTTTTTTTACTGTTTCCTGCAGTATCATAGAAAAAACGGTTAAATATCGGTTTTAAGTCAAAAAAGGAACAGTTCCCCAAACCTTGTGAAAGCACTTGCCACGATGGAGAAGGGAAATTCAAGTTTTTTTCGTAAAAATGCAGTTTTGGGCTTTATTTCGTTTAAAAATGTGCTATTGTTATTAGTTGCATTCAAAACGGTTTTCAATGACTGTTTTGAAAAATTTCTGAAGAACCGAAAAATATTCTGCATCATCAGGTGCAGACGCCTTCACGGAGAAAACACATAACATGCAGGGAAATGAACATTTTCAGGACAATCACGCAAAAATCTGGACGATTCCGAATTATTTTCGCGTCGTGCTGTTTCTGCTGCTGATATTGGCGCTTTTCTCGCATAAAAGTGCTGACCTCGCCGTTTTGGAAGGGGGAATGAAGGACTATACCCTGCTGAAAAACTGGCTGGGATTGGCCGGAGCGCATACTGCCCGCATACTGTTCTATCTTTTCGGGCTGGCAGTCTATCCGATGCTGGGATTGATGCTGATCCGCCTGATTCGCTGTTTTATCCCGTTCAAACGCCGGGAGGGAAACGGCTGCAAAGGTGCGTTTTTTGCCGTTCTCATCGCGATTTCGGTACTTTTTGCCATGTGGCCGGAACGCTTTATCGATGTTACAGATACGCTGGGAATCGGACGCATTGAGCGTCCTGCGCTTGCGCTTTCGGGCGGGATTATCGGTTCCAAACTTGCCGCCCCTCATTGTCCGGGGATTGCGGAAGCAGGCTTAATCCGCCGTTACCTGGGCGACATCGGTACAATGATTATCGCGGGACTGCTCATGCTTCCCTCGCTGGCTCTTCTGTTTTATCATGACTGGTTCTTCCTTTTTGCTGATTTCTGGTCAGATTGGAAGAAAGACCGGGAATATCTCCGCAACCAGCGTGAAGCCAGACGTCAGCAGAGAAAAGAAGAGGCCGAACGCGAAAAAGAAGAGCGCAAGCGCGAAAAAGCCGCAAGAAAATCCGCCGTTCCCAATGAGGCGGAAAATGGGGAAGAAATTTGGACACCTGAACCTCCGCAGTCTCAGGACGGCCGGACATTCGAGCCGCAATCCGCAGAATCAGCCTCGGGTCCCGCCCGCGGTGAACAGGATGATTCCCGTGTGCAGACTGATGATGACGACTTCAATCCTGCGAAAGCTCCGCAGGATGCACCGTATCCATCCGATACCGATGATTATGTTTCTCCGGTTATCGCACCGCCTCCGTCCAGAAACGGACGGAAAAGAATGCCGGGACCTGTGGATGTGGCTTATTCCGACCATTATGGCGCACCTCCGGCGCAAACTCCGGTGTATCCGCCTCCTGCGGAAAACCGGGAAGAAAGCTCCGTTAGGCCGGCCGTGTCTCCGGTCATGGCTCCGTCTGCACCATCTGCGGTACGCAATTCACCTGTCCCGTCTGTCCATACATACCCGCAGAACCGTGAAAAATATGACCACGAGCATCCTGATGCTTCTGAACCGGACAACCGCATTGTGAAAGGTCTGGGATCGAAATACAATCCATACAAACTGCCAATGCCGGAGATGCTTCAGTGGCATGAAGAATCCAATACTCAGGAAAATGAAGCCTTTGTCCGCAAAGAGCGTGAACAGCTTCAGAATACGCTGGACAGTTTCGATGTGAACGGTTCTGTAACGGAAATTACGGTGGGACCGCGTGTTACGCAGTTTGAGGTATCGCTTGCTCCCGGTATCAAGGTCGAAAAAGTTACCGGAATCCAGCAGAATATCGCTATGGAACTTGCCGCCGAAAGTATCCGAATGCGAGCTCCGATTCCCGGTAAAAATACCATCGGCATCGAAGTCCCGAACAAGGTCGCAAGCACCGTATATCTGCGTCCTCTGCTGGAGTCGCCCGCATGGAAAGAAAGCCGCGCCGCGATTCCGATTGTACTGGGACGCGACATCACCGGCAAAGTCATGGTTGCCGACTTGGGACGCGCTCCGCACATGCTGATTGCCGGTACGACCGGGTCAGGAAAATCAGTCTGCATGAACTCCCTCATCATGAGCTTGCTTTTCCGTTTCACGCCTGACGATTTGCGTCTCATCATGGTTGACCCGAAAATTGTGGAACTCGCCAACTATGCTCCTCTGCCTCACCTGATGACCCCGATTGTGAATGAGGCAAAGAAAGTGCCGCTGGCTCTCCGCTGGGGCGTCAATGAAATGGAACGCCGTTACCGTGTTATGGCGAAAGTCCTGCATAAAGAATTGAAAACATTCAACAATCGCCCCGAAGATCCGCGTCCCGTCTATGACGATGACGGCAATCCCGTCCCGAAGAAAATGCCGCTCCTGATTATCATCATTGATGAGCTGGCCGACATTATGATGATTAAGGATGCCCGGGCGGATGTGGAAACCAGTATTTCCAGAATTGCCGCCAAGGGACGCGCCGCAGGGGTTCACCTGATTATTGCCACTCAGTCGCCTCGAAAGGACATCATCACCGGTACCATCAAAGCCAATCTGCCTACGAAAATCGCATTCAAGGTCAGCTCCGGCATCGACAGCCGCGTTATTCTGGACTGCATCGGTGCAGAAAAGCTCCTTGGAAACGGCGATATGCTCTTCACGGCGGGTGCATCCGGACTCGAACGTATTCAGGGGTCTTACGTGTCCGACCCTGAAATTCAAAAAGTTGTGGAAGAAATTTCACGCGGACATGAACAGCACTTCGATGACGGGGTCGTCGCCGAACGGGTGGAAAGTGCCGATGAATTTGTTGAATCCAATCGTGATTCGTCAGCCGCATCGCGCAGACACGGCGATGATATGGAGGATGACGAAGATTTCGGCGAAGATGCCCCATTTGAAGAAGATACGAGTAATCATCACAGCGCGCAGTTCATCAACTCCGTGGCGGCGAAATATCTTCAGCCGGGCGATGGCGAACTCATGCGCAAAGCTCTGGAAATCATCATCAACGAACAGCAGGTCAGCACCTCGTTTCTCCAGCGGAGACTTGGAATCGGATACAATAAATCCGCCGACCTGATTGATAAACTCGAACAACGCCATATCATCAGTGCTCCTCTCCCCGGCGGTCAGAAACGCACCATCCTGATTACCGAAGGACTGGAAGTCAATGAAATCGAATAAGTAAAGGACCCAGCGTCATGAATGAAAACGAGCTGAACCGGGAACAACCCCAAAGCACTCAGGCAGATCTTTTTGACCTCACTGCAACTGCTCCGGCCGAACATCCTTTCGCCGCAATGGAACACTCCAATGCTCCATCCTGCGAATCTCCCGTGGCTCCTCCGCCGAGTACGAACGCCCCGCGGCATCCGGTTCCCGGTGCGGTTGTCGATTATACGGTTACTGCTGCAGAAGATGCGGAATCCGGTCATATCCCGGCGGAATCGGCCGCGATTCCGGCACAATCTCCTGCTTCCGTGTCATATCCGGCGGAAAAAGAGTCGCGTTTTGATTCCATCTCCGCAAATCAGCCGGATTTTCGTCCGGCCTCTGCGCCTGTTCCCAAACCTGCGCTTCCGCCATCTGTTGGACAGAAAAAAAACGTTAAAGTCGATGTACCTGTTCCTCCGTCTGTCGATTCGTCGCGTTCCCTCGGTGCAAACCTGTACATGATTCGCTCAAGACTGGGCAGAAAAATCGAGGATGTCGCAAGTGAAACCCGCATTCGCATTGCATTTATTCAGGAACTTGAGGCGGATACGCTGGATTTGCCGCTCGTTTATGTTTCGGCATACGTCCGCAAGCTCACCGAAATCTACAATGTTCCCGAAGACGATGCCAGGCTCCTGATGGATATGCTTCATTCCATGTTCACCAAGAAGGAAGAAGTGGCGGAAGCCATTATCAAAAATGTTGATACCACAGAAGTCGTGGATGAAAAAGAAGCCAAGCGTGTGAAACGTCTTTTCATCGGGATGGCAGTTTCGGCGGCAGTTGTTTTTCTGCTGCTGGTGTGGCTGATTGTTGCGCTCTGTCTGCGTGGAAGTTCATCTTCATCTCCGGCGGAGACTGTCCGGACGGCAAATGGTTCCGGCGCTGATACCGAAGCCATTTTTGCTCAGGGCGGCAGTTCTGTTCGTCAGCAGCAGTCCCGGAATCTTGCCTCGGACCCGCTTCTTCCGCCGGACACTTCGGCGGCGGGGAATCTGCTTCAGGCGGGTGAACATGCTTTGGATTCCCTGATTATGCCGGAAATGCCGGAAATTTCTGTTCTGAAAATGTCCAAGAAAGCCGCAGTCCGCGATAATCTGTAAATTACGGAGACCTTATAACCATATTCAGGAATTTGAGGTCTCTGCCACTGTTTCGGGCGGAAAATGTTTGATTTTTTTCCGTTTCCCGCCCGTATGAGTTCTTTTTGATATGTCTGATTTTTTTGATGTAATCGTTATCGGCGGAGGTCATGCCGCCTGTGAAGCGGCAAGCGCATCCGCGCGTCTTGGTGCCGAAACCCTGATGCTGACCATGAATCCCGACCATATCGGGCAAATGAGCTGCAATCCGTGCATCGGCGGAATTGCGAAAGGCCATTTGGTCCGCGAAATCGATGCGCTGGGCGGTTTGATGGGGCGTGTTGCCGATGCCTGTTCCATTCAGTTCCGCATGTTGAACCTTACCAAAGGACCTGCGGTCTGGTCTCCCCGTGCCCAGTGCGACAAAGCCTGTTATCAGCGCGCCATGAAGCACGAACTGGAACAGATTCCGAACTTGACCATTCGCCAGGACGAGGCCACCGGATTTGTTACGGAAAACGGTGCTGTTGCAGGCATTACGACCATGATCGGACGTACCTACCGCTGCAAAGCGGTGGTCATTGCCACGGGGACATTCCTGAGGGGAAAACTTCACTACGGACTTACGCATTTTTCCGGCGGACGTGCCGGTGATCCTGCCTCGAATCTTCTGTCCGCTGCACTGAAAGAGCAGCTCGGCTTGAAGTTGGGGCGATTGAAAACCGGGACTCCGCCCCGTGTCTTCGGCAGTTCCGTTGATTTTTCGCAAATGGATGTCCAAAGTTCGGATGAAGGTCTGGAAGAACGCTTCTCGCATTTTGATGTTTCGCATATTACGCCTCATGTCAGCGGGAAATCCATGGATTGCCGCATGACGTGGAGCACCTCGGAAACTGCCGCGCTTGTCCGTGCCAATCTCGACAAAGCACCCATGTACAACGGACTGATTGAAGGCATCGGTACGCGTTACTGTCCCTCGTTTGAGGACAAGGTCGTGCGTTTCCCGAATCACGAACGCCATCTGATTTACCTCGAACCCGAAGGCGAAGCCACGGATGAATATTATGTCAACGGCATTTCCACCAGTCTGCCGCCGGAAGTGCAGGAGAAAATGCTCCGGTCGCTTCCTGGGCTGGAGCACGTCCGCATCATGCGCTACGCCTACGCCATCGAATACGATTTCGTACTGCCGGAGCAGCTGAACCGCTGTTTCGCCATTCGTGCGTGGCAAGGCCTCTATCATGCAGGACAAATCAACGGCACAAGCGGGTACGAAGAAGCCGCTGCGCAGGGACTTGCCGCAGGTTTGAATGCCGCCCGTCATGCCGCAGGTCTCCCCGGTGTCGAGTTCGGACGCGATGAAACCTACATCGGTGTTCTTGCCGATGACCTGGTTACAAAGGAAATCACGGAGCCGTACCGGCTGTTCACCAGCCGCGCCGAATACCGTCTGCGTCTGCGTCAGGACAATGCCGACCTGCGTCTCTGCCGCAAAGCTCACGAACTTGGTCTGCTGAACGATTCTGATTTTGCGGTTTTCACCCGCTACGAAGACAAACTTCATGCGGTGGAAACGGCTCTGTGCCAAATGCGTTTCAAAGGCGGCTTGAGCGGCTGGGATTTGCTGAAAGAATTTCACGGCGTGCCGGATTTGAATGCTTTGCCGTTTGATGCGGCGGAAGCCGGATGCGATTTGAACGACCGCACGGACCGCCGTGTACTGCGCGAACTGGCTGTTCAGGCGCATTACGAGGGCTATCTGCGGCAGGAGGAAGACTCCATCCGTCATTTGCGCGGGCTGGAGAGCTGGCGCATTCCCGACGGCATGGACTACGGCAGCGTCAAAGGTCTCCGCAACGAATCCCGCCTGAAACTGACCCGCATCAAGCCGTCCACGCTTGCGCAGGCGGGGCGCATTGACGGTGTTACACCTGCTGAAATCGGACTTCTGCAAGTTCATCTGGAACGCATTCGCCGTGCGGAAAAAGAAGCCGCGCAGACTTCTGGGGAACCCGCAGAATGAATGCTCTGAAACGGCTGCTGAAAATACGGTATGCGCGTCTGCCATTGGCGGTATGCCTGTTTTTCCTGCTGTTCGCAGCCGGAGCGGAAATCTATGCGATTGCCTGCAAGCACAGCGGCACGGTGCCGGTTTATCAGGTGCAGGATGAATTACTCCGCAATCAGCCTCCCTGCGCTCAGCATTGGCTGGGAACGGATTATCTGGGGCGCGATGTCCTGATACGCGCCCTGTTTGCTTCGCGCACTGCCGTGAAAGTCGGCGTGATTGCTTCGCTGATTTCCTCTGTATTCGGGGTTTTGCTTGGATTGCTGGGAGGGTATTTCGGAGGCAGGACGGACAGGACGGTTCTGTGGATATACAGTACCTTTGCGTCCATGCCGACACTGCTGTTTATTCTGGCGTTTGCACTGCTGGTGTCAAAGGGCTTCCTCTACGGCCCTTTAGAAACCGCTTTCCGCGCGTTTTCAGCGTGCCTTAACACCGAACCCGGTATGATGGCCGTCTACATGGGAATCGGGCTTACAGGGTGGGTTCCGCTGTGCCGTGTGGTGCGTGCCGAAACGATGCGCCAGCGTCAGATGCAGTATGTAACCGCCGCCCGTGCTTTGGGAGTCGGCAGCTGCGGGATTATGCTGCGGCACATTTTCCCGAATCTGATGCACCTGGTTATCGTTTATTTTACCATGCGTTTTGCGTTTGCCGTGATGACGGAGGTCATTGTGAGCTATCTGGGACTGGGAGTCCAGTTTGAACCAAGCTGGGGGCTGATGATTGCCAATGGTCAAACGCTTTTGTGGCGCGGTGTCTGGTGGGAACTGGTTACCGCCACGGGATTCATGTTTGTGCTTGTGCTTGCCCTGAATATGAGCGGCGATGCCCTGCGCGATGCACTCGACCCGCGACACGTGCTGTAAGGGGCAAATCCGCTCAATTGAGACTGTCTCTAATTAGAGGTTGCCCGTTAGGTAAAAAAGCATAAATGGGTATATTGATATACGTTGCAAAAATCTTTGCAATAATCTATAAAAACTTTACAATCCTAAAGATTGTTGCTTGACAAATGGATTTTTTCGGGATATATTTTTTACATACTCAAACCAATGGAGACAAAGGTCTATGAACATCACATATAAAAAACTATGGAATCTTCTGCTTGACAAGGGGATTAACAGGACAATTCTGCAGAATATGACTGGAATTAGTTCTGCTTCTGTGGCTAAATTGGGCAGAAATGAAAATGTCAACACGGATACCCTGTTAAAAATATGTTCTGCGCTGAATTGCCATCTTAGCGACATCGTTGACACAACAGAAAGAGAAAACTGGCAGGAAACATATGAGCAGACACTGTTTAAGGAAAAGAAAATTCCTGTACTTGCTTCGTCTGGAAAAGTATTTCATTTAGGGGAGCTGTTTTGCGGACCGGGCGGACTTGCTGTAGGTGCATTGTCTGCAAAAATACCTGGCAACCAGTTTTCTATTGAACATAAATGGGCAAATGACTTTGATTCTGCGACCTGCAATACATACCGCAAAAATCTTTGTCCTCATAATCCGGGAAGTGTAATCTGTCAAGATGTTCGAACGCTTGATATTGACAGTCTTCCTCCTATTGATGCTTTGGCTTTCGGTTTCCCGTGCAATGATTTCAGTGTCGTGGGAGAACAGAAAGGGTTCAGCGGCACATATGGTCCCTTGTATTCTTATGGCGTTAAAGTTTTAAAAACTCATCACCCTCAATGGTTTCTCGCTGAAAATGTCGGCGGCTTGAAATCTGCCAATGATGGCAGGGCTTTTTCTAAAATACTGACGGATTTAAGAGAATCAGGGTATCGAATCTATCCACATTTTTATAAATTTGAAGAATATGGTGTTCCGCAGGCAAGACATCGAATTATTATCGTTGGGATTCGCGAAGATTTGCCATACGAATTCCATGTTCCGAGTCCGGCACTTTATGCTTCGTATGATAATACGTGCCGTACCGCGCTTGAATCACCCCCCATTCCCTCTGATGCTCCAAATTCTGAATTAACAAGACAGTCTCCCCTTGTTGTAGAAAGACTGAAGCATATTCTGCCGGGGCAAAATGCTTTTACTGCGTCCCTTCCTCCTGAATTGCAGCTTCATGTCAAAGGTGCGAAAATAAGCCAGATTTACAAGCGTCTTGATCCTGATAAACCTGCATATACTGTTACGGGATCGGGAGGCGGGGGAACGCATATTTATCATTATTCTGAACCGCGGGCGTTAACAAACAGGGAAAGGGCAAGGCTTCAGACATTTCCCGACAATTTTGTGTTTTGCGGTTCCAAAGAAGAGGTCAGAAAACAAATTGGGATGGCTGTTCCCTGCAAGGGCGCGCAAGTCATCTTTGAAGCAATTTTAAAAACATTTGCAGGTGTTGATTACGAGTATATCCCCTGTAATGTTGATATTAAACATATTGAGGTGGAAAAATGCTGAATTACTGGTGGGTAACACGTCCGAAACGCCGCTTGAACTCAATCCCTGAAACATTGGCGACATTCGTAGAAATTGCCCTCAACAAAGAATGGGAAGGTCAGAGAAATTCTCATCTTTCTTTGGAGGACGCATTGGAAGAGGCCGGTTTGAAAAAAGCGGGACAAAGAAGAGATCAAACCGGAGGCGGAGGCAGAACTTATCAGGCATGGCTGGAAAGTTTAGGTCTCATTTTTATTCAGGAGAATACGGAAAAAGTTAAGCTGACACTCGCAGGAGAAGCAATTATGGCTGGAGATTCCCCTGTTTCTGTATTGACATCCCAGATTTTGAAATACCAGTTTCCTTCATCCTTTTCATTAAGCCGAGGTGTACAGGTTTCTGCACGTTTTCGTATACGTCCTTTTCGATTTCTGCTCCGATTGCTTTCTGACAGCAGAATTGGCTGGCTGACGGAAGAAGAACTGGCAAAAATCATTATTACGGAAGCGGAAAACGAAAGCGAAGCGTGTTATGAGTACATTGTCAGACGAATTCTTCAATTTCGGTCGGATGGAGATGCCTGTTTGGATAAGGATTTTGCTGTAAAATATGCAAGTTCCCGCAGAGTAAATCTTGTCAATCCATTTTCACACTTGATGGATGTTGCCAATACTTTCGTAAATTGGCTTGAATATACACAGCTTGCTCGCAGGGATGAGCAGCGCTGTATTCGAATTTTTGATGAAAAACAGGAATCAGTCCGCCGGATTCTTGCTGCCAAGCTTTCTTTTATTCCGCGGGCAGATGAACATGAATTTTTTCAGCGGAAATATGGGGTTGATCCCAAGCATACGAAAGATACGCGTGATTTGACCGGCGTTGCGAATGTGTCAACGAAAGCAATCGTAGAGCAGAAAATCAAAAATGCTTTTTTGGCAGAATCGCTCAAAACTCCGATTTCTCAAATAACAGCTTCTTTGATTGATAAAATCTGTGAACAAACAGGCTTAATATCTCATATCGTTGAGGATACGTTAAATCGTTTATACCCCCACGGAGCTATTGGCGCATTTATGACAGAATACTTTGAAATGGCGTTCAAAGGCCGAGAAGATGCTGCTGAATTTGAAAAGGCAACTGCAGCATTGTTTCAGGATGCTTTCGGATTCGAGGCAAAGCATGTCGGTCCGATTGGCTTAACGCCTGATGTGTTGCTTTTGTCTAATGAAAGCGGATTCCAAGCTATTTTGGATAACAAAGCATACAGCAAATACAGCATCAGCAACGATCATAAAAACAGAATGATTCACAATTACATCAATGAATTGCAAAACTACAGCAGTTCACACTTGCCTTTGGCTTTCTTTTCTTATATCGCGGGGGGATTCGGATCAAACATAACATCACGGCTTCAGGAAATTTCCTCTGAAACTTCTGTACCTGGTTCTGCGATTGGTGTCGCGAATATGATTCAGCTGATTGAGAGAAATATCGAGAATCCGTATTCTCATTCGAGAATCAGGGAAATTTTCTCATGCGGCCATCTTATTGAGCTTAAGGATTTGTAATTGGATAGTCTTTCAAAAGAAAAACGAAGCTGGAATATGAGCCGGATTCGTTCAAATGATACAAAGCCGGAATTGATTGTACGTTCTTTTCTCCACCGTAATGGGTTTCGTTTTCGGCTTCACGATAAAAAACTGCCCGGAAAGCCTGATATCGTTTTGAAAAAGTACAAGACCGTTATTGAGGTGCGCGGATGCTTTTGGCATCGACATGAAAGATGTACAAAAGCAACATCTCCTTCAACAAATACCGAATACTGGCAAACAAAATTTCAGAACAATATGCAACGGGATAAGCGTCATGAAAGAGAGCTTCATGATTTGGGCTGGAATCTGATTGTCGTTTGGGAATGTGAAATCAGGGGAAATACTTTTCCTCCGAAAGCTCTTCTGGATTTTGTAAATGAACAAAGAAATATCTCAAGCACATTCAATGCAAGAAAGTCTTGATGTACACAAGGCTTTCCTATAAATAGGGCAATAATCTGAAGTCTCCTCAGAACTTCAGCTCATCCAGCTTGCTCCAAGGGGAATTTGCGGAATCAATGCTGTTTTTTGGCTGGTCGGCATCATTGTCTTCGTCGTCATCTTCGGGGCAGGTGCAGGGCTCGTAGTTCAGATTTGCTCCGCAGCCGGGGCAAATCCCCTGACAGTCTTCGGAGCAGAAGAAATAATTCGGCATAGCCAGCAGGAGTTCTTCGCGGACTTCTTCGGTGATGTCGACAATCTGGTCTTTCACGTCGGGGAAATGCAGACACAGATTTTCCACGCAGACTTCCTGCGTAACGTCATCGCAGCAGCGTGAACAGATCGTTTGGATTTTGAAAGAGGCTTCCCCCGTTACCACAAGGTCGTTTCCGGCGAGAGAGCAGAAGAATTTATAGTGGATTTTGTCCACCGGAACCAGCGGAACCGGCTTGTCTGCACAATCCTGCAGCTCCAGAATATCGACGGATTCCTCATCTTCCAGCAAGTACGGCAGGTCGGGTTTGATATGGGTGGTATTGACAGCAATCATTTTTGTTTCTCTTCGTATTTTTGATAGATGGCATCCGCGACGACCGGCGGCACGAATGCGCTGATGTCGCCGCGCCACGAGGCGATTTCGCGGATCAGGTGCGAGCTGATGAACGAATATTCCGGGCTCGGCATTAAAAACAGTGTTTCACAGGCGGCATTCAGTTCACGGTTCATGAGTGCCATTTGAAATTCATACTCGAAATCGGAGACGGCACGCAAGCCGCGGATGATGGCAGTGATTCCAAGTTCCCGCACGGCATCAACCAGCAGTCCCTCGAACGTAATGACCTTGACATTCGGCAGCTGCGCACAGATTTGATTCAGCAGCGCCACACGCTCATTCACGGAGAAAAGGGGGCATTTGTCGTTGTTACGGGCGACTGCCACCACAAGCTCGTCCACGATGCGGGAAGCGCGGCGGATTACGTCCAGATGTCCGTTGGTGGCGGGATCGAAACTGCCGGGGTACATGACGCGTTTCATGGTTCCTCCGGCTTCAGAAAGATGATGTTTTTCGAGGCGACCAGGTCCCGCGTGGCTTTGCGGTAGGTATCCATGTGCGGTGCTTTCCAGTGTGCACGGAGAGCTTCTTCATCGCGCCAGGTTTCGATAATCGTAATGCGGTCTTCGCGATACCACTGCTCGGAAAACTCAGCTTGCAGGTCCGAGAAACCGCCATAGGAAATACAGCCGTCTTCTGCCCGGACCAGCGGAACCATCGTTTTCAGAGCGTCCAGAAACATTTTTTTTGTTCCCGGCTTGACAATCATGGTGCATACCATCGTAATCATATTGAAATCTCCTTAATTCAATTCACGGGGGCGACAGCTTCGGTGCAGAGTGGACGGAATATGGAAATCTGCGGCACCTGCGCTGTTTCCAGTACCCCGGATGCCACATCGTAGAGCGCAACTTCACCCTGATTCAGATATGCCGGCAGGATTTCCGCCGTGCTGTTGTGTTCCGTAATCTGATACTGGTCGTGGAAATGTCCGGCGAATACAATTTGGTTTTCGTTCATGCCGGACAGCATTCTGCACACATGCTCCCGCGGAAAATATTTCTGATGTCCGCTGTTGATTTCGCGAAGTTTTTCACGAATCCAATGAGCTGCTGCGGGACCGATGCTGTGTCCGAAAATGGTGAGCAGAAAACGCGATACCCTGTTGCGGATAAGAAACCTCAGCAGCGCATACTGCCAGTCTTCCGAATTGATGCGGTCGCCGTGAATCCAATGGTATTTCCCCTGTTCGTATTGTGTCTCATCGCAGTAGGTAAACGCATCCCGGCGCGTCTTCGCAACAAAAAATTCGTGGTTGCCTTCGATGAAAATGACCGGACGTTTCTCTTTTTCGGTCCGGCACCACTCCAGAAAACGCAGCTGCTCCGCCGATTCGTAGCCGGGCAGCGCAATCCATAAATCGTACAAATCCCCCATGAACACAATCCCGACAGATTCGTCCTGCTGCGATACATAGTCCAGGAAACGGAAAAAAGGCTGATCGCCGTTTTCCCCGCACAAATGCGCATCGGCAATCATAAGCCATTGTTTGGTTGTCTGCATGAATCCGTGTTCCTCAGGATGTCGTTATGTGTTGTTTCGTGGCAAGCTGCCGACAGCCGCATCTGAATCGGAAATTTCCCTCGGATGATGCAGTACTTCAGGACAAAATCCCCGTAGAAAACTTCATTTTTGCTTTTGGCAGATGCATCTGTTTTGTGCTTGATTGAATTACTATATCACATTTTTCAAAAAAAGAAAGCTCCTTTGTTTGACTTTCTCAAAAAATGTGGCATATTATATTGTGTTCTCTCTTTAGCGCTTGTTCAATGAGTAGAACGGAGTGCCGGCTTAGCTCAGTGGTAGAGCTACGGTTTTGTAAACCGTCGGTCGCAGGTTCGAATCCAGCAGCCGGCTCCATTTTTTTAATAAATTTAACCTCAAAATTGTTCTCTCCCCCTGCTTTCTTCCTTTCCCAATTTATACTGCCGTGCAAGGCATATTGTTTTTCGTGCATAATTTGGTGAAAGTGTTTTACTTCATCCATGGTCATAAAGAGTTGAAGAACTGTTTTCTGCATAGGCGATTTCGGATAATTCCCTCAAACTAATCCCGCAGTTACACGAAGATTCTTTCTCTATCCTTCCGTCAATGACTTTGTGAAATCAGTTCAGTTACAGCTTTTTCCTCTTTTTTTTCTTCTTCCGTTTTGTTTTTTTTTGTTTTCATGCTACATTAATTATTGATGTATTTTCGGGAGTTTTTCGCTGACCTTTTTATTTTGTGCCGGAAAACTCTTGTGATGATGCTTAAATTTGGAGAAAATTCATGCGTTTTCGCTTTTTTACAATACTTTTTTTGCTGCTGATGTTCCCTATGATGCGCATTCCTTCGTTATGGGCGGATGAGGTGAACGAACAACGTGCGTCCGATGCGTTTGCGAAAGCTCGTGCGCTGGATGAGAAGGAAAGTTTCCGCAAGGCCGGGAAGACCTATTTGCAGGTCGTGCTTTACACGGATGACGATATTGTGAAAGTTAATTCCCTGACCAGCGCTTCCCGCTCGTTTCGCAATGCCGGTTTTCTTGGCAGTGAATTTGAATGCGTGGAACGTCTCATCAAGGAACATACCAGCCGAATTGATTTCACGCAGGCCGTCAATCGGGAATTTGAGATTGTGAATGCCTATTTTGAAGGTCATCGCGATGCTGTGTTTGACTGGCTTCCGTTCATTAAAGGAAAAGACCGGACGGTTGAGTTCGCGGAAGCCGTTGTGCGGAATGCTCCTTGCGCGGACAAGTCTGCGGATGTACTTTTGCGCCTCGGTCGCCTTTATATGAAAGAGCAGGAACCTGAAAAAGCGATTGAGAAATACAAGGATGTGGTCCTGCTTCATCCTGCGACGGAATCCGCCCGTTATGCGACGCTTGAGCTCGCAGATACTTATTCGCAGCTGGCTCAGCGAGGCGATGGGGACGGGGCATGGTGCAAGCTGGCCATGGATATTCTGAATGAATTCATCGACAACTATCCCGATGACCCTGAAGTCCCATGGGCGCGGAAACAGCGTGAAAAACTGGATATGCTTACCGCAGAACGCTATCATGATTTGGCCAGATATTATCATCGTACCGGACGTGATGACCTCGCCGCCCGTTATCTTACCCGCGTGATTCAGGATTACCCTGCCTCTGAGCAGGCGATTCCTTCCGAACAGCTCCTTGCTGATATTGATGAGACCTATGAGGCACCGCCGGAAGATGCAAAACGTCCTGAACCAATGAAAATCGAATTCGAGCGTAATACCATACCGATGGAAGAATCTTCGATTCTCTATACTCCCGAATCCAGCGATGGCAAGTGGCTTCTCCCCATTCGCGACCTGAAAAAAGACATTAAAACAGATTCCCGTGAGGAATATCAGGAAAGGATTAATCCCGATGCGCTTTATTAAAAAACATTTGCCGGGGCTTTCAGCTGCTGTTATCTCCCTTTCCCTGTTTTTTACCTCGTGCGGTTATCACATGGGGTCTATGATGCACCCGCAGATTCATTCGATTGCGTTCAGTGAGGTGCGCAACGACACAAAAGAACCCCTTGTTTCCGAATTTGTCCGCAGCCAGATTGCCGCTTGTTTCCAAACGGATAATTCCCTGAAAATAACCTCAAAAGAAAAAGCCGACTGTATTTTGTACTGCCGGGTTACGAATGTAACGCAGTCTGCCAGCCGTACCACTCCCTCTGTGGAAGACGATGCGTTCAACCCTGCTGAATTCAGTGTTTCGGTTTCTGCCGAATTTGAGGTTCTTATTCCCGGACGCAGTGAACCTCTCATTCCCAAGCGTTCGGTTTCCGGATCTGCGAAATATCAGTATATTTTTGATCCTGCGGCCGGACGTACTTCCGGTTTGCGTCAGGCGTGCTATGAGCTGGGACGCCAAGTCGTCGAATATACGGTCGAAGGCTGGTGATTCTGCACCTCATTTTGAGGTTGTGAGAATTCGTGTGTAATATAGCGGGGTACTGTGTTCGCCTCAATATGAAAAAAGCATGGAAACTCCGTAAAAAGAATGTCTCCACCCTCACACCACGTGTGTGAGGGTATTTTATTGCCCTGAAAATGGACTTAACCTCATTATTATAGCATTGCAGGGGTGTTATTCCTGATATACACACAAAATTAATATTATCTCACAGATGAGGCGGGAATGAGGTGAAAAGGGGAGGGGGGTGAACTTTTTTCGAGGAAAATGCGGAATTTTGCTTGATTTTAAGCTGGGATGGTGTATATTAAATTCTGTCGATGTTTCAAAATGACCGCGATGCTCTTTCAAATAAGCCGAAAAACTGCTGAATGAATTCGGAGGATTAAAAAAATCCGAAAAAAGTTCAGAAGTTTGCTTGAAAAAGTTTGAAACCGGGTGTAAATTAAATGATGTCAGTGATTCCGAGACGAGTTGCTGATGATCCTTAAAAGTTACCGGGAGCTGATGGAATCAGGAACGGAATCTGTGATGCGGAACAGAGCTGGTGCTTTTCCCAAAGATTTTCAGAATGAAATAAAATTTTGAAGATTTTTGAAAAAAGCATTTGAAATGTAGCGAAACAATGCTATATTAAATTGCATC
>DCIG01000016.1 GCA_002315855.1 Lentisphaeria bacterium UBA1732 | reverse complement strand
CCGTCAAGACCGTTCGCTGAACCGTCTCCCCTCACTTATAAGGATTTTCAAAAATGGCACTTTATCTCGGTATTGACTCCAGTACACAGGGTATGAAAGCCGAAATCATCGATGCAGAAAACGGCAAACTCGTTGGTTCTTATGCAGTAAATTTCGGACGCGATCTTCCTCAATACAATTCTCCCGACGGATTCCTCCCGAACAGCGATCCGCTGGTCCGCCATTCCGACCCGCTGATGTGGCTTGACGCCATGGATCTGCTTTTCTCCCAGATGAAAGCGGACAAATTCCCCACCGAAACCATCTGCGGTATTTCCGGGTCCGGTCAGCAGCACGGCTCCGTCTATCTGAATGCCCCCGTTCCCCCGGTTCTTGATCCGTCCAAGTCTCTTGCGGAACAAATCAAGCCCGTTCTTTCCCGCGCAACCGCACCGATTTGGATGGACAAGTCCACCCGCAAAGAATGCGAACAGCTCACCGCTGAATTCGGAGCTGAAATGCGCCTGAATACCGGCAGTCCCGCCATCGAACGCTTCACCGGACCGCAGATTCGCAAATTTGCTGTAACCGAGCCGGAAAAGTGGGAAAACACCAAACGCATTCACCTTGTAAGTTCGTTCCTCTGCTCCATTCTGTGCGACGCATCCGCGCCGATTGACTACGGCGACGGCGCAGGCATGAACCTGCTCGACCTGCATACGCTGAACTGGAATCAGAAGTTTGTCTCCGCGACTGCTCACGGACTGCTTGGCAAGCTCCCCGCAGTAGCCGCTTCCAACCGCATTGCCGGCCGTCTGGCTCCGTATTTCGAGAAGTACGGTTTCCGCGCCGGTATCCCGGTGGTCGTCTGGTCCGGCGACAACCCGAACAGCCTGATCGGCGTCGGTGCAGGCAGCCCCGGTACCGCCGTCATCAGCCTCGGCACCAGTGATACCTTCTTCGCCGCCATGGACGAATTTGTTACCGATCCGGAAGGATGCGGGCACGTTTTCGGCAATCCGGCGGGCGGCTTCATGAGCTTGATTTGCTTCACCAACGGCTCTCTGGCACGTGAAAAGGTCAAAGCCATGGTCAATGTGGACTGGGAATTTTTCGATGTTACCTCCGCCAAGCTGACCAAGCCGGGCAACAACGGCAAACTCATGCTTCCTTATTTCGAGCCGGAAAACACACCGCTTGTTACCGAGCCGGGTCTGCGCACCAATTTCGACCTCGCTTCCGCCAAGCCGGAAGAACTCATCCGCTGCATCATGGAATCTCAGGCACTCACCATGCGCCGTCATTCCGCATGGCAGGGACAGCACTTCAAACGCATCCGTGTTACCGGCGGCGCCTCCAAGTCTCCGGCATTGCGCCAGATTCTCGCAGACGTCTTCCAGGCTGAAATCGAAACCATCGCGGTCCGCAACTCCGCAGGTCTGGGCGCGGCAATCCGTGCAGCCAATGCAGTTGCCAAAATTCCGTTTGAAGACCTCTACGGCAAATTCTGCGCGACCGTGGAAACAGTTCAGCCTCACGCCGAACTCGCTCCGCTGTACGACCAGATGCTCAAGGATTTCTCCGCGCTGGAAACACGCTGAACAATCCTCATTTCCGCTGAAAAGCATTCACGGGACGAAGCCTCAGAACTTCGCCCCGTTTTTTCGTGTTTGCAGGGACAAAAAAAGACTATGAATTTTGATAGTTCATAGTCGTATTTTTTGTTTTTACCATCCGTTATAAGGTGATTTGCTATCTTTTACGGAGAATTTTTTATTTGAAACTGAACTGAAATATTTTGCGTAGGTTCGATTACGTTCTTTATTCCCATGTGGAGAAATGATGATTCCCTGAATCAAATCTAATACATTGGTGAAACCAGTTTTAATTCGAGGTTTATTTGCAATAAATTTGACAGTTTCTTTACGTCTTTCTTTTTTTTGAATGATAAGGATTCTTTCTTCGTCTTCAGATATAAAGGATTCGTTTTTTAGGAAAAATGGAAGACAAACAAAAAAAAGTTTCGAGATATCCAAGAAATTTTCCTGTATTTTTTCTAATTGAGTGCCTGTCTGGTGAAAAAAGGAATCGTTGAAATCTGTTTTTTCAAGGATGTTTTGAACTATTGTATCAGTAAAAAATTTTTGAAAGTCTTCTTTTTTATAAATACATTTTCCTATTGCAATCCAATAATTTTCTGTTCCGTTTGTTTGGTTCTCTGTAAAAAAAACATATCCATTCTTATCATATTTTTTCTTGTATGTATTCTTCAGCTTATCTACCAATTCTTTTTTACTGAATCCAATTGCAACTCCACCATTATACGTATAGGATCTCCATTGTGGAAGAGAGTCTCCTTGATGAGAAAAACACAAAACAAAAACATCATATTCGTCAATTATATTTTTTGTCATTTGGGCAATTTTATCTTTGAAAGAATTATTTTCTTTCTTATTTCTCTCTGCAATAAGAGCGGTAGCACCTGCTGCCAAAGCTGCACCTATAACCCCCATAATAATGCCACCTATGATTCCAGATAATAATATATTTTTTGCACTGTATCCCTTTTCCCCTTCATTGGAGTCAAAATCTTTGACTATTTTTTTGATTGTATCATCCAATTTTTTTGAAATATCATCTCTGAAAGAAGAATCAAAACATTCCAGCCCCTTTCCTTCTTCATTGTCATTACAGAATGAGGATAGCGTAGCATAGAGATTTGTATTCTCGCTTTCACACATTGCAGTTAATGCATCAATAGATGTATAGTGCCAAATGACATCCTGATCAGTGAGCAAATCATTGTCCATTTTAATTATCCTTTTGAGGAAAATGTGTTTGTGTTAATTATTGACATATATTCAGTTTTTCTAGAAAAGAAAAAAAGTATGCATGAGATATGGATTTTTTACAGCTGCTTGAAGCGGGAGCTCCTGTTGCGGAAAGACGCAAGGAACGGCAGGACCGCAGGGAAGTATATCCCGCACAATGCCGCCGTCATGGCTGCAAAGAGGGAAATGCGGTCTGTTTTGACGGACTTCCCGCGGAAGAAAGAAATCAGCGGGGCAATCAGGAAGATTACGGCAGGAATTGCCAGGGTCTTCACCGTGAAAGCCAGTTCGGCGGGCATCTTCAGCGGACAGCACAGCCATCCGGCACTGCCAATGAATCCGGCCGCAACCGTGGAGACAATGCCCCATACGCGGAATTTGTTATTCTTCTGCAAGAGCAGGAAAAACATTGCCGGAATCAGCCAAAAGACGTTCGCCGGAAGCAGGAACGAGATTGCGGCGCACAACAGCACCGATGCCAGATAGAACGGTCCGAATCCGCTGACGGCAAATTTCAGGAAGAAGAAATTCTGCAAGGTCAACAGGGGGAGGAGCAGGCATTCACAGGGCTGCGGCGCGATTTTCGTAATCAGCGGCAGAACGGTGTAGACGACAGTCAGCACCATACTCCACAGGGAAGCGGTTTTCCAGCTCTGGAAAAGCCGTGCCGTAAAATAGGTCAGCGGCGCGAGAACAGGGAAGCAGAGATAGGCGGCAATCCCCTGTCTGCCAAGCATATACGGCAGGACAAGTCCCAACAGGAACATGCGGAGCAGGGCACCGTATGCGGCGGTAACCTGATTTACATGATCGGCACATTCCTGAGAGAGTCTGCCGACATTTTCGCGAAGGTCGTCGATTTCGCGGAATCGCCAGTAGAACGAGGTCCAAAATGACTGAATCCCGTCGAAAAACCTGATTTTCTTGCCTTCCGCCGGATGTCTGGGGGAGTAGGAAATCGGGACTTCGTAGGGATGGAATCCCATGCGGAGCAGTTTGGCAGTGAGTTCAGGTTCCCACTCGAAACGTTTGCCCATGAGAGAGGGAGCAATCGTCCTTGCCAAATCGCCGCGGAGCGTCTTGTAGCAGGTTGCCTCATCGGTCAGATTCGCATTGAAAAGCAAATCAATCCACAAGGTCAGACTGAGCGCGCCGAGGTAGAAGCATGGGGAGGAATAAATGCGGTTCCGGTTGCTGTCTTCGCGCGAGCCGTACACGGCCGCACATTTTCCCTCGAAAATGGGTGCGACACATGCGGCATAGTCGTTCGGGTCGTATTCCAGGTCAGCATCCTGAATAATCACGGCATCGCCTGTGGATTTTGCGATTCCGGCTTTCACCGCCGAGCCTTTTCCTGAATTAGGCTGGTCAATCAGCACCGTTTTTTTCAGCTTTCCGCCGTTCTTTTTGAGCCATTCCGCGATTATTGTCTTCGACCGGTCGGTGGAACCATCGTTGATGATGATGAGTTCAAACGGGAGGTCAGCCGTCTGCGCCGCGAGGACGCGGTCCAGCATGGTTTCGACCGTATTTTCTTCATTGAAAACGGGGATGATGACGGAGAGCAGATGATTCATGGCAAGACAGTTTTCGGAGGTGTCGAAGGAGATTACATGGCTTCCGGGATGCCGATGGTCAGCGTTTTCAGACCGTCAGCCAGGATGTCGCGGACAGCGAAGCAGATGGCAAGGCGGACGTTGCGGACAGCGGGTTCTCCGGCGTTCAAAACCTGTTTTTCGCGGTAGAATCGGTTGAATGCCTTAGCGAGGTCGAGGAGGTAGTTGACGAGGATGGAGCAGTCCATTTTAGCGGCGGAGGAGCGGATGGCGTCGCTGTAACGCAGAGCCGCGACAGCCAAAGCGCGTTCTTCTTCGGAATCGGCCAGAGACCAGTCGATTTCTTCGGGCTTGAAGGAAATCCCGGCTTCCTTGCATTTTCTCACGATGGAGTTGATGCGTGCGCAGACATACTGCACATACGGGCCGGTGTCGCCCTCGAATTTCAGCGAAGCATTCGGGTCGAACATGATGGTTGTTTTCGGGTTGAACTTGAGGAGCATGAATTTCAGTGCACCCATGCCGATGATTTCGCTGCGTTCCTCCAAATCGGCAGGGACTTCCGCGCCCTCTTTCAGACGCTGGAGAGCCGCTTCTTTCGCGAGTGCGTACATTTCATCGAAGAGGTCATCGGCATCCACAACGGTGCCTTCACGGCTTTTCATGCGGCCGCCGGGGAGATTGACCATGCCGTAGGCGAGGTGGTACAGACTGTCCGCCCATTTATAGCCCAGCTTGGCGAGAATGCCGAACAGCATCTTGAAGTGGAGAATCTGCTCATCACCCACCACCCAAATCATGGTATCGGGGTTGTGTTCGCTGTGCTTGAGGAGGGTCGTCCCGATGTCCTGCGTGATGTAAACACTGGTTCCGTCTTTGCGGAGCAGGACTTTTTCGCCCAGTTTGCCCATATCCACGATGACGGCACCGTCATCGCGTTTCTTGAAAATGCCTTTGGCAAGGGCATCCGCGATGACGTCTTTGCCCAGCAGATAAGTCTGGCTTTCCAAATAGGTTTTGTCGAAATGGACGCCCATGCGCTCGTAGGTTTTGTTGAATCCGTCAATGACCCAGGAGTTCATCAGCTTCCACAGGGCAACGGTTTCGGGGTCGCCGCTTTCCCATTTGCGGAGCATATTCTGAGCTTCACTGCCGAGTTTGGTTTCCAGGAACAAATCATCGGAGGATTTGTCCGCGAGTTCGGGGTGTGCGGCTTTGAGTTCCTTGATTTCATCGGTCAGAAGCTGATTGAATTTCACATAGAAATTACCGACCAGATGGTCGCCCTTGATACCTGCCTGTTCCGGTGTAATGCCGTTTCCTGTGAGCTTGTATGCCAGCATGGATTTGCAGATATGGATTCCTCGGTCGTTAATCAGGTTGACGGGGACCACATCATGCCCGGCGCGCTTCATGACGCTTGCGAGGGTCATTCCGATTGAGTTGTTGCGCAAATGCCCCAAATGCTGAGGTTTATTGGTATTCGGAGCGGAAAATTCGATGAGGATTTTCTTTTTTTCTTCTTCGGGGACGGCAACTGCGTCCAGCAAATCATTCACATCGGCGATGGAATCGCGGAACAATGCTTCCGGTTTCAGCGTAACATTCACAAACGCCTTCACCGCTTCCACATTTGCCACATCGGGATCGTCGGAGAGGAGTCCGGCAACTTCTTTGGTAACAGCGTCCGGCGAGCCTTTCAAATCGCGCACCAGACGGAAGCAGTTGATGGTCAGATCCCCATTCATTCCGGGGGGACAGACTTCCCAAGCCGGCTGGAAATTTGCAGGAAGAGAGGGGCGATTTGCACGCAGTTGTTCCGCGAGCCGTGCGATACATTGGATTTTCATGAAGAGAGGATTCTTTCTTATTGAAACAGATTGTAAAATTAAAGCAGAATGGTGCGGATTGCAGTGGTCGGGATACTGCCGCTGCATCTCAGCAGGTATTCGCCGAGACAGGCCGGAAGCAGAGCTGTCCGCCCCGGCGGCACCATAACCGGCTCAAATGACGGAGTATGGATTTCCAGCGTATTGTCGATGGCGGTCAGGAGATGTGCGCTCCGCGAAAATCTTGTGGTGTCCGGCCAGTCGCAGACGAGGCGCATTTCATCCACGGAGAATGTGGGGCATTTGTTGACCAGAGCATATTTACGGTTGTTGAGAGCCTTGTTGCTTGCCCCCGTAATCCGTGCGGGGAAGCGGTCAATGTAATTGACGCATTCGAGAGCCTGCTCCAAATGCAGAGGGCGGAGACTGCCATCGAAATCCCGTGTTTCCCAGTCGTAAATGCGGTAAGACGTATTGCTGTTTTCCTGAATTTCCAGCAGGAGACACCCGGCACCGGCACAATGCACACTGCCCGCATTGATGAAATACGCATCTCCGGGAATGGCGTTGTAGTGCATGACCTGTTCTTCCACCTGCTGAGTTCCGGCGGTTTCATTGAAACGCGGTCTGGTTGCAACGGGAGTCAGCCCCACCATGACCTGCGCATTTTTTTCGGCCTTCATCACATACCACATTTCCGTTTTCGGCTCCGCGCCGTTTCCGATTTTAGCGGCAATGGTGTTATTCGGATGCACTTGCAGAGATGTTCTTGCGGCAGTGTCGATGATTTTCACAAGCACGGGGAAACGATGCAGAGTCCCATTGAGAGACTCTCCTGTGAACTCCGTATTTCCCTCTGCGGCAAGCTGATGAATCGATGTTCCCGCCAATGGGCCGTTGGAAACGATGCTTTCCGCCCCCGGACGATCGCAAATATCCCATGCTTCGCCGTAATACCCCTCATCATCGGGCAAAGTCCGGTTCAAAACTGCAGCAAGCCGATTTCCGCCCCAGCATACCTGACGGTACATCGGGTCGAAGAGAAGCGGATAAATGTTGTCTCTGGAAAACATGGGCATCAGTGGAAAGCCTTTTGGTGTCTCCGTTCATCGGGAACGCGGTATTTGTCTGTGCGAAGTCCGTTTTTGTTCTTTTCGGCGGCGGCGAATCAAGCAGCCGTCTTCAAAAATATCAAACCCGTCTTTTGGCACATCCGCAAAAAAGACTTCTATTCCGAATGAACAGAGGCACACTTTTGAAATCAACTCTTTTGATTCAGTGAAAAAGATGGAAGAAATGTCTTATTCTAAATAATATAGTACGATTTTATCAAATAACAAACTGAAAATGCAAAAAATGCGGAAAAGTGTGAAAAAGAGGGAAGATGATCTGAAAATTCCTGCGGGGAGTATTGAAAACGTCTCCGGCATTCGCAAAAAAACAGCCGGAACTTCTGAACTGAACATTCAGTGAGTTCCGGCGGATAAGCTCATTTCTCCGTTTTTCGGGGGAAACGGCGGATGAATCAGGCTTCTTACGCCAGCTTGAGCGTCTTGACCGTGAAGAGAGCGATCATCAGTTCTTCATTGGTCGGCATCACGATTGCCTTGAATGCGCTGTCATCGGTGGAGATGATACCGGCATCGCCGTTGCAGGCTTCGTTGCGGGCGTCATCGCACTTGATTCCGAGAGCGGCAATGCCGTCCAGAATGGCTTTGCGCTGCGGAGCGGAGTGTTCGCCGATACCGCCAGTGAAGACGATGGCGTCTGCGCCTCCGAGGAGGACGAAGTAGGAACCGACATACTTGACGATGCGGCGAATGAACATCTTGAGAGCGAGCTGAGCATCCTTGCTGCCTTCTTCGGCGGCATTGCTGATGTCGCGCATATCGCCGCTCTTGATTCCGCCGATTGCGTACAGACCGGATTCCTTGTTGAGGATGGTGTCAACGCGTTCCGGGGTATTTCCGACCTGAATCATGCGGATGACGGCAGCGGGGTCCATATCGCCGCTGCGTGTACCCATCATGAGACCTTCCAGCGGGGTGAGCCCCATGGTGGTATCAATGACTTTGCCGTTCTTGACAGCGGCCATGCTGCATCCGTTTCCGAGGTGGCATGTGATGATGGTGGTGTCTTCCGGAGCCTTGCCGAGGAACTTGGCAGTGGAGAGGGTAACGAAGTGATGGCTGGTGCCGTGGAATCCGTATTTGCGGATGCCGTACTTCTTGTAGAAATCCATAGGGATGGCATAGAGATATGCTTCCGGGGGCATGGTCTGGTGGAACTGAGTATCAAAGACGGCAACGTTCGGAACGCCGGGGAAGATTTCTTCACAGGCTTCGATACCGCTCAGGTTGGCGGGGTTGTGGAGCGGTCCCAGGGGGATGCACTCGCGGATAATATCTTTCACTGCGGCATCGACTTTGACGGGAGCGGTGATTTTTTCGCCGCCGTGCAGGACGCGGTGTCCGATTGCGGAGACTTCAGAGAGAGACTTCAAAACGCCGATTTCGGGGTCGACCAGCTTGGCGCAGACAGCCTTCAAACCATCGGCATGATTCTTCACACCCTGCGGGCATTCTGCAAATTTGAAGCCGTCCGGACGCTTGAAAATCAGGTTCGGCTTATCGGTGCCGACGCGTTCAACGAGACCGTTGGCGATCACGGTGTTTTCAGTTCCCTGCATGTCGAAGAGAGTGAATTTCAGGGAAGAACTGCCTGCATTGATGACAAGAATTTTCATTTGCTTTTCCTTAAAAATGAATTGTGAAATGGTTGATAATAAACAAAATGTGTCATATTAATATAGCACATATTTCCCGAAAAGAAAGTCATGCGATGATAATTCCGCGGAAATAAAATGCTTTACACCGGAAACGGGGGAGGAGCTGTTCAGCGGTCGTTGCTGCGAATCCATGCTTCAACGAACTGATCCAAATCACCATCCAGCACGGCGGCAGTGTTTCCTGTTTCCACACCGGTACGCAGGTCCTTGACCATCTGATACGGCTGGAGCACGTAGGAACGAATCTGGTTGCCCCATGAGTTGTCGGTTTTGGTTCCGGAAATCTGCGCCGCCTGCTCTTTCTGCTTTTCCTCTTCCAATTCGTACAAACGTGCTTTCAGCATCTGCATTGCCATCGCTCTGTTTTTGTGCTGGGAGCGTTCCACCTGACACGCCACCACCACGCCGGTCGGCAAGTGGGTGATGCGGACGGCACTGTCGGTACGGTTCACGTACTGACCGCCAGCCCCGCTGGCGCGGTAGGTATCAATGCGCAAATCTTTTTCATCGATTTCGATGTCGATTTCGGTTTCGATTTCGGGGAATACATCAATCGAGGAGAAAGAGGTATGACGGCGGGCATTTGCATCAAACGGAGAAATACGGACCAGACGATGCACACCGCGTTCCGCGCGCATATAACCGTATGCAAATTCGCCGCTGACTTTCAGCACGGCACTTTTGATGCCGGCTTCATCACCGGGCTGCATATCGATGATTTCATCTTTCCAGCCGCGGCGTTCAAACCAGCGGCGGTACATGCGGAGCAGAATGCTTGCCCAGTCGCAGGATTCCGTGCCGCCCGCACCTGCATGGATGTAGAAGAAGCAGTTGAAGCGGTCGAATTTGCCGGAAAGGAAGCTCACGATTTCCAGTTTTTCCAGATGTTCAAAGAGAGTTTTCCATGCGGAATCCGCTTCCTCCAGAAAAGATTCATCTTCCTGTGCAAGCTCGGCAATAGTCTGAAAATCATCGGCTTCCCGTACAAGTTTATTGTATGGTTCCAGAATGTTTTTGTTGGAAGAGAGGCTCTGCACGGTGGCCTGAGCCTTTTCCTTGTCATCCCAGAAATCAGGCTGAGCCATAATGCCGTCGATTTCGGCGATTTTGGCCTTGATTTCATCGATTTTGAGGAATTTCGCCAGCTTATCGATGCGTGCGGTCAGGTCAGCAACGTTTGATTGGATTTCGTCGATTGTCATAGAGAGATTTCTCCGGTGTGATGATTTCGATTACGCCAGGGAGCGAACTAATGCCACAGCGTCTTCCACGGTTTTCGCGATGCCGTCCCAGTTTCCGGCCTTGATTTCCGAGCCTTTGCCGAGCCATGTGCCGCCGACGGCGGCAACTTCGGGCAGAGCCAGATAATCTTTCACATTGTTCTGCGTAACGCCTCCGGTCGGCATGAAGCGGATTCCGAGGTGCTTGTACGGCGCGATAAGAGATTTCAGAAAACCCGTGCCGCCCGCAGCTTCCGCAGGGAAGAATTTCAGGAAACGGCATCCCAGCTCCATCGCCTGTTCCGCTTCAGAGGGTGTGCAGACGCCCGGCGCAAAGGGATAGCCGCATTTCACGGCTTCTCTGACTACGGCCGGATTGAATCCCGGTGCGACGGCGAACTTCGCCCCGGCATCGAAAGCCCGGTGCAAATCTTTTACATTCAAGACAGTACCTGCGCCGAGATAAAGCGAAGGATAGAGTTTTGATGCTTCGCGAATCACAGCTTCGGCCGCTGAAGTGCGGAATGTGATTTCTGCCGCAGGAAGACCTTTTTCCTGAAGAATGGAACACATTCTCACACCATCTTCCACAGTGTCCAGCACAAGGACAGGGACGATTCTGACGCGGGACAGGCTGGTCAGCACATCGTCAACTTTCATTTGAAATTCTTCCATGGGAACCTTTTCTGAAATGATGAGCCGATTTCATTGAAATCAGTTTTGGTTTAAGAAAAATATATTAAATAATAAGATACACGCAAAAACGGAAAAAATCAAGCGGAATCGCAAAAAATGGCCGTTCGCCGGATTCTCCGGGACATTTTCAAACCGCCGTCCTGAAACAAAAAATCCTCTTCTGCACGAGACGAACAGAAGAGGATGAACGGGACGTTTTTCAAGCCCCTCAATGAAAATATTATCTGCGCTTATAGGCATTCACCCGCAGCGGAGCCTCCACTTTCTTCATCGCGATTTCGCAGGTCGCGTCTTTCAGTCCCTCTGCTTTTACCGTGATGCGGATGGGAGCTTCCGCCCCGGTATCGCTCTGTACAATCACCATGGCGAGGCCGTGGAACAGTTTCCGGGTATTGCCTTTTTCCGGTTCGGTGCTGGTCGGATCGCCATTGCCGACACCGATGTTGCGCCCGCTTCCTTCCACAGTGATTTCCACCTGCCGGGCGGCATCCGGCACCACATTACCGTTTTCGTCGACGGCACTGATTTTCACAGGCGTGGCGGCATCGCCGTCATTGGCGAGTTCATTCCAGTAGGGTTCCAGCTTGAGCGAGACGGCTTTCCCGGCGGTTGCGACTTCCGTTCTTGCGACTTCTTTGCCGTCATTTTTTGCGATTGCGACCAGCTTGCCCGGTTCGTACTTGATATTGGCGGTAAGCATTTCATACTTGTCCACGGGGAAAGTTCCGACCGTTTTGCCGTTCAGCTCGAACGTAACTTCCTGAGCATTGGAAGCGCAGAAGACCTTAATATCCTGACCTTCCCTGCCGGGCCACGTCCAGTGGGGGATGATGCTGACAACCGGAGTTTTGAGCCACATGGCCTGCCGCAGATAGAAAGCGGCTTTCGGGAAACCGCAGAGGTCCATAATGCCGAAGTAACTGCTGTTTGCGGGGAATTTATTGTTGTACGGAGTCGGTTCTCCATGATAATCGAATCCGGTCCAGATAAACGAGCCGGCGACGTAAGGACGGGTCATAACGGCTTTCCAGTCCACACGATGTGTGGAGCCCCATGACGCCCCGTATTCATCGTAGGAGGTGCATGTCAGGCGGTTGCGGTCGGTCGTGTATTCGCCGCGTGTCTCAAATGCGCTTGCGCCTTCGGTCAGCACCATCGGAATATTCGGGTAGCGGCTGTGGAACGGGTCAATCGTGCCGTACTGATAATTCAGGCCCACGATATCCAGCACATTCCGCACGGAGTATTTGTCGTAGAAACCGCCGTTCATTGCCCCGATGACGGGACGTGTCGGGTCGTATTTTTTGAAGACGTCGCCGAGGTAGCGGGCGATATTTTCGCCGCGTTCGCTTCCCATCAGCGGTTCTTCGTTGAAGAGACTCCATGCAATCACGCAGGGGTGATTGCGGTCGCGTTTGACCAGCCATTCCGCATTGGCGAGCCACAGCGGCGAGGCATTCAGATTGCGGTTTTCGTCAATCACCAGAAGCCCGTATTTGTCGCACAAATCCAGGATGTTGCGGCTGGGCGGATTGTGCGAACAGCGGTATGCGTTGGTTCCCAGTTTTTTCAGGAGCTGGATGCGAAATTCCTCGATGGAAGCCGGCACCGCCACACCCACGCCGGCGTGATCCTGATGATTGCATGTGCCGTTCAGCTTCAGCGGCTGTCCGTTCAGATAGAAGCCTGTTGCGGCATCCCATTTGAACGTGCGGTAACCGAAGTTCACCGTCTTCCGGTCGGTTTCTTTTCCATTGACTTTCGTTACCGCAACGAATTTGTACAGCTTCGGAGAATCCGGCGACCACAGCTCCACGCTGCCCGGCTCAAATTTCGCGGAAACGGTCATTGTTTCCAGCGGGACAGGCTTGACGCTGCCCATCACGGCAGGGGCAGTCTTCGTGCCATCGGGACTTTCCACCCAGTATTCCACAGAAATATCTTCCGTTGTCCGCCCGTAATTTCCGACTTCGACCTCGGCGGAAACGCTCCATTTGCCGTTTATCAGCTCCGGACGCACGAGAATCCCGTCGGTTACGATGTGGCAAGGCTCGCTCACGATGATTTTCACATCGCGATAAATTCCTGCGCCCTCGTACCACCAGCCTTCGCTGATGTCCGCATTGACCTCGACCACGATCAGGTTTTCGGCATTGTACATGGCCATGGGCGTCAAGTCCAGCGTCATGGTATTGTAGCCGCTGAAATTGTGGTGGAACGGCGTGTTGTTGAACCAGAGATTGCTGTAGGAGGCAATGCCGCCGAACTCGATTTCGATGTGCTTGCCGCGCCACGATTCGGGGATGAAGAAATGTTTCCGGTAGTACCCCCAGCCGCGCCGGCGGAATCCGTGTTCGCTGTTTTCTTCGCGGTAGAATCCGTCTTCGACAGCCCAGTCATGGGGCAAATCCACCTGTCTGTAATTCCTTTCATCCAGACGGGCGGCCACAAACGGATAGGAATAATCTGCCGTATTGGATTTGGCATTGCTCATCTGGTTGTGATTCTGGCGGACCGTTACGAAATCCGCCTGCTTGTCCAGTCTCTGGAACATCCAGCCTTTGTTGAAATCGTACACGTCCGACGCCGATACAAACGATGCCGCCGCAGACAACGCCATGACGAGAGTCAGTTTTTTCAGAAGTTCCATAGAAAAGCCTTTCCTGTGATGAATCTTTTCTGCCGCGCCCGGCAGAGATTCTTTTGCGAACTCATTCCGAAAGACAGAACGCATTTCTTCCGTAATTCATTCCGTGGTTTATGGAGCTGATTTCAAAAGTCCTGCCGGGAGCTTTGAAATTCTCATCGGCATTTGCCGAAAGAGCGTTTTCTGCGGTTGCGTTCCAAGCAGCCACCTCAAACTACGTCCGCCAACTGTGCGAAGATTCTTATCAAATCTTTCCGTCAATGCCTTTTGAAATCAGCTCTTTATAAAAGAACAATAACGCAATGATTGCGGAGTAAAATAATACCTGTTTCCGCCTTTGTCAAGCCTTTTCTTCACATTCTCCTGAAATTACTTTCAGAATTTTAATCAGGCCTTTCCTTGCAAACTGCGGCTGACCGAAAGGCAATCGGGATATATCGTTTCCGTGGAATTTGTGCCAAAACGTGAAATCCGGCTCTTTTTTTTGCAGGGAAACGCAAAAAAGCATGAAAAACATATTATTTTTCTAATTTTTTGAGTTTTTTCGCAAAAAGCCGCTTGCATTCTTTCAAAGCAGTGCTATAATTAACCACAAGAAGAAATCTCCACCCGGGAGATTATGAACAAAAACATTACTTACAAGCCAGGAGTATTAAAATGGCAGACAAGAAAGAAATCTTCGCAGACGGTATCGGTCAGATTCATTTTGCAGGCAACATGGTTCGTTTTGACTTTGTTACCCTTCAGCCCGAAGCTGATGGACAGGCCCCGGTTCCGGTCGCCAACGTCCGTATCATCATGCCGCCGCAGGGCTTCCTCGGTGCCTTCAATTCCATGCAGCAGCTCATTGACAAGCTTCTCGAAGCTGGCGTCCTGCAGAAGAACGAAGCCGCAAAATAATTTTTGCGTGATGACGGAGCCGGAGTGATTTCCGGCTCTTTTTTTTTGATTGCACGAAGAAAATTCTCATTTTTTCCGCCAATGCCTTTTGAAATCAGCTCCTGATTCCAAAATCTCCTTGTTTCCGCTTTTGTCCCGTGTCTTCTCAGCAAATAACTAAAAGGGTTTCACCATGAATGATCTGCATTCTTTATTTGCCGCCGCAATCCTTTCAACCGCTGTCTTCAGCGGCTGCTGTCCCGCCGTTGATTCCCCGAAGGAAGCAGTGCTGGTTCCTCTGAACAGCATTCAATTGACTTCCGGTCCCCTGTATCAGCGTCAGAAAACCAATAATCATTATATTGTATATACCATCAAACCCGACCGTATGCTTGCGCCGTTCATGCTTCAAGCCGGGCTTGCGCCGAAAGCGCAGCGTTACGACGGCTGGGAAGACGGGCAGCTCTCCGGGCACTCCATGGGACATTATCTTTCCGCGCTGGCATACGTCTACAACATCTCCCGCGATGATGCCGAGCGGGCCGAAGCGAAAAAGAAAGCCGATTACGTTGTTTCTGAACTTGCCATGATTCAGGCGAAAGACCCCGACGGCTACACCATGCCCATGCCGAAAGAGACCTATACGCGTCTCCGTCAGAACGACGTGAAACCTCAGCCTTTCAACCTGAACGGCATTTGGTCGCCTTTCTATACCTATCATAAAGTTCTCGCCGGACTTCGCGACGTCTACCGCTTCATGGGCAATAAGCAGGCTCTCAACGTTGAAAAGAAACTTGCCGATTTCGTGATTTCCTGTGTTACCCCGCTTACGGAGGAAAATACCCAGCGTATGCTTTCCTGCGAATTCGGCGGGATGCAGGAGGTCCTTGCAGACCTCACCGTCGATACCGGGGAACGCAAATATCTGGACACCGCCATCAAGTATTTCTACCACAAGGCCCTGATGGATCCCCTGCTGGCGAAAAATGACATTCTCACCGGACGGCACAGCAATACCATGATTCCGGAAATGACCGGCATGAGCCGCATTTATGAAATCCTGTATGACAAAAAGTCCGAAAAACTGTACGGCGAAAAAGCAGACAAATACCGCGAAATCCCTGAATTTTTCTTTGACCGCGTTGTGAATTACCGCAGTTATGCCACGGGCGGAAACAGCGAAGGCGAATACTTCTTCCAGCTGGACGACGAGGCACATCACATTACCTCGCATACCACGGAATCCTGCAACAGTTACAACATGGCAAAACTTGCCTCATTCATTTTTGAATGGGACCCGAAAGCCCCGGTGGAAGATTTCGTCGAACGCATCACTCTGAATCATATCGCCTCCGTCATCAGTGCGGACAACGAAGGGCAATACGGCTATTTCCAGCCTCTTGCTTCCGTGGCCAACAAGGATTTTTCCGCCGCGGAACATACCTGGACCTGCTGTGTCGGCACCGGACTTGAAAATCCCGCCCGCTACGGCGAACACATCTGCGCCGTCGAAGACGATGACGAGCTTTATCTGAATCAATTCTGGGATGCAAAAGTGGAATTGAAGTCTCTCCGCACCAATATGGAAATCTCCGGCGGTTTCCCGTATGCCAAGACCGCGAATGTCAAATTCTCCATGATGCTCCCGAAATCCTTTGAGCTGAAAATCCGCAAGCCCTACTGGAGTCAAACCGTCAATCTGAAAGTCAACGGCAAGCCCGTGAATGCAGAAACGGATGATGACGGCTACCTGACAATCGAACGCATTTGGAAAAACGGAGATACCGTTGCCATTGACTTCGATTTCCGGCTCCGTGTTGTGCCCGTCAGCAAGAAGCCGAATGTCCCCGTCTGTATCATGTACGGACCGTTCGTGATGGCCGGGATTGTTCCTGATACCGCCGCGAACCGGGAAGCCCGCCGCATGGCGCGTGATAACCGTTCCTATGAAATCGAACCGTCCCTGCTGTTCGGCAGTGAAGCCGACATTGTGTCGCGTCTGAAACCCGCCGGTACGTTTGCACACTTCAAAAGCGAGGGGCTGATTGTGCCCCATGATCTGGAATTCATCCCGCTCATGGAAATCTACCGTCAGCGGTACGCCGTCTATTTCTCCGAACAGAAGAATCTGCTCCCCACGGATACGGAAATCGCACAGCGCACCATTGATGAAATCAACCCCGGCTATCAGCAGTCCGAAATCGACCACAAGGGCGTTTACAATGACACGCAGGTCGTTACGGCGGACAATGGCGCACGTTCCCGTTTCGCCCCGAAAGGCGACTGGTTCCAGTATACGCTTGCCAACGTGCCGAATCAGAATCTTCTGCTTATCGTCAGGTTCCAGGGACGCCGCTCGTTCCTGAATATGACCATCAACGGAAAGCCTGTGCTGGATGAGGACGTCAACGGGCGTGAATCGTCCACCCGCATGATTAAAATTACACCGAATATGCGGGATGCGCAGGGCAATTTGATTCTCAAATTCCAAGGCAATGCCAATCTGCCTTCCCCGAATATCCAGAAGATCATCCTCTGCAAAGAGAAATAATCTGTTCTTTTCCCTGTAAAAATCGTGCCGTTCTTCTTTGCGGAAGAGCGGCACTGTTTATTTCGGAAGAAATCTTATTCGCTGTGTTTTTCGCCAAGAATGTCGAGGCAGCGCCGGAACATCTGTTCATTATTGATGATGATCAGTGCGAGTTTCCGGCGGGCTCTGGTCAGAATCTGAATCAGCATTTGTCCCTGCAAATACAGATTGTTTTTACCCTTTTTCCCTGAGTTTGAGAGAAAGCCGTCCCGGTCATAATAAAATGTGTGGTCGATGACAGCCGCGATTTTTTCATAATCCTGCCCGATCACTGCGTGAATGGAATCTTTTTCATCCTGGTCCCCGATGTCGTAGCTGAAAAAATAACCGTCTTCCCGTGGGGTGTACTGCGGCACTGCCCATCCCGTTTCTCCCAGATACCGCAGAAAATGCTGAACGGAATTCCAGTCATTCACATAATACAGTTCGATATCCCTGTGCCGGATTGTCTGTACCGGATAGTTGCAGTCAGCCAGCGAGTGGACAAAGTAATCCAAATCGGCGTTGGTGCGGATTGCATTGGTCAGGTGGAACGACATGATTCCCGGCACTTCGTCCAGTCTTCCCGGAATATCGCAGCTGATTTCTTCCTGTTCGAGGCACTGGTTCCGGTCGTATGAGAAGAGGCATTGCAGATGATAACGGTTGATTTGTTCCATTAAGTAATTGAATTCATCGACTTTCATGCGCTGCGCCTCATCGATGATCAGAAAACTGCAATCTTCCAGTTGTTCGGTGAATATGCTTTTTGCAGGCATGATTTTCCAGTCATACCGCTGAATCAGCACTTTCTGTCCCGCATTGATTCCCGCACAATGGAAAATCACGAACTTTTTGCCTTCGCAGAACGCATTTTTTGCCATGTCGTAAACCAGCAGAGTTTTGCCCGTTCCGGCCGCTCCCGTAACAGAAAAGATATGAGCTTCTTTTCTGACAATCGCGTCATAAATCTGCCGCTCAATCGTTTCCTGATGATTTGTCAGAAAATATTCCCCGGAAATAAACCGTTCCACCGAGTTGAACGGCGAAACCAGATAGTTGGCCGGGTCAAACAAATCATCGATATCCGGCAGTTTTTTCAGCGTCTGATTGCGCAGGACATCGCACAATTCGCTCAGCGGAACCGTCTCCAGCACATCGTCTTCTTTCAGTTTGTAGAGGGTGTTCCGCCCTGCCGCGTAGGTGTAAAGTTTCACCGGACCTTTCAGAAAACTGAGGTAATATCGGTTGCGAATCAGCTGTTTGCGGATTTTATCACGGTCGCAGTTCCGCTTGATTTCGATATTCACCAGATACTCTTCTCCGAAGCGCAGCAAGTCGAATTCTTTTCCGATCTGCGGGATTTTATAGCCCAGATAATAGCCGTCGTAAAATGAAATGTCGGGATATGGCTGCTTCAGCAGATTGGCACACAGGACTTCGATGTCTTCCAGTTCATTTTCGCGGATGCCTTTCGTCCCGCCGTTCATATACGTGTCCACATTGAAATAATTCAGATAGGAAGCGAAACACGGCTCACTGACACAGTTTTTCGCACACAAAACAGAGTATAAATTGCAGGAATTCATAGGAAAACTCATGACGGTTGCATAGGTCGGAAACCTCAATAAGGGTTACTTGTTGAAGCCATTGAATGATTACAGAAAATGTAGCATCATTCTCTGTTTTTACAAGGATATTTCCGCTTGTTTTCAGCTTTTTGCAAGAATCTCCTCCCCGTTGTACTCAAAGATGCGGCGGCTGGAATTTTCTGCAAACAGACCCGCCTCGCATAACATCTGAAAGCGTCCTGTGCCGTCGTCGTTTCCGAATTTCAAGACAATCTGTTCCGCTTCCGCTCCGCTGACCTGCACGCTGCATTCTCCGTCCGTGTATGTCATGGATTCTTCATCCCATTTCGTACTGTCCCCATCGGCGAACCAGAGCGTAACCGTCCCGTTTTCAACTTGCTGCACCACGTCATTCCCCCAGTTTCCGCCGAAGCAGAATATATCATTGCCTCCGCCTCCGCACAAACTGTCATCCCCGCTGCCGCCCGACAGAATATCATCCCCCGATGCTCCGGTGATCCGGTCATTTCCGGCATCTCCGCAGAGGATATGGCCCCCGGCATTCGCCCAGATCACATCATTGCCGTCTCCTCCCCGAATCGTCATGCCGCTGCCGGTACAGGCGAAACGGCTGCTCGTCATATCAATGACATCATCCCCGCCGCCTCCCCGGATTTCCTTGATTTCCGCCACTCTTGCCTGCTGTTCCTGAATCGTTCCGGGCAAATCCGTGTAGATGTCATCCAGGAAAATCGCATCCCCGTTGGCATCGTCTGTCAAACACAGTACATTGGCGTCCTGCGACCCGGCGAAAAGATCGCAGAAACAGTTTTTCAGGGATATATCCGCCTGTTCGCCTGTGCCTTCCCATCCGCCGTATATCCCGGAATGAACTGCACAGTAGGCGTTGTTCCATACGCTGTATGGATTTGCGAAGAAGATGTCTTGAAAGCCGTCTTCATCCGATTGCAGGATCTGCGGAACCGACGGGTCTTTTTCCGCCTGAATTTCGGGACCTTCTGCCCACGGCGCGCCATCGCGGTCGATTTTTACCCGCCAGCGGTAACTTCCTTCCGGCAGTGCGTAGGAATCCACTTGACTGCTGTCTGTATGCAGCTGTACGCTGTGCTCGAAATCATCGGTGGAATATTCAACCAGACAGCCATATCGGCCGGCCTCCGCATTCCAGCTTAATCCGTCCTGATTCCCCTGCAAATTGGAAGGCGCGGTCAGTTCTTCCACATAGAAATACAGACTGTCCTGTTCAATCGCAAGCGAATATCCCCGTCCCTGACGTCCCAGATTGCCGCCGACTGAAATGGCCCCGATGTCTTCGCCGTCCACAACAAGCGAAATACTTGTCGTGAAACCGCTTGCAGAATCGGCAAGACGGTATTTCCCGTACTCCTGTTCTCCTGAAATCATAACCCGGTACTCTGCGAGATTCCCCCCTGAAATTCTTGACCAGCGGTTAATCAGCACATTGCCTCCCGGTGCTTCCTCCGTCAAATCAAACTCGATGACAGCTCCCTCATTGACTGCAAATGAAGCACTTGTGCCGAGTTTGATGACCCCGCGTGCAATTCCGCCGCTCTGAATCGACGCCACTCCTCCCGAAGAAACCACAATTCCCTGAACCGTTCCTCCTGAAGAAATCACCAGTCCGCCGTCTGCGGATTGGCTGATGCAGGTCGCATTGCTCACAACTCCCCCGCTTCGCACTTGCAGAATCCCGTAATTCCGCACGACTGCACTTTCCGCATATCCTCCGTCGCAAATCACTGCACATCCGCCGGAAATCGCAAGCTGCCGCACCGTTCCCCCGCCGGATACCGTCATGTTTCCGCTTCCTGCCAGCGTGATTGCAGAAGCCGTTCCCCCGTTCATAACATACAGCGTTTCCAGCGAATTGACTTTTTGATTGGTCAGCGTTTCCGAATGGGAAATCAGAGTGTCATTTTTTCCGTAATAAACCCCTGAGTATGCAGATGTATAGGAAACTTCCGCTCCTTCCTCCGCATGGATGATTCCTTCACACGGAGTCCAATCCACCTGATGTGCCGCTCCTCCGCGGAACACCGTCATCACGCCTCCCCGCCGGACGGAGATATTTTCAGCCGTTCCACCCGAATATACAATCAGCTCGTTTCCGCTTCCGATGTTTCTGTCTTTCAGCATATCCCCTTTTGCCAGAATCCCGCTCACGCCGCCGTAATATACATTTGCATCACGTTCCAAATAGAATAGTTCCGCATCTTTCGCCGAAACGATATTCCCCTGCCACGGATGAAATGCCGCCGTGGCTTTTCCACCGGATGAAACATACAGAGTTCCGCTTTGATTGACATAGACTTCGATGGCTTCCCCGCCTGCCATTACATACATTTCTCCGTCGATGACGGTTCCGCTCATCGTTTGCTCATGCGAAATCAATTTGTCATTCTCGCCGTAATATACGCCGCTGTAACTGCTGACAAAATCAACCTGTGCGCCTGCGTATGTCCGGCAGTGTCCTATGCAGGGAGTCCAGTCCACTGCTGCTGCCGTTCCGCCCTCCAGCACCGTCAGTGCTCCGCCGCTTCCGATTCGGACATCGCTGATTGTTCCGCCGTCGGTGATGTACACATCTCCTTTCGCCTCAATCTGTACATCTGCCGCGCTTCCTCCGCTGTACACAAACATCATGCCGTTCCGTATGGAAAGTTCCGTCGCAAGTCCGCCGCCGGACACCAGCAAAAAGTCATTGTCCGCCGCGAAACCCGAAAGAACTCCGTTTTTCATGGAGATGGTCTGGCTTCCTCTCGTTGCCTCGAAATAAGTGTCGGGCGCAACATCCAGCGACAGAATACTGTCGCTCATCAGCTCGATTCCACATGCCGAACCGCCGGAAGAAACCGCAATTGCGCCTTCCGGACCAATCTTTGCGCCGTTTACTTTTCCCCCGTTATGGAGCGTCAGAACACCGCCGGACACTTCCGCCTGCTCCAGATAACCGCCTTCCGACACATGGATTCCTCCGAGATTCACCATGTTCACACGGCTTGCTGTTCCCCCGTTCTGAATTGTCAGATAGCCGCTGGAAACGATGGTGTCCAAAGCCTGTCCTCCGGAGCTTACGAACAGATCGCCAATCCCCGTTACTGTGGTATGATTCATCACACCTCCGGAAAGATTGGCCTCACCCCCGGAAATGACAACTTCATCCGCTGTGCCCAGACTGAAAACTTTTAACTCCGCGTTGAAACCGATTACCGCACTTTTCAAATATCCATTCGGGTGCACCCGCACTTCGGTCTTGCCGCCTGCACTTACGGAAATTGCCGTCCCTCCGCCGGAAATGATTACAGTCGCCGATGTCCCGGCATTCGTATCAATCGCCGTTCCTCCGTCCAGGACTGTTAATTTCCCGGACGGCTCCAATGTGAGCCCCGATGAAGTTTCCCCGCTGGAAACGATATATTGCGGTGCGGTATTTGCCGTCGGGAGTGCATTGGCAAGTTGCATCAGGCTCATTATTCCGCCCGGCTGAATCAGTTCCATTTGCTCCATTTGCTTCCTTAATCCTTTTGTTTTTGGGGAATATTCTTCATTTTCCTTTGTGAAAAATATACACCTTCCCGTACAAAATGCAAGCACTTTCAGCATTTTCTCCGCACCATGCCTGTCTTCTGTTCATGCGTATGCGTTTTCCGTCTCTTTTCCGCCATAATCGCAGGAAACATTCCGCAAATAATTTGCTTTTAAAAAATAATGAAGTAAATTATATAGCACACTTTTTTTAATGACTGCCGCTCCGGTGATGTGCGGCTCTCCAAACTATTACAACAGAGGCTTTTTATGAGTGAACAGATTTCCGCGTGGAGTGAACGCTGCGCCAAATACACCATGATTGACGGGGATTCTGCGTTCCAGATCAATTTCGCCGGAATGAAATTTTCCGATACCGGACTTGCCGGTCTCGAACCTGAATTTGTCAAAGTTCATGCCGAAATGCAGAAAATCGAAAACGGTGAAATCAAGAATCCCGACGAAAACCGGAAAGTTACTCATTTCACCGACCGGTGCGTCTATCCCGGCAGTGCAGAATTTTCCGACGTCGAAGCATTTGCGGCGGGAATCCGTTCCGGTTCCATCTGCGGTGCCACCGGCAAACGCTTTGAATATGCCATCATCAACGGAATCGGCGGGTCCGCTCTCGGTCCTCAACTGGTCCAAATGGCAATCAACGGTCCCTACTGGAACGAACTTGACACCGAAGCCCGCAAAGGCAATCTGAAAATCTATTTCCTGGACAATACGGATACTGCCGGTGCCGCCGATGCGCTCCGCGTCTGCAAGCTCGAATCCACTCTCGTGGTCAATATTTCCAAGTCCGGCGGCACTCAGGAAACCAAGAACAACATGATTCTGCTGATGGACGTATTTGAAGCGGCGGGGCTTCCCTTTGCCAAACACGCCTGCGCCATCACCATGAAAGGCAGTGAGCTGGATCAGCTTGCAAACCGTCAGCAGTGGCTCCGTATTTTTGAAATGGCGGATTCCATCGGCGGACGCACCAGCGTTACAAGCATCGTGGGGCATCTCCCCGCCGCTTTGTCCGGTGTGGATTTCCTGAGTCTCCTGAACGGCGCCTGCCACATGGACACCCTGACCCGCAACCCCGATCTTTACGCAAACCCCGCCTACATGCTTTCCGCCATGTGGTATCTTGCGGGCAATGGGAAGGGCGACAAAAATATGGTCATCGTGCCGTATTCCGACCGTCTTGTGCTTCTTTCCCGCTATCTCCAGCAGCTTGTCATGGAAAGCCTCGGCAAGGAGCTTGATCTGGACGGCAATGTCGTTCATCAGGGCTTGTCCGTTTTCGGCAACAAGGGCGGCACCGATGCTCACGCTTTCATTCAGCAGCTGAATGACGGACGCAACGACTTCTTCATCACCTTTATTGAAGTCCTCGAAGATGCTCTTGCCGCGCCTGTTTCCACCGGCATTGCCATGGGGGATTACCTGCACGGCTTCCTCACCGGGCTTTCCAATGCGCTCCGTTCGCACGACCGCAGTGTCATCGAAATGCGCATTCAGCGAATCGATCCGTTCAATCTCGGTATGATCATTGCCATTTACGAGCGCGCCGTTGCCGCGTATGCCGAACTCATTCACATCAATGCGTTCCACCAGCCCGGCGTGCAGGCGTACAAACTCGCAAGCAAAGGCGTAATCAAACTTCTGACCGGTCTGGAAACTTCGCTTTCCGCAATTGCACCTTTCACCGGTACTGCCCGCGAAATCACCGGAAAATTGAATCTCTCCGAACAGGAATACGAGGTCGAAGGTATCCTGGCGAAACTTTCCGCCAATATCTCCCGCCGCGACATCCCGGTTCGCGTGTCCCGCGAATGGGACAAAAAACTTGGCTGGGTTTACACCATTGCAAGATAACGGAAAAAAACAGGAATCCGTCATCCACTCGATGACAAAACGCTTTATCCCGACGAATGTTTCTGAAAAAGTCGGGGTAAAGCCGCTTATTGTCGCGTCGCGGAGGCAAGGCAAGAAAATTCGCAAACTTGTCTCACTGCGCATGTCTCAGCTGATTGACCGCTGGTCGCTGGATGCGTTCCTTTTCCTTGTCTTTCTGAAAATCCTGCAATTCCTGAAATTCCTCGGTATCCGGTCCGAGCTGAGCGGATGGCGCAACGTTTCGTCCGCCATTATGCGCAACGATGTTTCCAAATTCATGCTTGCCAAGTTCAGGCTGACCCCGTTTGAACAGCCGCCCGCCTCCATGAATGCCGCCGAACGTTGCATTTTGGAGCGAATCTCCGAGTTTATCTCCTCGCACGAAGATTTGCACTGGAAAATGCAGGAACAGCTCTTTCATACATCCTCTCAGCGTACTCAGTTCATTGATGTTATGACGGCGCGTTTCCTTCCCGACGGTTCTCTGGAAAGCGTCAGTTCCTTTTTTGACAAACGCAGACCTCTTTCCTCCCTTATCTCGGAAGATGACATCAAAAACGTCCTCTCGAAATTCGTCCGCGTTTACAACCGATGCCGTCAGCTGCCGGACTCCAAACGCGCCCGCAGACTGTATTCCTCCGTCAAAAACAAGGTCCTGTACAAAAATACTTACACCTTGACCAAGCGTCAGGAAATGGTGCAGATGCTGAACCGCATTATGGATGCCGCCTGGCTGTCGTTCCAGTATCTGCCGCAGGAAACCTGTGGAAGCAGTGCATTTACTGCCGCCCGGATTGCCACGCCGGACATCAGTCTGCTCCGTCATCCCGGATGGGGGCTTCTGAATGTGATTGTCCGCATTCATCCTGCTCTGACCGAGGTGGATATCTGGGTGCAGTATCACCATGTCCCGGTCGATGGACTGCCGATGCAGGAACTTCTGGACGAGCTTGTCGCCCAGTGGGGTGTTGCGGGTCCCATGAAATTCCCCGCCCCCGATTCTCCCGCTTCCGAAACCGAAATCCTCCGTGTTTACGGAACAAAATCCCTTTACCGTGCCCGCACGCTTTGCGACTTCTCCCGTTTCCTTGCGATTCGCAAAAAAATCAATGCTCTTCACTCTGCCGAAATGCACGGCAGTGCCACCATTGCGGGCATGATCCTTTGGGCTCTTGGCAATTCTCCTGCGCTCAATGATGTGAAAATGCTTTTTCCCGTTGCGGTGGACAATGAAGATGACACTCATTCCTCAATCGAACGCGAGCTCAGCCTGATTTTCATTCGTCCTACAGATTATTTCGTTCAGGATGATCCTCTTTCCGGCTTCATTGCATTCCAGCGAGAATTTAACCGGCGTGTCATTATGACCCGTGCCCGCCACAGTGAAACTTACGAAATGATGGATCTGCTCACCATGATTCATCCTTCGTTTTTCTTCTTTGCCCGCACGTTTATGCCCCGCGCGTTCCGCGAAGTTGTCGGCACATTCGGTCTGTCGGTTCTGCATCATGCCGATATTTTCATCGCTCCCCGCAGTGATGTCCAAAGCAACGGCTTTCTTGCATTCGGGCGCATGGATATGCCTTGCGAAGACGGTTCCACGGCGGGAGCTGTCAGCATTTGCGGCACACTTCCTCAGATTCATGACTATCTTGCCGCTCTGAACAACCTCGCCGGAACATGTGAAATCTTTCTTCAGAAAAAACGCCCGCGCTGGTAATCTGCTTTTTTTGTAACCATTTCATTTTACAATATAATCATTAACAAAAGGATCTTTTATGAAAACAAAAAAACTTTTGCTTTCCATGCTCTTGTGTGCGGCTGTTGCCGTCATGACTGCTTGCGTGGACACTGCTGTTGGTTCTTATCAGTCCCTCATGACTGAAAGCGGCACACTTCTGGCTGCTCACACCAGCCGTTCTCTCAATTATGAAGGCGTCCTGCGCAATCCCGTCATCATTATTCATGGTATTTTCGGTGCCCGTCTTCAGAGCAGTGCGGATGAAGAACTCTGGGGCACATTTTCTCCGAAACTTCCTTCCCGGAAAATCATGCGCCAGCTGGCTTTCCCCATGCGGTCCGGTGTTCCGCTGAGTCAAATCAAAGACGGTTCCAATGCCTTTGCCATGCTGGATACCTTTGATGTTCATGTGGGCAATCTGCAGCTTTCCATGGACGGCTACAAACCTCTGATTGACCTCCTTCAGGGCTCCGGCTACGTTTTGGAAGGCGGCGAAAAGAATCTGGCAGGAAAAATCCCGTCCCTCTATGTTTTCTACTATGACTGGCGCAGAAGCGTTGCCGACAATGCCATTTCGCTCAGCAAGTTCATCGAAGAAAAAAATACCGACCTCAAAAAACAGTATGAAGTTCACTACGGCATTAAAAATTATGAAACCCACTTCGACCTCGTGGCACACAGCATGGGCGGTTTGATTTCCCGTTACTATCTGCGCTACGGTGCTTTGCCGCTTCCTGCGGAAGGCGATCCCAATCCCATAATCACGTGGGCAGGTGCGAAACGTGTGGATAAACTCATTCAAATCGGTACGCCGAATGCCGGCTATCTTGATACCCTGCTTGAACTGAATGAAGGCTTGAAATTGCAGGCCGGTGCTCCCGTCTATCCGAAAGCTCTGATCGGCACATTCCCCTCTTACTATCAGATGCTTCCGTTCCCCGCATTCAACAGTGTCAGCTATGCCGGTTCAGGTGAACCCGTCGATCTTTACGACAGCAATGTCTGGATTAAGCACAAATGGGGGCTTGCCAATCCTGATTGCGATTCCGATCTGGAATGGCTTCTCCCCGATGCCAAAAACGCGCAGGAACGCCGCACCATTGCTTTGGATCATCTGAAAAAATGCCTCTATTCTGCGAAACGCCTCTCCTCCATGCTTTCCACTCCCGACCCGAAAGATTCGGATGTCTTCCAGATGATTTTCGTTGGTGATGCAGTGGAAACCGCCTCCAATGCCAAGGTGTATCAGGATGGTTCTCTGGAAGTTACGCGTTATGACTCCGGCGATGGCAAAGTCTCTGCGGTCAGTGCGCGTTCCGACCTGCGCGACCCGGATACCAAAGGTGCATGGTCTCCCTTCATGGACTCTCCGGTGAACTGGTCTGCGGTTTATCATGTCAGCGGTGCACACATGGGCATCACCGTTGCGCCGGAATTTATCCATAACATCCGCTTCTATCTGATTCAGTTCCGCACGAATGCCCAGCGCAGGAGAACCATGAAAGACTGATTTCCCTTTCATTCGATTCCCTCTTCGCGGCAAAAACGATGAGGAAATCGGGAACGCGTCCGCAAAATTCCGTCCCGGCATTTTCGGACGCGTTTTACTTCGTTAGAAAAATATTGATTTGTTGACTTATTATCAGAGATTTATTTGATTTTTGGGTAAAAGAGGTATATATTAGTTGAATCATATTTTTTCACCGAAGAAAAGCGGCTGAATTTGGAAATGTTATGCAGTCGGGAAGACTATGAAAAGTTGATTCAGTGAGTGTTCCATGTTTCAGGCGCGGTCCCTTGGTGATTTTTCAAAAACTACAGTTTCCACGATATTCGGAGATGTCATTATGCGCAAGACTTTTCTGCCATTTTCAAAGCCCTCCATTCAGGAGTGGGAAATTCAGGCAGTTGCCGATGTATTACGTTCCGCATGGATTACCACGGGACCGAAAAATGCTGATTTTGAAGTTGCTTTTTCCCGCTGTACCGGGGCTGAATTTTCGATTCCGATGACCTCGGAAACCGCTGTCATGCAGGTCCTTGCGCGGGCTTTTGATTTGAAGCCGGGCGATGAAGTCATTACCCCGTCCATGACGTGGGTGTCCCAGCCGAATGTCATCTGCCTGAACGGTGCGATGCCTGTTTTCGTGGACTGCGACCGTGATACTTTGATGATTACCGCAGATCGCATTGAAGCGGCAATCACCCCCCGAACAAGACTGATTGTCCCCGTCCACTTCGCCGGCGGTGTGCTGGAACTCGACAAAATCCGTGCAGTTGCCGCAAAATACGGCGTTCCGCTGATTGAAGATGCGGCACATGCTCTGGGCGCGGAATTCAAGGGCGAACGAATCGGGAAACGCGGCAATGTGATGTTTTCGTTCCACCCGATTAAAAATATTACCACGGGCGAGGGCGGCATGTTTGCCACGGATGATAAAGCTCTGGCAGACCGTGTCCGCAGTTTGAAATTCCATGGTTTGGGCGTGGACGCATACGACCGCCAGACTCATGGCCGTGCTCCTCAGGCGCAGGTCGTGGAACCCGGCTTCAAATTCAATATGCCTGACATGCAGGCCGTTTTGGGGATTACCCAGCTGAAGCGTCTGGACGAAATGAACGCACAGCGCGGCGCAATCAGCAATCTGTACCGTCAGCGTCTGAGCGAAATCGAGGAGCTGACTCCGCTTGCCCGTCCGGCATACGATTACAAAGACTCCTATCACCTGATGGTGGTCCGCCTTGATCCCGATAAAGCCGGAATGTCCCGTGATGAATTCATGGCGGCGTTGAAAGCTCTGAATATCGGAACCGGTCTCCATTTCCGCTGTGTGCACGGGCAGAAATACTATCGTGAAAAATTCCATATCCCCGCAGGAATGCTTGCCAATACGGAATGGAACAGCGAGCGCATTTTGTCGCTGCCGATGTTCCCCGGTATGACCGAAGAGGATGTGAATGATGTCATCGATGCTTGCAAACAGATTTTGAGCGGGAAGTGATTTTTTGTCCATGGCAGCGAAAGATTTCAACCTTTTACGTTTTCAGGAATGCAGTGAAGCACTGGTTCCCATGCTGAAGCGGAACAAACGCGAAGTTTTCTTCTGGTGCTTCGCGATTGTGTCCATGTTCTTCATGCTGGGAAGCTATCCTGCTCAGCGTTCGGAGGCTCGCTGGTTTGAAATCGTCAGAGAAATGCTGCTGACGGGCGACTGGCTTCATCCGTGCATCAATGGCGGGGCGTATTTTGACAAACCTCTGGTCAGTTACTGGCTGATTGCCGTACTGGCGAAACTTTCAGGCGGGATTGTCAATGAATTTGTCTGTCGCGCGCCGTCTGTGATTTCCGCTTTGATTGGACTTGTCTGCGTAAGAAATCTCACCGCTTTGCTGACGAATGGTTCCCGCCGTGCCGCGCTCCTTGCGGGGTGGCTCACGCTGTCCCTGTATTCTTTCATGCTGTGGGGGCGTCTTGCTGAAGCGGACATGGAGCAAACGGTATTTATCCTCGGTGCCGTAACGGTGTATATGAATTACCGCGACAGAAAATCGTGGGGCGCGTACATCGGATTCTGGTTCCTGTGTGCAGTGGGGGCGCAGACGAAGGGGCTTCCTGCTCTGGTGATTCCCCCCATGCTGGCGTTCATTGACTGCATCATCCGCAAGCAGATCAAATTCCATCTGAATCTGAAATTTTTCGTTGCTTTTGCAATCGGGATGATTGTTTATTTCATTCCGTTTATCCTCAGTTTCGCAGGAGCCGGCAACTACAGTGCGGACGGTCTGATGCTGGTTTTCCGTGAAAATATCGTGCGGGTTTTCAATCCGTGGGATCACAATGACGATCCGTTCTACTGCTATTTCGGATACCTGCCGAGACTGCTGATTCCGTGGTCGCTGTTTTTCGTCATGGCCTTTGCAGACCGGATTATTCAGGGGGTTCGGAAACGGCACATGGAAGAGAATGACCTGTGGCTGCTGTGTTCCGTCATTGCGATTTTTGTTTTGTTCTCGGTGTCGCGTTCCCGCCGCGTGTATTACATCCTGCCGATTGTGCCGTACTGCATGATTCAGACGGCAATCTGGCTGGAACGTCAGGAAAAGACCGCCTTGCAGAAAATTTCCACATTTCTGTTTAATTTCGCTCATTTCATTTTGCCGATGGTTGCGATTGTGCTGGCGTTCGCGGTATTCGCGTTTCCGTCCGTCATGAAAGCGTATTTCAACGAAAGCGGATGTATGGACTTCGTTCCCGCGGAAGTGCTTTTCAATGATTTCTCCGGGCGTTTCATGCTGATTTGCCTGATTGCAACTCTTTTCGGGCTTGGATATTTTGTTTTCTGGCTGATTGCATTCCGCAGAATCAAAAAAGGAAACGGCTTTGATTTCTTCACGGTAGGAAAACATCCCGTCAATGTGGTTGTTCCGTTCGTGTGCATGGTCGGCAGTTTGGTTTTCGCCGTGGTGATACCGCTGATTTCCTCGTCGCGTCTTTTCAATCCGTGTCCGGCGTTTCTGCGGGAAGTGGGGCAGACGGTGCAGGCAAATTGCACGGCGGATCCGGACTATCTGAACCGCGTTGTCATTTTCGGGGATTTCGGGGAGGCGGCCGTGATGTATTACATGAATTTGCAGAAGCCGATCCGGAAATTTGCGCTGGAAGAACTGAATGATGAAAACCGTGATTTCTTCGATGATACCGTGAATATCCTGGGGTATGATGCGTTCAAAACGGCATTGACGGAAATTCGCGAAAAAGGCGGTATGGTCATTACCCACGCAAATGAGGCGGTGGAAATTCCTGACGATGAAATCCGCTGTCTATTCCTGAATGGCACGGCGAATTATGCGGACGGGGTACTGGTGGAAGATTTCAACCCGGTAACCGAGCTTAAAATCAGCAAATTGGCCGCCAATCCTGAAAAACGGGAAAAATATGAAAAAGCAGAAGGAAAACGCCTGATTATTTTAGTCGTTTCTCCTCATAATCATGAAACGAAGGACTCCGACAATGTCTGAAATCGAACTCTCTCTTGTAATTCCGGTTTTTAACGAAGAAGAAAATCTGCCGGAACTGATACGCCGCACAGACACCGTCTGCAAACAGCTGAATACATCGGTGGAAGTCATTCTGGTGGATGATGGAAGCAGCGATCGCAGTATGGAAATGATTACGGATATTGCAAAGAAAAATCCGTTGTTCGTCGGTGTGATTCTGACCTCGAATTTCGGTCAGCATGCCGCCGTAACCGCCGGAATGCAGACTGCCTGCGGAAAATATGTGATTACGCTGGATGCCGACCTCCAGAATCCCCCGGAAGAAATTCCCAAACTGCTGGAGAAACTCCGCGAAGGTTATGATGTGGTGGGGTCCATCCGCGAAAACCGTCAGGATACGTTCTTCCGTAAAATCGCTTCCAAAAGTGTGAATCTGATGGTCCGCAAACTCTGCAACGGAAAGACCATGACCGATTACGGATGTATGCTCCGCGGTTACAGCCGCACTGTGGTGGACGCCATGCTCCTGTGCAAGGAAAATGGAAAATTCATCCCGATGCTGGCAATGACCTATGCCAGACGCACGGCCGAAGTGTATGTGAAGCACGCAGAACGCGCCGCCGGTGAATCCAAATACAGCGTTATGAAGCTGATTGCACTGCAATACGACCTGCTGACGGGAACCAGCACGTTCCCGCTCAGACTGCTCACTTTCTTCGGGTTCGCAATTGCCGTTTTCGGCATCCTTTTCGGCCTCATCGTCTTTATCATTTCCCAGATTGACAAAGCATGGGGTGCAGACGGCACATTCGCATTGTTCGCCATCGTCATTATCCTGATGGGCGGTCAGTTCGCGGCCATGGGCCTGCTTGGCGAGTATATCGGCAAGATTCACATCAACTCCCGTGCCCGTCCGCAATTTTTCATCGAATCAATTATTAATCAACATAAAGACAACTAATCTCAAGGAGAAATCATCATGAAAGCTGTCGTTTTCGCGTACAACAACATCGGCTGCATCGGTATTGAGCAGCTTCTCAAAGCCGGAATCAAAATTGAAGCGGTTTTCACCCACAAAGATGATCCGAATGAAAACCTGTGGTTCCGCTCTGTGGCTGAAATCGCCGCCGCAAACGGTATCCCGGTGTTTGCTCCGGAAGAGATCAACCATCCTCTGTGGACTGCCCGGATTGAAAAGATGAATCCTGATTTCATCTTCTCGTTCTATTATCGCAAGCCCATCAGTGCCGACATCCTGAAACTCGCCGCAAAAGGCGCTTACAATCTGCACGGTTCCCTGCTTCCGAAATATCGCGGCTGCGCTCCCCTGAACTGGGCCGTCATCAACGGCGAAAAGGAATCCGGCGTTACCCTGCATGTGATGACCGACCAGATTGACTGCGGCGGAATCATCGCTCAGGAAAAGTTCTCCATTGAAGACAACGACACGGCAAAGGATGTTCACCTGAAGGCCGTCGCCGCCGCTGAAAAAATGCTGGGAAAGACTCTTCCTGCAATTCTGAGCGGCAAAGCAAAAGCCAGAAAGCAGGATGAAAAACTTGCCACGCAGTTCGGGCGTCGCCGCCCCGCCGATGGTCTCATCGACTGGACGAAAGACGCGGAAGCCGTGCGCAATCTGGTGCGCGGTGTAACCCGTCCGTTCCCCGGCGCGTTCACCTATGCCGCAAATCAGAAATATCTGATTTGGGATGTTTCCGTTGTGCCGATGAAGAAAAAAGTTCAGGCCGGCATTATCGTCAGCACCTCTCCGCTGGTCATCTCCTGCGGCAAGAATGCCGTCAAGGTCAATTTCGCTCAGAAAGAGGGCGGTCTCTACACCACCGGCGAACAGCTCGCTCAGGAATCCCGTTTCACGGAGAAAATGGTCCTCACCAATGGTCCCATGACTGCAAAACGCAAGAAAAGCGTCCTGATTCTGGGCGTGAACGGTTTTATCGGAAGCGCAATCAGCGAACGCCTCCTCCGTGACGGCAATTATGAAGTCTACGGCATGGACCTCCGCAGCAACTACATCACCGATTTGCTGAAAAAGAAAGATTTCCACTTCTTTGAAGGCGACGTGCAGATCAACAACGAATGGATCGAATACCATGTGCGCAAGTGCGATGTCGTCCTCCCGCTGGTCGCAATCGCCACCCCGATCGAATACACCCGCAATCCGCTCCGCGTCTTCGAGCTTGACTTTGAAGAAAACCTGAAGATTGTCCGCTACTGCCACAAGTACGGCAAACGCATTATCTTCCCGTCCACCTCCGAAGTCTACGCCATGTGCGATGATGAAAACTTCGATGAAGACAATTCCCGCCTCATCCTTGGTCCGATTCGTATGCAGCGCTGGATTTATTCCTGCAGCAAGCAGATGCTTGACCGCGTGATTTGGGCATACGGCGCGACACGCGGATTGAAGTTCACCCTCTTCCGTCCGTTCAACTGGATGGGACCGAAACTGGACAGCCTGTCTTCCGCACGTATCGGCAGTTCCCGCGCCATTACTCAGCTGATTCTGAACCTGGTGCAGGGCAACCCGATTCTGCTCATCGATGGCGGCGCACAGAAACGCTGCTTCACCCATGTTACCGACGGTATCGAATGCCTCTTCCGCATCATTGAAAACAAGGACGGACGCTGCGATGGCAAAATCATCAACATCGGCAACCCGGACAATGAAGCCAGCATCCGCGAACTCGCAGAAACTCTGGTCGAACTCTTCGACAAGCATCCGCTCCGCAAGAAATTCCCGGCTTTCGCCGGTTACAAGGAAGTGGAAAGCGGCACGTTCTACGGAACCGGCTATCAGGATTGCCAGCACCGCAAGCCCAGCATCCGCAACGCCAGGAAATACTGCGATTGGGAACCCGTCGTCGGCTTCCGCGAATCCATTCAGGAGACCCTCGATTTCTTCCTGAAGCAGGCCATCGAATCCGGCGAATTCGGAATCAAGTGATTCACCATGAAAATCGCACTGCGCGTTGATGTCGATACATTCCGCGGAACCCGCCATGGCGTGCCGTCGCTTCTTCGGACGATGGATCGCCACGGCGTCCGCGCCGCGTATTTCTTTTCCGTGGGGCCGGACAACATGGGACGCAATCTCTGGCGTCTCCTGAAGCCGGCTTTCCTCTTCAAAATGCTTCGGACAAATGCTCCCGGACTTTACGGGATGGACATCCTGCTGATGGGTACTGCGTGGCCGGGACCGAAAATCGCGAAGCACAATGAACAGGTGATTCGCGATTGTGCGAAAGCGGGACATGAAATCGGTGTTCACGCGTGGGATCACTGCAAATGGCAGAATAAAATCGCGTTGTTCACCCCGGAACTCATCGAAAAGCACCTCACAATGGCTTACGATGAATTGGTTCGGATTACCGGCGACAAACCTGTTTGTTCCGCTTCTCCGGGGTGGAAAACCACTGATGATGCTCTGCGCATCAAAGATAAATTCCGGTTCCGCTACAACAGCGACTGCCGCGGCGACTCCGTTTTTATGCCGGTCGTGGACGGAAAACGCCTGAATACCCCGCAAATTCCCCTGAATATGCCGACTTACGATGAATTGCTGGGACGCAATGGCGTTACGCGTGATAATTACAACGAACGCCTCCTCGCCTCCATCAATCCGGGCGGGATGAATCTTCTTACCATTCATGCCGAAGCCGAAGGCGGGATTTGCGCCGATTTGTTCGACCGCTTCCTGACGATGGCGAAAGAGCACGGCATTGAATTTTGCGCGCCCGGCGATTTGCTGCCCGATGATGTGCAGTCTTTGCCGCCCGGCAAAATCCGTCAGGGAGTTCTGCCCGGACGCGAAGGCTGGATGGCCTTGCAGGACAAAGCATAAGCCTGTGCATCCTTGCGGAAGCTGAATCATGCAGGATTATTCGGCACAAACGGTTATTCTGGCAAACGGTGCGTTTCCTGGACTGCCCGAACTCACGGAAATGCTCAAACACGCCGAACGCATTGTCTGCTGTGACGGTGCTGTCCGGAATCTGCTGGATTTCGGGCGCGAGCCTGACTTCATTGTGGGGGATATGGACAGTATTGCACCTGAACTCAAGGTGCGTTTCGCATCCCGCATCATTCATGAGCGTGAACAGGAAACCAATGATTTAAGCAAGGCATTCCGTTTCTGCATGGCGCATGGATGGCGCAATCTCCTGATTCTCGGAGCAGGGGGCAGGCGGGAGGATCATTTGCTGGGAAACCTTGCGCTCCTGCCGTCATTTGCCTCTGCCGGGGCTTCTGTGTCGATGCAAACAGACTATGGTACTGCGATTCCCGTTTTGCATTCCGGTACGTTCCATGCCCCGCTTTCGCGCAAAGTTTCCATATTCTCCTTCAATCCTGAGATGGCAATTACATCAACGGGGCTGAAATACCCGCTGAATCATTTGAAACTGCCGTACTGGTGGTGCGGCACTTTGAATGAAACTTTGTCCGATACGTTCACGCTCGACTTTGACGAATCTGCCCCGCTGATTCTCTATTTCCCCCGGTAAACGGTCATATTGCGCAGGAAAAGAGGATTTTTCGTCTTTTTCTTGAGCTGATTTCTCTTTTCAGCTTGCATTCCCTGCAAAAACAGGTTACATTAGTAAAAATATCCGTACAAAACAATGAACTGAGTTCAGAATAGTTTGGATTTGGTTCAAGTGTATCTCCCGCGAGATACCGTCAACAGAAAAGCATCCCTGATATGAGCAAGCCCGAACCTCCTCCCGCTGTATCCTCCGCTCCCGGTAATCAGACCGCCCCTCAGACCCTCCCGAACCGCAAAAAATTTTTTTCACGGAGCAGGATTGTTTTCACCGTATTGGTGTTTGCAGTTGTTGCACTGGTGCTTCTCTTCTCGATTGTTGTTCCGGTCAAGGTTACGACTTGCTCGTTGAATCTGAAAGACGGCATGAAGGAAGAGGCCGTTTCCTACCTCGGATTTATCCCCGGAAAAACTGTTTGCACTCCCACCGAATACAAGAATTTCGCAGACGGAACGGAGAAAAAACTGCTGCTCTCCGTAACAAAACGGATGTTGTTTGAAGAGCGTTTTCATGAGGTGAATACCTCCTACATGCTGGCTACGCTGGAAGGCCTTTGGCAGGACACTTTTTTCGATTACAAGCCGGAACTCCTTCAGCAGAAAGCCGCCCTTGCCGCCGCGTTCAGTCAGAACAGCTATGCGGCTGTCAATCGCATCATCAATGATGTCCGTTGCAGACACCTCCCTCCCGATTGATTGACGGTTCAGCTTGCTTCCCCGCCTGCAAACTGAAAAGCCCGCCTCATCGTGAACTTGATGAGACGGGCATATATTTTGTGTTTTTCAGCTGAAACGCACTCTTTCCTCACGCTCGGAGAATCGTGGATTCACCGGGGCCGAGATAAATCTTGTTCCCCTTTGCGTTCCCGCTCCAGATATTCATCATCTTTCCGGAAAGCGACAGATGCTGGAGCTCGTTCGAGAAGTTCTGCACGAAATAATAGTCATGTCCGTCCTTGGAGCGTTTCGCCACGCGGACGCAGTCGGGAAGACCGGGCAGAAGCGGCTTGATTTTCAGGTTCATCAGCAGGAGCTTGTAGAACGCTGTCAATACCTCTTCATCCAAATCGGCGGCGATGTAGAACACATACCCTGCACCGGCTTTCTTCCGTGTGATTGCAGGATACCCCTTGTAAAAATCCAGCCCGTAGGTCGCCAGAACATCCGCATCTTCCGCATGGATGATTTCACAGCGTCCCGTAACGGGGAAAGAATTTCTTTCGTTGAGCTGGAATCCGTTCAGCATCACGGTTTGTTCACCGGGGTCGGGGCAGTCCACATCTTCATTCCACACGCCGCAGAATTTCCGCAGTCCGTTGCCGGGGAATCCTCCCAAAATCGCCTGATTGTTTTCATCCACCATCCCGGTCATGTTGGTCAGAATGAGGGTGCCGCCTTTTTCGGTGAACTGAATCAGTCGTTCCGCCACGCCTTTTTTGAGCATGTACAGGGACGGTACAATGAGAAATTTGTACTTGGAGAAATCGCAGACCTGCTCAATCACGGCAATGGAAACATGGCATCCCCACAGCGCGCTGTAATGACGCAGCGGCATGTCGTTTTCTTTTTCCTGACCGGGGGCGCCCTGGAATCCGAAGGTCGACATCAGTGCCCACCGGGACTCCCAGTCGGAGATGACGGCGCAGTCCGCCTGAATGGCTGCGCCGTGGATTTCCGCCAGTGTCTTCAGCTTCGCTCCGTAATCCGCCACGCGTTTGAATATCATGGTCCGGTTGCTGCCGTCGTGGTCAACGACTGCTCCATGAAACTTTTCCATCCCGCCGCGTCCTTTGCGCCACTGGAAATACATCGTGCCGTCCGCCCCATGACCGATTGCCAGCAGCATTTCCCGCTCAAATTCTCCTGCCCGGCGCATTTTCCTGACACACCATTCGGGGCGTCCGGGGCAGGATTCCATCATCAGAAACGGCTTGTTCTTCATCGCATAGTGCATATCGTGGCTCATTGCCACGCGTGCTCCGACTTTCAGCGGCTCCTCTTTGTCCCATGAGGGATAGCAGTCATCCGCGATGAAATCACAGGCTTCTGCAAGCCGCCAGTAGTCCAGCCCGTTGTAAAATCCCATCATATTGGTCGTAACCGGTGCCTGCGAATACGTTCGGATGATGTCGGTTTCCAGCTTCATGAATTCGACCGTGCAAACCGTGATGAAGCGTTTCCACTCCAAATCAAGTAAATCGAGGGTGCAGTCGCGCGGATCGATCTGCGACCAGTCCGTATAGATGTGCGACCAGAATCCCGCCCATGCCGCCTGATTGAAGGTTTCAAGCGTCTTGTATTTGTCTTTCAGATAGTTGTGAAACCGTTCCAGACAGAGCGGGCAGAAGCATTCCCCGTTGAATTCATTGCTGATATGCCAGCCGCAGACTGCCGGATGATTCCCGTAGCGTTCCGCCAGTCTGGTAACGATTCTTGCCGCATGTTCCCGCATGACGGGCGATGTGTAACAGTGATTTTCACGCTCATTCCAGCGGGCGCGGGTGCCGTCTTTCAGAATCCGGTTTGTTTCGGGAAACTGATTCCCCAGCCACGCGGGTCTTGCTCCGGTCGGTGTCGCCAGAAAAACGCGCTTCCCGTGTTTTTCGCACAGATTCAGGATATTGTCCAGCCACCCGAAATCAAATACCCCGTCGGATGGTTCCAGTTTCGTCCAGGAGAATACTCCTATGGAAAATGTGTTGCAGTTCGCCTTGTCCATCAGCTCAAAATCGCGTTCGATGATTTCGGGTTGTTCCAGCCACTGGTCGGGGTTGTAGTCCCCGCCGTGCAGGAAGAAAGGCTGCTCCAGTCCAAAACGGGTTTCTTCTGACATGGTCAAGCTCCTTATTCGTTGGTTTCCTTGCGGTCATGTACATCGGCCAAATAACCGTCGAAAAGATCAATCGTTTCCTGAATAATCGGATTTTCGCGGGTGCGGCGCTTCAAATCCTCCAAATCAGTCATTTCTTTCCGTTTCGCGGGCGTAACCAGTCCCGGACGGAGTTCCACGTGCACGAATGCCCGCTGACACGCTGTCATCGCCGCCAAACGGGCATTCAGCAGGTTCAGATTCGAGTTCACCACCATGGCAAGCGGCGACTCGTACATTTTGTCGTAGGCGATGGTGAAGCAGACTCCGTCAAACGCAATGACCTTGGCGTCTCCCATGATTTTCGCCAGCACATCGTTGCGGATGGTATCGCGGATTTCAATGATCAGCCGGTCCCAGATCTGACCTGCATCGAGACGAGCCTCTTCTTCTGCAGCCGGACTCTGCATTTCATTTTCCATGGCGGAAGGCACAGTTACGCCGAAATCATTGGGCGTTTCTGCAGTTTCCTTTGACGGTTCTGCTTCACTCGATGTTTGCGGTATATCTTCGATTGCCGCAGTCTGTTCTGTAACAGGCGGCTCCTCGCTTGCCGGTTCTTCCGAAACGGTCTTTTCTTCGACTTCCGGCTCAGGAACAGCTTCTTGTTCCTCTGCGGTTGGTTCTGCATGGTTTTCCTGCGGCGTTTCAACCGCCGGATTCCCGGTTTCTTTCCCAATATCCGGCATTGGCTCAGAGATTTGCTCTGTATCGCATTTTAACGCATTTTGTTCCTCGACCCTTATCACAGGTGCGGAATTGTCTTTATCGTTCTCTGATGCGCCGGAAACCCCGTTAAAATCGATTGTAGAAGACTGGACGCCTTCTCTCTTTGCCGTTTCTTCTGAAACAGCCCCTTCCGGAGACTTTTCTTCTGTCTTTTCGGCTTCTTCTTCCGCCGCAGGTTTGACCGTTGTTTCTTCCGCCGCTTCCGGAATATTCTCTTCTGCGGATGCCGTTTCAGCCTTTTGTTCCGGGACTACACTCGTTTTTTTTTCAACGGGTCCCGCCGCAATCGGCTTTTCTTCGTCTGCCGCATGGATTTCCGATACGGGCACTGCCTTGACGGACGGAATCGCATACGCCGAACCGGGGGTTGTTACAATCTGTCCTGCGGGGAGTTCATACAGCGGTACGACCGACTCCAGCGGCGCAAGCTCGCCCGTGGCACGGATTTGATTCAGCCGGGCAATCAAATCGCCGATTTGCGGAGCATGAGCGATTCGCATTGCTTTCAGGAGGATGGATTCGAGGAAAATCTGCTTGTTGATGGCATCGCGGAGCATATAGGCTCCCGAAGAAAGGCTTTCAATCAGGCGCTGCAGTACGCCGGGATCGGCTTTTTCCGCCAGACTTTGGTAAATCGCGATTTTTTCATCGGTTTCGTCCAGCACATCGCCCGGATTGCCCAGCACACGGCACAGCAGGATTCCGCGGAGCCATGCAATCAGATCTTCGAAGAGTGTTTCCAGATTTTTGCTTTGTACGGCGAACTCATGCAGCGCGTGAATCACTGCACCCCGTTCGTTTTTCACGATGGACAGTACCAGCTTCTGCATTTCTGCGGGGGCGGTCAGCCCGAAAAGGTTCAGTGCCTGTTCTTCCGTAATCCCCGTTTCTTCGCTGCCGAAGAACGAAATCAGCTGGTCCAGCAGGGACTGGGCATCGCGCATTCCTCCGTCTGCCGCCTGCGCGATGACGGAAATTGCCGCATCGGAAATCCTGACGTGTTCGGAATCCGAAATCAGGCGCAGCCGCCCGGCAATATCCTTGGCGTGGATTCGCCGCAAATCAAACCTCTGGCAGCGCGAAATCACGGTCGGAAGCAGTTTGTTGACCTCTGTCGTCGCAAAAATGAACTTTGCATGGGCGGGCGGCTCTTCAATCGTTTTGAGCAGGGCATTCCATGCACTTTTGGACAGCATGTGAACTTCGTCGATGATATAGACTTTGTATTTTGACCGTACAGGCAGATGACACACATCCTCGCAGATTTCACGAGCCTTTTCCACCGAGGTATGCGTCGCCGCGTCGATTTCAATGACGTCCACATTGGTTTCATCCGCAATGCTCCGGCAGGATTCGCATTGACAGCAGGGTTCGCCGTCTGCGGGGTGTTCGCAGTTCAGGGCTTTCGCGAAAATGCGTGCGGTTGTGGTCTTCCCGATTCCGCGGGGTCCCACAAAAAGGTACGCATGTGCAATGCGTCCTGTCCGAATTGCATTTTTCAGCGTGCGTGCGATGTGTTCCTGCCCCACCATGTCGGCGAAGCGGGTCGGTCGCCATTTGCGGGCAATGACCTGATATGACATTTCACATCTCTCCTTATTCCATGGTTTTGTGCCAGGTTCTCAGGCGGACTGCCTGCCACAGTGACCCCTGAAGATCGATTTTTTTCCGTTTTTCCACGGCCAGCGGAATCGGCACGTGCGTGAATGTGCCGCTCCAGTGTCCGATCAGAATATCGGTGCGTCCCGCCATTGCCGCGTGAACTGCATTCTGGGCGAGCATCAGGCAGAATACTGCATCTGTTCCGTTGGCCGCACAGGCGCGCAGCTGGTAAGTCGGATCGAAGTATTTCACGTTCATTTCCAATCCGATTTTCTTCGCGTAGTTCTTGATTTCTTCTTTCAGGAAAAGACCGATGTTTTTGTTCAGCTTGTTGCCGGATTTGTCGATTTCCCGGTCGCCCGGCATTAAATCCTGTCCTGCCCCTTCGGCGACCATGATTACGGCGTGCTGACGTTTCCTGATGCGGTCCGCCAGTGCGGGAAGCAGGGCTTTCGGCCCGTCTTCCAGCGTGAATGACTCTTCCGGCACCAGGCAGAAATTCACATGCGTATTGGCAAGTGTGGCGTATGCCGCGATGAATCCGCTGTCGCGTCCCATCACGTGAATCAGTCCGACGCCGTTCAATGCTCCGTTTGCCTCGTTGTGTGCGGCGGAAATCACATCCGTTGTCGCATAGACTGCCGTCTCGAACCCGAAAGTGCGGTCGATATAGCATATATCGTTGTCAACTGTCTTCGGAATCCCGATGACGCTGATTTTGACGCCGCGTTTCTTTGCTGCTTCCGCGATTGCATGTGCGGAACGGAGTGTCCCGTCGCCGCCGATGCAGAAAAGCATCTTGATGTCCAGCCGGATCAGGGTTTCCAGCATGACTTCGGGGTCCTGCTGCCCTCTCGACGACCCCAGAATCGTCCCTCCGTCCTCGTGAATGTCATCCACGATTTCTTCATTCAGGATAATCGGCTCATACGCCAGTTCAGGATTCAGTCCCGCGTATCCGTAGCGTATCCCGTACACCATCGGTACGCCGTACACCTGACGCAGAGTCAGCGTCAGTGACTTGATGACGTCGTTCAGACCGGGGCAGAGTCCTCCCGCCGTCAGAATCGCGGCTTTGCACCAGCGCGGATCGAAGAAGATTTTGCGCCGCATTCCGGCTCTCTCGAAGGCCCGGATGACTCCCGTCTTCTCCGCATATTCTTTCATCTTCCCGAACTCCCGGTCATACAAAACACCTTCGTCATCGTCATGAAATAACACCGTTTTGATTTTATGAAGCGGTGAATTGAATACGCATTCACCCAGATTGGGGGTATCAAAAAGTTGTACTTTTACGGAAAAGTCGTCTTGCATGGCTGGCTCCTTGGATATATGGAAGATACTGCACGGTCAATTTGTGCTGAATCATTGTTTCATATCTCTGCGTTTACCGGATTTGTCTTTCTGTATCCGGTTGGCGGAGATGGGGTTGCGGATTATTTCTGCGGATTGTCGCCGGCTGTTCCTTCCGTTCGTTCGTATTTGTCTGAAAATCGGCCCGAAAGCCCTCAAAATCAGAACCTTCCGGCGCGAGACGGAATGCCGCGAACAATCGTTTCGTTTACTTTTGTGCTGACTTCAAAGCTCTTTCAATGTGCCTGAAATCAACCCTTAATTAAGAATATAGCCCCGATTCCTGTGAATGCAAGGTGTTCTGCTGCCTTTTTCATGACAAATTTCATACGGAATCAGGGCTTTCCTCGTTTGAACGCGGCTTCCCTCAATCGTTCGGGAAGATTTCATCCGGCGTCAGAACACGCATTTTGCCGTATGGCTTCAGTTTTTCCACGTCGAACTGCTTCATGTCAGTAACAATTACGATGATGTTGCAGCGTCCGTCTATGCGGCGTTTCAACTCTTTACGGTAATCGTCAAACGTCATTGCGGAAATCCCGTTGTATGCGATTTTTCGCGCTGACTCTTTCAGATGGAACTTCTTCATGGTGCGCATCAGACCGTAATAGTTTTCTTTATGCGTCCGCATGTTCCGATATTGCGATAAGACGTTGGATTTTGAGGTTGCAAACTGATTTTCCATCGTTTCGTCATGGTCGAACAGCCGTATGATTTCATCCAGCGAAATCAGCAGCTTATCGTGCTGGCTCTCGATGAATCCGCCCGTGTACGAATACGCATCCGGCTGAATCCCCGGTGTGCTGTAAACTGCCCCAACGGAGTACGCAAGTGCCTGTCGTTCACGCAGTTCCGTCATGAAAATACTCTGTTCGCAGTCCGTGAACACATCCTCAAACGCATACTGTTCCGGTCTGAATTTCTCATCAATTCGGAACAGTGCAATGGAGGACTGTGCGGCATTCGGCATATCGACGACAAATACTTCATTCTCTTTATGTTCTGCAAATTTGAAATACTTCGTTTCGGGCAGTTTTTTCGCTGTTTCAGGCATCTTGTGAAGTGCTTTCAGCTCCTGCTCGACCACATCGATTTTTTCAGGACCGTAATACGATATATCATGTTCATAGTCAAATAGATTATGAACATTTTTGACGAGTTTTTCCGCATCCAGTTTCTCCATCTCTTTCACCGGCATCAGGTCGGCAGAATAGTTCTGCGGCCCTCCGTACAGCGCGTAAGCCACTGCCGCCGATCGTCTTGACGATGCTGTCGTTCTGCGGTCGGCACGGCTCTTGCCCACTGCCGCCACATGCGCCTGAAACGCTTCCTTGTCTGCCTTCAGATTCCGCACGACATGCTCGAAAAGCTCCAGCGAGGCTTTGAAATTCCTCTGCAATCCGTGCAGCTCGAATCCGCAGGAATCCACCTCTGTGAATGCGTTCATCGAGGATGCCAGCTTGTACCATTCCTGCTTGAGTTCCGGGGCGGAATAACGGTCGGTTCCGAGGTCGGACACACATGCCAGAGCCAGTGCCAGCTCCTTGTCGGAACGCGTCCCCGTTGAGAACGTAAATGTCAGCGAGAAACGCTCATTCTGCGTATTTTCCGTGGCATACAGTTTCACGCCGTCCGTCAGCACCGCTTCTTTCATATCTTTCTCAAAATCGGGATAGACCGGGTCAGGTTCTGGATTTTCGGGCAGATTCATGAAGTTTTTCGCAAAAGGCGACAGCTCGTCTTTCACCTCAATCGGGGTAATCGGCGGCTTGACCGCCTTGACCTGTTTCTGATTGGGGGCGGACCGCTTGAATGTTACCGCATAGTTGTCCGTCAGATTTTTTTTGGCAAACTCCATGATCTGTTCCCGCGTGATGGAGGCGCTTTTCTCAATCATGTTCAGCTGATCCGCCAGAGGATGCGACAGGATAAACGCGTCTTTCAGCACATTTGCGGCGGTTCCACGGTCTTCTGCGACCGTAATCAGAGACAGTCTGTCATTGTTGACGATTGCCCCCGGCAGCCAGTCGGGAAATTCACCGCGTTTCAGCTTTTCGATTTCCGCCAGCACCATATCCCGTGTTTCTTCCAGTGTTTTGCCCGGTGCAGGCACTGCGGTGTAGATGTGGATGAGGTAGTCTTTCAGAATCTGCGTGCCGGAAGATTCCGACAGCACTTTGCGGGGGAGTTCCAAATCCAGCTCCATGATTCCGCACATCCCGTTGTTCATGATGCGGTCAATCATCCCCAGCATGATTTCATTTTCTTCGGTGGCCTCGAACCGGTAGGCCAGCATCAGGTATTCTGCGTCGGGATGCGAGACTTCCACGGTTTGAATCCCTTTCAGCGGTGCATCTTCCATGACACGCCCCGAACTCTGGGTGGCTTTCGTTTCAGGATTTTTCAGCAGACCGAAATATTTACGTACAAGACGCATGGCGTTTTCGTATTCCAGGTCGCCGGAAAGAATCAGTGCCATATTCCGGGGAATGTAGTGTTCGCGGAAGAACGTCCCGATGTCGGTCATGGACGGGCTTTTCAGGTGTTCCGGCAAACCGATAATACTGCGTCCGTAGGGGTGCTTCGGAAACAAGGCTTTCTGTGTCGCTTCACGGCCGATTCTGCTTCCGCTGTCCTGACCCCGGTTGAACTCCTCGTATACCGTTTCCAGCTCGGTGTGAAAACGTCTCAGCGCAATTCCCGAAAAACGGACGTACTCCAGATACAGAAATTTATCCAGCATTGTGCTTGGAATTTCACTGATATATACCGTTTCATCGTAACCGGTCCACGCATTCACGTCTGTTCCCCCGATGCTCTGGATGAGCTTCCAGTATTCATCGTTGGAATATTGAGCGGCTTCCGAGGACAGTTTGTCGATTTGACGGTACAGTGCCGCCCGCTTTTCCGTGTCCGTCTCTTTGCGGTATTCGTTGAAGAGGTTTTCGATTTTTTCCAGACATGGTTTTTCTTTCGCCCAGTCCAGAGACGCAATCTGCGAATTGCCCTTGAACATCATGTGTTCAAAATAATGGGCCAGTCCCGTGGATTCCGCCGGATCATCCGCGCCGCCTGCCCGCACTGCAATCAGCGACTGAATGCGCGGCTGAACATGATTCGGCGACAAATACACTTTCAGTCCGTTTTCCAGCGTGTACACACGGGAGGCAAACGGATCGTTCGGAATGTATTCGTACTGAAATCCATCCCGGTCCGTGCCCTGCTTCGTTTCCCACGCAAACAGACTGTCCGCCGAAAACAGCGCTGCGGCAAGCACCGCCGCAAGAAAATAACGACGGAAGATGCTCAATTTCCTGTTTTTGCTTCTTTCATAGCTCATGATAACACACCTTTCATGGTTCGCTCATGGAACTCCATGAGGCGAAAAAAGGGAATCTCCATTGCTCAGCTGAGATTCCCTGATTGCATTCAATAATCGGGTCTCCCGAAAAGACCCTTTCAAAACACCTGCACCTTTTAAATCAGCTCAGGCTTTTTTTGAAAAACAGTTTATTTTTCGGACTTGCCGGAACCGCCGAACAGATTCTTGAGACCTTCGGCAGCGGTTGCTCCCAAACCGGCCGCCGCATCCTTTGCGGCATTCCCGATTTGCTTGCCGGCTTCAGTGACAGAGCCGCCCGCCTTTTCCACTGCGGTAGTTACAATCGCGGTAAGCACTTTCACGGATGCACTCACGGGGGTAATGCCATCCGGACCTTCGCCCAGCGGACCGATCGGTTTCATGGATACATGAATCGGCACTCCGGTCTTGGCTCCCTTGGCATAAATCGAAAATCCTACGTCATCAAGTTCGATTTCGTTGATTTGCAGTTTTGCCGCGGATTTTTCTTTCGCTTCCGGTGCAGTTGACTTTTCGACTTCCTTTTCTTCCTTCTCTTTTTTCTCCATGCCGCTCAGAATCGTCTGCAAGTTGCTGTTCAGGATGTTGGTTTCAAAATTCACATTGACGTCTTTCAGTGAAATTTCATCAATGATGATTTTTTCGGCCCCGGTGTCTTTCAGATTGAGGGCGACAACGACTTCTCCCATCTGAATTGCATTCGGACTGCTGAATCCTTCGGGGTTGCCCATGACGAAATTCCTGACTTCCACGCGCCCTTTGAAAAGTGCAATATGAATATCTTCAACGGAGGTTTCCACGCCTGTAATCAGCGGCGCAACCGTATTGATTGCCGTTTTCGCAACCGGGTCAATCATCAGGAGTCCGGCTGTAATCAATACACCGAATAAAACGAGTATTACCACCAGAACGGTGATGAGCACTTTCTTTTTACTTTTCTTTTGAGACATATTCTTTTCCCTTCTTTATGACGTTTGAAATTTGCTCTTTATTGAATTGTCCGAAAGGACAAACGAAAACCGCCCTGAGGTGTCTTTTTCACCACGGAGCGGTTATCGATACGTTCAGTTCTGTACGGAAACAGAAAAGTCAGCTTGCTTTCTGAACTTTGCCGCTCCGGAGGCAGGCGGTGCAGACGTTCTTGCGAACCGTATTGCCATTTTCCACCACGCGAACAGACTGAATGTTCGGATGGAACGTGCGCGGAGATACTTTAACAACGTGCAGTCCGATACCGCCTTTTTTCTTGGCGAGACCGCGATGGATAATGTGCGCGCCTTCGGCTTTGTGCTTGCCGCAGATTTCGCAGACTTTGCTCATGATGGATTCCTCCAAATTATATGTTTAATGAATTTATTGATTGCGAATCCGGTGTGAATGACAAAAGCCTGATGAAAGCGCTTCGGGCATTCGCACGTGTGATACTCAGAATAAATAATATACATCGTTTTTCCTGTCTTTCAAGTCCTTTTTCCAAAAAACTGAAAAAAACTCACCGGACAAAAGCATTTTCAGACACTTGCTTCATCAGTTCAACGTATATTTTTTCTCCCCGTCAGAAACCGCCTTCCCGCAAATCATCGGTCAGGATTTTTCCCCGCGACAGCATTTCTGCGGCCTGACGGTCGCCTGCCGCTGCCGCCTTTTGCATCCATTCTGCGGCTTTCACCAGACTCATCGTGCAGCCTGCTCCTTCTGCATGGCATTGGGCCAGTTTGCGCATGGAGGCCGCATCTCCGGCTTCCGCCGCCCGTTCAAACCAGTAGAATGCCGTTTTATCGTCCGGCACTACGGGCCCGTCTTTTTGCAGATACATGCAGGCCAGCTCATACTGGGCATGGAGATGGTTGCGTTTCGCCGCTTCCAGAAAAAATTCCGAAGCGATTTTCAGATTCTTCTCCAGTCCGATTCCGCGTGCGGCGTAGGTTCCCAGACGGTACAGGGCTTCCGGGTTGCCCGCAAGGGCAGATTTTTCGTACCATTCCACTGCCGCATCAAGCCCCTTGTCTTTCACTGCACCGGACGCGATGAAGTCTGCATACTTCAGCATTCCGGCGGGCAGTTCTGCTTTCGCGGCGCGTTCGTAATAGGCCAGTGCTTTCGCCTGATCCATTTTGACGTTGATTCCGAACTCGAAGCAGTACCCCAGCCGTGTCAGTGCCTCCAGACTTCCTTTGGCAACGGCTGTCTCCAGTGCTTCAATCATTTTTTCGCCGTTGGGGAGCGTCCCGATTCCGGAAAAATAGCAGTCGCCCAGAACGCGCCACGCGCGGGCAGGGGCATCCGGCTGTTTCACGGCACGGGATGCCAGATCAAACGCTTTCCCGGCCGTCTCTTCGGAAATGTCATTGCTTTTCGCCACCAGTTCCGCCGCGTATTCCACCATTGCCGGCACATAGTTGCGGGCGGCGAGGCTTTGGAGCATGGCCGTTGCTTTCACGGGGTCGATTTTCGGCAAATCCTTTTCCTTGTATTTTTCCAGTTCTGCCGCAGACTTGACGGCCAGTCCTTTTTTCAGAATCAGCGCATAATTGTATTCTGCCGGCATACATTTCTTTTCGGCGGCAATCCGGTAGCATTCCGCCGCCGCGACGGGGTCGCGCTCCACGCCCAGCCCCTGTTCCAGACACAGCCCGTAATTGAACATCGCTTCGGGAAAATTCGGGGATGCTGTCTTGAACCAGTGTGCCGCCAGAACAGGATTCGCTTTCCGCGTTTCCGTCCCGTAGAAATATTCATTTCCCAGCTCGAATGCGGCTTTTTTATCCCCCGCCAGAGCCTTTTCTCGCAGAGCATCATTCGCTTCTTTTCCCGCAAAAGCAGGAACAGCGCCTGCCGCAAGCAAAATCACCAGAAGTGCTGCTGCAAAGCGCTGTTTCATGTACGGATACCTGCTTCCCGCGTCCAATCAGCCCTGCTGATCGGATTCTGCGGGAATATTGTTTGCGTTTTCCGCCATTGCGGCACGCATTTGAGCTTCCATCTGAGCCTTCTGAGCCTGCTGCATGGCCGCTCTCTGCATGAGAATCTGGCGCGCATTCGGCACGAAGCGTTCAAACGCCGCCATGCTGGTGGCGGAACGGAAGATTTTGCTGATGATTTCCTGATCCACATCATTCATCAGCTGTTCAAAGATGCGGAAGGCTTCGCGCTTGTATTCCACCAGCGGGTCTTTCTGGGCGTAAGCGCGCAGTCCGATACTGCTGCGGAGTTCATCCATGACGCGCAGGTGTTCCTGCCACTTGTTGTCGATGGCGTCCAGGATGATCTGGCGTTCCAGCCATTTCAGGGCATTCGGGTCTTCCAGCGACACTTTGATGTCGTACATATCGCTGATGCGCTTCATAATCTGCGCCACCAGCTTGTCTGCTGCGCCTTCGCCCTCTGTTTCGGTCAAATCATTCTCCGTGAAGCCGATGGGGAACGTCAGGTTCAGCCAGGCAAGCAGAAGTCCCTTGTTGAACGCTCCTTTTTCGTCCTTTGCGGCAAGCGCGAAGGCTTCATCCACATGACGCCCGACTTCGATTTCGATGATGTTGAACAGGGATTTCCGGCAGTCTTCGCTGAACAGCGTTTCGCGGCGGAAGCCGTAAATGACTTCGCGCTGTTTGTTCATCACATCGTCGTATTCCAGTGTGCGTTTGCGGATTGCGAAGTGATGCTGTTCCACGCGGCGCTGTGCGGTTTCGATGGAGCGGCTCAGCAGCGGATGCTGAAGTTCTTCTCCTTCTTCCATGCCGAAACGTTCCATGATGGATACGATATGGTCGGACCCGAACAGGCGCATCAGGTTGTCTTCCAGCGATACATAGAAATGCGAGCTGCCGGGGTCGCCCTGTCGTCCGCAGCGTCCTCTCAGCTGGCGGTCGATACGGCGCGAATCATGACGGGAGCTGCCCAGCACGAGCAGTCCGCCCAGTTCCGCCACGCCTTCTTCCAGCTTGATGTCGGTTCCGCGTCCTGCCATGTTGGTGGCGACGGTAACCGCGCCGCGGTGTCCTGCCAATGCCACGATTTCCGATTCACGGGCGTGATTTTTGGCATTCAGCACGTTGTGCGGGATTTTCTTCAGCTGGAGCATACGGCTGACCAGTTCGGAGTCTTCCACGGAGATGGTGCCGAGCAGAACAGGCTGACCGCGTTTGTGGGCGGCTTCCGTTTCTTCCACGATGGCGCGGAATTTTTCGCGTTTCGTCTTGTAGACACAGTCGTTTTCATCCTTGCGGATGCACGGCTTGTTGGTGGGGATGACCACCACATCCAGCTTGTAAATCTGGTGAAATTCGTTTGCTTCCGTTTCGGCGGTACCGGTCATGCCGGCGAGCTTGGTGTACATGCGGAAGTAGTTCTGAATCGTGATTGTGGCCAGCGTCTGGGTTTCGCGTTCGATGACTACACTTTCCTTGGCTTCCAAAGCCTGATGCAGACCATCGCTGAAACGGCGTCCCGGCAGAATGCGGCCCGTGTGTTCGTCCACAATCAGCACTTTGCCGTTCATTACGACATAGTGCACATCCTTCTCGAAAAGACAGTATGCGCGCAGAAGCTGGGACAGGTTTTGCAGTCGTTCGCTCTTGTCCGCATAGCCGTCCTGAAATTCTTTGCGGCGAATCAGTTTTTCGCGGTAATCGGTTGTCGGGTCATTGTCGATGTCATGCAGCGTGTTCAGCAAATCCGGCAAAACAAATGCGTCCGGATCGTTGGGCGAAACCGCATCGCGTCCGCGTTCCGTGAGGTCGGCTTCGTTCTGCTTTTCATCCATGGCGAAGAACAAATCGCCCTGCACTTCCTGAAGCAGACCCCGGTTCTGGTCGCTGCGCACGAAAGATTCCGTCTTTTCCAGACGCTTCAGGATTTCCGCGTCTTCCAGAATATGTGCCAGCTGTTTGTGGCGCGGCATCCCGAATTTGACCTGAAGCAGACGCTTCATTGCCAAATCCATTTCTTCCGGCGTGGCGGTATCACGGTGGTCCAGAATATTCTTTGCTTCCTGCAGGAAGCGGGCGCACAGGGTCGACTGACGGCGGAACAAATCGGCAACCAGCGGCTGAAGTTTGTCGAACTGGTGGGTCGATTCATTCACCGGACCGGAGATGATCAGCGGGGTGCGGGCTTCATCAATCAGGATGGAGTCCACTTCGTCGATGATTACGAAGTAGTAATCCCGCTGGACCAGATGTTCCTTGTCGGAGGCCATGCCCATATCGCGCAGATAGTCGAACCCGAATTCGCTGTTTGTTCCGTAGGTGATGTCGCAGGCGTATTGGGCCTTGCGTTCTGCGGGGTGCATGGAGTTCTGGATGCACCCGACGGTAAGTCCCAGAAATTCAAAAACGCGCCCGACCCATTCCGAGTCGCGTTTGGCCAGATAATCATTGACCGTAACGAGCTGGCAGTTTTTGCCCGTGATGGCGTTCAGGTACAGCGGCAGTGTCGCAACCAGCGTTTTCCCTTCCCCGGTCGCCATTTCCGCGATTTTCCCCTGATGAAGCACGATGCCGCCGATGAGCTGCACATCGAAGGGTACCATATCCCAGACCAGCTGATGTCCGCAGACTTCGTAGGTCCTTCCCTGCATTCTGCGGCAGGCATTTTTCACGACGGCGTAGGCTTCGCACATCATCGAATCGAGGGTTTCGCCTTTGGCGTAACGCTCCTTGAACTCCTGCGTTTTCGCACGAAGTTGTTCTTCGGTCAAAGCCTGATAGCTTTCTTCCAGTTCATTGATTTTCGCCACGAGGGGGCGCAAACGCCGGACGTCGCGGGCAGATTTGCTGCCGAATACTTTTTTGACAAGATTTGCGAACATGTGTGAATCTCAAGTTGGAGCGATTAGGATTTGGAGCCGGGAACGTCGATTGCCTGTCCTGCCTTGCACATCGGGCATTCTTCCGCTGTGTAGGTGGGCAGATTGAGCTTGATCAGACTGTAGAACGGAATCCCCCCGAAAGAGGCTTTCCCTCCGCTGCGGTCGGTGATGACTGCCACGGCAACCGGAATCGCGCCTTTCGACTTCACCAGATCAATCGTCTGCTGGACGCGTCCGCCTTCGGTAACCACGTCTTCCGCGACGATGACTTTTTCGCCCGGTTTCAGCTGGAAACCGCGTTTCAGGACCAGCTGGTCGTTGTCTTTATCCGCAAAAATGGATTCAATATGCAGGGCGCGGGCGATTTCCTGTCCGACGAACAGTCCGCCGACGGCAGGCGAAATCACGGTTTCCGCATCAATTCCCGCTTCTTTCATGCGTTTCGCCAGCTCTGCGCAAAGCGCTTCGCCGACCCATGGTTTTTTGAAAATCAGGGCAGCCTGGAAAAAACGGTTGCTGTGCTTTTTGCTGCGGAGCTGGAAATGTCCGGTAAGAAGTGCTCCGGCTTCTTCAAATGCGGCGATAATTTCTTGATCGTTCATGATGTATCCTCGATTCTGTAAATGTTTGTTCAACGGAATGTTTGCGGAGAAGACGGCTCAATCCACAGGTGAAAATCCACGGTTTTGTCGCCCACGCGCAGAGTAAGCATGGTGTTCAGGCGGGTCAGCAGCAGTGCATACGGCACTTTTACGCTTCCGCCGGGAACGTCCACCGAGACACAGCAGTCCCCCAGAATGCTTTCCGCATCACGCACCGCAGAAATCAGATTCTGCAATTTCGTGAATTTCTGACGCAGTTCATGGTCAAATACGTAGGGTTTATGGCATTTCGGGCAGAGAGCCTGAATCTTGCCTGTCGTGCATTCGTTGAGGTTGAACTGTACGATTCCATCACAGCTGTTTTCAGGACAGATGAAGTCCACCTGCGCTTTCCCCTGTTTGCCGTTCGTTTCTTCCGACATGGTTCGTATCCTTAAATGGTTTTTGATGAAAATTTTGTAAAAACAGTGATTCGCCCAATAATATAGCACGCCTTTCCCGATTTATAAAGGAAATTCCGCGTTTTTTTTCATAGAAACCGCCGAAACTGCATTTCCTGTGCAGAAACACCCCGTAAAACACCTGTTGTGAAACGGTATGCCTTTGAACTGATTTCATTGTGCCCCGCAGGACTTTTGAAATCAGCTCCTTTGTCTGAAAATGCAGTCGCCGCCGCTCAGCCGTTCCCGCGAAATAAAAAACGCACCGGAGTTTCCTGCACGGTGCGTTCGGGGGCGAATATCGTGTTATCCGCAGTGGAAATACTGTTCCACAAGTCCCAGAATCTTCTCCTGGTCATTGCCGATGTCGGCGCGGAGTGTGCGGTCCTCGAATTTGCGGAGACCCGCAATCAGACCATCCAGCATGGCGGGGCTGAAAATGCCCGCTTTTTCGTAGTAGGCGCGCTGGGCTTCCAGACAGTCCGCAGAGGCGGCGCAGCTGTCGGGAAGTGTGGACAGACTGTCCAGCAATGCCCGGTTTTCATCCTTGTGAATATTCACGTTCACGTAGGTCTTGGCCGCCACATCCAGGGCGTTTTCCATTTCAAATCCGGTGCGCGCCGCTACGGCGAGACCTGCCAGCAGCAGATGCACATTGGCGGACCCGTCCGGAGAACGCATTTCCACGGTCTGTTTCTGTGTGGTGTCGAAACCGCCCGCCTGTTCCAGCGGATTGGCCTGACTGCACAGATCTTTCTTGCTGGTCCATCCCAGAGGAACGCGAACCAGCACGGAGCGGTTGCGGTCGCCCCAGCACACGTTCGTCGGGGCTTCCTGATGGGGCACCAGACGGAAATACGAGGTCGGATTGGTGTTCCCGAATGCCGTGATGGACGGCGCAAGCGTCATCATGCCCGCGATTGCCTTCTTGGCGACATCGGAGAGAACTCCGTCCTTGAGCATCAGGTTTTTCCCGTCTCCCATCACGCGGAAATGGATGTGCATTCCGGAACCTGCCTTGCCCACGGTGATTTTCGGCGCGAAAGTGATGTCGTAGCCGTACTGGAACGCGAGATTGCGGATGATCCACTTGGCAAGCAGGAGCTGTTCGGCGGCGTCCTCGGCGTTCACCGGCAGAAATTCGATTTCATTCTGTTCGTAGATTTTCCCGTCCAGAGTGAAGTTGCCCACTTCCGAATGTCCGTATTTGATTTTGCCGCCCGCCTTGGCGATGTAGTTCATGCACAGCTGGCGGAATTCGCCGAACTTGGCATACGGCGCGGATTCATGATAGCCTTTCTGGTCGACTGCCGGGAACTGTCCTTCATCGGGCGCGATGACGTAATATTCCAGCTCGCCCATCGCCTGAAATTCATAGCCCGTGGCCTCTTTGAATGCCTTGCAGGCTTTGTGGAGCGTGTATTCCGGTGCGCTTTCCAGCGGATTGCCGTCCTTGTCGTAGTAGGAGCAAAGCAGATTCAGGGTCGGCAGTTCGCAGAACGGGTCCATGTACGCGGTGCGGAAACGCGGAATCACGTACAGGTCGCTGCTGCTGGCTTCGATGAACGGGAACAGACTGGACCCGTCCACGCGTTCGCCGCAGGACAGAATTTCATCCAGATAGTCGCCGCTGTGAATGACGAAATTCAGCGTTTTCAGTCTGCCGTCTCCGGCCGGATACTGAAAGTTGATGTGGCGGATTCCATTTTGCTTGACATAGTTGATGATGTCGGCTTTGGTAAATTCGTTCGGGCATTTCCCGATTTCTTCCGCAAGACTGCGAATGCTGTAAGCAGTGGACATATCCATCTTGTGATGACTCCATGGTTTGATAAGAAGCTGATTCCAAAAGGCCTTTTGAAATTGGCTCTGAGGTTTTTTGAAATGAATGTTTCGTTAATATAGGAGTGTCCCTGCACTTTTTCAAGAAAATTTGAAAAAAAACAGCGAAAATAGTAGCGTCTCTCTGTCCCTCATCGGCAGAGATGCTTGCCGGATTTCCGTTTTTCGCGGATGCGCCTCCGGACAGAATGCACGTTTTTCGCCGGATTCATGTTGCTGTCTTCACTGCATTGCTTGATTTTGCATTGGCTGGACATTATATTATAATAATGTTGCTGATTTCAAAGGCCTTTTGGAAAATTAGCTCAACTGCAATGATTTTCTCAAATTTCATTCATTTTTTTTCTGAAAAAATCTGCCATCGTTTCCATGACTCTCTGTCCTTCACACGAAAACCGCTTCCGCCGGATTCTGATATTCTGCACAGTTTTGCTTGTTCTGCTCATGGTGCAGGCCGTCCTTTTGCCGTCTGTCCCGATTTGGACCACCGACAACGGCAACAAAATCATGACTGCCCGTCAGCTCGCTGAACACGGGACCGATTTGTTTGAAGCTCCCGGCACATTTGACGCGGCGAAGAATTATTTTCCCGGCACATTTCATTTTCACTTGGATGCCGCAACCGGGAAATTCCGATCGATTCTGCCTGTCATCTATCCTTTTTTCTCCTCTCTGCTGTGGCGGCTTGGGGGATTCGGCACACTGCTCTTTCTTCCTGTTCTCGGTACGGTTCTGACGTTTCTGTTTTTCCTGCTGTGTTTGCAGGAACTCCATATCTCTGCGAAAACATCGGTCCGACTGGCGGTTCTTCTTCTCATTTCCGCGCCTTATCTGTTTTATTCCGGCACGGTGTGGGAAATGACGCTGTCCTGTGTGTTCCCTGTTGCGGCATGGTATTTGCTCCTGAAAAAGCATCATGCCGCGTCCGGTATCGTTTTGGGGGCGGGAATATGGCTGCGCGAGGAATTTGCCGTCATTGCGGCGGCGATTTTTGCGGCGGAGGTGTTAAGCTCATGGAAACGTCCCCCTGTCCGTCAGCTGATTGCTTTTTCGGCGGGTGTTCTGATTGCCGCCTTGCCGCTCTGCCTGTTCAATTATGTGTTTTACGGACACATCCTCGGTTTTCACGGCGCATTGTATTACACGCATAATGCTCAGGATATTGCGCCTGTTCCCCTGTATCTGAAACTCCTTCGCGGCTATCGGATGTACCTGTTCCGCTTTGACAATCACACTCCGTTTCTTCCGGTTTCCGATTCCGTTTTGCTGATTCCGTTTGCGCTGATGCTTCTTTCCGGTGCGTTTCGCGGCTTCTATCGCACGAAACGCGTCATCCTTGCCGTTTGCGCCGCCCTCTGGATGCTTTTGTTCCTGCATTTGCGCTGTTTTCTGAACGGCGGAGACCACACGCTTTGGAATTTCGTGAAATACGCAGGCTTCAATGTCGGTTTCATCACCTGTTCCCCCCTGTATGCCGGATTTTTCCTCCTGTGGCGCGAGCTTTTGTCTTCAAACAGCCGCACCCTGCGGGTTTGCACGTGGACGGCCGTCCTGTACTGCATCGTCATTCCTCCGATTCTGACGCAGTCCGACATCGGTATGATTTGGGGCGCGCGTCATTTCCTTATGATGTCGCCTCTGTTCCTTTTCCTGTCGTTTTGGGGACTTGCCAGACTGTCCGGAGCTTCCTCCTCATCCCGCCGCCTTTTCCCTGTCTCCGGGATTTTCTTCCTTTCCGTGGCATCGTTCATCTTCTGCATTGCAGGGCAAATCGCCTTGTTTTTCACTTCTTATCAGGCGGAAGCCGCCTCGGATAACATCCTGAACAATACGGAAGACGTGATTGTTACCGACATCTTCTTCCTGCCTGAAATGACCCCGGAACTGATGGCGGAACGCCGCATTTTCTATGTCGATTCCGATGAATCCATGCTTGCTTTGCTTCCCGGACTGAAACGTTCCGGCATCCGCAGGTTTGACCTCATTTTGTCGACATCCGATCCTTGTTACGGAGTCATTTCGGACGAATGTCTTGCCAGAATGAGCGAAATGCCCGATTTGACCGTCCTGCAAAGCATTTCAATCAAATCGGACACCCGTCATGAAAATCTTTTTGAATGCGATGTCATTCGTTCCGCAATCGAAATCGCGGAGGAATCCCCCGCAGGTTCAAGTCGGAATCTTCCCGCCGAAAACTTTTGAATTGAGGTTGTCCCCATCCCTTGTGAATGATACTCTCTTCAGCTCCGCGGAAAGCGTTTCGTGAACATTTCTCCCCCCGTTTGGCTCCGCCGATGTCCTTCAGAACTCCTTGAAGGTTTGAATCAGCTGGGCTTTCTTCGGGTTTTCTCCATGCCCGATCATGACGTAATTCCCGTTGACCTCGGCATCGAATTTACTGCCGAGAATATACATGTATCCGTTCTTTTTGACGTATTCCAGCTTCGCTTTCCCCTTTTTCAGATTCGGGTTGTATTCAAAGAAGAAAACCTGTTTTTTCGCTATTTCCAATGAAAACCCGGTTTCGGCCTGAACATCCTGCGTGCTGGCTACGGTTCCGTCCCACAGACCGTTGTTCATTTTCATCATGTACGCCGCCAGTTCTTCCACCGAGCCGCGGGGCACATGGGTTTTGCAGGATGTCATGCAGAGCGTGAGAATCGTGCAGCTCGCAAAAAAGAAAATGGCACAGAATGTTTTGCAGAAACGTTTCATGAAAATGACTCCTTCCTTGTCCTCAGATTGCCGTTTCGGGCGTGAAAATGCCGGGAAAGTTCCCGTTTGGCAATCATTGCGTTTGTTTTTTTATGGAGCTGATTTCAAACCCCGCCGGCGGTGCGTTTTACAGCTTTTCCTGCTTGTCTTTTGAAATCTCTCCGCAGACATTGCCTATAATAATCTACGGCATATCACGCAAAAAATCAAGTTTTTTTTACGATTTTTTTATTTTTTGCATTTTTTTATTGAAAATTGCATAAAGTTGTTGTATGTTATTTCTGCAATCTCACTTTTCTAAACTCATTTTATCCTACATTCAGGTCAGAAAATGTCATCAAAAAAAGAACAAAAAAAGCCGACAATCCTTGATGTCGCCAATCGTGCCGGCGTAAGTGTAAGTGTTGTATCCAACGTTCTCAATCACCCTGAAAAAGTCGCAGAATCCACCGCGAAAAGCGTTCGCAAGGCGATGGAGAGTATTGGCTGGTTCCCGAATATCCGCCGCCGCGGTCCGAAAGATTCTGCTCGTCATGGGGTCCGCACCGGCAATCTGGTACTGCTGATGATGCCTAATGTCCCGACTCGTGTTTTCATGAATTGTCCCACCAATACCGAGCTGATTTCCAGCCTGATTCATGAAGCCAATGCCCTCGGTTTTACCCTCACCGTCCTGGATGCGGATTTGATTCATCCGTTCGATCCCATGCTCTTGAAACGCCTCTACGATGGAATCATTGTCTACGGCGAACCCGGCACGAAAAAAGGCGCGGAAGTCCTTGTCGAAATCTCACGCCTCGTACCGATGGTCTGGATTCGCTGCAAAGGCAATCTCTCGTCCGACGTTGTCTGCGATTTCGTTTACTATGACAACAGTATCGTCGGGCATATCGCGGCCAACTATTTCTACGGACGCGGACACAAGAACGCCGCTGTCTTCAGTGCTTCCCGGATCCATGCGGAATACAATGCCCGTGTCGATGTTTTCACGAAACACGCTAATTCGCTGGGAATTGAGGTCGATAAGTTCCTCCCCGCTCTCCCGGAACCCAACAAGGCGAAATGCCCCTGCTGGGATATTTACCGCGAACAGGCTGAAAACTTCCTGAAAACTTCTCAGGCGAAAGCCCTCTTTTTCTGCTCGGACGATGATCTTCTGGGCGTTACCAATGAACTGCGCGCCATGGGCGTTGACCTGGACCAGTATGATTTGCTGAGCTGCAACCACAATTCTTATTTGCTTCAGTATTTCAAAAAGCCGCCTCTGTCCATTGATATTTGCTTTACGCAGGTCGGTTCGGAATCCATTCATCACCTGCTCCGCATTATCAACGACCGCGTTGTTCGTTCTCAGTCCGAGTTCCTCGTTCAGCCCCGCCTGATGGAGTGATTCTTCCCTCCGGGTTTTGAATTTAGCTCTCATTTCAAACGCCGTTTGCAGACATCCCGTCTGTGGCGGCGTTTTTCTTTTGATGGACGGATTGTTTATCCGATGACACTGCTTACGGGAATGCACACAGCAAAAACGGCATTGCAGATTGCTCTGCAATGCCGTTGAATCATCCGGGATGAATAATCTGTGATTGAATCAGATTATTTGACCTTCAGATACTTATCGAGGAATTCGATGATGCGCTTGCTGTTCTTTTCATCAAAGAAGCGGCCGTCTTCATGGGCTGCGCCTTCAAAGGATTCATAGATAGCTTTTTCTTTGCCGATACGGGCTACGAGGGCCTTATGGAAGTCCTTGGAGGCTCCATCGGGAACGACTGTGTCGGCTGTGCCGTGCTGAATCAGGAATGCCGGAGCAGTCTTCGGATCCAGGGTCGGGACGTAGGCAGAAGCATCGATGAGGAATGTCTGTTCCTTATGGGAATTGCAGTCGCCGCCGAGATAGCCGGCCATGATGGAGGTGTGGTCCATGCCGCCGATGCCGGAAGCCTTGACGTGTTCGTTCATGCGGAATGCATCCTGCGGGCCGAAGAGGTCAACAACAGCCTGAACTGCGGAAGAAACTTCTGCATTGTCGCTGATATCGCCGATCAGGAGACCCTTGATGTTGGAGGTGGAACCGAGAACGCCGGCCATATTTCCGCCTGTGCTGTCGCCGATTGCGCCGATGTGATCCGGATCAATGCCGTATTCCTTGGCATGTGCGCGGACGTAACGGACTGCCGCTTTGGCGTCGTTGGTGGCACGCGGGAACTTCGCTTCGCTGGAGAGACGGTAGTTGATGCTGAATACAGCATAACCGGCCTTGGTCAGACGATCGAAGAATCCTGCATTGCAGCCGCGGGCGCTTCCGCCCATCCAGGCGCCGCCGTGGATGTAGATGATTGCCGGAACGGTCTTGCCGGCAGGAATTTCAGGAAGATAAGCATCCATGGTCTGAGCCGCGGAACCGTCTTTGACATACTTGATGTCGCCGATCTGCTTGACGCCGGCCTTCAGAAGGCTGCCGCCTCCGCCGAAGCCGCCCATCATCATGCCCATGCCGCCGCCGGCACCGCCGGACGGATAGCTCAGAGGTTCGATGTCTTTCCAGGCTTTCTTTTCTTCATCCCAAAGTTTCCAAATGGGTTCGTCTTTCTTGATTTCAACTTTGGTGTAGGTCGGGCCGTCGGCATTGAATCCTTTCGGAATCTGGCTGCCCTTGTCCGGAGTTCCGGTACCGGCCTGATCGCCGCCACCCATACCGCCGAACATGCCGCCCATGCCGCCCATCATAGGCATACCGCCCATGCCGCCCATGCCGCCCATCATGCCGCCCATCATAGGCATACCGCCCATGCCGCCCATGCCGCCCATCGGGGGCATACCGCCTGCAGGAGCTGCACCGCCTTCACCGCCGGCTGCAGGAGCGCCGCCCATACCGGGGAATCCGCCCATACCGCCCATACCGCCCATCATGGCGC